>MTMY01000003.1 GCA_002010215.1 Archaeoglobus sp. JdFR-37
TTGCAGGTGCTACGAATGAGGCGAGGCTTAGGATTTTGAATGAAGCTTTGAGCAACGTGGTGAGGGTTCTGAAGGGGGAGGAGGCGAGGAATGTGGTGAATGCTAATTAAATTTTACATCGAAGTGCCAAACCTATGTTTCAACAATAGTACCTCGCTTAATTCTGTAGATTCTGTCCGCAATTCCTTTGACATGAGTAATACTTGATTCAGCCATTAAAATCGACTTTCCCTCTTCTTTCATCTGGTAAATTCCTTTAGCAAGTCTTGATCTAACAATAGGCGCTAAACCCTCCAAAGCCTCGTCAAGAAGAATTAGTGAAGGATCAGTAGCAATAGCCCTAGCAATAGCCACCATTTTCTGCTGCCCCCCACTTAATGTTCGTGCAAGTCGATGAGTTTGATATTTCAGTTCTGGAAAAATCCTAAAAATCCTCTCTTTAACCTGATTTTCGTCCATGTCCATTAATCTTGCTGGAAATAGAAAATTCTCTTCAACGGTGAAATCGGGGTATAATCTCCTATCTTCAGGAGCATATCCGATTCCGAGCTTTGCACGTTGATAAGGATTCATTCTCGATATATCCTGCCCTTTAAATGTGATCTTTCCTGATGATACTGGAAGTATTCCCATTATACTCCTAAGTGTGGTTGTTTTTCCTGCTCCATTTGGGCCT
This sequence comes from Archaeoglobus sp. JdFR-37, assembly GCA_002010215.1. Lineage (GTDB taxonomy): Archaea > Halobacteriota > Archaeoglobi > Archaeoglobales > Archaeoglobaceae > JdFR-37. The sequence goes on from MTMY01000003.1 coordinate 677, forward strand.
ACTAGACAAACTATTTCACCCTCATCTACTTCCAAGGACACGTTTCTCAGAACTTGTACTTTGGCCACAAACGTGTTTACTTTTTCGAGTTTTAACATATTAATCACCTATCAATATTTTTCGGACTTCTTCGTTATCCAAGATCTCCTTTCCACCTTCTTTCAAGACTTTGCCGTCATTCATAACAACGATTCTATCTGAGTGCTCCGCTACTACTTCCATATCATGCTCAACAACAATAGCAGCAATTTTTTGTGATCGAAGAACTCCTACTATAGTGTTTATCACTTCATCCCTTTCTTCAATGCTAATCCCGGCTGTGGGTTCATCCAGCAAAACCAGTTTTGGTTTAAGTGATAGTGCCATAGCCACATCAAGAAGCTTTCTGTGTCCATGTGGCAGTTCTCTGGCCACTTTTATGGGTATTCCGAATATCTCAAGTAAGTTTATGGCTTCATCTCTAACCATCTCATATTTTTTAGAGTCTTTGTAAAAAACATTCGAAAATCCATTTCTCGAAAATATGGAAACCATTATGTTGTCGAGTGACGTGAGATTCTCGTAGATATATGGTATCTGAAAACTTCTGGCAATTCCCAGCTTGACTCTTCTATGTGGTGGTAATTTTGTTATCTCTTTATTTTCAAAAAATATTCTCCCTGAGTCGGGTATCAGTGCCCCAGATATCAGGTTCACAAGTGTTGTCTTTCCGCTTCCGTTCGGACCGACTACAGAGACTAGCTCCCCTCCCTCTATAGCCATTGTTATGTCATCAACTGCGTGGACTTCACCGAAGTATTTTTTCAGATTTTCAACTTTTAGAAGCCCCATCTTACCATCCTCTTGACCATTTCCCCGACTATTCCTGTGGGCATACAGATGACGAGACCAACTATTAATGCCCCGAAGACCAGATACCAATATACAATAGCAGAAGAGATGAAAGCTTTAAGAAATGTAAACGCGAATGCACCTACAATTGGCCCAATAAAAGTTGTATATCCTCCTAGTATTGTCATGGCCACAAACTCTCCAGATAGCAATATGCTTAGTGTGTCGTCAGGTGAGACATGACCAATGAGCGGGCCGTAGACTGCGCCAGCAATTCCTGAAAAGACTCCGGATATGACAAACGCCATAAGTCTGTACTTCATCACCTCAATTCCGGCAAATTTCACCCTATTATCGTTGTCCCTTATAGCCTGAATCGTCAATCCAAATGGGGAATGTAGAATTGTTCTAAGGATGATGACCGATAGAAAGAATGTTAAAAGAATGACATAGTAGTACTCACTAATCGACGATATTTCGTATCCAAAGAGAGATATTTTTGAAATCCTAATCCCATCATCACCACCTGTTATCGATCTGAGCTTTAATGCAAGTGCGTAGAAAAGTTCTGAAATTGCTAGGGTTAACATGGTGAAATATACCCTTGTGTGCCTGACACAGATAAGGCCTACCGCCAATGATAAGAGTGCCACGAAAATTATGCCAACCGGAAATAGAACTTCAGCGGAATAAATTCCATAATGTTTCATGAGCAATGCAACAGAATACGCTCCTCCTCCGAAAAAAAGAGCATGACCAAATGAGAGCAACCCGCTGTATCCTAAAAGAACGTTTAAAGCCAAAGCGGCAATACCAAATAATAAGGCTAACCCTATAAGATAAGTAATGTATTCTCCCATAAACGGGACAATGATAAGGAGTACAATCCCTAAACTCAGCAATACGATTTTTTTAATGTCTCTCAATATCAGCACCTCCGAAGAGACCCGTTGGCTTTATGAGTAAAACAATGACCATTATCAAATATATTATGGCTAGCTCTATTTTGGGAAACAGTGATATCCCAACTGCCCTTGTGATTCCTATCAGTATCGACGCTACAAGTGCTCCTTTTATACTTCCCATCCCTCCCACAACTAATACTACCAGTGCAAGTACAAGGATTTCAAGGTCTGAACCGATCCATCCACCGGTAATTGGGAGCATCAAACCTCCCGCAAAACCAGCCAGAAAAGATCCGAGAAAGAACGTTAGAGTGTAAACTCTCTGAACGTTAACACCGAGGGCACTCGTAACTTCAGAATCATGAGAAGTTGCCCTGATTATCATTCCGGCTTTGGTTTTGTAAATCAAGAACCACAAAACCAAGGCAATGATTGCAGCCGTAACTATGAGGAAGATGTTGTAAATCGGAATTATCAAGCCCCTAATTGAAATTGTCCCGAGAGTAAAAGTTACTGTGGGGTCTGAAATGGGCATACTGCCCCATCCAATCCTGAAAATATCCATAAAAACGAAGATCATTCCGAAAGTGAGAAGAAGTTCGAAGAGCTCACCTCTGCCATAAATTCTTCTAAGCAAGCCGATTTCAAATAAAATGCCAACGAATCCTACTATTATGGCGGCAATAAATGGAGATAAGAGATGTAAAATCAAATTTTTTGTAAGCCTTGTAATTGTGTATGTGATGTATATCCCAAGTGCGTAGAAACTGCCATGAGCAAAATTGACGATTCGAAGTATTCCAAAAATTATCGATAACCCTGCAGTGACTAAAAATAAAATGGAAGCGAATATCAAACCATTGAGGACCTGAGGGATCATGTTATCACTTTTACCAAGTTGCAATCCAGTCAGTTCCTTTTGTTAAAGCCGGCGGTTCTTGCTTTGAGGGCTCAAGATGTATCTTCGGTTTCACGGTATATGGCAACCATTCATGTTTTGCCGTCAATCCAGTATTGATTGGCCAAAGAACCCTGTGATCCTCTTTTCTCATGATGCCTGTGCCGTAGAAAGTTTCCACCTTACCCAGATTTTCCATTGCATCTCTTATTTCATCATTCGTTGGAAATTCCCCCTTCTCTTCGTATGCTTTCTCTATTGCTGCCTTCCATGTGTAGAATGCACTAACTGCATCTACTGCCCCTGCCTGAGGCCACCTGTCATACCTCTGCTTAAATTCCTTTATGTATCGTTCATATTCTGGAGAAATCTCATCTAGTTCCGCCCAGTGGCCTTGAATTCCCTGTTGAGGATGGCCATAAAGAGGCAGATCCCTGCCTAACGCAATATAGAAGTCCCAGTACCCACATAGATAAGTGTTACCTCCAGCACCTTTAAGAAGCTGGTATGGTATGAGCTGGTCAATGAAACGTGTTGCATCTGTACCCCAGAGGCTTGTGAAGATGTAGTCCGGTTTTGCATTCACCAGATCGGTAATGTACGGTGTGTAGTCTGGAGTGAAAAGCTTTGGATATAATGGCTCGAGAACTTCTACATCAGGTTTCAGCTTTTTAATCGCCGCGGTAAATACTTCATAGTTATCGTAACCCCAAGCATAGTCAGGATGTACTTGGGCAACTACCTTGGCATCCGGGAAGAATTCAGCAAGCAGATAAGCTGCCTGGACCGCATGCGAAACAGCCGAGTTATTTGTCTTGAAAACCCAGTCCATTCTCCCTTTGGACGGGTCTTTGGGGTCATTCCAAGTTACATAAGGTATCCTTGCCTGACAGCTCAAAAACAGCGTACTATTCTCCTCAGCAACAGGAGCGGCAGCCATTGAATTTGCAGTAGAAGCTAAACCCATTATCACATCTACCTTTTCATCTAAGCAGAGCCTCTTGAACTTTTCAACGACTTCGGCTGGTTTCCCTTCATCCTCATGTATAACCTTTATTTTTGCCCCAGCGATTCCTCCAGAAGCATTTACCCAATCGACAAGTAGATCAATACCTTGATGTCCTGGTTCACCAAAAGCAGCAGCAGGACCTGTTCTGTAGGCCACATATGCAAGTTTTAACTCCTTTGTTGGTTTAGGGGTTGTTTTAGGTGTGGGTGTCGGGGTTGGTGTAGGTGCTGTAGGTGCTTGTTGCTGAGCACAGCCCATCACAGTTGTGGCAATACCGGCACCAACTAGCTTCAAAAAGTCTCTACGGGATAGCACAGCTTCCACCTCAAAATGCCATTAATAATAATTATATTTAAGCATTTCGATGAAGTTTCGTAAAATACGAATGAATATGGATTATTATTTGATTTAGCAATATAATTTTAAAATTAGATTTCATCTGACACGCCATATAAATTAAAGGAAAGCGTAACCGATTTAAATTAAAAAGATACTGGCTATTGTGGAGGAAATGTAATGGAGTACCATCAACCATTAATTATCTGCATCATTGAGCAAGCTTCAGACAGACTCAAAAGAAGTGGGAAGTGATAGACGTGCTCGGCATCCTTTTTTCATTAATTGCTTCTCTCTTATGGGGTATAAACGGCATTTTCTTGAGAAAAGGACTTGAAAAAGCAAATGTTATATCAGCAACATTCACAGTAGTTTCCATTGTAACTCTAATCACCTTTATTTTTTCTATCAAGAACATACATGAAACACAGTTCAGAGCTGACAAAGCTATAATGCTCGCATTAGCTGGAATATTTTCCTATTTCATAGCGAGAGTGACAACCTATATGTCCGTAACATCTATAGGATCTTCTAGAGCATTCTCAGGTACCTCTACAAGAATAATGTTTTCTGCAATTTTCGGTGTCTTTTTCCTACATGAAATTCTCAATATGCTGATTCTAACCGGTACAATTCTCATGATATTCGGGCTTTACATTTTCTCAACTGAAGAGATTGATAGGCGAGGGATTTATACTGCCACCATAAGCGGGTTTTTCTATGGTCTCGCATCTCTCCTGATAAAAGCAGGAATGCTCGATAATATTTTTTTAAGCACCTTTATTGCATCAATTTCTGGTCTTTTGGTTCTGGGCATCTATGCTTCAACTAAAAATTGTCTGAAGTTCGTGAACAACAAATACCTATTAGTTTCTGCCACTTCACTTGCGATAGGGAACATATCTTATTATTTCGCATTGTCTCTCGCACCGCTAACCGTTGTCGTTCCAATTTCAAATCTGTATCCTCTAATAACAACAACTCTGTCCTATTTATTCATTCAGAAGCTGGAGTCAATAGGAGTTAAGACTTTTTTAGGTTCTCTCCTAGCAGTTCTAGGATCAATCTTGATTGCTATTGGTATAAACCCATGATAACCCATATTCCTAACCTAATAGTTGGTACAGGTGAAAGTTCACCCATCTTTTTTAACAGCTATTTTGTAATAACAGTTTAAAACAACTTCTCCTTTTTGATTTACAGCTTTTATCTCATAGGTTACTAATCTATAATTCTTCCTTTCAGCTATCTGTATAACTTCTCCTCTTACTTTTATTGTATCTCCTACGAACACGGGTTTCAGAAACCTCACTTTATCAATACCATATAGGATAATGGGTGATCTGTCTGTTCGTCCAAGTCTAGCGAGTAAGCCGCCAACAATGGTTAAAGTCAGCAGTCCATGCGCTATTATCTTCCCAAAATCTGTACGTTCAGCGTATTCAGCATCAGTGTGAATTGGATTCCAATCCCCCGAAAGATACGCATAGTTTACTATGTCTGCTTCGGTTATAGTTCTTCCAGGAGTTTCAAAATTCAATCCTAATCTTAAATATTCCAGATTGTTATCTACCACGTAGCTCCCTCCCGTGATTGCCAAATTCCTCCTATTACCTGGTTTTTCCTTTCCCACAACTAATGAGCATACTCGCCTAGACCTCAGCTCCAATTTGTTTCATTCAATATTTCTAGAACCTATTTAAAATTTTTCGTCTTTTGCGAATCATCACTGACAATAGTTCTTATTATATGAATGATCCACGACTAATTAATACTGGTTTACTCGAGCAACTCCCAAAAACGTTATATTTCATATTATGTGAAATTACTTTCGATGATTGAAAAAGTCGTAAAGAATCTTTACAGAATTAAGATTCCATTACCACGAAATCCATTGAAATACGTGAATTCATATCTAATTAAAGACAAGACACGCTCCCTCATTGTTGATACTGGATTCAACATGGATGAATGTTATATGGAGATGATTGATGCATTGAGAGTGCTACATGTAAAACCTGATAAGACTGATTTCTTCATCACTCATTTACACGCTGATCACTTTGGCTTAATTGACAGAATTGCATCCCAATCCAACGTTTTGGTAAGTAGTGTTGAAGCTCCTATCGCGGTGGAAGCCATTGAAAATCCAGACTACTGGATTGAAATAGCTAATTTCCTAGAAATGAATGGTTTTCCTTCGGAGGAACTCACCAATATTCTGAAATATCATCCTGGTATTCGATACAATTCGACAAGAACAGAGCTCCAGCCAGTGAGCGATGGTGAAATGCTGGAATATGGAGACTTTTCACTCTCCGTCATTCTAACGCCTGGCCATTCTCCTGGGCACGTGTGTCTCTATGAGCCTGAAAAAAAGCTGTTCTTTTCTGGCGATCACATACTTTTTGATATAACCCCAAACATCACTTGGTGGCCCTCTCTTGACAATTCCCTTGAAGAATACCTCAAGAGCCTTGAAAAAGTCTATGAACTCGATGTAGTCGCCACTCTTCCAGGTCATAGAAATATTTATCGCAATCACAGAATGAGGATTAAAGAGATTAAAGAACACCACAATCAAAGACTTAGTGAGGCGCTTAATGCACTTAGAAAGGGGGCTAAGACGGCGTGGGAAGTGGCACCCCACATAAGCTGGGATATAAAGTTTAAGGAATGGGATGAACTTCCGATCACCCAAAAGTGGTTTGCTGTGGGAGAAACAATCGCTCATTTGATTTATCTTGAGAAAAAACGGATTGTGGCCAGAGAAGAAAGAGATGGAAGCTTTCTGTTCTTTCCAGTATAGCTACTATTCAACATTTATCTTTTGATTTTCAGAGCCTAATTGATTTGTCACAATGTCTTTAGTTATGATCAATATATATCCCTGAGAACGGAGTTTGTATTCAACTGAGACATCGAAGTACTGTTCAAAGAGGTACTTTAGCTGCCTACAGAATAATTCATCGATCTTTTTACTTTTTAATGTAGAGTGAAAAATCAAAACAATAGAATTATCTTTATTAACTGTTTCAATTTTTCTAACTCTATTGCAGGCCAGCCAGATGGTTTTTATCCCTTCAACCACCTCTTCTAATGTTAATTTATCAATGGGCCTTGAATAAAGCCATTCAATTGCGAATTCGTTTGCATTGGTTGTTATCGCGTCATCCACTCTTCCCTCAACCAGCACTTCCAACTGCTCTTTACTGATTATGCAGACGTCTAGCTCGCGAAATGCTTTGATGATTAAATTTTCAATATAATTCAGTTGGCGTATCCCGTCTGTTCCCAGCTCTGTATCAATTGAACTTATGAGTTCGTCAAGAATTCTGCCAATTGGTTTCCCGGTTTCCTTCCTTAGCTTGTTTAACTTCTCAAAAGTTTCAGAATTCACTGTGGTGTGGAGGTGCCTCCTGACTTTCATTATTAATTACGAATAGTTAACCCCATAAAAATTGTTTTCCTCGATCAATTAAGAACTTGAACAAATTTGTTCACAGGTGCGGGCAACGCTTATTATTTTGTTCATGATTAATAATTTAACATGGAATATGCCGATTATAAAAATATAATTTGTGAAAAAGATGGGAGAATACTGGTAATAACGATCAACAGGCCAGATGTGCACAACTGTATAGACCCGGAAACAAACTTCGAACTGGCCGATGCATGGAGAAAATTCTCCGAGGATGATGACCTATGGGTTGCCATCATTACCGGAGCTGGAGACAAAGCTTTTTGCACTGGCGCAGACCTCAAAAAATGGCACAGGTTCTTGCTTGAACAAAAAGTCAACTATTTCAGAAAGAATGCATTTTATGGGCCAGGTTTTGGGGGGTTAACTAGAGGTATACAGATATTCAAGCCAATTATTGCTGCAATCAATGGCATGTGTTATGCCGGAGGTCTGGAGCTGGCGCTTGCAGCTGATATCAGAATTGCCAGCGAAGATGCAAAATTTGGTGTACTGAATAGAAGATGGAATGTTGGGCTTGGAGACGGAGGTACGCAGAGATTATGGAGGGTTGTTGGACTTGGCAGAGCATTGGAACTCATACTGACTGGCAAAGAAATCGACGCCCAGGAAGCGTACAGAATAGGGCTGGTTAATGAAATTGTACCAAAGAGTGAAGTCCTCGAAAGAGCTAAAGAACTGGCAGAACTGATTTGCTCGTTCCCCCAAGGCTCTATAAGAACGGACAAAGAGGCCTTGATTAGGGGAATAGGGACACCGCTTGAAGAAGGGCTCAGAATAGAGAGTATGCTTTTCTGGAACTTGTTGCTCAACAATGACTTCTGGGAAGGACCGAAAGCATTCAGAGATAAGCGGAAACCCGAATACACGATGGAAAATGAAAAATTAAAAGATTCGATAAAATATAGGTGGTAAAAATGAGTGATAAAATCGTAAGTTTGGAAGAGGCCGTGAGAGAGATTCAGAATGGAGATATAGTTTTCATAGGGGGTGTGCTTGATTCCAGGGTCCCTATGGCGGCTATTTACGAGATGATCCGGCAAGGAAAAAAGGATTTAATAGGTCTTTCAATACTCGCTCTTGAAGATCCGGCTGTTGGTGCGGGCTGTATTAGTGCGTTTATCGGTTGCTACGCATGGCTTGGAGCTTTTGGGAAGGCCCCATGTATCGCCAGAAAGTACGAAAATGGCGAGCTAATAATAGAAGACCTCGGACACAATGATTCTTTGTTGATCTACATGTCTGCTTTTGGCCTGTCCAGCGTTGCTTCGAACTACAGCATTGGGTCAGACCTGCTAAATCTCAAGTATTCAAAGCTGGATAAAATCAGAGAAATTGCCAGAAATAAGGAAAAAATACCAAAGGTAAAGTATGCAAAAATCGAGGATCCATTTTTTGGAGGAGAAAGGGTATTGCTACCAACGATTAAACCCGACGTGGCAGTAATACATGTCCAGCAAGTGGGAACAGAAGGTACATGCAGAATATTTGGTGTTGAAGGTGTGGATACCCTGGCGGCCTTTGCAGCGGATAAGGTCATTGTGACTGCCGAAGAGATAGTTCCAGAAGATTATCTGAGAGAGGATCCGAACAGAAATTCCATTCCATGTACCCAGGTGGACATGATAGTAGAAGTCCCCTGGGGTGCCCATCCATCAGTAGTGTCGCACTACTATGATCTCGACATCGAGTTTATCATAGATTACGTAAAGCGTGCATCCACTCAGGAAGATTTTGAAGAATGGCTGGAAGAATGGGTTTTCTCTGTCGAAAATCATGAAGGCTATCTGAACAAACTGGGGATAGAGCGGCTTGAAAGCCTGAGGGCTGTAAAGGGCTACGGATTCAGACCAAGAACTTGGTTGAGAAGATAGAAATGGAGGTGAAAATTTGACTGAAGCCGTTAAAGCTGAAGAGTATACTCCGCTTGAAGCAGCAGTGGTTTACGTGGCAAGGGAATTGAAGAAGTACGATGGTAGGAGCGTCATAACTGGCATAGGCCTTCCTGTGGTTGCCTCACTCCTCGCCAAAAGACTATACGCTCCAAAATTAAAGATAAACATAGAAAGTGGCTCATTCGATATCCAGCTTCCTGAGATTCCAATATCTCTTTTCGGGCCCAGAATATCATATAAGTGCTCTGCACAGCTCAACAATCTTCATTCGCTGGCAGGTACTGCAAGAGGTGATTACGACATCGGATTTATAGGGGGTGCCCAAGTCGACAAATATGGAAATGTAAATTCTACAGTTATAGGCGATTATCTTGGAGGTCACAAAAGGTTAGCTGGTAGCGGAGGAGCTGTTGATATCGGTTGTTTTACGAATACGATAATCATTATGCCCCATAGAAAGGAAAGGATCGTTAATTTCGTGGACTACATAACCACTCCTGGCTGGAAGTGTAGAAAGCCATTCTCTGATGAAATTGTTGATCGACAAGAGCTGGGCCTTCCAGGCGGACCGATCATGATTGTCACAAATCTCTGCATCATGCGCTTCGATAAAGAGAGCAAGGAGGCGTATGTGGACACAATATTCCCCGGTGTTTCTAAAGAAACCATAATCAGTAATACAGGGTTTGACATTGACTTGAGCAGAGCTCGAACAGGTGAACCCATTCAAAAAATCGAGATTGAAACTCTAAGAAAAGAGGTTGACCCTTTGAACATCTACAGACTCCGATAGGCACTTAACTCTGAAAGTTGGTTGATGAAAAATCGCAATAGTTATCCTTTCAAAACTTTTTTGGTAGTTTATACCTTCCAGCTTTTGATAGTGGTTAGACAGATTCATGGATGTTTCTTATGGGCAGGTCTTGAGAGGAATACCTTCAGGTAAGTTCTCGAAGCTCATTGGGAGCCTTAAATAACGAATAATAGGATGTAACGATGGCAAAAATCATCCAATAAGCCTTCTCAGCCTTTCAATGTCGTATTCCTCAGCTTTCTCCTCAATCTCCCTGTTTATCCTCTCCAAGTACTCCCACGCTTTTCTGACTTCAGGTGCCAGGCTCCACTCTTCTGGCTTTGTGACGTATTCCTGGCCTTGGTTTATGAACCTGTACATGTAAACCACGCAGCCCCTGTATTCCCTGTTACCCCCAGCCCACCTGGTGAACCTGCCCGGAAATATTCCCGCAATCTTCCAGCCCCTCCTTATGCAGAGCTTCTGAGTTATATCGTGCCAGGTTTCAAGAAAAGTTGTCATGTACTCCGCTCCGCTTTCCGCTATTTTCTCGGCTATGGCAAAACCTATTCCCAGCGGTATGTGCTGCCTCCTGTAGTCCGGGTGGGTAGTAATCATGGAATACTCTATTTCCAAATTCTTGTCATCTTTTCTCAGTAATGCTGCTCCAACGAGCTTTGAAGCCTCAAGCTCTTCCGCAATAACCATGCAGTACTCCTTCTCAAACCTGTCTCGCTCCCAGTTTTCTTCAAGCACAACCCTCTCCCTTATCTGCTCCGGATAAAGAACAAAATCGTAGTTCGACCCGTAAACCTCAGGATAACCTGCCCTCCAGAGCTCGGCAGCCTTTTCCACATCTGCCTCCCTCAGTATTCTGGCCCTATATTTCTTAAAGTACGATTCCAGATGGAACTTCGGCCAGACAACTCTCTTTTCTCCGATCTCTCTGGTTTTGCATGTCCTTGCCATCTCCCTGAAGGGTCTGTATTTGCTCATGTCTATCTTATCCATCATGATATAATCTTCGCTATCAAAAAACCTAAGCCTATCGGTTACCGATATATGTGGAAAGGATCGACATCGATCTGTATAGTGAACGGCAATCGATGGCTGCAGCGGAATTGTCATACCTTCTCTCTCACGAAGAGGAAATTTGAGATACGGCAAGAAGGTAGATCTCTGGAAATCAAAACCGCTTTAAAGGTTTATCAGAGCAATCAAAAAGTGGTCAACATGAAGCTGGATTTGAAGGAAGAAGAGAAAGAGGAGTACATACATTTCTTGCTGAGGCAATATAGGCTTGTTGACGCTTTGTGGTTTCTTGCCGTGGAGGACAAATTTGGATTAGACGCAGCCGTAGAATTGAACGAGAGGGTTTGGGAGGACATGGGTCGAAGGTCGGCTAAAGAGATCAAGAGAAGATTTAAAATTGATGAGAAGGGTCTGAAGGGATTCGTCAGGGCTTTGAAGTACTTCCCCTGGAGCACCATCATCGGTTACGAGGTAGTGGAGAAAAAAGGTAAAGTCATTATTTCCGTCCCGCACTGCCCTCCTCAGGAGGCGAGGATTAGGATGGGGAGGGGTGAGTTTCCCTGTAAGGAGATGCACTTCAGGGAGTTCAGGTTCTTTGCGGAGGAGATCGATGAGAGAATAGTGGTTAGGTGCATATTTGCCCCTCCAGACGAGCGGCAGGACTGCTGGTGCAGGTGGGAGTTCGCAGTTGAGTGACTTCTGCCACTCTCAAATTTGAGAGATTTGATGAATTTACCTCGTGAGAGAGATATGAAAGGTTCTGAATGGCTCAGGAATTACGTCAGAGAGAGAGGCATTAAAGCGGAGGTTATAGAGGTTGGCAGAGCCTCAACAGTGGCTGAGGCTGCGAAAGCGTTAGGTTGCAGCAAGAGGGAGATAATCAAGTCCATCGTTCTCGTTGCGGGGAATGAGGCTGTTATTGCAATTGTGGATGGCACCTCATCCGTTGACCTGAAGAGGGTTGAAGAGCTGATTGGGAAAGCGGTGAGGATAGCAGAAAGAGAAGAGGTACGACGCTTAACAGGCTTTCAGGCTGGCGGCGTCCCGCCCGTTGGGCACGGCTGCAAAGCGTTCGTGGATGAGAGGGTTTTGAGGAGCGAGAGAGTTTACGGCGGTGGGGGAGACGAGAGGCACCTCCTTTTGATTTCCCCGGCTGAAATTGCAAGGGAGGCGGTTGTTGCCAGAATAAGGAAGTAGGATTGGAGTTTAGTCAAGTGGCTGGAACAGCTGCATTCTGGAGTACTCCAAGCTCCGGCGCTCCGAGTTTCTGCAGGCTTCGAGGTTGCTTCGGCGCCACCACTTCTCCCTTCTGCGCCCCCCGCAGCCGAACCTCTGCGAGTTCCGAACCGGAGCCTGCGCTAGGTAAGTGGCACTGCCATAAATTTGGCAGCAGCGGGAGCAAGAGATCGGGCAAAAGTTGAAGGTATTAGGCACAGCATGATGGGAAGAGGCAACAGGCTTAGGAGGCTGTATGCCTTCAAGGTTCAGATAGTTGTTGATGACGAGCTCCAAAGAAAGCTGGAGTTCATTGCCAGAAGGATGGTTGAGCTTGAGAGGCTGCAAAAGGAGAAGCTCGAAGAAATTGAACGGCTCAGACAAGGGGTTGCAAGGCTGAGGATGGGGGGCCCGAACGCAGCTCTCCCGCCGCCGGATTGGATGGCGGAGCCGGTGAAGAGGTTGCTGAAGCTGAAGAGTCTAATAGCGCGATCGTAGCCAATTTTGGCAGGTAGCTTAACGGGGTAACATTCATATACAATATTTGTTAAATTCAAATGTATGGGACACGTGAACATGACAATCACAATTCCCGAGGAGTTGAGAAAAAGGATCAGAAAGATAAAGGGTGTGAACTGGAGCGAGGTTGCAAGGAGGGCGTTTGAGGAAGAATTGAAGAGGATAGAGAGGCAGATTGCCGCAGAGGAGATGGACAGGTTGAGGACGAAGAGCAAGGGCTGGAGTGGCGTGGAGGAGATAAGGAAATGGAGAGACTCGCAATAGATTCGTCCGTTGCTGTCAAGTGGTTCAGCCAGGAGGATGATACAGATAAAGCCGTTCAGATACGGGATGCCCACGTGAGGGGCGATTTCGAGCTGATAGCTACACCCCTTCTCTACTGCGAGGTGACAAATGCCCTGAGGTTCAAGCCGGACTTTGGAGCAGAAATGTTGAGGAGGGCTGTGGAGGCTTTATTCAAGCTCCACATGGTTGTGGAAGAGATTGATGAGTCTATTTTAAAGAGGAGTGCAGAAATAGCCTTTGACAGCGATATAACTATCTACGATGCCTTGCCGGTTGCTGTTGCGGAGAAGAACTCCACGGTGTGCGTCACGGCGGATGAGAGGACACAGTACAACAGGCTGAAGGGAAAATATCCTGTAAGACTTTTGAGAGATTTCCCATTCGAATGAGATAGCAGTTGATTCCGCTGGCTAGCTGGCAGAATTTAGCTAAGTTCAAAATCAGGTTTTGAAATGAAAGGTACTCGCTTAAATTTTTTCAAGACTTTCATTCAAATTAAAAAATAAAAAATAAAGAGTCAAAACTCAATCTCAAGGCTTGTTGGATGCAGGCAGTCCTTGGTAAGCGCCATCTGCCTGTATTTGCCCATCTGAAAGATCATCATATAGTCATCAAGCACCATCTCAACAATCTCATCCTCATCCAGCTCATCTGCCCTCCTGAACCTCAGGGGGCGATGGATGTCCATGTAGGCATACGGCTGCCCGAGCTTTCGCACAACTGCCCTAATCACATTTTCCGTGAAAGAGTACTTCACCATCACTGACGGGCTGTCTTCCCCCTTCCCAACTGGTTTATACTTCGCTCCATTGAACTCGATGTCCTCATAAGCTATATTCACAACTTCACGCTTCAGCTCGTGATAGTAATCTAATACGTAGTACTCTTTCACTGCTAGAGTGTTCCAGAGCCCGCCCAGGTAGATCTTCAGCGCTTCGTTGAAGCTTTTTACAACGTCGAGCTTCCTGTATTTGATAACTCCAGTGAAGACATTCCAGAGCTCAGCATCAACGCTGATTTCTGCATCAACCTCCCTGCTGTCATTCAGCACTTCTTTATCAGGAGGCTCTGGATGCTTGGTCTGCCTTTCCTTCGCTTCAAATCCCGGAGGAACGCCCAGCTCTATGTAATCCTTTTCGAAGTATGCTCTTCTCAGATCGAGGAGCTCTTTCAGGGGGTCCTCAGCTTCCTCTTCTCTGAAGTACTCCATCGTAACAGGCTCATCGCTATAAACGTGGTTTGCTATGACGTTGGGGTATAGGTAATCGCAGCAGTAATCTTCGCTTTGCCTCACCAACGCCCCTCTTCTCCTTCGCGTTACAGTAATGCGGATCTTGTAGGGCCTGCCGTCGCAGGGCTTGACAACGTAGGGGGCGACGATGTGAACGAACCTCTTTATGACCTTCGAGGGAAAGCTTCCGTAAAGGGGTTCGAAAGTATAGCCAGCAGCATCTTCAAACTCAAGCTGGCTTACATCAACAACGTCGTAATAATCTCCATCGTGTCTCAGGACGAGGGTGTTGTCAAGAAGGGCCAGATAGGTTATGAGAGCATTCTCAACGTGCTCTTTCATGCCATTTTTCTCGCAGATTTTTTCAAGCGGAAGCCAGACTCTCGCCTCGACACCCACCTTAACCGCTTTCGCGGCCGCACTCATGCCAACCACTCGGGATCGATCTGAGTGGTGTTATTAAAATTTATTCAACGTTTTAATTGCCACTTTAGTTCTCGTTCCAATTCTGATCGTTCTCCTCTCTCCTCCTCTTGGCCTTCTCTGCCACCTTAATCTCCCTCTTCAACCCCTCCTCAAGCTCTTCAACCACGTCATCCACTATGTCCACCACTCCGTACTCTATGGCTATTTCCGCCTCAGCCTCTATGCCTGCAAGCATGAGCCTTGACAGTATTATCAGCACCGCCAGGTTGTGAATCTCCTCGTATAGCATGGAAGGCTTTGTCGTGCCTGCTATTGACATCCATGATGCATGATGCAAAGGGAAAATTTAATCGGCAGCTAACCCTGCCTGAATAAGTTAACATCTCGGAACGAACAAAGGGCTGATCAAAGAGTTAATTGAGGCGCCTCCATGGCATTCTTGCACCCAACATCTCGCAGATTGTGATCTCGACTTTTGATTAGAAATGATTAAAAAGCTGAGACTGTTAAGTTTAATTACATGCAGTTTAGAGCAGGCTCTCGATAATCTTGATGTGGCTAGCCTCGGATGCAACGAGTTCTTTCAATATATCCCTGACTTTTTTAGCCACTTCATCACCCAATTCTTCGCTTATTTCCGAGAAGTTGAATCTCAGCAGGTATCTATAATATCGCAAAGCCCAGCGCTCCCATCTGAGTAAGATGTTTAACATATCCGGTGTTAAATCCTCTGAAAAGTCAAAGCTCTTTATCCCCATCCTTTCCTCTGCATACTCCTTTAAAGTTTCAATGCCAAATCCGAGGGCTTCGACAGCTCTTCTAAGCATAATTTTATGTTTTTCGTTATCTACCATTATATTGCAAATAGAATTGAAAATGCTTTCATCTTCGCAACACACCATCATCTCTGCAAGTCCTCGTGCTACTGAGGCTTCGATAGAATATGCTCTTGCAAGTAAGGAGGCTAAGACTTCGACAGAATCTTTCATATTATAATTTTAAAGTCTAGAGGTGTATATTATTTTCGGTTTTCGATATCGATTAAAAAGACTAAATTATTTTCCAAACTCTCATTTGATTTATCTTTAAGAACTTGAAGTAAGTTTAAAACTACAGTGTTCCTAACTTCTTTTCCTGGTTTTCTTGGCGTTTCACTTTCGCCGTTGTGCACTGTATCAGCTTTGAGTCCACGCGAAGAGAATAGGCAGTCGAGAATGATTTTAAGAGAAAAATTGCCAGTGTTTTCACGAATTTGAGAGAAATAGTTCAGGAGTTAAATACGAAAGATTGCAAAATAAATAAAAATAATATATATTATTCAATCTTTATTTTCCTCTTGTCCTCTCTTTTGGGGTGTTTCTTTTTGAATACAACTTCAAGGACGCCGTTGTTGTATCTTGCTTTCGCTGAATCTGGCACGACTTCGGCAGGCAGGCTTACAACTTCGTAGTACTTCCTGTTTTCACCTTCAGCCTTTATTTCCAAGCTTGTTTCATCTGCATTCAGCTCTATATCATCCTTATTAACGCCGGGCATCTCTGCAATCACGTGAACTTCCTCATCGCTCTCCATCACGTCAATGAGGGGTTTCCTTTCTTCAATGCCCTCACTTCTAATAGCCTCTGGCTTGGTTCCAAACTCCTTGATCTCGGGCTTGCCATCCGGGCCAATTCTTATTGAGAAGCCCTTTATGAATGGCTTGCCTTCCCCACTTGATGCAATTCTGAAGAACTCGTCTATGTCCCTGAACATCTTCTCCATGAGCTCATCAATGAACTCGAATTCTCTGCCGAAGAATTCCTCAAATATATCATCCCAATCTCTCCTTCTCCTTCTCCACATTTTAATCACCTCCTCCTAACATTCCTCCTAACATCTCCACATTCCATAATTCACCTTTAAGCATACATCTTATGGAATTCCTCAACTATCTTCTTGTACTTTTCAATATCCTCCTTGGTCAGGCTCGGCTTAATCTTCTTCAGAGCTTCTTCAAAGTGTTCCTTAGTTATTCTGATCTTTTCGGCTACTTTCTTTGCCTCTTCTCTACTCATACTTGGCTTTATCGCCTCTCTTATTGCAAGCATGCCTGCTTCTCTGCAGACAGCTTCAATATCTGCACCGCTGTAACCCTCTGTTTTGTCTGCTAGCCACTCAACATCCACATCATCTGCCAGAGGCTTGCCCTTGAGATGAATTCTGAATATCTCCTTCCTGCCTTCCTTGTCTGGCGGCGGTATGTATATGTGTCTCTCTATCCTGCCGGGTCTCAACAGAGCTGGATCTACCATGTCAGGTCGGTTTGTGGCGGCTATTACAACCACATCCTTCAATTCCTCCAGACCATCAAGTTCTGTCAGGAGCTGGCTCACAACTCTCTCTGTTACGTGGCTGTCGCCAATTCCTCCACGCCTCGGAGCCAGGCTATCTATTTCGTCGAAGAAGAGGATTGCCGGCGCAACCTGCCTTGCTTTCCTGAACATGTCTCTTACATGCTTCTCGCTCTCTCCAACCCACTTGCTCAACAATTCTGGACCCTTAACGCTGATGAAGTTGGCATTGGCTTCGTTAGCAACAGCCTTCGCCAGCAATGTCTTTCCAGTACCGGGAGGGCCGTAGAGCAGTATTCCTTTAGGTGCCTTGATGTTCGTTGTCTTGAACACCTCTGGATACTTAAGGGGCCATTCGATGGCTTCTCTTAACTCCTGCTTGGCATGTTCAAGCCCTCCAATGTCGCCCCATCTCACATTGGGTATCTCCACCAGTACCTCCCTCATGGCTGAGGGCTCGATGTTCTTTAACGCATCAAGGAAATCATCCATCGTCACCTTCAGATTCTCAAGAACTTCAGAGGGTATTTCTTCGGCTTCAATATCTATTTCTGGCAGTACCCTCCGCAACGCATGCATCGCCGCCTCCTTGGCAAGAGCTTCCAGATCAGCTCCAACAAATCCGACGGTAAGCTCAGCAAGCTGTTCCAAATCAACATCTTCACCGAGGGGCATGCCCCTGGTGTGAATCTCCAATATCTCCTTCCTGCCCTCTCTGTCCGGCACACCTATCTCTATCTCCCTGTCAAACCTGCCTGGGCGGCGAAGAGCCGGATCCACAGCATCAGGTCGGTTTGTGGCAGCGATCACTATTACTTCTCCTCTCGCCTCAAGCCCGTCCATCAGTGTTAAAAGCTGAGCAACAACTCTGCGCTCAACTTCTCCCGTCACCTCCTCCCTCTTTGGAGCGATTGAGTCAATTTCATCTATGAAGATGATGGATGGGGCGTTCTCTTTAGCCTCTTCGAATATTTCACGGAGCCTTTGTTCTGATTCGCCATAATACTTACTCATGATTTCGGGACCGCTTATAGATATGAAGTGGGCATCCACTTCATTGGCCACAGCTTTAGCTATCAATGTTTTACCAGTACCGGGAGGACCGTAGAGCAAAACACCTTTTGGCGGATCGATGCCGAGATGCTGGAAGAGCTCTGGATGCTTCAGAGGAAGCTCGATCATCTCTCTAACCAGCCTCAGCTCCCTCTTGAGTCCACCAATGTCCTCATAAGTCACACTCGGGACGTGTCTCGTTATCTCCTCCACAGGTTTCTCTTTCAGCTCTATTTGGGTTGATCTTGATACTATAACTACGCCGGAAGGCTTGGTGGATGTAACAACGAACGTTAAAACATGACCAAATATCTCCACTCTGATCTTCTGACCCCTTATAACAGGTCTGCCCTCTAGGAGCCTCATCAGATAAGTTTCGCCACCCATAATCCTGACGGGCTCGGTGGGAGCTATGATAATCTTCTCCGCAGTCTTTGGCTCCACTTTCTTAATCTTCACCTTATCATCAATGCTAACACCTGCATTGCTCCTCAGGCTGCCATCAATCCTGATGATTCCCTTCCCTCTGTCCTCTGGATAGCCAGGCCAGACAATGGCCGGAACACTCTGCTTTCCAATAATTTCAATCACGTCACCGCTCTGCAGGTTGAGCTTCTCCATTACCTCTGGATCCACCCTAGCTATCCCTCTTCCTACATCACGGTGATAGGCTTCGGCAACCCTCAAATACTCATCCATTATCATATCACCTCCTAATTATCTTCAAATATCTAATACTCATATTCTCAATCTCCATACGTAATCACCGTCCTTCTTTACTTTCTCAACAAATCCCATTGATTCCAGCTTCTCGAGGACTGCGTAGACTTCTCTGAAAGGCATTCCGAAACTCTCGGAAATCTCCTCAGGAGTCTCTGCTCCTTTTATCAGCGATGTCACCACTGCCCTCTCTATGTTATCACTGAACATTCTTTCTATCTCGTCCATAGCTCTCTCTATTGCAGCAGTCATCTTGGCAAATATCTCATTCTGACGCCTCGAAATTTCATCAAAGGCTTTCGCCGCTTCTTTGAACAACCTAAAGGCGTTTCCTTCCAGTCCACCCCTTGCTTCGCTGTCACTTACCCTCGTCATGAAGACGTGGGGAGAGATGTTGATCTCTATCCTTATGTTTCTATCGATGTAATAGTATCTCCTCCGCCCCTCCTCAAAGCATCTGATGAGTCCAGCCTGCTCCAGTTTTTCAAGATGTTCCAATACTGCTTTTGGTGCCATTTTGAGAGTATATGCTATCTCGCTAACGTAGCAAGGCTTTATCGAGAGGAGCTTCAGGATTCTGCGGCGGTTCTCATTCCCGATGACCTCGAGAAGCTGGTCAGTATCCATGAAATCACCTTTTATTAAGGTTACTAACCTTTGGTTAGTAAAATTAGTATATAAATTTTTCGGCAAATGACTACATTGTGGTGCAGTAGTATCCCAAAATAACATTGAATCTGGAAGTGGCCTTTTGTCTCACACCCTACTCTACTAGCTCTCCAAGTTCAATTGTGTGTATTAATCTTCAACTTTCAGCCAAACTATCAACAACCACTTGCAAAACCTTGCTGGTGATTTTGGGATCAGCCCCACCGCCGTGTATGATGACATAACGTCCTTCACAAACCTCCTCCGCAAAGTCCTTGACCTCAGAGGCTATGGTGCCGAAGAATTCGGTGCTCAGACCGAGGCTACCATACTCCCAAGCGTGGGTGTCATGGCCGAGGAAATGAATCACTATGTCGGGCTTGAAACCCCGAAACTTCTCCAGAGTTTCCCTCAGCCTGCTGATGTACGCTTCCTCGTCTCTCAGATAATTCGAGTTTACGCAGAGCTTTCCAGCACCATAGTTGTTTGAGCTGCAGAAGCAGACATGAACAACTTCACTGAAATCTGAAAGAATTTCTCTATCACCGTCTCCATGATGGGCGTCAGTATCCAAATAAAACATTCTTCTCAAACCCAGATCTCTCAATTTGAGATACAATGGCCCAATAATGTTCAGGTATGTGCCTCCCCAAGCACTCTCCTTTCCTGCGTGGTGTCCTGCGGCTACATTCAGAGTGAGGGCATTGTTAATCTCATTTTTCCACACCTTCACCGCCGCTTTTATTGAGCCTCCAACACTGAGTTTTGCTGCCTGATAGTACCACTCCTTCCTCTGAACTTCCAGAAAATTCCTGGAGTGGATTTTTTCAAGCAGAGATTCCTCTACAGGTTCTGCAACATCCAATTTAACTTTCTTTTCAACTTCACCCAGAATTTTTCTGAACTCAGCGTAGCGATCTCCCACCACTGGCCAGTTGTTCCCGAAAAATTCATGGTGATATACCAAGAGAGTCATCCGGTATCCCCCTTTATATTACCCTTTATACTATCATGATTAGAGTATTAAAGGTATGTGGTGTAAAAAAATTAATAAACTTGTGTTTACAGAAGTAAACTTAAAGGGTGATCAATATGACATTGTCAACAAGGTGTCTCAACTGCAGAAAGAGATTTGACGTTGAGAGGAGAGAAGAGGTGGCAACCTGCCCGCATTGTGGAAGTAAATGGAGGATTTCGTGGGTTGATGCTGACCAGCCTAAGGTTCAGGGGCCAGCATGAGGTCAACACATGATCATATGAGGTCTACATGAGAGTTATATGAGGTGAAAGAATGGTGCTCAAAAGAAAAGTTGCTTTTGTGGATTTAAGCAAGCAGAAAAGCGTTATTCAGGAAATCCCTCTTGAATTGAGAAGAAAGTATCTGGGTGGGAGGGGGTTGAATTGGTACTACCTCTACAACAACGTCCCTCCCCAAGTCAAACCCTTCGATGCCGAGAATATCCTAGCTGTTGGTGCTGGACTGCTTTCAGGCTTTCCCGCACTGGGTGCCGGCAGAGTTCAGATTTCCACAAAGAGCCCTATCACAAATGGTGTTGGAGATGCCAACATGGGCGGAGCCTTCGGGCCACAGCTAAAGTATGCAGGCTTTGACCATGTCATAATAAGGGGCAGGGCAGAAAAGCCTGTATACATCCTTCTGAAGGATGGTGAGGTTGAGATAAAAGATGCTGAACACCTCTGGGGCCTCAGCACCCATGAAACCCAGAAAGTCATCAGAGAAGAGGTTGAAGATGATAGGGCCGAATCTATGGTCATAGGGAAGGCTGGGGAGAATAGAGTTGTTTATGCCAACGTTATGAACGGAGTAAAGAACTCTGGTGGCAGAAGCGGTGTTGGAGCAGTTATGGGCTCCAAAAACCTGAAAGCCATTGCAGCAAGTGGAAGCGTTGATATCGAGCTTTTTGACCCCGATGCACTTCTGGATTACGCACTTGAAGTTGATCAGAGAGCCAGGTCAACGAAATGGGCAAAGACTCTTGGCAGACTCGGCACACCGCTCCTTTACGACGTTTCATACACCACCGGCTTTATAGGTACTCTCAACTGGCAGTTCAACACACCGGGAGAAGAAGGCAAGCCTCTAGAGGCGGAAAACCTAGAGAAGTACAGCGTGAAGATGGTGGCATGCATAGGCTGCAGCGTTCACTGCAGGCACCGCGTCAAGATAAAGAGCGGAAAGTATGCAGGAATTTTCACAGAGGGGCCGGAATACGCTGCAAGCGGAGCTTTTGGTACAGGAGTTGGAGTTTACGACTGGGAGTTCGTCATCAAGGGCAATGAGATGTGCAACAAGTGGGGTGTGGACATAATCTCTATGGGAACCACCATTGCCTGGGCCTTTGAACTGTATCAGCGTGGGATTATTACAGAAAATGATACTGGTGGCCTGAAACTTGAGTGGGGAGATGAAGAGGCTGTTTTAGGTCTAGCAAAGATGATAGTCGAGAGGGAAAAAATAGGCAATATACTTGCTGATGGTATGCTCAAGGCTGCGGAACACTTCGGCGAGGATTCAATTTACTACGCAAATCAGACGAAAGGGCATCCAAATCTGCTGACCGACGAAAGAGGTATCCCCAGCTTTGCCCTTGGCATCGCAACTTCAACGAGGGGTGCTGACCACCTCAGGAGTAGGCCCGGTATAGACCTTTTCCAGCTCCCCGAAGAAATTCTTGAAAGCATCTACGGCCACAAGATAAAGAGCGACTTCACCGCTTACGAGACCAAGGGAATAATGGTGTGGTGGCATGAGCTTCTTTACAACATCGTGGACAGCCTAGGTATATGCAAGTTCCAGACCGTCTTCAATTCTGCAAACTCGCCCAAATTCGAGGACTACATCCCCATGATTAAATACGCCACAGGAATGGAGTTTACTAAAGAGGAGCTTATGGAAGTGGGAGAGAGAAACTACACTCTGGAGAGGCTGTTCAACGTCATGAACGGTTACAGCAGGAAAGACGACTACCCGCCAAGACGCTACTTTGAAGAGGCGACGCCAAGAGGCCTGCCTTTTATGCGGGGTAGGAAGCTGGACAGGAAGAAATACGATGAAATGCTGGATGAATACTACAGGCAGCACGGTTGGGATTCCAATGGAGTTCCCAAAGAGGTGACACTGCAAAAACTCGGCATAGGGAAACCAGAAAAGAACTTCCCGGAGGTGGAATGATGGGTGATGGAAGCGGCGAGAAATTCCTGATGGTCTTTCCGGAGCTCTGCACGGGTTGCAGGGATTGCGAGATTGTCTGCACGATAAAACATGAGAAGGTTATCAATCCTGAGAGGGCAAGAATAAGGGTGATTAGAGATGTGTTCGAGGGGCTTGAGTTGCCCGTTGTCTGCATGCAGTGCATCGATGCACCTTGCGTTGAAGCGTGCAGGGTGGATGCCATCTATGAAGATGAACGGGGAGCCAAGATCATAGACTACGAAAAGTGCATTGGATGCAGAAGATGCATAATAGCCTGCCCACTGGGGGCTGCTTTCCTAGATCCTGTCACCAAGAAGCCCGTCAAGTGTGACCTCTGCAATGGCGATCCTGTATGCGTCAAGTTCTGCTCTACTGGTGCTGTGAGGCATGTTGATGCCGAAACGCTGAACAGAGAAAAGATGAAGCTCTCTTCTGAGAAATATATGGAAGTTATAAAGCAGGAGGAGAGATAGAGTATAGAACAATAGGTCCAGTTCACAACAAATTCAGAAACCATTAAAGCACTGGCAGATGGGGAGAGAGTATGAAGATAAAGTTCATCGGACTGCTGGCCAGTAAAATAGGCAAAGAAGTGGAGATTGAATTAAGCAAAGAGATTACCCTCACTGAATTAATAGAAGAACTTGTAAGACGATTTCCACAGGCAAAAGATGAGTTGTCTGACCCTCACTTCTACAACTTTTCCGTCAACGGAGTTCTCATCAAACACGATGACGTTCCAAAGACTCGTGTTAGTAACAACGACACAGTCGTGTTTATACCGGCCATAGCCGGCGGTTCAAAGTCGGTAAAGGTGAAGGGCGTCATAAAAAAGAATTTCGATGAAAGTTCAACCACCTACACAATGTTCGAGGAGAAGTATGGATTTTTCACATCCCTTGCCAAGGACATGGTAGAGTTTGCCAATTTTAAGAAGGGTTTCTGTCTGGATGTGGGCTGCGGAACCGGGATACTCAGGAATGTACTCCCCGATTCCGAAATCGTGGGACTTGATATATCAATTGGAATGCTGAAAGAAGCGAGAGATAAACTCGACCATGTACTGGCAGGGGATGCTGAACAC
The DNA here is from genome assembly GCA_002010215.1 of Archaeoglobus sp. JdFR-37. Lineage (GTDB taxonomy): Archaea > Halobacteriota > Archaeoglobi > Archaeoglobales > Archaeoglobaceae > JdFR-37. The sequence goes on from MTMY01000003.1 coordinate 24,582, forward strand.
CTTCCATTCAAAGATGATAGCTTTGATGCTGTCCTCTTCAACGCATCAATTTTCCTGATTCCCAACGCTGATCTTGCCCTCAAAGAGTCCCTCAGAGTTGTCAGGGATGGTGGAGTTGTGGCGGGCTCATATCTGGTTGGTTTCTACCATAACGGCAGGAATGCCTTAGAAACGATTGGGCTAAAACATAGAGAAGTGTTCCCATCCAAAAAGCTGGATGAGCTCGTTGAGGAAATGGGGGGAGAAATTGAGCCATTCAGCTATTCTGGACATAGAGACGTGGCATTGGATTTCTACTCCGTCCCTGCCATGTCCAACGCCCTTTTTCCAGGCTTGAGCTACGAAGAGAGACTTAGGCTTGTCAGAGAGAAGCTATCAGAGCTGCCGGATGAAATAGAGTTCGTGTGGAAAATGTTCAGGATTTAACATTTAAATCTGACGAATTATTGAAATTGACCGGCTTTTCTTTTACAACTTCAACAGTAAGATATTTATAGTGCTTACTTTGTAATTTTCCATAACTATCAATGATTGAAAAATATTGTGGAGGTGGGATGTTGTACTGGAACCCTGCTGTTGAAAGGCTTTCTGCTGAGGAACTGAAGCAGCTTCAGGGGAAAAAGCTCAGACAAACCGTAGACTTCGCATATAATCATTCGCCCTTCTACAGAAAACTCTACGACCAAGCAGGAATTAAGCCGGATGATATAAAGAGCATTGAGGATGTAACAAAGCTCCCCTTCGTGAAGAAGCAGGATTTGAGAGACAATTATCCTTTCGGAATGTTTGCAGTTCCGCTGTCCCATATTGTAAGGCTGCACGCCTCAAGTGGAACCACCGGAAAGCCAACTGTAACGGGTTACACTTTCGGCGACCTTGACCTATGGACTGAAAGTCTAGCAAGGGGAATGTATGCAGCTGGTGTGAGGAAAGAGGATGTTGTGCAGAACGCTTATGGCTACGGCCTATTCACCGGCGGTTTGGGTTTCCATTATGCTGCAGAGAGGCTTGGAGCTACAGTCGTTCCTGCCTCGTCTGGCAATACTCAGAGGCAAATAGAACTGATGATGGATTTAGGCTCGACGGTTATATGCTGCACACCGAGCTACATGGTGTATCTGGCCGAGTATGCTGCAAAGATGGGAATAGACATAGAAAAGGATACCAAGCTCAGGATTGGTTTCTTTGGAGCTGAACCATGGAGTGAGGAGACCAGAAAGAGGATTGAAGATAAAACAGGGCTGGATGCCATAAACGTTTACGGCACGTCTGAGATAAGTGGACCAGTTGTGTGTGAGTGTAGCGAAAAGACGGGCATACACTTCTGGTCAGATATCTTCCTCATAGAGGTCATTGACCCCGACACGGGAGAGCAGCTTAGTGAAGGGGAGAAGGGAGAGCTTGTTGTGACAGTGCTTGGTAAAGAGGGGCTGCCAATGATCAGGTGGAGGACTGGAGATATAACCAGCATAATCGAAGAAAAGTGCAACTGTGGCAGATACCATCCGAGAATCGAAAGGATAATGGGCAGAGCAGATGATATGTTCATAGTTCGTGGCGTGAATGTATTCCCCAGTCAGGTTGAGTATGCACTGATGCAGGTTAATGAAGTGAGCGAACATTATCAGATCATTCTTGAGAGGGATGAAGCTGGGCTTGACGACATGAGGATTCAGGTTGAGATAAAGCCCGAGTTCCACAATAAGATGGATGTAAATCAGCTCACAAAAAAGGTTGCCGACACTCTGAAGAGTTACCTCAACGTCACACCAAAGGTGGAGATAATGGAGCCTGAAAGTCTACCAAGGTTTGAAGGGAAGGCTAAGAGGGTGATTGACAGGAGGAAAGTTTGAAGGTCTGGTAAAGGTGAAGGCAGCACTGATAGTCATAGATTTGATAAAGGGTAATGAACCCTTCTTCAGAGAGGAGCACAGGAGAATCATACCAAAAGTGGCTAAAGTAATAAGGGGGTGCCGGGAAAGGGGCATTCCCATTATTTTTGCCAACGATAGCTACCTTGAAAACGACTGGATCTTCAATTTCATGAAGAAGCATGCAGTCAGAGGGACTGAAGAGGTCGAAGTCATTAACGAGCTCAAGCCGGAAGATGAGGATATTGTGGTGGAGAAAAGGAGATTCAGCGCCTTCTTCCGGACAGACCTTGACATAACGCTAAGGGAATTGGGTGTTGAAGTAGTGGCTCTTGCAGGGATAAATACTCATGTATGCGTTCTTGCTACCGCCTTTGATGCAATAAGCAACGATTTCAGAGCCATTATTCTGAAGGATTGTTGTGCCTCTCATTCTAAAGAGCTGCATGATTTTATAGTGGAGAAGTTTAAGGGTATGCCCGCCTTTGAGGTAATGGAGGGTAAGGAGTTTCTATCTAAGTTTTGATTTTGAAAAAGATGTAAGTAAAGGTAAAGACTATGACTGAAAATACAGAAAATGAAAATAATAAAGATAAAACTACAAAAGACGGGAGAGTTGTAAAGAAATTGAAAGAAATTTCAGATAAATTGGGTAATGAGGCTACTTGGGGGTTTGTTTGCAGGTCAAGATAGGTGCCAGATGTGATTAGTATTCCTCCTTGATTTCTAGAGCCAAGCTTTTAGAGTCCAAGAGCAATTCTGATCAGAACTATCAGACTAACAAATAGGTTTGCAATGACAAGGACTCCCAGAATCCCCAGACCCAGTTTGATGTAGAAGCTATTTTCCGAGATAGAATCAAGAATTGCCTGATTGCTGTTGAGGGACCTGTCAACACTCACTTTCCAATCTGGCTACTGTCTCGCCCAAGATGGCGGGTGTCGTCCTGGCGCTCTCTGCTATATCTTCCACAGCATCTCCTGCTGCCTCAGCTGCCTTACTGGCTTTATAGACTGTTTTACCAATGTTATACAGCCCACCTGTTAAAATTCCAAAAACCCAGTCATCCCACGCCATTTTCAACAGCTCCTTTTAGTCGGATTTCCGCTTCCAAAATTGTTTTTGCAAAATTATAAATCAATTTAGAATACTTAAATTTTACTAAACATAATTCACTTCAATTAATTTAAAATTTGGTGAATTTTTTACGTGACAATTACCTCCAAATCCGAAGTTAAAGAGTAAAAAGATGAAATTAGAATCCAAATAGGATTTGAGATTAATTGCTTGAAGATTCACCTATGATGGTTCACAATCATAAAATCAAAAAAGTATGGAGAGGGGGATAGAAGATTATCCGGCTACAAACTCCTCCATCCTGTCCATTGCTTCCTCAAGCTTCTCCATTGAAGTGGCATAGCTTATCCTGAAGAATCTCTCATTATTCTCACCGAAGGGCATCCCTGGAGTTAAAGCCACACCTTTTTCAAGTATCAACTTCTCAACAAACTCTGCAGCGTTTCCATTGTAGGCAGGGAAGAAGTAGAAGGCACCCTCAGGCTTAACAATGTCGAAGCCCATATCCTTCAGCCTAGTATAAACGTAGTCTCTCCTCCTCCTGAATTCCTCAACCATCTCTTTGGTAATCTCCCTGTCTTTACCTTCCACCATCACATCTGCAACAGCCTTCTGGGCAAAGGCTGGAGCACAAACACCATTGATCTGGTGTATTCTCAGCATTTTCTCTAGCAGCTCTTCGCTGCCAACCGCAAATCCAATCCTCCAGCCAGTCATTGCAAGGCTCTTGGAGAAGGCGTTTATCACAACAACATTCTCGAATCCAGCCAGAGTTCCAGGCTCTTTATCGTAATATATGGCATCATAAACCTCATCGCTGACAACAACTGCATTATAGTCTGCAGCGATTTCAGCAATTGCCTTCAATTCGCTGTCATCCATCACGATCCCCGTTGGGTTATTGGGATAATTTAGGAAGATCACGGATACATCCTTACTCATAACTTCATTCAGCATGTCTGCATCCACAAGAAAATCATTTTCATGGGTGTTGAGGTTGATAACACTCGCCTCACAGAGCTTCGCATATGTATAGTAAGCAAGGAAGGATGGGCTTGGGATTAGGACCTTGCTGCCCCTCTCGATGAAAGCCAAGCTTGCGTTTATCAGAGCCTCACATGCTCCTGCAGTAACCATTATGTTCTCCGGCCCGATGTTGCGGCCCCTCTCCTCATAGCGCTTTGCAATTTCTATGCGGAGCTCTTCTATACCAAAATTGGAGGTGTAATGGGTATACCCATTCTTCATAGCCTCACTGGCCTTCTCCACAATAAGGGGATGAGTATCAAAGTCAGGCTCGCCAATTGAAAGATTGATAACATCCAGCCCTTTTTTCCTTGCAGTTTCAACAATTTCAAACATCCTCCTTATTGTGCTGGTGGAGATTTCCGATATTCTTCCAGCCTCCTCAACTTTCACACTCTTCACCCCTCTTCTCCCACTCACATTGATACTGTGACACGCAGTAGCAAGATATTTAAAGTTGTTGCTGGTGAGGTTGAAGAAATACGATATTAAAAGGTTGCTTGATCATTTGAATCCCAGTTATAATGCAGTTATGATCCGGATGCATCACTTAACACCCTATATCCTCCTTACAAGTTCTTCTACATATCTCATTACGTGCCCGTCAGTTCATATATGAAACCGCACCAATCAGCTAATAGAAGAGATCAGGCAGGGCTACAAAGATCTTTGTCGAAATAAAAAATGCATCGCTTTGCAATGGTGTGCACGAACTCCGTTCGGGGACTGTTGGAGGTAATTATGCTGACACTATCAGGCATCGGGTCTCTGAACTTCTCTTTGTATCCTATTCCTCTTTTTGATGAGCTTCAAAGAAATTGTAATAATCACAAAAATAAACAAAAAGGCCAGAATTGCTGCCGCTATGGAAGAAGTGGTGGAAGAATACGTGACTGTTTCAGCACCATATCCGGTTTCCGGTAGATCTGGTAGATCTGGTAAAAATCCACCTGCAGGTCTGGGGGCAGGAATGGGTGTAGGCGTTGGAGGCGGGGTTATAACTGGGGATTTGACTGCAGGAGTCACTGCAGGCACCGAAATGGGTGCTGGAGCAGGAGATGGAAGTTCCAGCAGAGGCTCTGAAACTCCAGACAGCCTGTAAGCGGATAAATATGCAATTATTGAGCCTGTAAATGCTATAACAGCCGATATTATGAGTTCAAGAATTTCTCTGCCCTTCTGGCTGAGTTTATAGTACACAAATCTGTTTCCGTTCTCAATCCTTCTGACAATTCCTTCAGCTTGAAGGATTACAAGATGTCTGAAGAGTGTGGCCTTGGACAGTCCAAGCTCCTTGGACAGCTCAGACAGCGTTTTATTTCTCTCTTTTAAGGCCTTTAGAATTTCAACTCTGGTCTGACTTAGAGCTTTCATTACTGTCATTTCTGCTGTCTCTTTCTCCATCTCTCCCCTTCACGAGCAGGTTGATGATATAGATGGCTAGTATCAGCACGGCTAAGTTCAGCAGAGCTTTATAGACGGGGGCAAGCTTATAGCCTATCCAGAGGCGGATGACATCGTTGAGGGCTGAATACACTCCCCATGCTGAGAGAATGAGGAATACTACTGCTATTCCAAGAAATATTTTCTTGAGTATGTCTTCGAGGCTGTATTTTTCCGTCGTCTTCATCATCTTCTCCTCCATAAAATCGCACCTCCAATGGCCAGCATGGCCAGCAGAATCTCAAATCCGGGTGCTTTCGGCTGCACTTTAGCGTATTCAGGTGTAGGAGTCGGCGTTGGTACAGGTAGAGGTGTTGGAGTGTACATTGGCATGGGTGTCTTCACAAACTGGCTCACTTCAAACTTGACCCTCTCCTCTGTCACGTTCTCTGGCACTCTTTTTGTCGGAGCGAGGTTCAGACCCTTACCCCACGTTTTAAGCAGAGCATCGTTCCTCCAGACCTCAAGCTTTACCAGATAGTTGTAGTCTTTGGGAACTGTCAGATTGCTCTCCACCAGAAGAGTTTTGCCTTTCTCAACGCTGACTTCCATCCACCTCTCATCCGCCAGCACATTGGACTCAAACTGGATGGCTTTGATGTGGAAGACCGCATCATCGTAATCCTCCATGGCCTCAACATAAAATCTGGCCCTAATGGTGGTTACATTGTCAAAGACATTTAGAATCTGGAAATCAACATCCTTTAACGTCATTTTAAGCTCTTTCTCCTTTGGCAGCAGTGTATCAAGACCTCTCAGACTCATCCATCTGGTATCGACTATTCTCTTATCCTTTTCCAGCCTGAATCCGATGTTGTACCTCTTGTTCTTTTCAAAGGAGATGGTGGTGTTCAGCTCTTCCAGACCCTCGCCACCCTTCTCTGGTATCTGAAGTTCCACCTTTCTTAGCAGCAGGTTAGTTCCCATGTCATACACGCTTACGGTCAGCGAGGCGTTGGTGACGGTTTTTGAGCGGTAAATGCTAATTAAGAATTTTATATTGGCATGACTCTCGTTAATCTTCTCGGCTTTGATCTCTATGTCTCCCATGCGGACGTATTCTCGTCTAGGAACTTCTTCTGCTGGAATTTTTACAAAGAATGGGAGCAGAACAGCGATGGCAAATAGCAGAATAATGCTGATAGCAACAACTTTGGCATTCATACCATCTGAAGCACTTTTGAATTCGTATTTAACTTTTTTCAATTTGTTAGTTTTAATATTAAAGCTGATAGTTTGAGTTTTAAAAGTATGATTAGAGATAGCGTTAGTCAAGAATTCTGTAAATTATGTAACGGTATGGCAGTAGTAGCAGATTGGAGGCAAAAACCAAACATGCATTAAAATACGTTTAGCGCCTTACCACTTCCTTTCTTTTTTATTATTTTATATAAATAATTGAATTAGAAATTTCTACAGTTTAATGGCTTTAACTCCTGATTATTTAGATTAATAACTGAGCAATAACTCAGCAGAGCTGACTCCTATCCACATCAAACTCTGAAAAACCGTTCCAGCAGTATTTCGAACTGAGTATTCATCTCTTCAATGCTGCCAATCCCTGAGAGTAGATTCTGCCTTTCATCCTCGCTGATTCCCTCATCCTTTGCCCAGAGTTTGAGAAGCTCTTCTGTCACTTCCATATGAAATTGCAGAGCTACAAGCTTACCAAGTCTAAATCCCTGGTTTAGGACCTCGTCTCCCCTGAACAGAAGTTTTGCCCCTTCGGGAATGTCAAAGGTGTCGTTATGCCACTGGACGACCTTCAGCTTGCTTGGCAATCCATTGGTAAGCTCATCCTCTAGCCTTTCAATTTCAAACCACCCAACCTCCCTCCTGAATGGATACACTGCTTTTCCAAAGGAGCTAGCAATTAGCTGAGCCCCCAGGCAGATTCCAAGAACCCCTTTGCCCTCTTTGTAGGCATTTCTTATCAGTTCCTTCTCCTCTCTGATGAAAGGATAAACGTCATCCTCATAAGCTCCCATAGGGCCACCCATTATCACGTAATGCGTGAAGTTGCCCTGGGGAAATTCACCCTCGTAAACGCGGAAGTATTCGTATCCCATGGAATTTTTCTGAAGGAAAGTTTCTATGGAGCCTGCTGGCTCATGTTTTACGTGCTGAATAATAGCAACCTTCATGTGCTCAGCTTAAATATCTCTGATAAATCCTTTTCCCCTAAAATGTGGGCTAATGGTATCTCTGAGCTTTTCACAATTTCATTCTTTTACCCAGCATTACTCCAAAAACGTACATGACGGCCATTATCAGTCCTGTCACCAGTATGTACTCGATGCTCAGGGGAAGGAAAAGTATGGCGAAAAAAAGCATTCCTCCTATCAGTATCAGCCCAATCAACAATTCTTCAGTTGTGTTCTTCATTTTTCTCCCTTTTTACTTTTATTGTTTTGAATATTATCTGGGAAGATTCAAAATCCTATTTAAAGGTTTGTGGTGAAGTTAGATAGGTCAGAAAGATAAAAATTAAAAAATTAAACCATTAGTGCAAAGATGACAGCAAAGATGCCCGTCAGAAATATTCCATCGAAGGTACCTGCCCCACCGATACTGACAACACCGCTGCCTATCCTTTCTATATCCTTCAGATGCAAAATGTCGGCTCCGAAAAGCGCTCCCAAAACTCCTGAGGTAAAAGCCAGCTTCGGTATTAAGACGGGGGGAAGAGAGAAAAAAGTAGCAGCTAGGTAACTTGCCAAGGCAGAAATTGCGGGGGGAATAAACATGGGAACAGCGATTCCCAGTCCTTCAATAGGTCTGGCGAAGAAATATATGACGGCACTGGAAATTGCGAAGGAAATGGCGAAGGGGAGTGCTGGAAGCTCTGTCAGCAGCTTAAGGGCCAGAATGGATGGCATTACGCAACCACCAAGGTTTACAGCGATGGTAATGTGGTTTCTGTATCTCACGTAATAAAGTAGGCCGAAGAAGCTGTATTTTCTTACGACTTCTCTGCCCTCTTTTTCATAAATTGGAATGTTGATGAAGCTCCCTATTACGATAAGAGCGAAAAGGGTGATAGCAGCCTCATAATCTATGCCGAAAAGAATCTGAAATGTGGTTGAAGATGCCAGCAAAAGTGTTAATGCAAAGAGAGGGAGAATTATCAACAGGAAAAGAGGGAATAGCAGAGGTGGGAAAAGATAGTCCCTCATTTCTTGATCAGCTTTCTGTCAACCACGATATAATCCTTAATAGCCCTCACACTTTCAAAGGGGATTACGTAAAGACCGTCATCTTTTTTAAGTTCCGAGATCTCGTTCTGCGGCTTCACAAGGAGATTGAGCAGAACTCCAGTCCTCAGATCAGCTGTAACGTTATATACCACTCCAACCACTGTCCCATCACTCAGTAAAACCTGCTTTCTGGCAAGGCTTTTGGCAAATATCATGTTACCACCTGAGTTAAATAAATTGGAGAATATATAACGTTTGCCTATCTGTCAACCTTTACGTTAGCCAGTTAGCCATATCCGGTGAGTGTTCTTGCTGTAATTTTCGCAGCCCTTTCTTGTTTTGCTTTCTCCTCGAAACGCTCGTAGAAGGCCAGCATAGCGTCAGTGAGACTTGGCTTAATCTTCTTGAGTCCTTCCAGGAAGTGTCTCATCTCTATTTTCTCCACTTCCATATTTTCTCTGAGAGCAAGCATAACAGCCTCTCTGCAAACTGCTTCAATGTCTGCTCCGACATATCCCTCCGTCATCTCTGCAAGCTCACTAAGATCCACATCCTCTGCCAGAGGCATACCCTTGGTGTGAATGCGGAAAATCGCCAGTCTGCTCCTTTTGTCTGGTGGCCTAACGTACACGAGCCTGTCAAACCTGCCTGGTCTCAACAGGGCGGGGTCGATTATGTCAGGCCTGTTGGATGCCCCTATAACTATAACTCCCTCCAGCTCCTCAAGCCCGTCCATTTCAGTCAGAATCTGGTTCACAACCCTCTCAACAGCTCTGCTACCCTCATCAATTCCACGCATCTGGGCTATTGCGTCTATCTCGTCGAAGAACACTATACATGGAGCAACCTGTCTGGCTTTCCTGAAGATCTTTCTGACGGCCTTTTCGCTCTCTCCAAGCCACTTGGAAAGGAGTTCACTTCCCTTAACGCTTATGAAGTTAGCGTCGCTCTCATTGGCAACCGCTTTCGCTATCAGCGTCTTTCCGGTGCCAGGTGGGCCATAAAGCAGCACGCCCTTGGGCGGCTTTATGCCGAACTTCTTGAACTTCTCAGGATATTTAAGGGGCCATTCTACCGCTTCCACAATCTCCCTCTTGACATCCTCAAGTCCACCAACATCTTCCCATGTGACTTTGGGAACCTCCACCAGCACTTCCCTCATTGCTGAAGGCTCAATGCCTTTCAACGCTTCTTTGAAGTCGTCAAAGGTAACTCTTATTGATTCCAGTATTTCTGGCGGAACTTCATCCTCATTGAAGTCTATCTTGGGTATGTAACGCCTCAGGGCTTTCATTGCCGCTTCCTTAGATAGGGCTTCGATATCTGCACCAACAAAGCCGTGGGTTTGATCTGCGAGGTGCTTTAGCATCTCTCGGATTATCTCCCTTTCAAGGTCCTCAATTATCTCCGGTGGCAGGGATCGCTCGATTGCTTCCTTTACTTCCTCCTTTTTCTCGCACTCTCGCACTTCATCAGCGGCGAATTCCAGATATCTGAAGTATTCATCGTTCTCATCCTCAATATACCTCTTCCTGAGATTATCCAGAGCCCTCAACACAAACTCCCTGTCATATTCGGGTTCAAGAGGCATATTTCTGGTGTGAATCTGGAGAATCTCAAATCTACCCTCTCTGTCCGGCACACCTATCTCTATCTCCCTGTCAAACCTGCCTGGGCGTCGCAATGCTGGATCAACGGCTTCAATCCTGTTGGTTGCACCTATGACTATGACTTGCCCTCTCTCTTCAAGCCCGTCCATCAGTGTTAAAAGCTGAGCAACAACTCTGCGCTCAACTTCTCCCGTCACCTCCTCCCTCTTTGGAGCGATTGAGTCAATTTCATCTATGAAGATAATAGAGGGAGCATTCTCTTTAGCCTCTTCGAATATTTCACGGAGCCTTTGTTCTGATTCGCCATAGAACTTACTCATGATTTCGGGACCGTTTATGGTATAGAAGCTCGCTCCAATCTCATTGGCCACAGCTTTAGCTATCAATGTTTTACCAGTACCGGGAGGACCGTAGAGCAGTACGCCTTTAGGTGGTTCTATTCCTAAGCGTTGGAATAGTTCAGGATAGCGGAGTGGGAGCTCTATAACCTCCCTAACCTTCTGAAGCTCTTCCTTCAGCCCACCTATATCTTCGTATGTAACTCCAGCTCTGCCCAGTCTTTCAAAGCCCTTGGCGGGGCGATCACGATAAACAACCTTTGTATCCTCATCTATGATGACCGGTCCCTTGGGCTCGGTTTTTATGGCAACGAATAGCACTGCCTGATTCTGAGGAGGATAGCGCCCGAAACCTGTAATGGCTGGAGCACCTACCAAGGGGATTATATCTCCTTCCATCAGGGGTCTCTTCAGGAGCTGGTGCTTCAGGTACTCTCCAACATCCATTCCGTAAACCTTCAGATCCATCTTTCGAAGGGGAGCAAGAATAACGCTTCTGGCCTTTGAGTATTCCGCTTTCCTCACCTTAACGCTGTCTCCAACTCCCACTCCTGCATTCTCTCTGATAAACCTGTCAATCCTTATGATGCCTTTGCCCCAATCCCGCTTGGGGGCCCTCCAGACCTTGGCAACGGTGCTTCTTTTTCCTTCTATCTCGATTATGTCTCCAGGTGAGATGTGAAGACGAAGCATTGCATCAGGATCAAGCCTGGCAATGCCTCTACCCGAATCACTTGGGTAAGCCTGATTGACTTTCAAAATGATTTCCATACCATCACCATGAATACTTTTAACCGAACCGTATAAAAAGGCTTGTGGTGTTGGGAGATTGAAGAAATAAATATTGAGGGACGAAGATGAAGCTTGCTATATTTGATGCCTTCAGTGGTGCAGGCGGAGACATGATTGTGGCGTCTCTGCTGGATGTTGCCCTTGATCAGGATGATCTTGTCAGAATACCGGAAATTCTGGGGATAGAGGTTAGAGTAAAGGCATCGAAAGTCATGAAGAAGGGAATTTCTGCCTGGCACGTAGATGTAGAGAGCAAGGGCGGAGATACTGAGAGGACATTCAGAGAAGTGAGGGAAATTTTATCTTCTTCAGAACTGGATGATCAGATAAAGCAGGATGCTGCAGCTATTTTTGAAATTCTTGCCAGAGCAGAGGGAAGGATTCATGGCAGGGATTACAGGGAAGCTGTTTTCCACGAGGTTGGGAGTGATGATGCAATCTTCGATATCGTCGCTGCTGTTACGGGAATCAGGAAGTTGAAGGAGAGAGGGTATAGAATTTTCACAACTCCTGTAAGGCTTGGCAGCGGGTTTGTGGAGTTTTCTCATGGGAAATATCCAGTTCCTGCTCCTGCAACCCTTGAAATAATTTCAGAAAGCAAGATTGAAGTTATTCACGGTGGAGAAGGGGAACTTCTTACTCCTACGGCAGCAGCCATACTTGCTTATTACTCAGAAGGAACATTCAGACAGCCATTCACCGTCGAAAAGGTGAGCTATGGGGCTGGAGATAGAGAAGGCGAGGTTCCAAACGTTTTAAGGCTGATTCTTGCCAGCGCTGCCCTGCATGATTCCATTGTTGTTATTGAAACCAATGTGGATGATGCAACCGGGGAAGTTATTGGCTACGCCTTGGAAAAGCTTGCATCTCTCGCATACGATGTGGCAGCAATTCCTACCTATGGAAAGAAGGGGAGACCATCGATAATTCTGAAGGCAATTTCCAGCCTTGAGAGAAGTGAAGAAGTTGCAAAAATCATGATGGAGGAGACAGGGAGTCTGGGAGTCAGAATTATCCCGATTCACCATCGCGTGAAAGCCCACAGGAATGAGGAAATCAAAGAGGTGAAAATTGGAGGCAAGAAGTTTTCGGTGAGGGTGAAGAGGAGTTTTCCAGACGGTGAGGTGGTGAAGGCTGAATTTGAGGATGTTAAGAGGATTGCTGAGGAAACAGGCCTACCACTAAGGAAGATTTACGAAATGATCAGGAGATGGATTGAATGAGCTACATGAAGCTCCCCACAGGCAGCAGATGCCTTGACGCATTGCTTGGAGGAGGAGTGGAGACGGGGACCATCACCCAGATATACGGGGGGAGTGGAACTGGAAAAACGTCAGTCTGTCTGATGCTTGCATACAATACCGCAAAACATTTCGGAAAGGTTGCGTATCTGGATACCGAGGGCCTATCGGGAGAAAGGGTGCGGCAGATTTTTGTTGATAAGGAAGTTCTGGAGAACGTGTTCATTTATGACGTCTTCGACTTCAAAATGCAGAGTTCAGCAATAAAAGAGCTAGGAAAGTTGTGTAAGAAGGAAGAAGTTAGGCTGGTGGTTGTTGATTCCATAACTGCTCTCTATCGAAGTGAACTGGAGGATGAGGAGAGGCAGATAAAGGTGAAGAGGGAACTCACGGCTCAGCTAACGTATTTGCTCGGCTTGGCCAGAAAACATGACCTTGCCGCTGTCATTACCAACCAGATGTTTACGGATATACGGAATGGCATCGATAAGCCCCTGGGTGGCCCTACGGTTGACCACCTCTCAAAGGTGATAATTGCCTTAGAGAAGCTGAATGGAGATAGGATAGCAACTCTCATCAAGCACAGGTGGAGGAGAGAAGGGGAAAGTTGTAAATTCAGGATTGTGGATGCTGGGATTGAGCCCTGAGGATTTCGTTTTGTTTTTATCTATTTGTTCTATTTGTTTAATCTCAGCTATCCCTGTTTCTTCAGCCATGAACTTGCCTGAACGAAGTCTCCTTCACGTCAACGGCTCCAGCCTCCTTGAGAGTCTTTAAGTGATAATGGACGATTTTGTAGCTCATCCCAAGGATTTTAGCATATTCATCCATTTTCAAGCCCCCGTTCTCAACCAGCAACCCCAGAATACTCTGCCTGACATCAGATTTTAGAGTGGTAATCATTTTCAGGTCTTTATCAAGTAGGATAACCATTAGAAAAACAAGCCTCTCTTTTCCAGTTCTTACAGTCATCTCAGTCAGCCTTCTTTTTCCAGCAGATCAATGTGGTGGCGGAGTGTGCTTCTGCTGATTCTCAACCCACCTTCAATTTCCTTTAAACTCACTCCCGGATTTGCTGCAAAGTATTTCAATATCCTTACCTTTTTTCTGTTTGCAAGAATGGACTTTATTTTGGCAATCACTATGGGCGTAGACTTCCAGATGCTAGGGATACTAGAGATTTTGATCCACAGGAGAGGTCTCAGAAAGAGACCTTGACCTCGTCAGGCGGAGCTTAAGAGCAGTTAGAGCTATTTTGGATGATCTTACAATTAAAGAAGGTGAGATGAGGAAACAATATATAAGATTAAGCATGTCAAAAAGTGTAAAAACTATATGTTTGATGAATTCATTTTAGATTGATTTAAGAATAGTTCGAGAGTGAGACAAAAATGAACCTGATTGCATATTCCATGTTCAATTTCCTCATCTGGCTCACGATTCCAGCGTACTGCATCTACCTGTACCTCACAAAGCAATTAAAAGGTGCATTGATAATAGCTACCGGATTTGCGGTGCAAATGACTGTGAATTTGCTGTTTCCAGTTCTTACTGACAGCTTCATTCGGGATGCCCAGTTTTTCCTGTTTACGATTCCACTCGTTGGGAAGGTCATTCTGGCTGTATTTTTCATCTCCGGGTTGCATCTGCTGGTAGAAGGCAGGTGAAACTATGAAAAAGCTGATTGTCGTCTTTACCATTCTGGTCTTCTCTTTCATCTTCCTCACTTATTCCACTTATTTCTTCCCAGCTCAAGAACAAGACCAGCAAACCAAAGCTTCAACCTGCATTTTTGAAAGACCTATAGGAGGTATCTCCAAGAATTACATCTCCATGAGCCCCGGTGAGAGAGGGCAAACCACCTACATCCTCTACTCAGGCAACACGTCAGGGAATGTAAGATTATCAGTTTACAGAGTTGCTGGAATGTTTGAAACCGAAAAGATACCAATGCCCCAAGGCATTAACGTAACCGTAACCCCATCCGAATTCCATGTAAGGCCTTACGGGAAATACGCGTCAAACATAACTGTCAGTGTAAGCTCTGATTTCAAGGTGGGGGGTGAGGAAACAGGAGACACAACTTCAGTCAGATTCGAAAGACTCTATTTGATTGTCAGGGCCCAGTTTGGAAATGAAACAATAGATGACTGGCTGAGGGTTGCCGTAATGCCTGAAGGAAAACCGGTTCCCGGTCTTTCTCTCATGGACAGAGCCAGCGTGACCATAGAGTACAACGAGTCCATAAGAATAAAGAGGGGGGAGAAGAGAGTTGAAACCCTCACCCTCTACACAGGAGAAGCAGGGCCTGGGAAAGTCAGGGTGTCAGTATACAGAGTTGCCGACATTTACAGCACCGAGAGGGTGAGAGGTGAAGGAGTAAGCCTGATTGCAGAGCCTTCATGCCTCATGGTTAAGCCCCATGCCTACTACAGCCTGGGTATGGTCATAAAGGCTGATGATTCTGCTAAGGCAGGGGAGTATGTTTTCCTAATACTATTGCAGTTTGAGGACGGGCGCAGGAGTGAGGGGTGGGTTAGGGTTGAGGTAGTTTAGATTGTTAGAGGAGAATAGTGAGAGGTGAGGAGTTTGAGGTCTGGGTTCAGGGTTATATGGCCAAACCTACCAATCCTCCTGATACTGGCAGCTCTCCTAGAAGGATGCATCCAAGAAAAGCCAGCCGCTGAAGACATTCTCAACAGAATGCATGAGAAATACAGCAGCATATCCAGTTATAAGGCAACAATTTACCAGACGGAGATTGGTGAGGGAAAAATCCGGGAAACCCAGTATGAGGTTTTGTTTAAAAAGCCAGATAAGGCAAGAATGGAGCATGTTTCCAGCGGGACCGTCACCATAACCAACGGCTCAAGAATCTGGATTTACAATAAAACAACTGGAGAGCAGAAATTGGTCATCAATTACTCCGACAAGCCAACCTTCGCGGACTTTTTTGGCTTTACACTTGAAATGCTGAAGGGATACAACGCATCACTGGCAGGAGAGGAGAAAGTTGGGGGTAAAGACTGTTACGTCCTCTCGCTGAAACCTCCACAGGAGATTGTATGGGAGAAAACATTACGACTCGAAAAGCTCTGGGTTGTGAAGAATGAGTGGTATCCCGCCAGAATTCAAATGAAAATCGAACTTTCAGAGGAGATGAAAGAGAAATTCGGGTTTAATTTCTCAAACTCTACAGTAATCATTGAGTTAAGAGATATAGGGTTCAACATTAGCATAAATGATGCTGAGTTTCTGCCTCATGCACATGGCAGACAGCTCAACCTCTCTGCTTTGAGCAATGAGGAAGTGGTAGAGCTTGCCCTGAACACCTCTGAGCTGGAGATTTACAGAGGCTGGAATTACACCATCAGGGAAAAGAGGGTGATGGGCAATTCCCTTTATATCGACATGTATTTTGGCAAGAACGACTGGAAAACCGCAATTCACGTTAGCTTCTTCGTTAAAGAAAACGGA
The DNA here is from genome assembly GCA_002010215.1 of Archaeoglobus sp. JdFR-37. Classification (GTDB taxonomy): domain Archaea; phylum Halobacteriota; class Archaeoglobi; order Archaeoglobales; family Archaeoglobaceae; genus JdFR-37. The sequence continues at coordinate 40,654 of MTMY01000003.1, forward strand.
AACATTTCAGACATTCACATCTATCCATACGTCAAAACCGTCATCCCGGTGGGTGTGAAGGGTGAGGAAAGGGAAGAGGTTCTCCATAAGGCCTTGAGCAACCCTCAAGTAGAGAGAATCATATCAGGCCAGAGCTATTACATCTGGCAGATTTCAAAGTTCATTAACGCGATAACAGGGGAAGAATATGGCGAATATTCTGTGTATCTAAGGATAAATGCCACCAACAAAACCTACGTCATCTACCTCCACGATGGCCAGATTAATGTGAGGAATACCACATGCCCTGGTAAAACGGGCTGGTGGTGCTAGCAGGTTCAAGACTCATCCCGAAACTCAAACCGCCCAGTCCTCGGGCACGTACCTTTTCCCAGTTAACCTCATCACCAGAACTCTGAGGAAAGTTGTGAGGGACAGCATTGTCCACAGCGGGGAGTAGATCAGGAAGTAGAAGGGCAGCATCGCAAGCAGCATTGCCAGATTCACACCCCATCTAAGCTTTCTGGCCGCCAGAGCCATGAAAATGCACCACGCTAGGAATGTAAATGCTAACTGAACGAAGTTTTGCAGAGAATAGAGGTGATGGACGGCAATGAGGATAAAAGTGGAGAAAATAGTGGGTAGGAAGTAAATCAGGGGCACAAGCAGATATGCGATCTTCAAACCCAGATTGTCCGGCAGAATCAGGTTAATCATCAGTCCAATTAAAGCAGGAAATATCAGTATCATGGCAGGCAGGGTGAGCAGGGGCTTCTTTAAGAAGTCCCAGAAGTAGTTTAGCACGATCTCCGCCCCTCCAGCCGCCCACCTTTTTCTCTGCCTGAGCCATCCTGTAAAATCCGGAGCCTTTGTCACAGCTTTACCACCGGTGCCAAAGCGATAGCCATTAAATGCGATTCTGACCCCAAGCTCAGCGTCTTCCGTCACAGTTGAATTGAATCCACCAAGCTCCTGGATGACGTCTTTTCTGACTATAAAAGCTGCTCCATTAAGGCCCAAACAACCCTTCAGCTTCTCAGCCAGCTTCGCCGCCATAAACATGTTCATGTAATCTATATTCACAAGCCAGCTCCAGAAACCGTCCCGGAAAACCTCTTTTCTAATTTCCACAGCATCAAATTCTGTATAGTTCTCAGGAAGACTCTCTATCAGAGTGTCACTGTCCAGAAACAGGATGTAGGGATTGGATGCCAGCTTTACGGCATCATTCAAAGCCCTCCACTTCCCTCTCCTCTGGCTGCTTATACTGGCCTTCAGACCCTTCTCTGCGATGAGGTTCAGCAGCTCTTCGTCGGGCTCATCTGCTGCAATTATGATCTCAATATTACCGAAATTTCTCAGCTTCTTCAGATTCTCCTCGATAAGACCTTTAGTCCGGTATGCTGCGATGATAACCGAAAGCATTCAGGAAGAGGAGAATGGGACTGAATAAAATATATTTTGGCATGATTTGGCAGGATTGTTTGACAAGGCTTCAATATCAGTAGGACACATTTGCCAATCACTCAGTTAATAAAATTGGCCAAACCAAGAACAAACAACAAACACGATAAATGATTCAAAAAGAAAATAAAATTGGTGAAACTCTTTTTAACCCTTTGCCTCCCTGAGCTTTTCCACCAGCTCTGGAACAATCTCAAATATGTCTCCAACCACTCCGTAGTGGGCCACACCAAAGATGGGCGCTTCAGGATCTTTGTTTACGGCGATTATCAGTTCGCTGTCCTTCATACCCATTATGTGCTGGAATGCTCCGCTTATGCCCAGAGCCAGATAGAGCTTCGGCTTCACAGTCTTGCCTGAGATACCAACCTGCCTGTCCTTGGGCAGCCATCCGTTGTCAATCACCGGTCTGCTTCCTGCAACAACACCGCCAAGCAGCGAAGCCAGCTCTTCAGCCAGCTCGATGTTAGAAGCATCCTCTATACCTCTGCCAACCGAAACGATGATGTCAGCCTGGCTTATATCAACCTCTCCGACCTCTGGTTCTACAAAGCCCACGAACTGCCTTGAGGGAGTAACACTGGGCTTTATTCCCGCATCCACTATCCCTCCACTTGCCTCCTGCTCTTCCTTGAAGACACCCTGCCTGATGGTTATAACATACGTGTCGGCTTCTCTCAGCAGAACATCCACCATCAGCTTGCCCTGGAAGATGTATCTGGAAACCTTAATGCCATTACTCACATCAACGCCCACAGCATCTGTGACTACAGGAGCGTTGAGTTTTGATGCGAGATAGGGGGCGAATTCTGAACCCATGGCGGTGTTCCCTACGAGAACAATGTCGGGCTTCTCTTTTGAAAAGAGTTGCATGAGCACATCCACGTAGAGTTCTGGATTATACTCTGCAAGGCTTTCATCTTCTATTTTCCACACCTTGTCAGCGTATTTTGCCAGTTCCTCTGCATAGGCTGAAACATCGCTTCCTATCACAATAGCTTCGCTTGTGCCGTCTCCCTTTATTGAGTTGGCAAGATTTAGCAGCTCGATGCTTATGGGGTTAAGCTCACCCCTCCTGTGTTCTGCAACCGCAAAAACCCTCATTACAGCAACCCCCTCTCCTTGAATATTTCAATCAACTTCTCTGCAACTTCATCAGCACTGCCGGTAATCATGTCTGCCTTCTTGACAGGCGGGAGATACATCTTCTCCACTTCAAGGCTCTTCGTTGCTGGTGAAACGCTGACTTCTCTCAGCTCCTTCGTCTTTGCCCTCTTTATACCCATGATGGAGACGTACCTTGGCTCGTTAATACCTGACTGGATCGTGAGCAGGCACGGCACGGGTAGCGTTACCTCCTCGCTGAGTCCGCCTTCAAGCTCCCTCTTTGCAGCTATCCTGCCATCCTCAACCTTTATCTCCGTAACAGCCGTTGCAAATGGAATGTTGAGCATCCCTGCCAGAATGATTCCTGTCAGAGCGTTGTTGTAATCCTGACTCATCAGGCCGGTGAGTATGAGGTCAAAGTTCTCATCCTTAATTGCCTCCTTAACAACCTCAGCAGTCTGATAGGAGTCAAGCCCGGTATCAACGGGTATCTTTATTGCCCTGTCGGCTCCCATAGCCAGGCACTTTCTGAGAGTATCCTCGCATTTGCTGCCTACTCCTACAACCACCACTTCTCCACCATGAGCTTCCTTGAGCCTGATGGCCTCTTCAATGGCGTAGCGATCCCAGTCGTTGATATCGAAAATCAATCCCCTTTCATCAACGCTCTTTCCATCGCTTCCCACATGAATCTCGCTTTCTGGGTCTGCTGCATGCTTTGCCAGCACGATAATTTTCAAATCATCCACCTCCCCACTGCAGTTGAAATTAACGTTTTAAAATGATTTGCTTTTCAATTAAAATTAAAAATAATGTTGTTTTCAACATTTACCGATTTATCATTATCTGCCATTACCTGCCCTTGAACTCTGGCTTTCTTTTCTCGAAGAATGCCTTGAAGCCCTCGATTACGTCTTCAGTTGACGTGACAATTCCGAAGTATGCAGCCTCAAGAGCCTGGCCAATTTCAACAGGCAGCGTCTGGCCGAAGTTTATGGCGTATTTAGCTACTCTCTGCGCCACTGGAGCTCCTGCAGCAAGCTGCTTTGCAAGGCTCATCACTTCATCCCAGAACTTATCTGCATCAACAGCCTTGTTGACGAGCCCTACAGCCTCAGCCTCGTCTGCACTCAGCCTCTTTGCAAGCATAATCAGCTCTTTAGCTTTGGCTATGCCGAGTATCTTGGTCATCCTCTGGGTTCCACCCCACCCGGGTATGATGCCCAGAGCAAGCTCCGTCAGTCCGATCTGGCCGGCTTTTGACATTATCCTGAAGTCACAGGCCATTGCAAGCTCGCAACCGCCACCAAAGGCATATCCGTTTATGGCGGCAATCACCGGCTTGGGGAATTTCTCGATGGCCGTAAAGGCTGCCTGTCCCTTGGCTGCCAGCATCATGGCCACTGAGGGTACAAGGGCGTTGCTCTGCATAGTTGCCTGGAGATCCAGGCCTGCAGAGAAAGCCCTGTCGCCGGCTCCCGTTATCACCAGCACTCTAACCTCATCATCGTTTTCAAGCTCCCTCAGAGCCGTCACGATCTCGTCGAGGGTTTCAACTGTTAGAGCATTCAGCCTGTGGGGCCTGTTGATAACGAGCTTCGCAATACCATCTCCGAGCTTCTCAATGACTATGTTCTGGTAACTGGCTCCAGTATAGCTGTAAAAGCCCTCTCCAGTCTTCTTTCCAAGCTTGCCCTCCTGAACCATTTTCTTGATTAGTTCAGTGGGCTTGAAGATGTCATATCCCTTCTCCTTCTGCAACTCTTCAAGCTTTGCAACGATGGCATCTATCCCAATTTCATCGGCAAGCTCACACGGCCCCTTGGGCATGTTTGTGCCCAGCTTCATTGCGGTATCGATCTCCTTGGCATCTGCAACCCCCATCTCAATCAGACCGCTGGCTATGTTCACCATTGGGGCAATTAGGCGGAGACCATCGTATTTTCCTGCTAGCTCCTTCAGTATCTGCGGTCTTCCAGCACTCCAGTCGTAGAAGCCCTTGCCCGTCTTTGCTCCCAGCTCTCTTGCTTCGAACTTCTCCTTCAGAACCTTTGGCGTTGGAACAAGCCCCCACTGCTCGTTGCCCAGATAGAGGATGTCAAGCCCAACGAAATCCCCAAGCTCGATTGGGCCCATCGGGAAAGCGTAGTTGTACAACATCGTTGCGTCAATCTCCTCCTTTGTTGCAACACCTCTGTCGAGATCGTCAACAGCCAAGGCCAGATAGGGAACCAAGCATCTGTTCACTATGAAGCCCGGAACATCCTTCTTAACAACTACTGGCGTCTTTCCAATGCTCTTCACGAATTCCACGCCGAATTTGATTGTTTCATCGCTGGTCTTCTCCCCCTTTATCACTTCTACAAGAGCCATCACAGGCACGGGGTTGAAGAAGTGCAGCCCAAGGAACTTCTCAGGTCTGTCTGTGGCGTTACCGATTTCAGTAATGCTCAAACCTGAAGTGTTGGTTGCAAAAATCGCATCCTTTTTGGCATACTGCTGAACTTCAGCAAAAACCTGTTTTTTCAGCTCAAGAACTTCCGGAACAGCCTCAATAACAAGATCAGCACCCCCTATTGCATCCTTCATTTCGAGGGTGAAGTGCAATCTGCCGAAGATTTCATTTGCCTTCTCTTCAGTCATCTTACCCTTCTTTACGGCCTTTTGGAGGTTCTTCTCAATGGCTGCCTTTGCCCTGTCCAGAAACTCCTGCTTTATGTCCCTAACCCATACCTCATAACCCGCTGCTGCACATACCTGGGCTATTCCATGACCCATTGTCCCAGCACCGAGAACTGCTATCTTCTTTACCTCCACTTTGCCCACTCTATCACCCCTAGAGGGGAACTATTTCATACATTAAATATCCTTCTTTTTCTCTCCTGCTCACTTCAACCTTCACCCTCTGGCCTGGTCTCACACTTCTCGGATCGCCCTTTAGCCATCCCGTGATTCGGACACCATCGTCGAGCTTTGCTATCGCAACAGTGTAGGGGTCGTAGGCTGAGAAGCTTGGCGGGCGGACGAAAAGGACTGTGAGCGTTTCAAGAACTCCTTCTTTCTTGAGCTCCACCCACTCAACCTCGCTGTCCATGCAGCTGGGGCAGTCCTTCTGGGGCGGGAAGAAGAGCCTCCCACACTCCTTACACTTGGTTGCCATGAGCTTGCCCTCTCTAAGGCCTTCAAAGAAGGGCTTTATGTTCTCTATGCAAATGAAATAGCGAAGTCTGAGCTCCCTCAGATCCACCCACTGCAAAGCGTTACTTTTCTCATCCTGCACAACAGGAAAGCCGAATTCTGCAATATTCTTTTCAACAATCTCTTTAAGCTCTTTCATTAAAATCACCTCTTTCTAACGCCTCACTTTTTATCCAGCCCGTAGATTGTGATGTATGTGTAATGGCCAGTTCCACCTACGTTATGGGCCAGCCACCTTCCATTCTTGATGTCTGCCTGCCTTCCGGGTTCCGCCTTGCTCAGGAGCTGCTTGTAAGCTTCCACAGCCTGGCTGACTCCTGTTGCACCTATTGGATGGCCTTTGGCCTTCAGACCGCCATCAATGTTCACCGGAATTCTGCCGCCTATGTATGTCTGCTCGTCCCTTATCAGTTGCACACCTTCACCAGGCTTGGCGAAGCGGAGATCCTCATATGCTATGACTTCTGCCGCCGTAAAGCAGTCGTGGACATTTGCGCCATCAAGATGCTTGTATGGGGCGTCAACATCAATTCCTGCCTTCCTGTAGGCTATTTCAGCAGCATATCTGGCTGAAGCAAGGGATGTGAACTCCTCACGCCTGCTCAGGTTTGCTGTGCCGGTCCCAACTCCCTGAGATATGAGCCATATCTTGTCGTCAACCTCCTTTGCCACCTCCTCGCTTGCGAGGATTATGCAGGCTGAGCCATCGGTGATGGGGCTGCAGTCAAACAGCTTGAAGGGCCAGGCCACATAAGGGCTCTTCAGGGCAGTTTCAACGTCTATCTCCTTCTGGAACTGAGCCAATGGGTTTTTGGCACCGTAGTAGTGGTTTTTAACAGCTATCTTCGCAAAATCTTCCTCAGTTGCACCATACTTGGCCATGTAAGCCGTTGCGTGCAGGGCATAGTAGCCGGGGAAAGTCAGGCCGAAGTTCTCAAACTCCCAGAAGTAGCTTCCAAACCTCCCTATCAACTCTATTACGTTGGGATTCGGCGATTCCTGCATCTTTTCAATACCCAGTACAAGAACTACATCTGCCTCACCGCTCTGAATGGCTGTGTAGGCAACCCTTATCGCCGCATTCCCGGTTGCACATGCTGCCTCAACCCTCATGGAACCTTTGGGGGCAAGGTCAGCATATTCAGCCATCAAAGCTGGAATTGCAGCTTCGCTACTCCACATCCCCGCATTACCCACAACGAAGAAATCAATGTCCTTCTGTTCAACATTGGCGGATTTCAGAGCAGGCTTGATTGCTTCCCAAGCAAGCTCAGGAATGCTGACATCTTTTCTCATTCCGAACTTGGAATGTCCAACACCTATAACGGCAACGTTCTCCGACATACACCAAATTTACTCATTTTTCATTATATAAGCCTTTCTCGAATTTTCAGCCTTTTAAAGCAAAATGGAAACCAGTAAGGTTAATATACTTAGAAAATTGTCATGATTTTTTTTGGTTTCTGAATTCCAACTATTTAAACTTTTCTAGTTCCTCTAAAAGCTCTCTGTAAATTTATCCACCCCAAAAGAATTTTATACTACTTCACAACATAAAATGCCATGTAAAATCGTGAAATGGCTAACTTGAGGTTGTGAGGTGGTGGTATGGCTATTGGTTTTACATTTACAGAGGAACAGGAGGATATAAGGAGAGCAGCAAGGGAATTTGCAGAGAAGGAGTTTACACCCGAGCTTGCAATTGAGTGCGACAGGGAAGAGAAGTATCCCATGGAGCTCGTCAAGAAGTGTGCAAAACTCGGTTTTCACGCCGTAAGCATACCTGAGGAATATGGCGGTGGAGGTTACGGCCCTATTGAGCAGATGATAGTGATGGAGGAGTTCTCCGCTGTCAACCCTGGCCTCGCTCTGGCCTGTCTGACACCTGTCTTTGGCGTCGAAATTCTGCTTCTCCATGGAAGCGAAGAACAGAAGGAGAAGTGGGTTCCAAAGCTGTGCAGCGGCGACGCCATCATGGGCATGGCAAATACGGAGCCGGATGCAGGAAGCGACTCGGCAAGTATAAAGACGAAGGCGGTTCTGGATGGAGACGAATGGGTGCTCAACGGAACGAAGCAGTTCATAACAAACGGCACTGTAGCGGACTTCATACTCGTTACCGCAAGGACAAGGGAAGTTGAGGACTGGAACAAGAGGCACAGAGGGATCAGTTACTTCATTGTTGAGACTGACAGAGAGGGTTTCAAAGCTACGAAGATTTCGGGCAAGCTTGGTATCAGGGCGAGTGATACGGCTGAGATAAGCCTGAGCAACGTGAGGGTTCCAAAGGATAATCTAGTGGGAGAGGAAGGCAAGGGATTCTACTACATGATGGAGTTCTTTGACATAAGCAGGGTCTGGGTTGCTGCTCAGGCTGTTGGAATTGCAAGAGGTGCTCTCAAGCTGGCCGTGGATTATGTGAAGCAGAGGAAGGCCTTTGGTGTCCCGCTGGCAGCATTCCAGTACATCCAGTTTAAGCTTGCGGAGCTGGCAACGAAAATTGAGGCTGCGAGAACTCTTACCTACAGGGCTGCTGCCGTACAGGTTGAGCAGGGCAGGCCCGACAATGCCCTTTCAGCCATGGCGAAGTGGTATGCTGGAGAAGTAGCAGTGGAAACCTGCAACTGGGCTCTGCAGTTCCATGGCGGCTACGGCTACATAGACGAGTATCCGATAAACCAGTTCTACAGAGATGCCAAGATAACCGAGATTTACGAGGGGGCAAAGGAGATCGAGAAGCTGATTGTGGCCAGGAACTTGCTCGGGGTTAAGTGATTTTTCTTTTTTATTTATTATTCGTTATATCAGATTGGTTGGGTTAAAGGCTTCTCTGCCATTCAGTATAGTCATAGTGTCTCTGCATCCTTCCTTGCCCTCATCCAGGCAAAAATAGCTCCAACCAGGCTCCAGAACATCACAGACATCAGAAAATACACCTGAGGAATCCTCAACGCCCAGGGTATCGTGTGGTGGGCTTGCGGGGAACTGGGGTCGCCGATATAGTCTATGGCCAGATTGTAAACGGCGTCACCGATCCAAATGGGTGGAGCGTTGAGAAGAAAAATAGAATCAGACCCCTTAAGCCAGAAAATAATTGACAGTATTCCTGCCACGACTCCGTAATTTAGAAAGAAAAAAATCCCGGATTTCATTAAATTTTTCGGACTTATGGAAGGTGCCATGGACGCAATCTCCATCCCACACCAAAAAATATTTCTAATTCTGGAAATTAATACATAAAATTCTTATTGGAAGAAGTTTGAAATTATTAATAGTTTAATTTAGGAGGCGAGAAAATGAACGAAATTGTGAGTGGGACATACTGGGTTGGCGTGCCTGTACCTCCGGCAGGCACTTCCCTGAATGCATTCCTCATTTTGGATGAAAAGACCGCGCTTATCGACACCGGATCAATCGGGACGAGAGACGCAATGCTGGAAAACATAAAGAGGGTTGCAGACCCCTCGATCATCAATTACATCATTCTGACGCACAACTGTATCGACCACTGCGGCGGACTTGCACCAGTTCTTGAAGCTGCAAAGAACGCAAAGGTCGTTGCATCCGAGCTTACCGCTCTGAGGCTTCCGCTGGTATACGGAATAAGACCGGAGGTCATGGTTGTGAAGGATGGGGACACTCTGGAGCTTGGAAGGAGGAAGTTGAAGTTCATCTACGCGCCCTATCTGTGCAAACCGGATAGCATGTTCGTTTATGATGCAACTGACAGGATTCTGTTCACAGCCGATGCCTTCGGGATATACACCCAGCCCAACGCGGAATGGAGACTGTTTGCCGAGGGTGATATAATTCAGGCGTTAAAATCCTACAGCAGGATCAATTTCGGGGAGCAATCCAATCTGGCTAACGCAATTAAAAAGATTGAGGGCCTAGAAATAGATATAATTGCTCCGGGACACGGTCCGATGCTCAGAGGAGAGATTAACAGATACATTGAAGCTCTGAGCCAGTAAAAAGTTGAAATGGTCGTCAAATGTGCATATTTCAGCAATCCTCGCATCTTCTCCTGTTCATTGACCTTTCAACCTTCTATAGAGTATAATATTTCGTAATGTTGCCTTTTCTTGGAAGAACCTTTACCCTATCGCTAAATGTGACAATAACCACCTTAATCCAACCAATATTTACTGAAATCGGACACTGACTCTCTCTTCTCCCTCTACGACCTGCCAGCTCTTAGAGCTTATTCTGAACTCGATGGTCTTGTATCCGGCATAGGCCTTCCACCCGTATCTCGGTTCCCATGGAATCGTGTATGTGAAGAGGAAAGGCAGGGCTTTGAAGCCGGATCGCACCTCAAATCGCACGAGTATAGTTGAATTACCCTCGAATTCCGCATAGACAGGAACTTTTATCCTGTATTTCTCTGAGATGCCTTTGTCGCTTTCAGTTTTTGAGACTGGTTCTCTTTCAACTACTGGAGACAGAGTTATGTTGGCGTTTATTATGTCGCCTATATCTCCAGAACAAAGCTCAGAGACGGCGAAGGGGGGATGGGTGGGCGGGATAAAAAGGATAAAAAGATGGCCACGTAAAGCTGGCGAACAGGGGAATCGGGGAGCATTGTTTTAGAATGATTGTTTTAGAATGACTGTATGATTGCTCCATCAACTAATTTTATCTCTTAATCGCCCCCCTCAACTCCCTAACCTTCCTCTGAATTTCCTCAGCGGCATCCTCTCCCAGCCTTTCAATTATCTCAACAATGGCGCTTCCAACCACAACCCCATCAGCTCCCGCATCCATCAGCTTTCTGACATGTTCGAGTTTAGACACACCAAATCCAACAGCCACAGGCTTCCTGCAGACTTTCTTCACCCTCTTCAGAGCCTCAAAGGCTATTGGTGGCACCTCGTCTCTCACTCCGGTAACACCGTAAGTTGAAACAAGATAAATGAACTCGGAAACCTCGTCTATCGCCATGAGCCTCTCGTCTGAAGTATTTGGAGCCGCCAGGAAGATCGTTCCGATCCCGTACTTCTCGCACATCTCCAGATACCCGCCAGCTTCTTCCAGTGGCAGATCAACGACAATCATCCCGCTGACCCCTGCTTCGCTGGCATCTCTCACGAATCTCTCGATTCCCACGGCGTAAATGGGATTGAAGTAGGTCATGAGCACAACAGGCTTTTCTGAATGCTTTCTGAAACTTCTAACGATATCAAAAACGTCACTTAACTTAATTCCTGCTTTCAGAGCCCTGTAATTTGCTTTCTGAATCGCTTTGCCATCCGCCATCGGGTCGCTGAAGGGGATGCCTAGTTCTATCACATCCGCATACTCCTCCATGGCCAACATGAAATTGAGTGTCGCATTCTTGCTGGGATCACCGGCAGTTATGAAGGTTATGAGTGATTTACCTGATTTACCTATCATTTCAAAGCCCTCCAGCGAGTCCGGCATCCATCACCACACCAAGATCCTTATCGCCCCTCCCTGACAGATTGACCACCACAATCTCATCCCTGCTCATCTCAGCCGCAATCTTCATCGCATAAGCAATTGCATGGGCAGATTCCAGCGCTGGAAGTATTCCCTCAGCCCTCGAAAGCTCAACGAAAGCCTTCAAAGCTTCATCATCTGTCACAGCGACGTATTCGGCCCTGCCCTCCTCCATGAGGTAGGCATGCTCAGGACCAACCCCGGGATAATCCAGGCCAGCAGCAATACTGTGGGCATCGACTATCTGCCCTTCATCATCTTGAAGGAAGTAGGAAAGCATGCCATGCAGAACTCCTTTTCTGCCCGCATTAAGCGATGCGGAATGCTCTCCCGTATCGATCCCCTTCCCGGCCGCCTCAACGCCTATGAGCCTTACGTCATCATCCACAAATGGGTGAAAGATACCTATTGCATTGCTGCCACCTCCAACACATGCTACAACCGCATCAGGCAAACGCCCCTCAATCTGGAGGATCTGTTGCCTCGCCTCTCTCCCTATGACCGACTGGAAATCCCTGACCATCTCGGGATAGGGATAGGGGCCAACGCACGAGCCTATTAAGTAATGGGTCGTCTCGAAACTTGCCACCCAGTCCCTCAGCGCCTCATTTATTGCATCTTTCAGCGTCTTCGTGCCGCCCTCAACAGGTATGACCTTTGCTCCGAGCAGCCTCATTCTGAAAACGTTCATTCGCTGCCTCTCAACGTCTTCGCTTCCCATGTATATCTCGGTCTCCATTCCAAAAAGGGCTCCAGCCATGGCTGTGGCAACGCCGTGCTGACCAGCTCCTGTCTCTGCTATCAGCCTCTTCTTCCCCATCTTCCTGGCCAGCAGAGCCTGGCCTATGGTGTTGTTTATCTTGTGGGCCCCTCCGTGGAGCAGGTCTTCTCTCTTCAGGTATATCTTGGCCCCTCCCACCCTCTCTGTCAAATTCTTGGCGAAATAAAGAGGGGTGGGCCTGCCAGCATAATTTTTAAGATAATGCTCAAGCTCTCTCTGAAACTCATCATCCTCTCTGATTTCCATATATGCTTTTTTAAGCTCCTCCAGCGGAGGTATAAGGACTTCGGGAACGAATCTCCCTCCGAATTCTCCGAATTTCATTTCATCACCCTGATAGTCTCACACTTGTCATGTTTGCGAATCCCCTTTTATCTGCACAATCCTAAATTTAGAGACTTTTCCCGTATTAAAGGAGAAGGCTATTTAAGTGTTTCGTTGCCATTTTTGTCAATCTTATTGGAGAGGGGATAGATGCCCTCTGGAAATTCTGAGCCAATCAAATGTGCGAAATCTCAGAATTGCTAGCCTACCCGCGTCTCAAAGCTAAAGTAGTTTGACTTAATGAACGCTAAGGTGAAGCTCAGGGACGGAGGAGGGCTGGGTGGGAGGGATAAAAAGTCGTTTTTAATCTCCGTTATTGATCTTTTTTAACCAAAATCCAAAACAAATCAAACACGTCGAAGCATGCGTCTTAGGTCTTCTCTGGTTACCTCATTTCTCCTTTTCTGATCTTTCCACAATTTTCTGAACTGGTAAAAATACTCATAAAGTTCGAGAATGTTTCTGCAAAACACAACTTCATGCCTTTCAATCACTTCCATTTTCATGTACAGCGGAAGTTCCTCAAAAAGCCAGACATCGTACTTCTTTCCGGCTACATCTACCTGTCTGAAGACCTCCTTTATATCAAAGCCCTCCGGGGCAACTATGCATATGTCAGTGTCTCTACCCTCTTCACCTTCTATTGCTTTTGAACCAAATATGAGGACTGCAAGAACCCTGTCTTTCAGAAATTCAAAGTCTCTGGCTACTCTGGTTGCACTCTCTCTTTCAACCATAACTCCATCACCCGGATAAACTCTTCAAGGCACGGAATAATCTCTACTATTGATTCGAGAGCGAGTTTGTCGTTCAACCCGTTATAGTGGTGAACCAGTCTATTTCTCAGACCATTAGCAACTTTTAAACAGCCTGAAAGCTCTTCATCCATCAGCTCTCCCCATTTCTGGAGGTTTGTATAGTCGTCTTTAGGAGGATATCCTGAATCTTTCAGAAACATGGCCACCAAATCGCATGCAGCTTCAACAGCTTCCTGCGCAGCTTTATAAACGGCCAATCTCGACTTCTTATCCTCTTTGGCCTCATTTATCCAGTTGAGGATGTCACCAATTCTTTCTTCCATGTGTCTGAGTTTGTCCAGATATCGGGCAGCCCTTTTCCCGTCCACAATTTAATTATGCCATTGTTATATAAGGTCTTTTTCGTTTCTCTTCTTTTATGCCGAGATTCAGATGCTTTCAGATGATCTCAACCACCTGATATTTCCCCCCATTCTTCCCCCATCCTTTCCCATCACAGAAAAGGTGAACCTCCAACTACAGAAAGATATTAAACCGTGGTTTTGCACTTCAGGGCAATGGATGGATGCTGGCTCATAATAACTGAAAAGGATAATACTGCCCGCAGGATAGCTTCAATCCTTTTTAAGGATGTTAAGAGGGAGAGAAAATATGGCATAAACATCTACCACTCTCCATCAGATAACGCTTATGTTCTCGGGCTTAAAGGCCATATTGTTGAGCTCGATTTCCCGAAAGAATATCAGAGCTGGCAGAGAGTTCCACTTCAATCCCTCCTGAGAGCCGAGCTGGTCAAGGAGGTGAAGGAAAAGGGGATAGCGAGACTCCTGAAGGAGCTGGGCAGGAAAGCTTCGAAAGTCACCATTGCAACGGATTATGACAGGGAGGGTGAGCTCATTGGCTTTGAGGCTCTTGAAATCATCAAGGAGGTAAACTCAGCAGTTAAGGTTGATAGAGCCAAATATTCCGCCATAACTCCTGCAGACATCAAAAATGCCTTTTCAAATCGCACCAGCGTTGACATCAATCTGGCGAAGGCGGCTGAGACCAGGCAAATCATAGATCTCATATGGGGTTCAGTTCTCACCAGAATGATCTCTCTGTCCTCAGGCAGACTGGGGAAGGACTTTCTGAGCGTTGGAAGAGTTCAATCACCCACCTTACGCCTTATAGTTGAAAGGGAGAAAGAAATTCAGAATTTCGTCCCAACACCCTACTGGGAGATTTTTGCAAGGTTCAGGCATGAAAATGGCGAATTCGAGGCGAAGCACGTTAAGAGGTTTGAGGTTAAAGAAGAGGCACAGAAAGCCTTTGAAAAAATAGGGAAGACGGCAAGAGTAGTAAAATTCGTTAAATCAACCAAAGAGGAGGCAAAGCCCATACCCTTCAACACAACGGAATTTCTGAGGGAGGCAAGCAAGTTCATGAGTCCGGACAGAGCCATGAGTATTGCCGAAAACCTCTACATGAACGGTTACATTTCATATCCAAGAACCGACAACACCGTTTATCCAAAAACCCTCAATGTTATTGGGATGGCCAAGCAGTTCTTGAGCCCAAACAGCCCCTTCAAAAAAGAAGCTGAAATCGTCTTCTCTCAGGAAAAAATAGTGCCATCAAAGGGCAGAAGGGAGACGCAAGATCATCCACCGATATATCCCACTGCCGTTGCAACGCAAAATGACCTTGGCAAGGATGAGTGGAGGATATATGAGCTTGTAGTAAGAAGATTCCTAGCAACACTTGCCCCAACAGCTATATGGGATGTCAAAACGACTGAGATAGATGCCAACGGTGAGAAGTTCAGAGCTTCAGGCAGAAAACTGATTAGAGCGGGATGGAGAGCTATCTACATCTACTCCAAGGCCGAAGAATCTTTTCTTCCCGATATGGCTGAAAATGATATACTCGAAATTCTGAAAAAGGACTTGGTGGAGAAGGAAACGAAGCCTCCCGGAAGGTATTCAACAGGGAATCTCATCAAAATAATGGAGAGGATAGGGCTTGGCACGAAATCCACAAGGCATGAGATCATCAAGAAGCTTTACAGCCGGAAATACGTTTACGGTAATCCGCTACGTCCGACGCAGACGGCTTTCGCTGTAATTGACGCTCTGAAAAACAATGCTGAAACCATAACGCTCCCCGACATGACTGCAAAGCTTGAGAAGGACATGGACGCAATAGCTGAGGGCAAAATTCAGCAGAACTACGTTGTTGAGGAGTCGGTGAAGTTTCTGGAAGAGATTCTGAAGAGCACGAACCTCAGTGAGCTGTCAAAGAACCTCAAAGAGGGCGTCAGAAAGGACAACGTAATCGGCAAATGTCCTGAATGTGGCAGAGAGCTGGTGGTGAGAAGGACGAAAGACAAAAAGAGGTTTATTGGGTGCAGCGGCTTCCCCGATTGCAGGTTTACTTTACCTTTGCCACAAAACGGCAGCCTTTACGTCACAGCAAAGAAATGCAAAGAGCACGAGATAAACATGGTGAAGATAAAAACGAAGAAGGGGTACTGGGATCTGGGCTGCCCCTACTGCAATTATCTGGAGTGGAAGGCTAAGCAGAGCTGAGGTTCAGTCGTTCGTTCAATCGTTTATGCAGAGCATGTGCCCCATCTTATCCTTCTTCGCCTTCAGATAACCAAGATTTTCGCTACAGGGCTCAACCTCGATGGGCTCTCTGTCCACCACTAGCCCATACATCCTGAGCTCCTCTAACTTAAGGGGATTGTTGGTCATCAGCCTTACTTTCTTCACCCCCAAATCCAGTAAAATCTGGGCTGCAATGCCGTAGCTTCTCATATCTGGTGGGAAACCAAGCTCTATATTGGCTTCAACGGTATCCTTTCCCTCCTCCTGCAGCTTGTACGCCATCAGCTTGTTTATCAGCCCGATCCCTCTTCCCTCATGCCCCTTCATGTAAATTACAACTCCCTTCCCTTCCTCATCAATTTTTTTAAGAGCTCTTTCCAGCTGATCACCGCAATCACACCGCAGAGAATGGAACACGTCTCCAGTCAGGCATTCTGAATGTATTCTGACCAGCACATCTCCCTCACCCACATCCCCTTTTACAGCTACCATTATCTCGCCCAAGGGAGTTTTATATCCGACAGCTCTGAGCTCTCCGTAGAACTTTGTGGGGAGCGAAGCCTCAACGACCCTCTCCACCAACTTCTCGTTCCGAAGCCTGTAGGAGATTAGCTCTTCAATGGAGATGGCTGGAATGTTGCGTTTTGCTGCAAAATCTAGGGCATACTCCTTGCCTGCTACCTCTCCATCCGGGGTGATAAGATAAGCGTAAACTGCTGAATGGCTCAGCCCCGCCATTCTTGCAACGTCAATTGCTGCTTCGCCAAACCCCGGCCTCTCCAGAACTCCACCCTCTTTGACCTCCTCCACGAAAATTCTTCCGGGGTATATTATGTTGCCAGCGTTGATTTCCCCACTGACAAGGTCTTTGATGAATCTCGCCCTCTCTTCAGCAGAAAATCCGTTGGTCTTGATATCGATGGGTATGAAATTCCCTCCATAAAAGCGGAAGCGGTTCAGGCCGAGTCTCTCAATAATCCTCCAAGGAAGAGCGACTCGCAATTCATCGCAGTTCCTCATAAGGAATGCAACGGCTGAAGGAGATGCAACATCAGCCGGAAATGTCAGAGTAGATTTGGATTCCTCATAAATTACCGAAACTCCTCCTTTCTTGGCGTGGAGAATGACTTTTTCCATGGAGAACTTGGAGCGATGCGATATAAATAGCTTATGAAATTTTTGAGAAGCATCTCACTTATGCGAATCTCTGTGCCTTTCCCCTTCTTCTCCTTCTATCATCTCTCTGTATTCACCCTCAGTCATCTCAAGCACGTAGCTTCCCACATAACCGCACTTCTTGCAGTAGTATTTGCCAGTATATCCGCCAGCATCAAGCTCAATTTCGGTGGAATTGCAAACTGGACAGACCAGGATTCTTCTCATGCTTACTAAATTTTATAATTTTGTATTAAACCTTTCCGGTATCAAGAAAATCATATTAAGTGTTAATGGATGTTAACAGTTATCAAAAATTTGATAAGTAAATTTTATATATTTGCTCCACAACTAATCAGTGGGTGATATGCATGAAGGTGAAAAAAGTTGAGAAGAGAGTGGTCGGAATCTGCAAGTGCAATGTTTCGTGCTGAAGGTCGCATGATGACAAGAGAGTGTTGATTACCATGACAGGAACCAACCATATTGAGCTGATTTGTTATCACTGCGAGTTCTATAAACCGAGTGATGTGGGGCTGGAGTGTGCAGCCTTTAAAATACTAAGACATCTTATTGAAACTGGGAAGATTACCGAGGAGGACGTGAAACTTGCCGCATCTACGTCTTGCGGACAGAGTGTTGTTAAGAGTGTTTGATGGGCCCTACGCCTACAACGCTGCAAACAATGAGCTTTACGAACTGGATGATGAAGCTCTTGATTTTTTGAAGAGTTGTGATGGAAGGTTTGTTGAAATCGGTAAAGTAGATAAAGATTTTCTCAATTTTTTGATTTCTGAAGGGCTCTTAGTTGAGAGAGGCGAGAGGCGGGATATTGAAGTAATCTCTGCTGAAGAGCCGTCGCTTCGCTATTTGCTTGTAAATGTAACCTGGCTCTGCAATTTGAAGTGTGAACACTGCTATGTACATCAGAGAAGGGAATTTATGAATTTTGAGACGTTTAAAAAGACTGTTGACGATTTTTACGCTATTGGTGGTTTGAAGCTGATGATTTCTGGAGGAGAGCCACTTCTCCACCCAAAGATATGGAGTTTTCTGGAGTATGCAAGAAAGAAGCCTTTCAGGATTGTTCTGCTCACCAACGGCCTTTTGATTGGGGAAAAAGAAGCTGAGAGGCTGAAAGAGCTTGTAGATGAAGTTCAGGTCAGCATTGATGGCATTGAGGGTCATGAAAGGCTGAGGGGTGTGGAGTTCGAAGCAGCAATGAAGGCTGTGAAAACGCTTGTAAATGCCGGAGTTGACGTTTCCGTCTCCACTATGGTCACAAAATACAACCTAGGAGAATTCGAGAAACTTAGCACCATGCTTTCAGAATGCGGCGTTATAAGATGGGCAATAGACTATCCAACGACTCTAGAGAATGTTGTCCCTGATTTTAATATTGCGGCTGAAATAATGTCAAAATACGGGTTTGGGGATCTGGGACATGAGGGTAGTGGCGGTTTTGCATGTGGTGCACATTTCGCATCCGTTTCCCCTTCTGGAATGGTTTCCAAATGTGGATTCTTTGAGGACGAGGCCGTTGGATCTGTTGGAGATGGACTGAAGACATGCTGGGAAAGGTTGAAAGAGAAATACATCTGGACAATTGATGAACTGCAGTGCCAGTGCGAGTTCAGGCAGGAGTGCAGAGGGGGATGCAGGTATAGAGCTCTGGTTTACTCAGGTAACTTGTTTGGCGAAGACCCAGTAATGTGCCGGATTTTTGGGAAATAACGTGGTCAAACCCTCAAAACTCACTCGAAGAGCTCCAGTGTAATTGTGCTCTTCAGGCTCTTTTCGATGCTGTTCAGAATCTCCATTCTGTAATCTTCAAGCAGCACCTCTTTCAGAGATTCGGGATCCACATCTATTCTTATCTCCCTCGTCCTCCCATATCTACCCTTGGAGATTATTATGGAGTTTATTATGCCCATCATGTCAAGCTCGCTTATGAGGTCACTCACTCTTCTCTGCGTCAGCACATCAAGCCCCACTTTCTTGCAGAGGGAGCGGTAAACTGCATAGACCTCGCCAGTGGTAAACTTCCTCTTCCCAATTTCGTTCAGCAAAATCATGCTGTAGAGCAAAACCTTGTTTTGCGTTGGAAGAGTTCTGACAACTTCAATAACATGATCCATCTCAATTTTCTTGACAGCTCTCTTCACGTGCTCCCTAGTAACCCTATCAGCATCCTCCTTCTCCGCTATCTCACCACTTACCCTCAGCAGATCCAAGGCTTTCCTAGCATCTCCATGTTCTTGGGCAGCAAGAGCGGCACAGTAGGGGATAACCTCATCGTCCAGCGCCCCATCAAAGAAAGCAAGCTCAGCCCTCTGCATAAGAATATCCTGAAGCTGTTCTGCATTGTATGGGGGAAATATTAGTTCCTCCTCGCTGAGAGAGCTCACGACTCTGGGATCCAGAAAGCTCTTGAACTTCAGGTCATTGCTTATTCCTATAAGGCTGACCCTGGCATTTTCCAGCTCGTAGTTTATTCTCGACAGGTTGTAGAGAACCTCGTCTCCTTTTCTGACCAGCTTGTCTATTTCATCCAGCACGATTATAACGGTTTGATCTCTCGCATCTATTGCTCTCCTGACCTCCTCATAAACCTGATCTGTTGGCCAGCCGGTCATGGGCACGTTTTTGCCCAGCGCCTTGGCTAAAGTTGCCAGAACACGGTACTGCGTGTCAATAACCTCGCAGTTGAGATAGTGAATGCAGCAGTGAACCCCCATCTTAATGCTGGCCTGTTCAAGCTGTTTTCCTACAAACTTGACGGTTGCGGTCTTTCCAGTCCCGGTTTTCCCGTAGATGAGGACATTAGATGGAGTTTCACCCTGAAGGGCAGGAACAAGTATGGATGCCAAGGCATTTATCTGCTCATTCCTGTGAGGCAGGTGCTCGGGCGTATAAGAATGCCTGAGTACATCCCTGTTTATGAAAATCCTGGTCTTCTTTAACATTTTTTCGAAAATATTACCATCATTGTACATAAGCCGACACCCTAAGAAGTGATAGGTCAACGGATGCATCCTTTAAGAGCTTTACCCTAAATTTATTCGACCCCCTTCATTTCCACTGGAGATTCCCTATAAAAATGTTCAGTGAATTATTTGTTTTTATTGTCTGGATAAATAGAGATACTTACGTTAAAGTGCAATTGAAAGCCAGAGCTCCGGATTTTTGAACTGGTTGCCAAGAACTTTTTTCAGCTCTTCAATACTCCTGAAAGGTCTTTCAGCCACAATCTTTGCCGCCAGACTTCTCCCTATTCCCGGTACTGCCTCCAACTGTTTCAGAGTTGCTCTGTTAACGTCAAGTGGCGCCTCCACTGCAGTAATGGAGCGTTGACCATAATCGACGACCCTAGCGTCCAGCCAGGTGTTTCTGTCATATTCACCAATAAGGCCTATGAGAAGGGGATAGGTTGCAAGCTGTCTTGCAAAGGTTATTTTACCCTCTTTAACCTCGCACCTGAGGGATGTAATTCTTCTACCGACAGGGACAATTTTCTTCAGCATCTCTGTGTCTATATCCCTCCTTACCCTCTCCTTGAACCTTCTGAAGTACTTCTTATGTCTCCTTACGTTTTTATCTCCAAAACTCTCCATGGGCGTGCCTTTTAAAATCTTGACCTGCCTTATGTTTATCCTCCTGAGCAGAAGCCCCCTCTCCATTACCTCCTCCAGAAACCGGAAGTTTTTCTCGAAGGTCTCTTTTGTCTCGCCTTTCAGACCTATGACGAAATTGATGCCCGGAAGGAGATACGGCAGCCCATTATGGCCGATATATCTGCCGTATTTGTTTACGAGCTCAATGGCCATCATAACCTCATCAGGCATAGCTGCCAAGTTGTTTGCTTCTACAACCCCCTCATCAGCACTTTCAAGGCCCATTGCTGCCACGTTGCCTGGTGATTGATACATCACGATGGTTTTGATAACTTCAGCACTCGCCTCCGGATACTCAGCGATGGTTTTGGGATTGACGTTATCTAAATGCAGCGTTTTGATATTCGGGCAGCGTCTCCAAACTTCTCGGTGGAAGGCAAGCATAAATTCTGGATCAGGCTTTGGAAACTCCTTTGAGAAGTCTCCACCGTAGGTCAGGAAGTCAGTCTGGTTTCCCAACCTGAAGTGGCGTATCCCGTTTCTGTAAAGGCTCTCTATCTCATCAATCACCGCTTTACCATCTCTCATTTGTGGAACGCTGTGGATTCTCTCGATGCAGAAGCTACATCCCCGCCAGTAGCAGCCCTTGTAGGTTTCAATCTCGCAGATCAGGTTTGGAAATTCAGGATGCTGCCTGACAACTTCACTTCCGAGAACTGCGAAGCGGTTTACGAAGTTTCTTGTAGGGCTGGACGATTCAGATTCTATTTCCCTGTCCTTTTCTCCGGCAATCCTGCAGAGCAGACGGAAGAGATGATATTCAAAGGGGAATGGGAGGACTTCATAGTCGAGAGTTTCAAGCTCTCTCATTTCTGTTTCGAGAACGATGGGCCCAACTAGAATCTTCTTTTCAGCCCTTATGTTCAGTCTGCCCAGTTCTGTTAGAGAAAGAGGTTTACCGCCCAGATACTTGCCAGGAACGGCAATTCCCGCTATGATAATTGCTATATCTACCCTGTCGAAATAGGCTTTCGCCTCTCTGCTCCTCCTGAAGTGGTCTATAGTGGTGTAGTATGCAGGAATGCCGAGGTCTTTCAGCATCCCGTAGATGTAGCGCGGATAAGGGGAGATGTAGGGAGGAACGCCCAGACACGAGGGTTCATCAACGTAGCCATCCAAGATTGCCGCCTTCATTTTGGTAGGTTATGGAATGTTACCACTATTCCCCGCGCTGAATCTTTGCGTGCCCACCGATAATGGAGCTGTTCAGCTCCAGATTCCTGATTTCGCACCGCTCATCAATTATGCTTCTCCACATCTTCACCTTCTTCAGCACAACCTCATCAAAGATGACTGAATCGCTTATGTCTGAATTTTCTATGACGCAGTCTCTGCCCATGTAAACATAGGGGCCGATAAGGCACCTCCCCTTTATCTGACAGCCTTCCTCAATAACCACCGGTTCGATTATCTTGGATGTGCGGTCAATCTGGATGCCATCTGCAACGCTGTGCTGGATGTAAAAGCGAAAAGCTTCCAAGTACGAATCGGGATTTCCAACGTCATACCAGTTCCCGTTTTCGAAGCGATAGCCGTAAACCTCGACCCTGCTGCACAGCCAGCTCAGGAAATCGCCTAAATTGTCTCTTTTCTCCTCACTCTCGCCATATTCCACGAGGAGTCTTGTTGCCTCTTTTGTAAGGGCGTAGATGCCTATACCCACCAGAGTGGATGGTGGCTTCTCCGGCTTCTCATGGAACTTCAGAATCCTCTCTCCATTCAATTCAGCAACACCGTAACGCTTAGCAAGCTCATAATCTCCTACATCATACAATGCAGTAACAACAGCCTTCCTACTTCTGTAATACTCCATAAAGCCGTCAAGGTTGAAGGAGAATAGATTATCTCCAGCGAGAACAAGTAATTCATCATCCAAGGTTCTAGCTATGTCTGAAAGGGCCTTCACAGCTCCGGGCTTCTCTTCTTCCTTTGTAGAGTCTTCAACAATGATTTCCACATCCTTTTCCTCTGCCCACCTCTTAAAATCTTCCTCAAAGCGTTTGTTAGTGGAAAGAACGATGGGAAAACCAAAATTGACGACTTTATCATAAATATAATCTACTATCTTCTTTTTGCCCACCGGCAGCAAGGGCTTGGCCTTTGTTTTGGTAATGGGCCAGAGTCTTGTGGCGTAACCCCCAGCCATTATCACGATCTTCATTAAATCACCAATCAGGATTTTTCATCTCCATTTTAAACTTTTTTGGATGGCTGAAGTGATTGTATTCCCTAGAAATACCCCCCTACCTCAATACTCTTGGGATGGGGGCCGTACCTTGATTTAATCTTACAGATGCACACGGCTATAACTGTCAATTTTAATTATTTTCAGGCCTACCACCCAGCCCACCATCCCTATATCCCAATGGTTTTGAATAGCCAATTCTTAAAGCTGCAATTCGATTACTGAGAAAATCAAATCAATGACACCTTACAGGAAATCAACAAGAGAGCCACAAACTGGAAACCGGGATAAAAAATTTAAATGCTTACTAGTAATTTCTGCTAAAGGTGGTAAAATGGACGAAAAAGCTCTGGAAATTCTCAAGATACTTGAAGGGAATTCGAAGCTCACACCTTCAGAAATCTCCGAAATGACAGGTATATTGAGAGAAGATGTTGAGGATATCATTAAGAAGCTTGAAGATGATGGCATAATTTTGAAGTACAAGACAATTGTAGACTGGGAAAAAGCAGGAGTGGAGGAAGTTTATGCTATAATTGATGTGAGGGTCTCCCTCACCCGTGAGAAGGGGTATGATGATATTGCAAAAAGGATTGCCAAGTTTCCTGAGGTTCACGCCATCAGGCTTGTCAGCGGAGAGTACGATTTTCAGGTAGTTGTGAAAGGCAAAACGCTAAAAGACGTTGCCTTCTTCGTAGCGGAAAAAATATCAACCATTCCAGAAGTTCGAGATACCGTTACTCACTTCGTTCTGAGAACATACAAGGAGGAGGGTGTGCTTCTTTTTGCTGATGAGGAGGATAGGAGGCTCGCAATTGTCCCGTGAACCTTCCAGAATTTCAAAAAAAGTTCTGGAAATAAAACCCTCCGGAATAAGGAGGTTCTTCGACCTGATCATAGGGAGAGACGACGTCATCAGTCTCGGAGTTGGCGAACCAGACTTTCCGGTTCCCTGGAGGATAAGGGAGGAGATGATTTACAGCCTTGAGAAGGGCATAACCAGCTACACTTCTAACCAAGGCCTGCCACAGCTTAGAGAGGCGATAGTTGAGTATTACAAGAAATTTGGCGTTGAAAGCCATCCCAATAATGTTGTTATAACCACCGGTGTGAGTGAGGGGGTTGACATTGCCCTGAGGGCCCTTGTGGAGGAAGGGGATGGAGTAATAGTTCCCGAACCCGCTTACGTCTCCTACAAACCCCTCGCATACCTTGCCGGAGCTGAAGTGGCTGAAATCCCAACAACTCCCGACTTCAAGCTTAGTTACGAAGACCTCGTTAGAGCAAGAAAGAGCATGAGAGTTAAGGCCATCATATTGTGCTACCCTAACAACCCCACTGGTGTCAGTTTCTCGAGAAAGGAGCTTGAAGAGATAGCAGATGCTGCAATAGAAATGGATGCAGTTGTACTGTCAGATGAAATCTACGCAGAATTGACTTATGAAGGTACCCACATCTCCATTGCATCCCTCAACGGAATGGAGGACAGAACGGTCATCCTGAGCGGCTTCTCCAAAGCCTTTGCCATGACAGGGCTGAGGGTTGGGTACATTATAGCCCCTGACGATATTCTTGATGCAGTTTTGAAAATTCACCAGTACTGTATGCTCTGTGCCCCAGTCACAGCCCAAATAGGGGCTATAGAGGCTTTGAAAAATGGAGAAGACGAGATGGAGCGGATGAGGGCAGAGTACCTGCGGAGGAGGAACTTCTTCGTGAGGAGGCTCTCAAAGATTCTGGATGTCAGAATGCCAGAAGGAGCTTTCTACGTTTTCCCCAGCATAAAAGAGACGGGATTGAGCAGTGAGGAATTTGCAGAGAGATTGCTTTTCGAGAAAAATGTGGCAGTCGTGCCGGGCAATGCCTTTGGGGACTGCGGAGAGGGATATATAAGGTGCGCTTATGCAGTCCACATGGAGAAGCTCAGAGAGGCTGCTGACAGGATTGAAGATTTTGTAAATTCTTTGAAGTAATCTTTTCCATGTTTTTTACTCTCACTCACGGAATACGAAAGATAAGAAAAGAGAGAAATATAAAATAGAAATAGAAAATTAGACTTTGGGGTGCTCCTCAATCTGAGTTACGTCGTGGCAGCTCTCGCAGGACATCTTACCCCTGGTGTTCTCCAGTGGGCTTCCTTTTGTATGGCACCCTCTGCATGAAGCCGTTCTCTCGTCCAGTGGATAGGCGGCAACAAAAGTCCCATCTGCTTTGGCATTAAGCAGCTCAACAAGCTTCTTTGCTACATCTGCCGTCAACCTCCCACATCTTTCTGATCTCTCTGCTGAAAAGGCTTTGTAGCCGCTGACCTCACACCAGTTGGTGACTGAAGCGTGACAGAGGGGAGAGTTTGCCACTGACTTTGGAAATGGGCTTAAGTCAGCTTTTTTAGCCTTTTTTGGAACGTATTCTGGCAATTCTGTATACTCGTACCATGAGTACAGCTCGTTAATAACTTCATCCGCATCTTTTTCCGGCAACACGAGGTATGCTGCCATGGCTGCACCGTTCAATGCACCGCAAAGCGTCGCCCATCCTACAACGCCACCCTTACCGTAGACTGCAAGATGTGTGGGGAACTCTGAGTAAGGGAAGCCAACTTTTTCTTCAAGGGCTACAACCACCGCATTGAAAACCCCATACATGCAGTGAGCCTCCATGTATCCTTCATAGCCAAGGTCTGCAACGTGGTCTGGGTCGAGCTTTTCGTACTTCCATGGGAGCTCTGGCAGGTGCACATATTCTTTTTCAGATGTAACTGACGGTGCTGGTGTTTGCATTGTAGTTTGTACTCCTTCTTTTCCTGTACATGCCATACCAAGGGCAGTTGCGAAGATAGCACCAGTCAAACCCAAGAAACTCCTTCTAGTTATCATGCATTTCACCCAATTACATTATTACTATAATAATACAAAAGCATATGGCGATATTTCAAGGGGTAAAAAGCTTTTAAACTACTCTTTTCATTAATTATAAATTTATACCATTTTTTAAATAACAGGCATTTTGACCAATTTTTCAATTAACGAAATATTCCATTTCATAGATTTCAACCCAAAGCGAATCGTGATGAATAACCACACAAGATTTATATAACTTGTTCTTTTTTTAATTATAAAACATTGCTATTTTATTTTTATACTAAATATTATAAAATCTATATCTTCCTCACCATTCTTATCCACTTACCCCATTTGTCTGCTTCCTTAAAACCTAGACTTCTGTAAAATTCCTTGGCTTTTTCGTTTCTGTCCCCAACCCACAGCTCGCAAATTTGTCTGCCTTGCTGTTTTGAGTACTCTATACCCTTTTCCACCAGTTTCTTACCAATCCCTCTCCCTCTAAATCTTGGATGGACAATTATCTCGTGGATTTCTCCAACCTCTACACCTTCTACATGGCTTATCCATCTAGTATCGCATGCCAGAAATCCAACAATCCTTTCCCCAATCATGGCTTTGAAGAACCCGTTTCTATCGCGCTTGAGAAGCCACCGGAAATAACTCTTTATGTCCCTGGTGGTTGTGTATGCGTACTCTTCCAGCCCTTTATAAGCTAGGCGATAGATCTCAACAAATTCCTGAAGATCAGACGCATCGACGTTGGCTATTTCGACTGTCTCAACTGCACCCACAAGGTTAAGTTTTATATTCGGTGTTTTTAAACCCTGTGTCATGTATTCGCCCGATCTGATTGAACTTCTTAGTAAGCTGGTGGAGACCCCCTCTCCCTCAGGGAAGGAGGACAAGCTCATCTCTCTTATTTCTGACCATTTAAATGAGACTGGAGTGAAATATAAAATTAAGGGCAGAGAAGTTCAGAACCTGATAATTGAAGGTAAAACAGATTTCTGGGTGGTAACACATCTTGACACCTTTCCCAGTAATCATGCTTTCAGATTTGATGGAGTTTATGCCTATGGTACAGGTGTTTGCGATGCTAAAGCATCAATTGCAGCTATTATGGCGGCTCTGGAGGAGATAGACCACCTGAATCTCGGAATAGCTCTACTTTCGGATGAAGAAGAGGGTGGAAAGGGCAGCCAAGAGTTTTCCAGTCAATATAATGGAAGGGCAGTAGTAATGGAGCCCACCGACATGAAAATAGCCATCAGCCATTATGGATGCATCGAATTTGTTGTGAGAGTGAAAGGAAAGGCTGCCCACGGTTCATATCCAGAATATGGACTGAATGCAATAGACAGAGCCTTTGAGATGGTGGAGAGGCTGAGAAACCTTCAGCTCCCGGGAAAAATCGTTCTCATGGAGATGAAGGGTGGAGATAATAGACACGTAATACCGGATGAATGCTACCTCCGTCTGGATTTCACCATACCTTCCTCACTGAAAGTTGAAAAAGTACTGGAGGCGGCTGAATCCATCTTGAAGGAATATGGAGAATATGAAGCCAGAGAGGTATATAATGGTTTTGAGGAGGAGTCGTTCCAGACTTTTGAAAAAGCCCTTCAGTTAAGTGGTGTCAAGGTGGAATACGGGGAGATGCACTCCTGGACAGATGCAATAAACCTGAAAAGAGCTGGCTGGAAGGCAGTAGTATGGGGCCCTGGCAGCCTTCACAGCTGCCACACTTCTCTTGAGAGAGTAAAAGTGGAAGATGTTGCTAAAGCTGCAAGAGTGCTTGTGAAACTCAATGAGCTTCTCGGGGGTGAAAGTTGACGTTAAAGGCTACCATTTCCGCCTGAACCAGATGAAAAGTATGATGAGAATTGCACCGACTGCCATGAGGGCGTAAGCCGGTTCAACAGCCGGTTTTACTACCTCGAACTCGGGTTTAACAGGGGCTTTAACAGGAGCTCTGGCAACTTCAGGTAATGCCTCTCTCTGCAACCTTGTGATGAGCATTCCAATGCCCGACAGAAATGTCACGCTGCCGATGGCCAGCATAATCTTAGCAACGCTATCGTATCTTATTGCTCTCCTGCCTTTCTCCGTGAGCTGATAATATATCCATTTCCTCTCATTCTCGATTCTCTCCACCATTCCTGCATTGCTCAGTTTCTCTAAATGATAAAGGATAGAGCTTTTTGAGTAACCCGTTAATTTTGCCAGTTCCGAAACAGTATAGGGGCGTGAATCCAGCATTTTAAGCAACTGGATTCTGGAAGATGTGAATATGTTTCGTATATTCATGCATTCCCAACCCTTTCCAGCTTTAACAAATGGTTTTTGTTTTAGTTAGAATAAATATGAAGCGATTAATTATTTTTGCTAGAACAGGAGTGAAGTGGTGGAGATTGATTAACCGACAAACCATCAGCCGGGTGAACAGGTTAACCAAACTTTTAAATCAGTTCAACATTCAGATTAATCATGAAGGATTTGCCGGAATTTGAATACCTCTGGCAGTACTTGGATTACTGGGCGAATAAAGATGAGGGTTACACGGCAATAAAGTATGGAAGTGAAGAAATAACATACGGAGAGTTCAAAAGGAGTGTCGATTCTCTTGCTGGAGCCCTCCTAGAAATGGGTGTTAGCAGTGGGGATAGAATTGCGACCGTTCTCCCCATGCGGCCTGAGTACGCCTACACTTATCTCGCATCCAGCAAAATAGGGTCCATAACCGTTCCAATGGACGTGAGGTACAGAAAAGCAGAGCTCAGCAGATTTTTGAGCCACGCAGAGCCAGAAGTAGTGATAGCTATTGACAGCTTTGCGGATAATAATATAAAATCCACCCTGAATGAAGTGAAGGCAGACATAGGCAACCCAGAATTCGTCTTCCTGAACTCTGAACCATATTTCAATGAGCTGCTTAAGCATGAGCCTATTGAAAGGCCCTTGAGCAAGTCGCCTGATGAGGACATCCTGATAATATTTACCGGCGGAACAACTGGTGTGCCAAAGGCAACGCTACTGTCACACAAAAATGTCATATCCATGTGTATTGGGGAGCTTAGCAGCATACTGGCATACTTCGGTAAATTTGAAAGATATCCGACCCTCGTACACCTTCCTCCAAGCCACGTTGGGGGCACAACAGAGCTGCTTTCGATAGGGGTACTCAATGGCTCAAAAATGATATTCATCGACCACTGGAGGCCAGATGTTGTGCTGAAAGCGATTCAAGATGAGAGAATTCCGTATTTTGGGGCAGTTCCAACAATGTTTGCCATGATTCTTTCCATGAAGGGCCTTGAAGACTATGATCTGTCTTCTCTGGAGCTTTTGGTAACTGCAGGGGAAAGGCTGAATCCTGAGCTGATAAAGAGGATGCAGAAGCTGTGCCAGAAAATAGCCGTTGGATATGGCTCTACAGAGACGACAGGATTCGCAACGTTTTCAAGACCTGACGATGACATCATGAAATTCGCAGAAGGCTATGTTGGCGTGCCCTTTGAGGGAGTTGAGATAAAGATAGTTGACGATTCTGGAAAAGAGCTTGGCGAGGGGGATGTTGGAGAGATACTGGTAAAGGGGCCAATGGTAAGCAAGGGATACTTCAGGCAGCCTGGGGAGACTGAGAAAGGATTTACTGACGGTTTCTGGGTGAGCGGGGATCTAGGATACCTGAAAGGTGATGAGCTATACATAATTGGACGGAAGAAGGAGATAATTAGGGTTGGAAGCTATACAGTCCTCCCTATGGAAGTTGAGGAGATTATAATGAAAGACCAGCGAATTGCGGCTGCTGCAGTCATAGGGATGCCCCATGAAATATACGGCGAGGTCGTCTGGGCTGTGGTTGTTCCAAAACCCGGTGAGACGGTTTCCGAGGAGGAGATAATTGAATCATGCAAAAAAGAGCTTGCAGACTTCAAGGTGCCCAGGAAAGTAATAGTGAGGGAGAGCATACCCATGACCAGGCTGGGCAAGGCAGACAGAATAAGGCTCAAAGATGAAATTATGAAGGAGATTTCTGAATGAGGGCACTGTACTCCGCTGTAAGAACAACATCATCTCTCTGATTTGTGACCGTCAGGCGATAGGTGACGACTCCAGACCTCTTATCTTTCTCTTTTTTATCAACAACTTCCGCCCTCGCTTTAATAGTGTCTCCAATTTTTACTGCCGAGAGAAATCTGACATCCCTTATGCCGTAAAAAGCCACAACTGAACTCACATCGTATTTTGATAGGATAACCTGGTCTATCATGCCAAGAGCTACTGAAAGAACAAGCATTCCCTGAGCAATCCTCTCACCAAAAACAGTCCTTTTTGCGAATTCCACATCGGTGTGAAGCGGGAAAAAATCTGCAGTGAGGTATGCAAACAGCCAGATGTCCGTTTCAGTTATAGTTCGAGGTATGGATTCGACGGCATCGCCAATCTGGATGCTATCAAAAAACAGCTTCTCTCTCATGTTCTCTACTCTACGCCTATATCTATTAACTTTTTGATTTGGTCTGAGGTTGATTTACTCTCAGCTCACGATCTCCTTCGTCACCTTTTCTATCTCCATCCGAGACACATACCTTATCCCGGGCAGGAGAGATAGCAGGAGTATGGCGAATGTTGTTAGGATGGTAAAGGCGTAAGTCCTGCCGTAAATTATGAAGGGCATGTAATACAGCTCGCTCTGGAATGATTCGAAGAAGAGCTTTGCACTCATATAGCCCAAAGGTACTCCAATTACTATGCCTATAATCCCGATGATAACTGTTTCCACCAGAAGGCTGTAGGCAATTTCCTTCGTTGTATAGCCCAGCATTCTAAGGGTTGCAATCTCCCTTCTCCTCTCCAGAATGTTCACCGTTGTAGTGTTGAATATCGACGCAAAGCCGAGAGAGGCGCCAAAGAGAAGGGTGAAGGATATAAAGACGTAGAAGAAAGTCATGAGTTCATCTATGTATTCCTTTAAATCGTCGATTGAGTCGGCTCTTATGCCTTTAATGTCCAGAATTCTGTTCTTCCCCTGATTTTCCATTCCCGGCTTGAATTTTACAATTATAGCGTTAAAATCAACCCCAGTTTTCTTTGAAAAGTAGAATATATCTGCATAACATGTCGGGGTAAGAGGCTGGTTGTATATCTCGGCAATAATCACTTTCTGTCTTCCAAATTCCGTGAGAATTTCCACCTTCTCCCCCTGTGCAACCTTTAATTTTGAGGTGAGGATTTCTGGCAGGACGATGCCTTTAGGCGGAGGGTGACGCTGTCTCCCACTTATATCGTATATATTGAGCATGTTCTGATTGTGCCCTATGGCGTACAGAATGGACGATTTCGTCACCCCATCCCTCTCAATAACTACCCACGTTTCGATGATAGGGGCAGCCTCCAAAACTTCAGGCATGTTCTTCACAGCTCTGTAAATTTCCGGGTTTGATGTTGTGATTTTCATGTCGAATGTAGTTATCTTGTCGAATTGCATGGAAATGGCGAAGTCATTTGCATCCAGAAAGACCATGGATGTGAGAATGAGGACGACACTAGCTACAACGCCAAAAAGAGAGTAAATTGTTCTTCTCGGACTTCTGAAAAGATTCCTCAAAGCCAGACGGGTTAACATCGAGACCCTTTTTAAGAAGAAGAGTATCTCATCAACCCTTACTTTCTTAACCTCAACCTCCACGCCCCTCATGGCTATAGCAGGCTCTATTCGTGAGGCAGCGTAGGCCGTTGAAATGCCAGCAAGGAGAGGTGTGATTGTGCCTATCGCTAAGCCCTGAGCGATTATATCAGGATGGACGACTGCGATATAATACGGAACGTTGAGAAGCTTCGTGTATTCTGCTGTCATCAGTACCGAAAATGCATAACCTCCGATTGCTCCGATGACTGAACCGATGACCCCGATAACGATGGAATGTGACAGATAATGCAGAAGAACGTCCTTCCTGCTATATCCTAAGGCCCTAAGTATTGCTATGCTGCCTGTCTGCTCTCTCACAACTCTTGAAAGCAGCACGTAAACCATCAGGGCTGAGATGAAAAGGAAAAAGCTCGGAAACATGAATGAGAGCTCTTTAAATCCATCCAGATCCATCTTAACGAGTTTGTTACTTGGCTGATCCTCCCTCTTGTAGATCTCAACGATGCCGTAGTCGGCGAATATGTCTTTAGCCCTGTTCAGAATTTCCTCCACCCTGTCCTCATCGTAAATGGTGATGTGTGCCTCGCTGATAATACCTGCTGTCCCTAGAATCTCCTCCAGCGTTTGTTGTGGGATGTAAGCAATACCGAAGGTTTTTGGAGTTGTAATCCAGCTTCCAGATTCAACAATCCATATGAATTCTGGCGAGAACGCAAGCCCGGAAACTTTCAGACTTACTCTCTTCTCATTTATATCTACCGAGATGACTTCTCCAACTTTAATGTCATGGTAGTCGGCAAATTTCTTCAGAAGCACAACAGCTCTTTCACCAGGCTCGGGATACCTGCCATCAACAATTACCAGCTTATTAACCTTTAACTCTTCGGGAATTGATAGGAGCTTCAGAGTGACCTTGTTACCCTCCCTTTCGAAGGTTCCGTAGGCCGACAGCCTGCCATAAACTTCCTCAACTCCATCAATTTTGCGAACCTCTGAAAGTAGCTCTTCTGGAGCAGGATTAAATGTTACAGCAAGGTCTTCAAAGTTTGTTTTCTCGTAAAATGTATCGTAGGTTTTGCTGAGGTTCAAATATGACATGTAGAAAGATGTGTAGAGTGCAACGCCCAGGAAGACGAGGAATATGACTGCTATGAATTGCCACTTCTGGGATTTAAGGTCCCTAAAAACCTTCAGATTTAAAGCTTTCATAATTCACCACGAAAGCTCCTCAGGCTCTGCTGGTTCTTCATTGACGATTATTTTTGCAACCCTGCCATCTCTCAGGTGAACAACCCTGTCAGCCATGGTGGCGATGACCGAGTTATGGGTGACAAGAATAAAGGTCACACCTTCATTTCTGTTTATATCTCTCATAACCCTTAGGACCATCTTTCCAGTTTCGAAGTCCAGACTTCCTGTAGGCTCATCTGCCAAAATCAATGGTGGGCTTTTCACGAGAGCTCTTGCTATCGCAACCCTCTGCTGCTCTCCACCGCTCAGCTCAGATGGAAAGTGGTCGGCTCTGTCCTTCAGACCCACGATCTCCAGCACTTCATCAGCATCTCTCGGATTCTCCACAAGCTCCGCAGCGAGCAGTACATTCTCTCTTGCGGTAAGAGTCGGGATCAAATTGAAAAACTGGAAGATGAAGCCAACGTTTCTTCTACGGTGAAGTGTCAGCTCTGCTTCGTCAAGCGAGGAAACGTTGATGCTGTTGAAGAGTATGTCTCCTTTTGTTGGTGTGTCGATTCCTCCAACAAGATTGAGTAGAGTTGTCTTGCCTGAACCTGACGGCCCAAGAACGACTATGAACTCTCCACTCTTCACTTCCAAGTCTATCCCACGAAGTGCGTGGACATCTACAGCACCCATCCTGTAGGTTTTCCAGACGTCAATGAGCTTCAGAAGCTCATTCATTTAGCTTTCCGCCTCCAGAGGTAACCTCCAACAGCTATCAAAATTAAGGCAGCTACACCCACAATTGCGGCTGTGTGCCCCTCTCCTGGGAAGACGTAGATTGTAAACTCTTTCTCGACGCTATACTTCTCCATTCTTGAATCCAGATAGGTTATTACAGCCTTAACCTTGTATTCTCCCTCCTCTGGAGGTGCGATGAGGTCGAAGGTTGATGTAGCAGAATCTCCGCTTTCAAGCGTTCCTATGAAGTACTGGTTTTTGCCTTCAAATTCCTCTGGGAGCAGAAGTTTGACAGCAACAGCCTTCGCATCCTGTTTTCCAGAATTCTCAATCTGAAGTGACAGTGTAAAGTCTTCTGAAGGTGTCACCTTTCTGGGTGAGAGGTAGAGCCCTGCAATTTCGAGGTTGATGTCGCCGAGAGTGTCGACAAAGAGCGAGAATTCAAAACTCTTTTCCTTAAGTTCTTCCCCGTCGAGATATTTGGCCGTAAGCTTAAAGGGATAGGCTCTGCTCTCAGCTTTTCTGTCAGCCCTAAGCTTGAACTCAGCGTTCGTAGCTTCACTTCTCTTCAGAGTTCCAATGAACGCTTCACTTTCTCCAGAAAACGCATCAGGATAGTTAAGGGTCAGCATGACTTCTTTCGCATCGTCCTTGCCCGTATTTTCAAGAGTTAAAGAGAGAGTGAAATCGGTGTCTGAATAAATTCTTTCCGGAGTAGTCGAAAAACCGGAAAAGACAATTTCAGGATGGCCTTCAACTATGATTGCAAACTCGCTCTCTTCCTGATATACATTCCCCAATCTATCTGTGTAACTGAAGACAAGCTTTGCCGGATAAATACCTGTCAGGACATCTTTGTTCCCAGAGATGTTGAAAACAAGGGTTTTTCTCTCTCCGCTTTTCCAGCTATCGAAGTTCACTCTTGAAGTTTCAGCAACGAAGCCATCTAGCGTGACAAGCAGAATTTCTACGTTCTTCGCTTCCCCTCCAGAGTTCAGCACCTCAAAAACGGCTTTTCCTGAACTATCTGGCTCAAGCACCGGTTGAGATATCTTTTCAATGATTATAGAGGGTTTATCAAGCACGATAATCGGGATGACTTCCTCAAAGCTTTCTGTTCCATAATTGTACCTGAGCTTTACTTTTAGCTGAAATGTCCCTTCTTTATCTGCTCTCAGCTTGACTGTCGTTGAGGCTGAGCCAGTAATGTCACCAATGTTAACCGTCAGGTAAGATACCTCGTTATCTCCAGAGATTATCACCAGTTCGTCTTCGCTTTCGGAAACTGTCAGCTTTAAGTCCTTCACAGCATATCCAGAGTTTACGATGTTTATTTGCAGTGCAAAAATGTCTCCTGGGGTGGGCGTTTCAGGGATTGTTTGATATGTTATAGACAGCACAGGGCCTTGAGCTGATACCAAGCTGGTACAGACAAGCAGTACGAGAACGACCAAAAACATTCTCACCTTTTACACCTCCCTTTCACAAATTCAAGAATTAGATTTCCAATTTCATCAACATCAAGTTCTGGAATAAAGAGGGAGTAAATGGATATCCCGTCAAGCATGGCCATGAGAATTATGGCAGTCTGTTCTGGCTTATCTATACCCATATCTTCCAACAGCAATGTAAGAAATTCTAACATCTCGTCGTAAAGCTGGCGTGCAAACTGTGTGTTTCCGGAAAAAATCTCTTTTTCGAAGACGTAATACCAGAACATGGTAAGTCTGGGATTGTCCTTTGCAATTTTCAGGGCTTTCCTTACTATTTTTTCTAATGTCTTGCAATCTCTTGGTTCACCATATATCCACGAAAAGTATTTTTCAATCGAATACGAGAGGAGTTCGCTCTCCAGATTATTCTTATTTTTGAAATAATAGAAGATTGTGCCCTTAGAAACTCCTGCGTTCTTTGCAATCTCTTCCATGCTTATACTTTGCGGTGGCTTTGATGTATACAGCCGAAGTGCTGATTCCAGTATCTTTTCCCTCATCTTTGACTGACCAGTCAGTCAAAATATATAATTTTTTCTGTAAATCTTTAATTGGACAAAATTGGATAATAGCCTTATTCACTTGAATTATTTCAAGTTATTAAAATAATAATTCATCCACTTAGATAAGTAGAACTATATCTAAAATCAACTGAAATATTTATATTTGGTTAAAAGCATGCGGGGGGCGGGATTTGAACCCGCGGACCCCTTCGGGACAGGGTCTTAAGCCCTGCGCCTTTTCCTGGCTCGGCAACCCCCGCTTGATATGAACCCGGCATGCATACATTAAAATGTTGTGGTCATTGATTCGTCCTGAGTTGTTCTGAACCTTATGTCAAATTTTGCTGTCTATATTGTCTCTGTATTTCACCTGTTATGGAGAAAAAAGATAAATCTGATACTGTGTTAATTAGAGGGCGATAAATGGTATCCACCACAACAAAAGATTTCTGGAGATGCATAAGATGCGGTTCTGGCAATCTGGAAGAATGGGAGCTTAAAGAAGGAGACGTCAGAATCATTTACGTCTGTCTGGAATGCGGATATCCCTTCAAAAACTTAGATGAGATGAATAGACATGAAAAAGAGATATGTTTAAGAAAATCAAAAATTGGTGGTGGCGGGGTTATTATCTAATTATCCGAAGTTATTGGAATTATTCTGAATGTTTATACTTTTGAACGCTTAAACCTCACCAGCATCTGTAATCTTTACACTGCTCAGGTTTCGTCTCATGTATTCTGCAGTACACCCTACCATCCCTTTCTTCTATAAACGGGCACTTTTCCAGTCTGTTTCCGTATTCATCAAACCATACCTCCCCGCCCTCTATTTTCTCCCCTTCCATGAGATCATAGTAAGTATAAACCAAAACGTGTCTGAGAATATCCTCTCTTTCCTCCTCCAACCACCTCTTGACGTCATCTGGTGTAGCATATATCTTGGCACCCATCTCCAAGCAGCATCTGCCGCAGTTTTTGCAGCTCATATTTTTCTATGCTCTAACCTCTAAGCTCTTTAACTTTCTCAAGGATCTTTTTCATGGTGGGAGCAGCTTTATCATGTATCACCACATCGAAAAGGTAATCCTTGTCGGTGGGTTCAGCATTAATCAGTATCAGCTTCGCCCCATGGTCTTTGGCCATAAATGGGAGGTGTGCGGCGGGATACACTACCAGAGACGTTCCAATTGCGATAAAGACATCGCATTTCCTTGACTCCTCCATAGCTTCGCTCAGAATTCCTGAAGGGAGAGGTTCGCCGAAAAATACAACTCTCGGCTTCAGTAACTCACTCCCGCAGTTCTTGCATGCAGGGTTGTCTATAATTTTCTCTATGTCTTCCCAGACGTAAATAGCACCGCACTTCAAACAGTCAACATAGCTCATGGAGCCGTGAAGCTCAAGAACTTTCTTGCTTCCAGCTCTCTGATGCAGCATGTCCACATTCTGGGTTATGACAGCCTTAACAATCCCCATCTCTTCCAGCTCGGCTATCGCCTTATGTGCATCATTGGGCTCAGCCTTAACCTTAACCAGCAGGTCTTTCGAGAACTCCCAGAATGCTCGGGGGTTCCTCATGAAGCCTGAAATGGATGCGACCTCCTCAGGATCGTACTTCTCCCACAGACCTCCTTTCCCTCTGAAGGTGGGGATACCACTCTCAGCAGAAATTCCTGCTCCTGTAAAAACCACAGCATGCTTCGCTTTGGCAATGATCTCCGCTGCCTTCCTAATCCGGTCGCTAATTCGGTCCATGCAGATATGACAACTTCCACCAACAAAAAGTTTATTAATTGACTCGCATTTGGCTGAGCTTAGGGAGGGATAAACACGGCAAGAAAAAGACAGGTAAGGGTAAAGGATAAGTGGACTCTCAAGAAGTGGTTCACCCTCATCGCTCCTGAATACTTTGGAATGGCAGAGCTGGGCGTAACGCCTGCCGACGATGCGGAGAAAGTAGTCAATAGAACCGTTGAGATAACTTTGGCGGAGCTGGCAAACGATTACTCAAACCAGAACCCTTACAAGAAACTTATCTTCAAGGTTTACAGGGTTGCGGGCGATAATGCATACACCAAGTTCCACATGTACGAGCTTACAAGAGACTACCTGAACAGTCTTACAAGGCGCAGAACTAGCAAGATCGAGGATGTTGTGGACGTTATAACAGCAGATGGCTACGTGCTGAGGGTCAAGCCAGTTGCATTCACAGTTAAGAGGTGTAAGACCTCACAGAGAAGAGCAATTAGAGCAGTGATGAGGCAGATTGTTGAAGAGACGGCCAAGAAAGAGAACTTCGTCCAGTTCCTCCAAGAATGCGTCCTTGGTAAGATCCCCAGTGAGATTTACAAGAATGCCAAGAAGATCTACCCGCTTAGAAGGGTGGAAATCAGAAAGATAGAGGTTCTGAAGGAGCCCAAACCTGTCGAAGTTGAAAAACCAGTGGCAGAGGCAGTGGCTTAAATGCTTAAATGAATTAACATTGATGGCGGCGTATGCTATCTTTTCTTGCTATTCTTTCTGTAATGGTAATATGGGCAGGTAGCTTCATCTTTATCAAGTTCGGCATTTCTGACATCACCCCACTAAGCCTATCTTTCTGGAGATTTATTATTGCTACGCCACTTCTAATCCCCTTCATCTCGAAACGACCGTCTCTAAGGGAAATTCCCGGCTTCATAGTTCTGGGAATTTCAGGGGTTTCGTTGCTTTACTACCTTCAATTTACCGCTCTCCTTTACACCACTCCCACAAACGCATCCATACTCATCAACACCGCTGTAATATTCATTGCCGCTTTTTCAGCTATATTCTTCAACGAAAGGCTGAAATTGCAGCAGTATCTTGGAATTTTAGTCGCCTTTGCTGGCATCGTTCTCGTAATTTCAGAGGGTAAGCTGAGCATATCCAGCACCTCTATTAAAGGCGACCTTATGATGATTGCCAACGGCCTACTCTGGGCAATTTACACTGTATATGGGAAGAAATTCATGGAGAAGTATTCGGCCATTGAACTTGTATTCTGGTCCTTTGTATTCGGAGTTATTACGCTGACACCCTTTGTTGCTATTAATGGCCTCGACTTTCCGTCAGTTTCCCTTACCTGGGTTTCTATACTCTATCTCTCAGTTCTCTGCTCCGGCTTTGCCTATGTGGTCTGGTATCACGCTGTTGAAAGACTGGGAGCAGCAAAGACATCGGTCTTCATCTATCTGATACCCCTTTTCACTGCTATGTTCTCAGCTACAATTCTGGGAGAAGTTATAACAGCATTCAAAGCAATAGGAGGATTTCTGACAATTGTGGGGCTTTACATGGCTGAAAAATGAGGGGATTGTCGATTGATAGGCCGATAGCGTTACTAAGGTTTACTTACTAAAGTTAAAAATCTGCTGACAGGCTGAACTTTAGAGTATTTGAGAAGAGTTAACAAATGAGTAACAACGTTCATCGGGCCAGTCTTTTAATAAGCGAAAAATAATATATCTCATGAAGGCTTTTGATAGAATATGGGATTTGAGTGGTATCTTGATTTTGTGGATAAGAGTTACAAACCATCAGATGAGCTGATCTGCGTTTTCAAGGTTGAACCTGATGGAATAAGCATAGAAGAGGCTGCAGGCAGAATTGCCTCGGAGAGCAGCGTTGGAACCTGGACTACGCTCTCCAAACTCCCTGAAAGGATTAAGAGATTGATGGCCAAAGCCTTTGAAATCGATGGAAATGTTGTAAAGGTCGCCTATCCTCTGGACCTCTTTGAAGAGGGTAACATTCCCCAGTTGCTCAGCAGCATTGCTGGCAACATCTTTGGTATGAGAGCTTTGAAAAGTCTGAGGCTGGAAGATTTACACTTCCCCCCAGAATATTTGAAGCATTTCAAAGGCCCTCAATTCGGAATTGAGGGAGTTAGAGAGCTCCTGGGCATCTATGACCGCCCTCTTACAGCGACTGTTCCGAAGCCCAAAGTTGGATATGATGTAGATGAGTACGCTGAGGTTGCCTATGAAGCGCTGAGCGGCGGCATAGACATCCTGAAGGATGATGAAAACCTCACCAGCCAGCCCTTCATAAGGTTCGAGAAGAGGCTAGAGAAAGTTATGA
The DNA here is from genome assembly GCA_002010215.1 of Archaeoglobus sp. JdFR-37. Classification (GTDB taxonomy): domain Archaea; phylum Halobacteriota; class Archaeoglobi; order Archaeoglobales; family Archaeoglobaceae; genus JdFR-37. Next base: position 79,845 of record MTMY01000003.1, read on the forward strand.
AAGTAATCGAAAAAGTTGAGGCAGAGACAGGAGAGAAGAAGACATATCTGTGCAACATAACTGCAGAGACAGAAGAAATGCGAAAAAGGGCAGAACTCATAGCGGATTACGGTAATGAGTACGTTATGGTGGACATCCTGACCGCTGGCTGGGGTGCTGTACAGACAGTGAGAGACTTTTGCGAAGAATTGAGTTTAGCAATACATGCTCATAGAGCAATGCATGGAGCATTTACGAGAAAGGAGGATCACGGAATAAGTCTGGGAGTGATAACCAAGCTGGCAAGAATTGCTGGAGTTGACAACATGCACGTGGGCACAGGTGTTGGAAAAATGGCTGGTGAAGTACCAGAAGTTGTTAAGCTCAAAGAAATATGCACATCTCAGTGTAAAGAAGCAGAACATATCAAAAGAGTGTTTCCCGTCTCAAGTGGCGGCCTGCATCCAGGACTGATTCCAGATGTCATGAGGCTTTTCGGTATGGATGTTATAATACAGGTGGGTGGCGGTGTCCACGGGCATCCAAATGGCACGAAAGCTGGAGCAAAAGCTCTGAGGGATGCGATAGATGCCGTTATAGAGAAAGTCTCTCTGGAAGAAAAGGCTGAGCAAAGCAAGGAGCTGAAAGAGGCTCTAGAAAAATGGGGATATATAAGCCCCAAATAGCTGGAAAATTTAAAATTTTATTTTTACTTTCCCAAAACAAACACTCCCTGTGACGGTGTTTTCAATCTGCCTGATGTCTTCAGCTATGTATTCAATTTTTCTCAGGAATTCGTAGATGTTCCCGTAGATCATCCCACCTCTTATTCCCCTCCCGTCAAGAAATCCTACATTTATCTCGACGCTGAAATCACCGCTTATCGGGTTCGAGGTGTGGGCACCTATAAGTGAGTGGGCATAGAGGCAACTTTCATCCCATTCATCCACTTCAGGATGTATGAGAACCACGTTGGTCGGAGAGGGTTGTGGATACTCAGTTATCTCCTCTCTGAACCCGTTGCCGGTAACTTCAATGCCAAGCTCGGCGGCGAAGCGGAAGTCAGTGATGTAGCCCTCAAGTACACCATCATCTACCATTACCGTCGTCTGGGTTTCAACCCCCTCATCGTCAAATGAGACCGTGTTAAGTCCATAACTGAGCTTTCCATCATCGTAGATCGTCAGCTCTCCAAACATCTCTTCTCCTATTCTACCTGCAAGAACGCTCCGCTGTCTGGCAACATTATCAGCCCTGAATGCCGGATAAAGTGAGAAGCTGAGAAGCTGCTGGGTTGCTATGGGTGATAGGACGAGCTCATAATTGTCTGAATCAGGTTTTACAGACTTATCGGCCATCTTTGCCAGCTCTCCAGCTCTTCTCCCTATAAACTCAAAGTCGGTCGTATCAAAAAACCTCGTTTCATCCATTTCGTAGGCACTACTTTCCTTATATACCGCCTCAAGGAAACCGCTGGAGTAAGTCTCTTCCTCAGAAACCTGAATTCCAGAGGAGTTGACAACACTCCTTTCAACCCATCCAAGCTCCACAGCCCCAAAAGCCGGATTGGATCCTGTTTCAAGACAGGAGTTGATAATAAGAGTTAAAGCTTCTTTAACATGAGACGCATTAGGCATTTTGAGATACGAATCGAAAATACCTTCAGCATAGTTTCTTACTCTTTCTGACGGGAACTCTCCCATCCTCTCCTCTGATATCTTAGCTACCTTAATTGCAGCCTCAACAAGGGATTCAGAGGTCCGTCCGGAGGCGAAGCCAACTTTCCCATCAACTATAACCCTTATAGCTGCTGTTTCTTCCCTTTCCTGCTTTATGCCCTTAATTTTCCCCTTTTCTACAATACCTGAGGCTGTGCTGTACCTTTCCAAGTATATCTCCCAGTCATCTGCTCTCCTGTCCAGTTCTGAGGTAAGCCTCTCAATGTCCGTTTGATTTCCCATTTGATTTTTCATTTTCATCACCTTTTCACATATCCTTGCACAATTCTTTCAATCATTTCGCTCATCTATCACATCCCGCCTACCAGCGCCTTCACCAAAGTTGGCGGAGCACCATCGCTGACTGGAACAAGTTGCCCTGCTTTCCCGCAAAAGCCCGGATTGAACTCCAGCCCTCTCCCAACCTTCATTGAATGCAGGATTTCCAGCGTGTTTCCGGAGATTGAAACGTCCCTTATCATTTCCTGTATCTCCCCTTTCCTCACCATAAAACCGTACTGGGCGTTGAAGTGGAAGTAGCCTGTGGCAGGATTTGTCTCACCACCCCTTGAGCCTATAAGATATACTCCCTCTTTCATCTCCGCCAAAAGCTCTTCCAAGCTGAGCTCGCCCTCATTGATGAAGGTGTTGCTCATTCTGACTATTGGAACATCCACCCCCTGTGCTCTCGCATTCCCCGGCTGCCCATTGAGCTTTGCAGCAGTCTCACGGGAGTGAAGGTAGGACTTGAGGACACCGTTCTCTATGATGGCTTTTCTGTTTGCTTGAATGCCTTCATCATCAAAGGGGAAAAACCCGAATTCTTCTATGCTAGGATCGTCGTAAACATTTACACCCTCTGCTCCAACTTTTTGCCCTATTCTTCCTGCAACGATGCTGGCTCCCTGCAAGATGTGGTCTGCTTCAACGGCATGACCAAAAGCTTCATGGATGAAAACACCACCCAGAGAAGAATCCATGAGGACATTCATTTTCCCAGAAGGTGGTGGAGAGGCGTTTATAAGCTCCTTTAGAACCTCCAGTATGTGTGAGCCGATCTTCTTTCCTTCTGCAGCCTCCTTGGCAACCTCAAAGCCCCCTGCCCGCATATATCTTTTTGAATAGAACTGAAGGGTTTTTCCTTTTCCAACTGCCTGAGCAACAACCCCACTTCGAGGAACTTCATAATACACCTCAACGCCACTTGAATTCCTATAGTGGAATCTCCTGATTATCTCCATATATGCAACTCTGGTGTTTACCACAAAATCTGCATTCATTTCTCCCTCAATATCTCTCAAAATCTCCACCTTCTCCTCGAAATGGATATCTTCGAGTTTTATTTTCTCTTTGAAGAAATAATCTCTGGGACTTGTTTTATCGGCATCATCCACGTAAACGGCGGAATCGCTTTCAAAAACACAGTTTTCAGCAGCGAGCTTTAGCCCTTCAGAATCATCTACATTGCCAGAAAAATATCCCCAAAATCCATTTTTCAGAACCCTGAAAGCTTTGCTTCTATCTATGTGGATTCTGGGTCTCTCAACTCTTCCATCCTCCAGAATCAGCGTGAGAGATACATTTTCTATCTCTCTTATATCATAAAACTCCATGAAGGGGAAAAGAGAGTTGAAATTAAAAATCTTTTGAGCTTTAAATTGAAACAATCCGATTCTAAACCTCGGCGTATGCTAAAGCTCTGAGCTTCCCTATAAGTCTATCCCGCTCCTCTGATGGCACCAAGGCGTGTTCAAGCACTTCGTCAATTCTCGACACCGGGATGATTTCGATTCTGCCTTCGTGCTCGGCATCCAGCAGAACGTCATCTATGTTGTCCTTGGGGATTATCACCCTCTTTATCCCTGCTTGAATGGCTGCTTCTATCTTCTGGGTTACTCCGCCAACTGGGAGCACCTCACCTTTCACAGAAAGGCTACCGGTCATAGCAACGCCCTGATCAACTGGGATGCCCTCGATGGCACTTATAACTGCTGTTGCTATACTTATACTGGCTGAATCACCCTCAACTCCCTCATACGTCCCAACAAACTGGATGTGAACGTCAAAGTTGGATATGTCTCTTCCCATTATCTTTTTGACGATTGCAGACACGTTCATGACTGCTTCTCTGGCAATTTCCTGCAATCTTCCGGTGGCGATTACCTTACCCTCTTCTTTGCTCAAAGCTGGCGTCACTTCGGCGATTATTGGAAGCACTATTCCCGCTGCTTCACCAATTACTGCCAAGCCGTTTACTCTGCCAACATCAGCACCCTCATTCATGAAGAGCCTATAGTCCTTTCTTCTCTCGATGTACTTGTCTGCCAGCTGCTCCTCAATCGTTTTGGCGATCTTCTTCGCTTTCAATACATGCTCAACTCTTACGAGCTCGCTGCCTTCACCTTTGGCTATGTCTCCTGCCATCCTCACTATGCCTCCCAGTTCTCTGAGTCGAAGCGTCAGGTGCTTCCTCCTTCCAGCCCTCCTCTTTGCCTCCCTGATTATCTCGGCAACCGCATACTTATCGAAATGGGGGATTTTACCGTCCCTTATAATCTCCTGAGCCACAAATCTGACCAGCTTTCTTCGATTCTCTGGCGTATCCTCGATGGTATCGTTCATGTAAAGTTCATAACCATAGCCTCTAATCCTGCTTCTCAGAGCCGGATGCATTCCCATCAACGCATCCAAGTTTCCGGCAGCAACAAGGATGAAGTCACACGGCACCGGCTCCGTCCTCACCATGGCTCCGCTGCTTCTTTCAGACTGTCCTGTAATTGGAAACTTCTTCTCCTGCAAAGCTGTCAGTATTTTCTGCTGGGATTCGATAGTCATGGTGTTGATTTCGTCAATGTAGAGAACTCCTCTGTGGGCCCTGTGAATGGCTCCAGCTTCTACCCTCTCGTGGGCAGGAGTTTCAAGTCCACCGCTCTGGAAAGGGTCATGGCGGACGTCACCAAAGAGTGCTCCGGCATGAGCACCTGTAGCATCTTCGAAGGGAGCAGATTCTCTGCCTGCGTTGTTGACGAGAAGCTTGGGAACGTTCTTTTCCTCTCTCGGCAGTATGTACCGTGAAACAAGGAACAGCATCGCTGCAGCGATAATTCCCCAGAGCATCTGACCTTCTAAGGCAGCGTAACCTATTATGAAGAAAATTAGCATGAAGAGGAAGAAGTTCCTTGCCTGGGCTCTTTTCATGGCCTCCTGCTTGTAAGCCTCAACTATCTCCCTACCTTTTCCGGCAGGAACAGTTCTTATCCTAGGTTGGTTGGGGTCTTCAGGATTTGGATAGACGAGGATATCTTCCAGCTCTTCCTTGGGCAGAAGCTCAGCCATTGCCTTTGCAAGCATTGATTTGCCCGTTCCAGGCGATCCGATGAGCATTACGTGCCTTTTCTGGATTGCAGCCTTTTTTATGGCTTCAACAGCATGATCCTGACCTATAACCTGATCTATGAGCTTCTTGGGTACTTCAATCTCTGCCGTAGTCTCAAATTCCATTCCACCAAGCAGTTCTTCTATCGTTTCCTCGTAATTTTCTGGGGGCATCTTAAATCAACTTGGTTAAATTTGCTTAAATAAATTATCCACACTTGGTGTAACCGCACATTCTACATGTCATGCATCCCTCACCATACTCAAGGATGTTGCCACATTCCGGACAGACACCACCGATAAGTTTCGTTCTCACCTTTTCTTCTCCTTCAGCTTCTTCCGTGAACTCCGTAAGGGGTATTATTCCCGAAACATCCACCTTTATGCGCTTGTACTCACCTTTGAGGTATTTGTCCAAGATCTTAGCAACACCATCGGCACAGCTGGTAACGATCTCTCCATTGTCGAAGCCGATAGACGGGCATCTTATCCCTTTGAGCTGCCTTATCAGCGCCTCAGGATTCACCCAGCTCCGCAGCGCTATGCTGAGGAGCCTGCCAATCGCTTCGGTTTGCGAAGCTGCACAACCACCGCTCTTGCCCAGCTGCACGAAAACCTCAGCAATCCCGTGCTCGTCCTCGTTGATGGTGACGTAGAGGGAACCGCAGCCGGTTCTGGTTTCAATGGTTCTGCCCGTGGTTATCTTAGGCCTGGACCTTGGCTCGATGTACTTCTCGGGTTTCCTGAGAACCCTCTCTTCCCTCTTCTTCTCGGTCTTCTTAGTCTTCAGAACCTGCTCTTCCCTGCTCCCATCTCTGTAAACCGTCAACCCCTTGCACCCCAGCTCATAGGCCAGCAGCAGAGCATTCTCAACGTCTTTTCTGGTTGCGTGATTCGGCATGTTTATGGTCTTGCTGACAGCATTGTCGGTGTACTTCTGAAAAGCTGCCTGCATCCTGACGTGCCATTCCGGAGCTATATCCAAAGCGCACTTGAACACCTTTCGTATTTCTTCTGGGATCTCGGTAATATTCTGGATGCTTCCTTCTTCGGTAACCTTCTCAAGAATGTCGTTTCTCAGCAGGTTCAGGGCTTTCAGGGCGTTCTCGAAAATGGGGTTTACCTCGAAGAATTCTTCGCCGTCAAGTACATTTGTTCTCTTGTATGCGAGGGCATAGACCGGTTCGATGCCGCTTGAGCAGCCAGCTATGATGCTTATGGTGCCTGTGGGAGCGATAGTAGTGGTGGTGGCGTTTCTGATCTTTATCCCCTTTCCCTCCCACACGCTCCCCTTCCAGTTGGGGAATACGCCACGCTCCTCTGCAAGGTGTTGCGACGCTTTATGGCTCTCCTCCTGAATGAACTTCATCAGCTTTTCAGCAAGCTGTATGGCTTCATCGCTGTCGTAAGGGATGCCAAGCTTGAAAAGCAGATCAGCCCATCCCATTACACCAAGGCCTATCTTTCTGTTTGCTTTTGTCATCTCCTCTATCTCGGGAATGGGATAGTTGTTCACGTCTATGACGTTATCAAGGAACCTCACGGCTATCCAGACAACCTCTCTAAGCCTGTCCCAATCAATGCTGCCATCTTTCACGAAGGCCGAGACATTTATGCTTCCTAGGTTGCAGGATTCGTAGGGGAGTAGCGGCTGTTCACCGCAAGGATTGGTGGCCTCTATCTGCCCCACATGGGGCGTCGGGTTGTGCTTATTGACTTCGTCGATGAAAATAACGCCCGGCTCACCGTTTCGCCAGGCTCCCTCCACAATCAGATTGAAGATCTTTCTAGCGGAAATCTTCCTCACAACTTCTCCGGTTCTGGGGTTGATGAGCTCATAATCAGAATCGTTCTTCAAAGCTTCCATAAAATCGTCGGTGACGGCTACACTTATGTTGAAGTTTCTAAGCACACCTTCCTCCCACTTGGCAGTTATAAACTCCTCGATGTCGGGGTGATGGACGTTAAGCACGCCCATGTTGGCTCCACGCCTTTTACCGCCCTGCTTTATCTGCTCCGTTGCAGCATCGAAAATCTTCATGAAGCTTATAGGACCAGAAGCGACGCCCATGGTTGATTTAACTAAATCACCTTTTGGCCTCAATCGGGAGAAGCTGAATCCAGTTCCACCTCCACTCTTCTGAACCCTCGCCATATCCCAGAGAGCTTTGAAGATGCCGTCTATGCTGTCTTCAACAGGTATGACGAAGCAGGCTGAAAGCTGATTAAGCTCAGTTCCAGCGTTCATAAGGGTCGGCGAGTTGGGCAGGAAAAGCTGCTGATCCATTATCTCGAAAAACTTCTTTGCCCACTCCTCAACATCATTTCCGTAGTTCTCCTCAGCCTTTGCTATGGCCCTCGCAACCCTCCAGAGCATCTCCTCTGGGGTTTCGACGGGCTCGCCTTTCTCATTCTTCAGCAGGTATCTTTTTCTCAGAACGACTTCAGCAGTTTTGTTTAGCATCATATTTTATCCCACCATTTTAATGCTGCTGGATATTTAACTCTGTTTCAGTCGATGCATAGGAAAGCTTCGACTGGGGTGAAAGTAATTTTTATGATTTGGAAGAATCCTGTAATAATTAGTTAGATTAACAATTTGAAAAAGGTGGTAGTAATGTACGATGTTGCTATAATCGGAGCTGGATTTGCAGGGGCCAACTTAGCATCAAAGCTCGAAAATCTCGACGTAATAGTAATCGACAGATCTCCAGGCAGTAAAGATGTATCTGCTGTCACATTTATAGATGTCGTTGAAGGTAATTCCTCAGCTGCAGCTGATGGAGTCATAAAGTCAACTTATTCAAAATTTACGCTTTTCAATACTCTCGGAGACATAATAGAATACTCTTTTGATCAGGAAATTTTCTGCCTTGTTGATTACTCAAAACTTTGCAAAAATATTTGGAATGATGTGGTTAATGCTGAAGTTATTTCATACAGTGGAAACCTCGTTGTAACTAAGGATGAAAAGATAAAAGCCAGAGTAATTGCAGACTGTTCTGGGATTGGTGGGGAGAGTCTTAGAGCTGCAAATAAAATACAACTTCCACCTGTCATCAATGCCCTAGCCTTCCAGCAGCTTAAGAATCCCGAAGTGAATAAAGACTCATTCTATCTCATAATGGGTTTTGCCAATTTTGGAGGATGGATATACCCCCATGGTAGAGGAGGAGAATTTGGAATGGCCAACAGGTTCAAAAGAGGTGCCGAGCTGACGTTCCCGGATTTACAGATGGCCAAAGAGCTGGAGGCTGTAAAGAGGTTCACTGGAAGTGAGGAAGGTGGAGAAGTTCTGAAAGTCACATACCCCTATGGATTTGTGAAAAAGGTGGTTTACGGAAATACTGTTTTACTGGGCGATTCAGCAGGCCTGACGCATCCAGTGTATGGAATGAGTCTTCATTACATATCCCATATGTCTGCAATTCTTGCTACCATCATCGAGGAATACATAAAAAGCACCACAAAGCTCAGCGATTATCAAAGATACTGGAGGAACTTTATCAGTGGAATTAGAACCATGGTCTGTAGAGGATATGCGATATGGGACATGCCTTTAGAGATTCAGGAAAATCTGGTGAGGTTGCAGAAAAGAATGGACATCTCGCCCAGATCTATACTAGAAGATATTCGTGGTTTGAGAAAATATGATGTGTATGCGAAAAATCCACCCAGCATAACTGACTACCCTGTGAAACTGCTTTTGAAGGTCCTGTTCTACTGGTTTAAATCCCTGTTCTGGATTTGAATTGATTCACATTCCTAGAATCGGAAGCTTTTTCAAATTTGATGCCTAGACTATTGACCTAGATTATTGAGTTTGAAAAGTTGAAAATCATGATGAGGTAACCATGATGATTATTATATGATGATTATTTTATATTAAGATACTTGCCACCTCAGTATGTAATAGTAAACGATAAATATTTTTAATCAGTAATAAGTATCCGGTGATGCGATGAGTTCGGTACTTCCGTTTAAGAGAACCAAAACGTCTGATTGCCGAGTTATATCAGCTTCATTTTGTCTGAACACTTCAGGGGAAAAGTATTTTAAGGAGAAAAGGAATAGATATTTGAATAAACATTTTTGAATAATAATTTTGTTTACATAATTCTAACAATGACAAACATAAAAATGAAAAAATTAATTTACACTATGCCTTTAACACAATATCGGTGATGACAATGAGGAAGGAGGAAAAGGTTGAGGAGACATTTAAGAGGGTCAGGCTGTATTTTACTGCCTAATATTAATCCACAAAATCATTAAATTTAAATTAAATAATTTTGATTTCTATTCTGTATGTGGTTAAAAGAAATTGTAAAGGCTTCAGCAACACCACCTACCATAATTTATCCCCTCTTTCTCACCCCTCTTGCAATTTTCTCCCTCGAACCCTCAAATTCCCTGAAGCTTATAGAAGTTATTCTCTTCAGCGCCTCTTTTCAGTCTGCAGTAAACCTCTGGAATCACGTCAACGACATTGAAGAAGACAGTCTTGCCGGCAGGGAGTGGATTATCGTTAGAGATGAGAATGTGAGAAAGGTTTCTGCACTTTTGGCTGCTGGACTCTACTTGGCGTCAGGATTGATGGTTTACTTCTGGCAGGTCTGGAATATTGGTATCGTATTCTTTTTCTCCGCTCTGATTGCCACATGGCTTTATTCGGATAGATTGATTTTGGGCAGATTTATAAGGAGGTTGAAGGAACATTATGTGACCGAAATTCTAACATACTTGATTGCCATCCCCTCCTATGTTCTCACGGTCTGGAGCATGTTATCCACTGATTTGAGTAAGGGTGCTGCAATCTCACTGATCTTCCTTTTCTTGATGCTCTCTGCAACCCTTCTGAAAGACCTGAAGGATATTTCAGCAGACAGAAAAGCGGGGCTTCTTACCTTAGGTGTTGTATTTCACTACAAAACACTACTGAAATCATCTTACCTATTTATATTCTTGTATTACACCTCAATCGCCTTCTTTGCTTTCTCTGGATTTTTTCCGCAAATTTCTAGTATTTCGATTGTGCCAGCAATCGTTTTAATCTATTCCACATGGAACATGGAGAGAAGGGGATGGGACGTTAATGAGGACTCTGTGAAATTTCTAAAACTCATGGTATATTCTACGTTACTATCCCTCGTATTATTTGCTTTTGTGAATATTACTTTCGCATGAATTCAATCAGGACTGTACTGCCTGCTGCAAAGTAATGGATACCCTTTTCGATTTCGGACATGAAATTACTTGGTTTAGGATTATAGAATGGCGGAGATTGTAACATTATGCCAAAATAATTTCTACTATACAGTTTGATTACATCGAAAATCTGAAAAAGACTCCGCCCAAAAGAAAATATGGATTGACTATCAATAATGAAGAAATGAAACTCTGAATCTTCCTTAGCATTTTCAAAAGTCCTGACGAGTTGTTTAACGCCACCTTTATAGTGCTCACCACAGAAAATACCTTCATCGTGAAAATAATCAAGCTCAAAAAGAACAGGATAAAAATTGATGGGATATGGATATAATCCAATAACTGTAAACCCAAATGTCTTCTCACTCACAAACCCAACTCCATAAGGCGTGAAGGTCTGCAGCTTTCCCTCATCAAGCAACTTCTTGAGCTCCTCCTCACTGAGTTGCTCATAACCTTTGACTTTTTCCAAGAGAAAATCCACGGGCTTGATACCATTAATCTCCCCTATGACTAAACCTTTTTTCGTAACCCTCACATCCTCCACATTTGCAAGCCTGCCCTTGATTATCTCCAAGGTCTCCTCGTAACTCTTCCCCCTCTCTGGAAATATATCGCTGTAATAGGCGTTAATTCTCCCTTTGAAGCATAAGGCAGCAGCACCAGGGCTTACAAACCTGTAATTTGCCAGAATGAAGGGTGTTGATGTTGCAGCCTGAAGTGGGAGAAGGTTTAACCCCACAATTGGCGTATCTCCTCCGGTTTTTCTAGCCAGAATCCTAAGTGTTCTATTCATGGGATAAACTGAGTTTGTCCGATCAAGATACTCTGAATATTTCTCCATTATTTTCATTCTTTCGGTTTCATTAACCTTTTGAAATTTACCGTAAAATCTACGGTCATTAAAGAAAGTTATCCCTAACCTGAGCTTTCCAGGGAAATAAATAGCCGGAAAAGCAAGAACTATGAGGTCCCACCCTCTGCCTATTTTACTCCCAAGATTTTCTGCAGTCTTCGTGGCACCTTTCCCCTTTTCATGAAAAACCCTCACATCTCCATCGTACTCCATCAGCAGGATGCATACGCCTCGGGTGTGGATGGTTCTGGTTAGCACATAGCCTTCTATCACAATTCCCAGCATCTGCGCCTCCGGGAACCTCTTTTGAAGTAATTCATTGAAAGCTTTCCAGAACATCCAAGTACTCTCTGTCAGAAAAAGCATAACAACATTTGGTTTGAAATCTACTAAATCCAATTTTTCTCTAATCTCAGCGTAACACTTCCTGATGTTGATCTCAGATGAGTGAACAACGCTGACCCTCATACAACCACGAGGTTGTTAATTTCTCTGCATGCTGATTCTAAGTCTAGGTCCAGCTTGTAAAGCGGGGTCTCATCTCTCGCAATTATACTGAGAACAAGCGTCTTAGAAACGGGATACATTCTAACAATCATGTCCTGAAATTTGAAGCTTGCCTCGCTTAGGTTTCTGGTGAATATGTAATAAAGCACTTCCTTAATCTGCCCCTCAAGCCAGTAAAGGAGTGTCGTCAGCTTTACTTTTTTATCTCTTTTTGCCTTCACATAAATAGGCACACCATCTATTCTGTGGAGAACTACCATATATATGCCAGGGTCGGATGAAAAGGGCTCCAGAAGCTCTGAAATCCTCAACAAGAGGCTCATTTGAGACTCCTCAGGATAGTTTTTATAGCTTCCTCGGTTCCAGCCACGCCTGCGTCACACATCTTCTTTAGTTTTTTGTAAAGGTCCTGGGGCACCTTTACCCCCATCTTTCTGATGAGAGAATCTATGTCAACTTTCTCTCTTCTTACCTCGATATAATCAACACCCTCAACAACTATACCAACACCATCCAGAATGCGATAGGGAAAAACGCCCTCAGCATGCCAGCTACCGCGGTGCTTTATTATCCTCAGGGTTCTGTTGAATGCCTCCCCATATCCTATATTCTTCAACTGTAGAACTGTATCGCCAAGGAAAAGTGGGATTGTTACAGAAGGCTCATCCAGATTTCCGCTAAGGGGCTCTTCCAGCGTGATAACAGTTGTTCCAAGACTTCTGAGCTTATAGAAAAACCAGTTAACATCATTTCTCATCTCATAGCTGAGTGACGAGACAAGGGGGGTGAAAGAGTCGATGACTATTCTGGAATTTCCGTCGCTTCCACTCATAATAAAACTCATAAGCTCGTTATTCAGATAAGAAACATTCTCAGCAAAAAACCTCCTAACCTTCAGCCTTTCCTCTTCTATGTAGTCTTTCACTTCTTCCCAGCCTAAACTAAGGGCTGTATCCAGCACACCTTTTTCATCCATATCAAATGATACATAAACTCCATTTTCACCTTTTTCAAGACCCTTCATGAGAAATTGAAGGGTGAAAATGGTTTTTCCAGTTCCTGTTGAACCGAGAATCACTGTAACTGTGTTTTTTCTTAGACCCCCTCCAAGAAGGGAGTCGAGACCAAAGACTCCTGTTTCAACCCTCATTACCTTCACCTTAATGTAGTGCTGTAAAGAAATAGAATTCCTCGTATAAATTTCTTCCGATAGACTTCTGGAAAATTACTTGTCCTCAATGCCCCTCTCTGTCACCTTGAATACAGCTTCACTTTCCGGCAGGTGTGGTGAATCAATAAGCCTGGCAACTCTGAGCTCTCCTTTGCTTTTTCTCAGGTATATTCTGAAGGTTGCTGTATGGGCAACTATATGGCCGCCGACAGGCTTTGTGGGGTCGCCAAAGAAGGTATCAGGTTTCGCCATCACCTGATTCGTAACGACGATTGCAGCATTGAAAATCTCACCAAACCTCATGAGGTCGTGAAGATGTCTGTTCAACTTCTGCTGCCTATCAGCAAGCGTACCTCTGCCAACGTATTCTGCCCTGAAATGAGCCATCAGGGAGTCAACGATCAGGAGCTTAACGTTTTTACCTTCCTTCTTCAGCTTATTTGCAAGTTCCTTGGCATTGTCAACAAGAAGCATCTGATGGTTGGAGTTGTAGGCCTGGGCAACGTATATGTTTTTGAGGACCTCCTCTCCATCTAACCCCTTTGCCTCTGCCATCTGAATGATCCTCTCCGGCCTGAAGGTGTTCTCGGTGTCTATGACTATAACTGCTCCCTCCAGACCTCCGGCATCTCTGGGAAGCTGCACGTTGACGGCAAGCTGATGGCATATTTGCGTTTTTCCCGAACCAAACTCCCCGAAGAGCTCCGTTATAGCCTGAGTCTCCACACCCCCACCAAGGAGGTTATCCAGAGCAATGCTGCCAGTTGTTATCTTGCCAACTTTCCTTCTCCTTTCCAGTATTTTCTCTCCGCTTTCAAACCCTCCGATGTCAGCAAGTTTTCTGGCGGCAGAAACGATCTTTGCTGCTGTTGACTCGCCAATTTCTGCTGCAGCACTGAGTTCAGCTGGTGAAGCGACAGCGACAGCCTCAATAGTGGAAAAACCAGCCTCTCTCAACTTCTCTGCAATCGCCGGCCCCACATTGGGTAGATCTTCTAGATCCAGAATTTTTTCGAATTCCTCAGCAACCTCTCCAGGGTTTTCTTTCCCGCCCTTCTCCGCAATAGCATTTTTTTCCTCAGTATCATTCTTTTTTCTCGCCATTATCAATCCCTTTTAGAGCATAGATTTAAACATTTAATGTTTTTCGAGTGGAGTGAAAGTGTAAAAGTGTAAATATGGTTAAGTAGATATTTAGCCCTCCACGCGAGTGCCTGTTAAAGCAAATTAGGAGGCAAAGTAAGGAATATATACTATTAAACAAAGATAATACCTTGCTCCGCTGTCCACGCCCGGGTGAGAAACATGATCCCGGGTCGGTTAGCGGAGCTACAACTTTTGAATTCCTAAAATTCCTGAATTTTCTAGAGGAAAGGCATCAGTGCAAAGGTTTTTGCATCCTCAATTATGTTCCTTAAAACTGCGTACTCATTGGGCATGTGGGCTACTCCGTCAACTGTGGACCAAACAGCCGTCTCTATACCAGCCTTTCTGAAGAAAGCTCCGCAGGTGTTTCCACCTATACCGTAAACCTTTGCATCAATATTTCGAGATATCTTTAATGCCCTTTTTAGGAGCTGAACAACCTCACTTTTCTCAGGAGTGGGTGGAGAAGATTCCCTCTGAACGATGTCCACATCTATTCTGTAGCCATCTGCAAGCTCATATTCTCTCTTAAATTCCGTGATAAATTTCAGAATGTCTTCGATATCGTAATCGGGAATTATTCTGCAATCCATGTAGCTAACATCCAGCCCGGGAATGGTGTTGATGTTATCCACATTTTTTTCCCTTTTTGTGGGTTCAAAGGTTGAATTGGGAGGAGTGAAGAGTTCATTCTCTTTATCAAATTTTGCATGCAGAGCTTTATCCAGATCACGTAGAAATTTTATCGCCCTCCTGAATGCATTGTATGATGTATCAGGTCTGCTGGCATGCCCCTGCTTCCCGTAAACCATGAATTTCAGCCAGAGGATGCTCTTCTCGGCTATTTCAATCATGCTACCATCTGGTGAGCCAGCATCTGGCACGACAACTAAGTCATCCTGATTAAAAACACCCTCTTTCAGGAGGTGCTGTATTCCGTATTTGCTTCCTGTCTCCTCATCTGAGACGAAGGCAAGAGCAAGACTATATTTCGGCTTCAACCCCAGATCAAGAATAGCTTTTGCCGCAATAAGGGATGAAACTATACCCTGACCATTATCCTCGCTGCCCCTTCCGTAGATCTTATCGCCAGCAACTGTAGCTTTGAAAGGCTCTGTGTGCCAGAGAGTTCTGTCCCCCTCCGGCACAACATCTAAATGGCTGACGATCCACAGTGTCCTGTCGTTTTCACCTTTTATTCTTGCAACCACATTTGGTCTGATGTTCTCTTTAGCCCTTTCATCCTCAACATCATACCTTTCAACCTTAAAGCCATCGAGGTGCTGCATCAGCAGTTCTGCCTTATCGAACTCACCCATACCACCATTATCTGGAGATATAGCCACTGTTTCTATCATCTGAGAAAGGAGAGAAAGGGCATAATCCCTATATTCCTCAATTTTGTCAAGGAGTTCTACCATCATCCCATCAGTTCCTCCACTTTCTTGATGAGTTTGTTCACTTCCTCAATGATTTCTTCATCCTCTGTCTCACTTGCTATCTTCTCCAGCTCGAGTTTGACTGGTATAAGTTTTCTCAACTTCTCGTCACCCTCAACTCCATTAACCTCATCAATCACACTCTTAAGTGTGAACAGCTTCTTTCTGGAAACAAAGTCCTTTCTCAACTCGTTTCTCAACTGCCTCAGAAGCTCTGCAATCTTCCTGCCGTCTTCGGTGAAGCGAACCACCCTGATCCTACCCTTGAACTCGCTTTCAATCAAAGCATTTGCCTCGAACTCACTCAGCACTTTGGATATGTAGCTGTACGGGGAGCCTATTTCCTTGGATATTCCCAGGGGGTACGGCTCTTCGCCATTTTCTTCCGCTTCCAGAATTTTAACCAATATCTCCACCGTTTTCTCATGCAGAAACATCTTTTCCAGATTCAATCTTCACACCTCCTTCAGCGAAATGAACTACACGCTGGGGGAAGGGGATAGTGATTCCCGCCTTCTCCAGCTCCACCTTTATCTTCCAGAGCAGGTCCATCTTCACGTCATACCACACCGTTGATGGTGCCCAGACTTTAACGACTATATTAACACTACTGTCTCCAAGGCTGTCTACGAATATTGCAGGGGGTGGGTTACGAAGGGCGAAAGGATGTGCTTCAACAACCCTTCTGATGACCTCAACGGCCTTTCCGGCATCGTCGGAGTAGCTTATGCCTATCGTGTACTCGAACCTTCTGGCGACATTGGCAACAAAATTAGTTATGCTGGATGAGAAAACTTTTTCGTTGGGTATTCTCACATATACCCCATCATAGGTTCTGACGATTGTTGAGAGGACATGTATGTCCTCAACAAAACCCGAAACACCTTCCACATTTATCTGGTCTCCAATCTTCACGGGCCTCTCAAAAATCAGAAAGAGCCCTGAGATGAGGTTTGCCACGACACTCTGGCTGGCAAAACCGATCACCAGCCCCACAATGCCTCCAGCCACAAGCAATCCAGTGAGGTTAACACCTATTTGAGGGAGAGCGCTGATGACTCCTATCGTTATCACGATATAATATACTAGCTTTTCGATGACGTTGAGCAAGTCTCCAGCAATTCTATCTTTCAAGGTCCTCCTCAGGTTCGTCCTGAGAATTCTGGCGATGATTACGGCTGCAGATATCACAAATGTGAAAATAAGAACATCGTAGAGAGACGTGTCACCATAAATTTTGAATGCCAGCACGTCAGCTATATCTGTTACGGGATCGATCATAACCCCCACTCCATCACAAACGCCTTTCTCATCACAGGAAGTTTTCTAAGGCTGAAGAGCTCAACTGCTTTCTTCATACCATCCATAATTGGCCTCTCAATAAATGACGTTTCCGCCACCTTGGTGTTGATGACCTTTACAGCCGCATGCATGGATGCAAAGTCTCCATAGTATATCTTCATGTGATATGCGTCGAAAACCAGGTTTTTCACTTCTACCCAGTCGTCACAGATGTTTTTGACGTTCACTTTCATTATGCCCTCCAAATAAGGATCAATTTCTGGAATTTGTCTATGAACATAGCTCCCCCACCATCTGCATATGACTCCATCTTTTGGCGTGCCGTAGAGGGTGTATTTCGGGCTAGTGAGTGTGAAGGAATCTAAAAGCTCCACATTCTTTCTTCCGGCAACATAGACGCCGAATTCTACTGGGAAAGTTATGTAAAAAGTCAACTCATCGTTGGGTGCAATAAAAACCGGTTCCTGCAACTCAATGAGGAGGTAATGAGTAACTTCTTTAGGAAGCCTTACAGGTTCTGAAGGGTTGACAAGAAGGCGCGAGGCAAAGGAAATGACCTTTCTGACTTCTTGAGTTTCAGACCGCCTGTGATAAACGTAAAAACCATCTTCTTTGTATGTCTCAATTTTAATACCATCTATATTTAACGTAACACCGAATTCATAGGAGCCAAACATTGAGATATTCTACCCCCGGCAATATATAAAGTTTACACGGTAATATTTAAAATGCTGGTATTACCTTGGTGGTGGAGTTAGTCATCATGAGTTCTTGGATTCTTGAGGTACACTCATGTTGAAAAGATGCTAAAAGGGGAGAAGCGGGATTAGAGGGAGCATAAACCTAGATAACCTGAGCTTGAGTGGAATCTGGCTTCTCAAGATCTTCCACATGTCTTTGTTACTGGCCAAACTGAGAACCCTGTTTATCCTTTCATCTCTCTCTCCAATAACGTCCCATACTCTTTTTATGAAGTAGCTCCGCTCCATGGCCGGAAGCAGTCTTTTTCTCCACTCTTCCTCGAACCTCTCAAGGGGCTTTCCATTCAGGCAGTATTGAGATGCGATTTCTCCCGCCACCTTTCCAGCGATCATAGATGTGGGGATGCCAGCACCAACATGGCTTATCACCATGCTTGCCGCATCTCCAACCAGCATCACGTTATCGTAAACCGTCTTTTTGAGGGGTAGGTCAACAGGCACAACTGCTCCGATTTTTGAGACAATTTCGGCGTTCTTCAGCATGGGGGAGCTGTGGGGGTATTCTTTCACGAATTTATCCAGGGCTTTGTGGATGTTATCTCCCAGCCTTGCAAACTCCTTTCTGAAGCCAACACCGACGTTGGCCACTCCATTGCCTTTGGGTATTATCCATGCATAGCCGCCTGCTGCTATCTCCTTCCCAACGTACATGTAAATCGTATTTTCATCACATTCAACGCCCTCCATGACATATTGCTTCGCCGGAACCACATCGTATTTCCATACTCCAAGATCCTTGGCAATTCTGGAGTTAGCCCCATCAGCAGCAATAACAACCCTACTTTTGATTTCTTCTCCACTATCCAACTTCAGGTTGCCGTTGTTAAGGGAAACAATCCTCCGCTTAAGTATGAGCTTCTTTCCCGATTCCTCAGCAACCGTCTGTATCATCTCGTCTCTCTTAACAACATGCATCTCGAATTCAACATCGAATGATTTCCCGTTTGGGAGGACAAAGCAGAAGTATTTGGTTCTGTTACTTTCAAAACGCTTTGGAATGTCAAAAATGGAGTAATCATCCAGCTCATCCACTTCGGGGAGTAAAAGCTTCATCTCGCTCTTTGTCGGGACAATCTCACCGCATTCCACAGGATGTCCTGGTTTCTCTCTCTTATCGATTCCAACAACTTCAAGCTCATCGAAAATAGAGGATAGGGCGAAGCTTCCTGCAACTCCAATTCCCGCCACCACTATGTCCAGTGTATCCATCGCTTGTATATCCATCGCTTCGCCTCTCACCATACATTTTTTAAATTTTTAGCAAAGTAAGGTTGGGGGCCGAAATGCACGAAGCATGCAGAAAAATCATAGAGTCCTTTGAGGGCCTTAAGAAAATTCTTGAGGGGAGAGCAGTCTTCAACGACGAAACCATCATTATTCCTGATCCACCCTTTGAAATAAGGATCTTGAAAAAGGAGGAACTGGTGGAGTTTCTGTGTGATGGTGAAGAAGTTGCCCTACTAACGAAGAAAGGTCTCCAGGTGAAGGATGAAGCCATCAAAGATGAAGTTGAGATGTGGATAGTTGCTCTGAGCAACCTAAGCTTCAGAAGATATAGATTCACCAAATTGAGGGATTAAATTTTAAGAATTAAGATGTTTTGCTTTATCTGGACTCAAATTCTAATTCGGGCAGGATGGGGGGTTTATAAGGCTATTAAACCTGATGTTGAATTCTAATTAACTTTTAGCCCACCAGGCCAGTACTTCAAATTAAGATTAAACAATAACACTCAAACAAACCCTATGCCACCAGCAACCGGTGGAAAGACAGCTATGACATCTCCATCCTTTATTTCAGTCTCAAAACCCCTGAGATGGTGAACATCTCTGCCGTTCACGAAGACCTTGTAAAAATCTTTGATCCTGTCATCCTCCATGATCCTCTCCCTCAAAGTCGGATATGCTGAAAAAAGAGCCTCAAATGCATCTTTCAAAGTTGAGCCTTTGAATTCCACATCAACCTCCTTTCCTGCTTCCTGAAGTGTGGCAAAAAATTTGAATTTAACTTTTTTAACCTTCATTTAAAAAATATTAGGGAATCTCTAGCTCTTTAAGCTTTTCTTCTGTGGGCCTTCCATTAACCCAACCTCTAATCCTGTAGTACTCCTCCAGCATCTGTTTCAGCTCAACTACATGTCCCTTCGCAGCCCCTTCAGGCATGGGCTCCTCCAGCAGCCTCTTTGGCAGTGTATCATCCTTTCCGTCAAAGCCCTCTCTGTTTATGTAGAGCCTCTCTAAGTTGTATATTCTCTCTCCGGCCTTCATTATGTCGTCAGCAGTCCAGTCCCAGCCTGTAATTGGGTTGGTTACACTAACGAACTCTTCTGCTCCAATAGCGAAAGTGGAGAACTTGCACACCACCATGGAGTCCACAACGCAGAACAGGTCCTGGAAAATCCTCACCCACTCAGCTTTACCTTCAGGCGTAAGTGGATCAAGCTTTTCAGGAATTCCCAGCACCTCAGGAGCAATCATGTAGGCTCTGAGATGGCACCCTCCTCTGTTGGAAGTAGCATATCCAAGGCCGTGCCCCTTGTAGGCTCTCGGATCGTAGGCTGGAAGCTCAAGTCCTTTGACATCCATGCTGAGCTCGGGCATGCCGTATTTTGCCGCAAGCCTCTTTGCACCCATGGCAATCTCATCCCCGAACCCATCTCTGTATGCAGTCCTCCAGGCCAGCTCCACCACAGTCTGTGGGTTGCCCCACTCAAGGGTCATTCCGCCAAGCTTCTCCTCAGGAATCTTTCCTTTCTCGTACAGCTCCATAGCGCACGCAACGGTGGAGCCGAAGCTTATCGGATCCATGCCCAGATCATCACAGATGTTATGGGCCTTTACAACGGCATTGAGGTCGTTGATGCCGCACATGGCTCCAAGACTCCAGGCAGTCTCGTATTCTGGTCCCTCCCCGTCCACCTGATATGGAGGTGTCTTTACCCTGCTGACCCTTCCGCATGCAACGATACATCCCCAGCATGCCTTCTTTTTAACCAGGACAGTCTCTGCAATCCTCTCACCGCTTATGTCTGCGGCCTTCTCAAACACCCCTGTCTTGAAGTTTCTAGTTGGAAAGCCGCCGGTCTCGTTTATTATGTTTACAAGCACCGCTGTTCCATATTTTGGCAGCGACTCACCAGTAACTGGATTCTCTCTAACAATTTTCCTGATGTTTTCAACGGCCTCCTTCAGCTTGGCTTCATCCTGAATCTCCGGCTTTCTATTACCCTTAACTGCTATAGCCTTCAGGTTCTTAGAACCCATAACTGCTCCAACACCCGTTCTTCCAGCTGCCCTGTGCTTGTCGTTTATTATAGCAGCCTGCATAACCCTGTTCTCTCCGGCCGGCCCGATACTGGCGATGTTGACATCTTTACCAACTTCTTCCCTTATCATGTCCTCCGTCGTCCATGTTCCCTTACCCCACATCCTGCTTGCATCCTTCAGCTCAGCATGTCCGTCTTCGATGTAAAGATAGACGGGCTCATCTGCTCTTCCCTGGAAAATTATTCCTTCATAACCGGCAAACCTCAGCTTGGGCCCGAACTGGCCGCCGCAGTTGCTGTCTCCAATTCCGCCGGTCAGCGGAGACTTGGTAATCACGTGAAATCGTCCGCTAAGGGGTACTGGTGTACCGGTTGCATAACCTGTCATGAAGATAAGCCGGTTCTCTGGATCGAAGGCATCGATTCCGGCCTTTGTTTCGTCATACAGAATTTTTACTCCAAGCCCTCTCCCGCCGAGAAACTTCTGGATTGTTTTCTCACCAATTTTCTCTTCAGTGATTTTGTCTTTACCCAAATCCACTCTCAAAACAGTGTACTCCATATTTAAAAATTAATTCAGGATATTTAAAACATTCGTTATGAATAATCATGCATAATGGGCTAAACTGTTAGGGGAAATACTAATGTTACCCTTGGTATATTTACATAAATAAGTTAGGATGGATAAAAATGATAGATAAGATGAGCAGGATGGATGTTACCAGAGAGTACCTGGCGACAAGAATAAACGGAGGGTATGTGCTCCTGGAGAAGAAATTGGATCTTAGGAGACTTTATGTGGAGATTACAAATCGTTGTAACCTATCATGCAGAATGTGTTTCAGGAGCAGCTGGGAGGAAAAAGATGGAGACATGAGCCTTGAGCTATTTAGAGAACTGATGAGTCAGGCTGGGAAATTCCCCATGATGGAGGAAGTGTTTTTTGGAGGGATTGGGGAGCCCACGATTCATCCAGAATTTATTGACCTGGTGGAGGAGGCGTCGAAGAGATACAGAGTGTCCTTTTCAACCAACGGAATCCTCATGGATAAAATTGCTGAGGAAATTGTAAGGCTTGGGGTTGACAGGGTTTACTTCTCTCTGGACTGCATGCCCCCAGCCTTCAGCGAAATTGGGCATGCTGATTCACAGCAAATAATTGACGCCATAACTCTGCTGGATGGAGTTAAGGAAGAAATGAAATCCAAAAAGCCCACAATAGGTGTGGAGTTTGTGGTTACAAGGGAGAACGTCTCACACCTCCCACATCTGCCTGAACTCAGGAAGATAGGGGTGGCAGAAGTGATAATCTCTAACATCATACCAACATCTAAAGAAACTGATAATACAGCCATATATGGAGAGGGTGAAAACGGTTACGTGGATGAATTCATAAGAAAGTGTTTTAAAGGCCCAAAATACGTCCTCCCTGAATTCAGAATTAGAACTGAAAGGAGATGCGAGTTTGTAAAGAGGAGGAGTGCTGTTGTCAGATGGGATGGGAGCGTTGCCCCCTGTTACAGGCTGCTTCACTCCTACAAAGAATACATCCTGGGAAGAGAAGTGAAGGTTGAATCTCACTCATTTGGTAACATAGAGGAGGAAAATCTTGAGAAAATCTGGCTTAAAGATGAATACGTGCTTTTTAGATATGTTGTAGAAAACTCCCTGTATGCATCCTGTATTGACTGTAAGCTTGCAGATGGATGTTACTTTTCCGCTACAACCCACTCTGACTGCTTCGGAAATTCGCCCAGTTGTGGTGATTGTTTGTGGTCCAGGAAAATTGCCATATGTCCCTGAATTGCCGGTGACAGAGATTAATTTTTACCCGACTTCCCCAATGAATTTAAATACTCAATAGAAGGTTGGCAGTTCATGGAATTGGTCATACTGGCTGTCCCCTTCATGCTTCTTTTTACCTTCACAGGGTTCAGATTGTTATCACTTATAGGGTGGTTGATTTTTGGAATTTCTTGGCTTCTCAAGCTTCCTTACTACTTATCCATATCCGATTACTTCAATTCATTACTGATGGTGGCAGCATTTGCTCTGTTCACTGCAATTTCAATCGCCTCATACAGGGATGTGGAAAACATACAGACATACAGAGAGGTCACCGCATTCTCCTCTCTAGCGTCCCTTTTTTATTTCCCCTTTGCATTAAACAGATCTCTTGGGATGTCCCTCATTGAAACGGTTACCCTGCAAACCGCCATCCTAGCAAATTTTCTTGGGATTCCAATCCAAGTCTATGACTGGAATATTCTGACTCTCGGAGGACGGTTTGTGGAAATAATCCTAGCATGTACAGGTATAGAGAGCATGTCCCTGTTTGCCGGAGCAATACTGGGTGTGAAAGCTGATGCTCGAAGGAAGGTGAAGGCCTTGTTAGTTTCAGTTCCAGTCATCTATGTGCTAAATCTTTTCAGGAATACGTTCATTATCGCAATCTATGGATACTCTATTTTTGGAGACCCTGACACGAGCTTTTTCATCGCCCACAATATAGTAAGCAAGTTTGGTGCCACCCTTGCACTGATAGCGATATCTTTGGCTGTATTCAGAATACTACCGGAACTTGCAGATCTGATATTCAGACTTTATGATGCCCTGAAGTCCTTCTGGGGGGTCAGAATTGCTTCTGCGTGAAGGATTTATTCCAATTATGGTGACACTGCTGCTCATAATGCTCTTTGTAAGTTATGGCAGCTGGAATCTCGTAGCAGCATCATTGGCCCTTTTTGCATTTTTCGCCTTCTTTTTCCGAGATCCTGATCGGGAAATTGGTGAAGGAATTGTGTCCCCATCAGATGGCAGGATAGATTATATGGAGAGTAACCGGATGGAGATCTTTCTCGGCCCGTTAGACTGCCATGTGATTCGCTCACCCATTGAAGGCGTTGTGGAGAGAGTTGTTTATAAGAAAGGAAAATTCAGGCCAGCTTTCTGGAGAGCCGAAGGAAATGGGGAAAATGAAAGGAATGAGATATATATCAGGAATGAGAAAGGACTTTTCAAGGTGGTCCAGATTGCTGGCATATTTGCCAGAAGGATAATCTGCAGGGTTAAAGAGGGTGATAGAGTCGAGAAAGGGGAAAGAATTGGGGCCATAATTTTCGGCTCAAGGGTCGTCCTTGAGGTGCCGGAAGGTGTGGTGTTCGTGAAAAAAACCGGAGACAAAATTAAGGCTGGAGAGACTGTTGCGTATGAGGTTGGCTGATGTTTTCTCATTCCTCAACCTCTCTTTCGGACTTGCTGGCCTGAGTTACGTGTTTAGCGATGTTGGAAAGGCTGCCCTTTTCGTTTATCTAGCAGCTTTAATGGATGGAGCTGATGGCTACATAGCCACTAGAAAGGGGAATTCGGACTTTGGAAGAGAACTAGATTCTTTGGCTGATCTGGTAAGCTTTGGGGTACTTCCAGCCATGATGCTGTGGAGCATGTCAGAAACTCTTTTCCCCATTGCCCTAGCATATCTAATTGCAGGTGCTTTCAGGCTTGCCAGGTTCAACGTTACAGGCAGCAACGATTTCGTCGGAATGCCCATAACAGCGTCAGCCCTCCTTCTGTCTTCAGTCATCCATCTCTCCTACTTCCAATTCGCTCCTTTCTTGGCCATTCTGCTCTCACTTCTTATGGTCAGCAGGTGGAGGTACGTAAAAATAAAGGATATGTCTCTCCTCTCCCTTTTTGCGGCAGTCTTGATAGTTTCAATCTTCGTTAGGGATGCCTCATACGCCCTCATATTCTTCACAGCTGCATACGCAGCCTATCCGCTAGTTGAGGTGGTAAGAAATGTCAAGAAAAGCCTCTGAAAAGGCGACCTTTGAAGCCGGAATAAAGCTTGGTGCTCTTTTTCACCAATTTATTGGAGCTCCTGTGAGCTTAGAGAATGCTGAAGTTCTTGAAAAAGCCATTGAAAGCTGCGTTAAACTTCAGCCCTATGTTGTGGAGGCCCAAGTGAGAATTAGGAGGAATGCGCTTAGGGAGAAGTTGTCAGCTTTCAGCTACACCTCCTTGGACGGTTCAATGATAGAGGCACGTGTTGTGGTTGAAGTGGAGGGTGAAAGAGCTGAAGCAGTGCTGGAATGGAACGAAGAGTTGAAATATCCGCTGATGAGGCTGGTGGACTAGAGTGAATTAGCCGTTATCCAGATTTTTATGCAGGGATGACTAAATAATTAAATAATTTAAATAACTCCTTCAATTTCATCCTTTGACGGAAAGTTTCGCGCTCCAACCCTCTGAATGCAGTAAGCAGCGGCAAAATTTCCCATTTTAAGGCATCTCTCAATTTCATACCCGTTTATGTAGCCATAGAGGAAGCCTGCCGCAAAAGCATCACCAGCTCCGGTGGTGTCAACTGCCTTAACCTCATAAGCTGGCCTGAAGTGTCTGCCTTCTCTGGTTACTGCAACGCTCCCACTTCTTCCCAAAGTGATTATCAGTATATTCACGTACCTGAGCATTTCAGCCTCACTCACACTAAGCATGGAGAATTCCGGCTGGGAGAGGATGAGTATGTCAACATGCTGCAATAATTCCTTCAACACTCCAAAACCCAGAGAAGTGTAAGGATAGCCAGGATTGAGTATGACCGTGCAATCATACTCCTTCGCCCTCTCTGCTACTTCCAGATGGACGTCGAAGCTCAGATGGGATGGAAATGGGTCGAGGTAGAAGAAGCTGTTAACCTGAAAATCCTCACTTCTCATCCGTAATTCAGGCTTACCCGCAGCATTTGGATGAACGAAGAACGTTCTTTCTCCTCCTGAATCCACATACACATCCACTCTTCCGGTTCTGGCATCTGTAATGTTGAGCACCAGCTTTACTCCAACTTCTTCCATGCTCTTCCGGAAAAGCTCGGCATCTTCATCCTTCCCGATGGTGGAATAAAAATAGCATGTAATGCCCAGCTTTGATAGTCCATATATCACGTTTGCTGCTGCGCCTCCAGCAATTCTATGGGTTTCTTTCACAACAGCATGACCTCCAGGCTGGGGGAAGGAGTCGATGAGATGTATGTAATCTATCAGCGCAGGTCCAATTCCCGCTACTCCCGGAGCAGCTCCAGTAATCCCATCAACCATCGAAAAAAGTAAAGCTTTTAGAGTATTAAAACGCATCCCCTCTGATGATCCTTGAAGATGAGAGAATAGACCTAGACCTATATCTTGCAGAGGTGCCAAGGAGGCTGGATGTGCTCAGGGTTCTGAGCTATGAAGAGAGGATAAGCGTTGAAGACCTTGCCAGAAAGCTCAATCTCGACGTGGAGACCACGAAAAACCTGTTGAGGGACGTTGAGGCCATGGGTCTGGTAGATACAAGAGAGGAGCTTGATAGGGGGAGAATAACACTGAAAACCCGGTTGAGTTACCGGGGAGTCAGGTACCTCCGCACCAAGGGACTGCTCTGAAATCTTTTTATACACAATCTGTCATTATTTTTACAGGGTGATGGATTGAAGGTAGTAGTCATTGGCGGCGGCGCAGCGGGGATGGCAGCAGCATCTCGCATAAAGAGGTTGCAGCCAAAGTGGGATGTTACGGTTTTTGAGGCAAGCAAATACGTGAGTCACGCTCCATGCGGCATCCCTTTTCATGTGGCAGGATATGTTGAAAGCCTAGATGACCTCTGTGCTTACGATGTGTCCTTTTTCATAGAAAACAGGGGTATAGACGTCAGAATAGGCTCAAGAGTGATTGAGGCTGGTGATGGCTACGTTATAGTGGAGAGGAAGGGGGAAGTAGAAGAGCACGGCTGGGATTACCTGCTTATAGCAACAGGTACAAGACCTGCTGCGTTGAATGTTGGATGCCGGGAGCTGGAAGGAGTAATGTGCGTCGGCAGCATTGAGGACAGCGTTTACATAAAGGAGAGGGCAAAGAAGGCGAAAAATGTTGTCATCGTTGGCAGTGGCTACCTTGGCATTGAGATGGCGGATGCCATGCTCAGACTTCACAAAAAGGTGACTGTCATTGAAATGGGGTCACATCCACTTCCTGAATATGATGTTGAGATTGGAGAGCTTCTTAGAAGAAATATGGAAAAGCTGGTGGAGTTCAGATCCAATGAGAAAGTTTTGGAAATTGAGGGCAAGGACAAGGTAGAGAGGGTGGTGACAGACAAGGGAGCATACAAAGCGGACCTCGTCATCCTCTGCATCGGTGTTGAGCCAAATGTAGAACTGGCAACGCAGCTTGGAGCTAAAATTGGAGACAGTGGAGCTATATGGACCGACAAATACCTGCGAACAAGTGTTGATGGAGTTTTTGCAGCAGGAGACTGTGCAGAAACAACAAACATCGTGACTGGTAGAAAAGACTGGATTCCTCTGGCAGCCCCAGCCAACAAAATGGGTTATGTTGCCGGATCAAACATTGCCGGTGTGGATATCATGTATCCCGGCTCGCTGAAAAGCCAGCTAACGTCCTTCCTAGATCTGGAAATAGGTAAAGCGGGGCTCAGCGAGAAGGAAGCGGTCAAAGAAGGATATGATGTTGTTTCTGCAACAGTCATTTCAAGGGCAAGGGCCAAGTACATACCGGATGGAAAGAGTATAACCCTCAAGATGGTGGCAGAAAGTAATGGAAGGGTTCTTGGGGTTCAGGCAGCAGGAGTTGGTGTGTCCAAGAGAATATACGGTGCCTCAGCTCTTCTTTATAAAAGCGCAAATGTAGAGGATTTCTTTTTCACAGACTTTCCTTTCTACCCTCCAAAATCCCCTGTATGGGACCCTCTCGTAATCGCAGCAAGAAACCTCTTCAGAAAACTCGGAATAAACTAAATTACTAAACTATCAACTTATCAACTAATATCAGCTAAACTATCTCTCTGAGAAGTTCTTCAATTTTTTTCAGCTCCTCCCTCACCTTCTCAACTGCCAAAGTGTTATCCAGATACTCCAGCGGTGAAGAGCATCTGGGACATGTGAATCCCATTTCTATAGCTTGTTCGTAGGATATCTTTACACAGCCATTGATGCATATATAGTAGACTGTACTGTCTTCTTTCTCAATTTTTTCCTCCAGTTTCCTTTTTGTTTTCATAAGTTCCCTTCTCAGAACCTCTCTTTCCCTATCGTAATTTATCTTCCAGTAATATTCCATCCAGCCAGTATCCTCGTCTTTCTGTCTGCGATATTCAGCAAGACCAAGCTCATATAAAGCGAAAAGAGCTCTTCTAACGTCGTTAATCTCAATCCCAAGCCTCATGGCAATTTCTTCATCTGTGAATTCCCCATTGATGTTCAGAGCATAAATGATCAATCCTATATCACCAGCCACTCTTTCGATTAGCTCTCTAACAAGTTCTTCAGACTTTGCCACCACTGACTTCACAGTAATTAAATCTGGGGGTTATCCTTATTTAATTTTACGATGGAACTAAATTGTGTACTCTTTCATATATTATTAAAATTGGTGATAGCATATTATTTACAAAGCTTGAGAAGTGTTGTGACTTGCAGGCTTCTGATAGTTTCTTATATATCCCCGTGAGTCATAAATATCGTAAATTCAATTACGAAAAGTTAATATAGATTTTATTACCTCGAAAAACCATGAGACTTGGTAGAATGGCAGTTTTGCTAGCTCTGGTTCTGATTGCAGTGTTTATCACCGGCTGCGCTCAGGAGGAGAAGCCGAAGGTTTCACCAACTCCTGAAAAGGAAACTCCAAAACCTACTCCAACTCCTGCAAAGAAGGAAACTCCAAAACCAGAGGCGCCCAAGCCTACTCCAACGCCTAAACCGAAAACAACGCCTAAAGCTGAAGCCAAAGAACAAGTAGTTAGGTGTGAGGCGTGCCACACTAAAGCTGTTAACTATGCCGCCCATGTTACTGGAGGACAGAGATGTGCTAACTGCCATGGAAGTGATCCGCACAAGATTCACGTAGGGCCAGGAACCATCAACCTGCAATGCAGCACCTGTCATGGAGCCCCACCAAACGTGAAAGTTCCCAAACCAATAGAAGAAGGCAGGACGGTCTGTGAGAACTGCCACGCCTATCCAGACCCGACAAAGCCCAGCTATGGTAACCTGGTTAACATCCATATCCCAAGAGGTAAGTACTGTACCGTTTGCCATGGCTTGGACATTGCGTCCCTCCACAAGGCAGCCGATACATTTGTGGAAACAACAACTTAAGAAACAACCCAATTTACCAATTTTTTAACGGAGGGAGGGAATGAAAAAAATCCTGGTGCTGTTATTTTTACTCTCGTTGCTCTTTATTGGGTGTGTTCAGGAACTTCAAAAGGCTGAGAAAGGCGAAAAAGTGGAAATGCCAACCCCCGGAGTTACACCCTCAGAGACTCCTAAACCAACTCCAAAGCCAACTGTAACACCCGTAAGGCCAAAATACGTTGAAGCTACCGGAGCCATTTGCGAGAACTGCCACATAAATGAAAAAAGGCAGTATGTTCCGCAAGCTAAGACAATTGCCGGACACGTTGATGGGAGCCAGTACTGTTTCTACTGTCATGCTGAAAATAAATCTGGAAATCTTGTGGAGGAAATAGCGAAACTCCACCACAGCAAGTATACGGATTGCAACCTCTGCCATAAGAGCTTCACCCTTACAGAGCTGGATTGCGGGAACTGCCATGCAGCTGATGACCCTTTCAAGCCCAGTGAAGCCAACCTTCTTGACATCCACATACCCCGGGGTGTTGACTGCCAGTCGTGTCACGGCGACGATTTCCTGAGAATACATGAGAAAAGGGAGATCTTCCCGGAAGAGTTTCCAATTCCGAGATAATTAACTGAGTTCTAAGATGCCGGATGAGTCATAACCTTAACTTCAACAACCTGTTTTTTTAAAAAAGATTGATAAAACTCTCATACACCATTACGTGACATCGAATTTCAGAAGAATCTCAAGGATTTCGAGCAAAAAGCAGAGTTCCCTGAATGGGTTTTTGGGTAAATATTAAGTCACAGGATGTTTGTCCTCGGTTGAACTGGTGATTGATGATTGAAGCAAATTTTAAATATATGAGGTTTTTATTTAAATTCATGTCAGATTTGCAATCCATCTATAAAGTGTTAGAAGATTCCAAAGCCGTTTACGGAACCACCAAAATTAAATCAAATTTTATTTTCCCAAATGCAAGAAGTGCTTTGATCTTTGGATTCCCGATACCAAGAGCAGTTCTTAAGTCTACAAAGCCTCTACACAATTACTGGAGAACTGCAAATCTTTTATACAGGCATCTCGATACTTTGGCAGTTAAAATTGCACTTATATTAGAGGAAGATAGTTACGACTCTTTACCGATATTTGGTTGCTTCCCGTTTCGGGTAACGGGAATGTATGAATATGCTGGATTTGTAGACCTCATTAGACTTGCAACTAAATGTGGACTTGGAAAAATCTCGAAAAGTTCAATGCTCATAAATCCAGAATACGGTACGAGATTAATTCTGGCAGGAGTCCTCACAGAAGCCAAATTAGAGGAGATTAAAAAATCGCCTGGGAATGGCTGCCCGGAAGATTGCTATGAATGTATTAACGCATGTCCAGCTAAAGCCCTTGAACCCTACAGTATTGATGTCAAAAGATGTATAAGGACGCAATCTTTCTCTCCTCTTTTTGTACACCTCCTAAAGTCAGAAAATAGAGAACTTTCACCCAGTGAAATTGAAATTCTCCAGCATGTTGCTGTTATTGATGACCATAATTGGTATATGTGCATTGAGTGTACAGCTAAATGCCCCAGGAATCTTTAAGCTCTAAGATGCCACGTATGACTACAAATAACTATTTATAATACCAGCACCCCTTTTTGATACGTAACCACCGACTCAGCGGTGAGCGACAAAAAAAGCGAATATGGAGGGATGACAATGAAAGCCCCCAGCGATACCACCAAGTATCTCATATACGCTGAGATAATTGCAGAAGGTGTCGTAGAACGTCCAGACGTTGTGGGAGCCATATTCGGGCAGACCGAAGGATTGCTCGGTGACGATCTGGATCTGAGAGAGCTTCAGAAAACAGGTAGAATAGGTAGAATAGAAGTTAAAATTGAGAGCAAGAGTGGAAAGAGCTACGGTGAGATCAGAGTACCTTCCAGCCTTGATAAGATTGAAACAGCCATTCTGGCGGCAGCATTGGAGACCATAGAAAGGGTTGGGCCGTGTGCTGCCAAGATAAAGGTAAACAAAATAGAGGACGTTAGAGCCAGCAAGAGGAAGAAGATCATAGAGAGGGCGAAGGACATACTGAGGGAGCTGTTTGAAGAGCCAGAAGTTGAGTCTGAGAAGATTGCAGACCTCGTCAGACAAGCAGTTAGAGCCGAGGAGATACTGGAGTATGGAGAGGACGGGCTGCCCGCCGGTCCTGCCATTGACGAGTCTGACGCCATAATCATTGTTGAGGGTAGAGCAGATGTTCTCAATCTCCTAAGACATGGAATCAAGAATGTTATAGCTGTTGAGGGGACAAACATACCCAGAACAATCGTGGATCTATCCAAGAGGAAGACCGTTACAGCATTCCTTGACGGAGACAGAGGTGGAGACTTGATACTGAAGGAGCTGCTTCAGGTTGCGGATATTGATTATGTGGCAAGAGCTCCCGAAGGCAAGGGAGTTGAAGACCTTACACAGAAAGAGATTGTGAAGTCATTGAGAAACAAGGTTCCAGTTGAGCAAATTCACGTTCTGAGGGCGAAGGAAGACAGAAAAGAGACAAAGGAAGAAGTTCAGAAAGAGGGCAAGGAGAAGGAGATTAGGGAGATTAGGGAAGCCAGAGAGGCCAGTGAAAAGAGAGACTTCATTTCAGTTCTCAGAAGGCACAAAGAGGAGATTGAAGGGAAGCTTATAGCAAGGCTTCTCGATAGAAACGGCAATCTCATCAAGGAGGTGCCGGTGAGAGACCTTGTAAAGGTGCTAAAAACAAACAATACCAAGGCATCTAACCTGATTTTCGATGGAGTGATAACGCAGAGGGTAGTAGATCTGGCAGCCAAAAAGAACATACAGTATCTGGTAGGCGTCAGACTCGGTAACGTTGTTAAGGTTCCCACAAATGTTAGGGTTATTACTTTTGAAGATCTTTAATTTTTTATTTCATTTTTTATAAAATTTAAAAGCTCACAATACAATAGGGCAAAAGAAAATTAAATGATGCGGCTAACTAACCCAGACAGCATATGGACGACATGACTAAACTATATCTCCAGCGGAAATTTTCTGAGTATTACGCAGAGAACGATCTCTTTATTCCGAGAAATATGGAGAAGAGAGAGTGGGCTTTCGTGGCAATTTCATCACTTCCGGACTTCGTGATGCAAAGACACATGGGTTTTGAAAGTACCATGGAGTTAAGGGCCCAGATTCTTTCTAACCCTCCTGCTCACATCTATTACTCCTCTGCATTATATAACAATCCAAACGCTGAAAAAATGGAAGATAAAGGTTGGATTGGTGCGGAACTCATATTTGACATCGACGCAGACCACATCTCGGGGAGAGGTAATAAGTTGCAGAGGGCAAAAAAAGAGATCATGAAGCTTTATGATATACTGGAAAACAGATTTGGTGTGGAAAAGATGGAAATTGTATTCTCGGGGAGCAGGGGGTATCACATCCACGTTCTTGATGAGGGGTTCATGAAGCTTGGAAGCGCCGAGAGGAGGGAGATAGTTGAGTTTTTAACTCTCTCCGATTACAGAATCACCGGTTTCGACGGGAGGTTGGAAGAAGTATATGGGTGTATTGCTGAAGTGCTCAGGAAAGCTGTCAGGAGTGGAAAGCTGGAGGAGTTGCTAAGGCGCCATGGCATAGGGGGTAAGCAGAAAGCACGGATTATTGAGGCATTCTCAGATGAGGGTGTTTTCTATAGAATCAGGAATGGTGATTTTGCATTCCTCGGAAAAGGTAAGAGAGTGGAGAATTTCGTCAACTTCCTGATTAAAGCCTGTGCCAGAAAGATATCTGTGGAGGTTGATGCTCCCGTCACGGGGGATATAAAGAGGCTTATTCGGCTGCCAAATTCCTTGCACGGAAAAACCGGGTTTGTTGCAAAACTGCTGAGCTACGATGAGCTGGAAAGCTTCGACCCATTCAGCGATGCCTTAGCGTTTGGAGAAGAAGAGGTTAAGGTTATGGTGAAGAGAAAGGAAAAGTTCAAGATGAATGGAGAGGTTTATGAGCTGCTTCCCGGAAATGCTAAGTTGCCGGAATGTGCGGCGATATTCCTAATGTGCAGGGGAGCAGCCATCTACGGCCATTGAACTGGCTGCTGGGGTGAGGATTATGGATATTGAAGAGCTCCTGATAATTGTTGAAAAAAGCAGAGGAAGCAAAATTCAGAAGATTGATCCAGATTTTTATGAGATGCTAAGGAACAGAATAAAAGAGCTAGAGGAATTGAGAAAGGAATCAGAGGAAGTTGAGAGGATAAATGATGAGATACGAACAATCAGAAAAATTCAGAGGAGGATATTTGAGGCAAGAGTAAGCAAAATCGTGAGGGCTGCTTGGGCGGAGGTTTGCGAGACAGAAAGCGGAATAGAAGGCATGGAGAATCTAATTGATAAAGAGAGAGAACTTTTCAGAAAAGTAGCTGAAGTTCTGAGGGAATTCAGGCAATGGGTTTTTGAAGGCGAGGCGTTTAGGGAAGAGAAAAATGAGGAGAGGAGAAACTTTGTTGTGAGGGTCAAGCAGGATATTCCGGAGTTTGAGGGTGTTGATGGAAAAACATATAAATTGAGAAAGGGGGATGTTGTAACGCTTCCGTCCCTTAACGCTAATGTGCTGGTCAAAAGTGATGCAGTGGAAGTGATCGAGGTGAAAAGATGAAGTATCCCAAGAAGATAAGGACGTATTGCAGGTACTGCAACAAGCACACCCTTCATGAGGTGGAGAAGGTAAGCAAGGGTAAGCAGAGTTCGCTGCGCTGGATTAACAGACAGAAGTGGAGAAGAGGTAAGGTTGGAAACCTCGGCAAGTTCAGCAAGGTACCTGGAGGAGACAAGCCCACCAAGAGAGTTAACATAAGGTTCCGCTGCACCGAGTGCAAGAAAGCCGAACACCGCCCCACCTGGAGGGCAAAAAGGTTTGAGCTCATAGAGTAAGCTGAAGGTTAGGTGAAGTTGGTGATTAGTATGGGTGTGAAGAAAAGCAAGTTCGTCAGGGTAAAGTGCCCAGATTGCGAGAACATTCAGATCATCTTTGATCATCCCTCAACGGTCGTGAAATGCCTTGTATGTGGCAGAACTCTTGCCGAGCCAAGAGGGGGCAGAGGGGAGATAAAGGCTGAAATCGTCGCAGTCCTCGAATAACTCTTTTTTTGAACTTGTTGAAAAAGTTGAGAGAATTAAGCCAGCTATTGAGTCTGTAGTTAAAAGAAGGCTTCAAGAGTTTCTGTCAATGCGTGATAGAAGCAATGAGGAGTGGTTTTTTGAGCTCTGCTTTTGTATATTAACGGCAAATAGCTCTGCTGAAGCTGGCATTAAAGCCCAGAAATTTATCGGAAAAGGATTTTTGACGCTGAGCCAAGAAGAGCTGGCTGAAAAGCTGAAATCCACCGGTTACAGGTTTTACAATGTAAGAGCAAAGTATATTGTGGAAGCAAGGCGATTCGCTGGAATTAAGGACGTTGTCACGTCCTTCCCATCCACTTTCGAAGCCAGAGAATGGCTGGTAAAGAACGTCAAGGGGATAGGCTACAAGGAAGCGAGTCACTTTCTGAGAAACGTGGGATATTTCGATGTGGCAATTCTGGACAAGCACATCCTGAGGATTTTCCACAACCATGGCATTGCTGAAATGCCAAAAAGCATGAACAGAATGAGATATCTGCAGATTGAGCAGCGATTCTTTGAATTGGCAAGACGATGTAGCATGATGCCGGGTGAGCTCGACCTTTACCTATGGTACATGGCTACAGGTAAAGTTTTGAAATGAACTGAAGTGATTTTGCGGATTATCCCTCCTCATCGGATTTTCCACCTGTCCAGCCCCTAACCATCAATAGCAGTGCTGAGAAAGTGGCAATACTCAAGGCAAACGTGAATATAGCTACGATCTCAATTCCGCTTTCCGGTATGTAGGGATGGAGGTCGTGGAAATAATCAACGTAGTCATTTCCCAGTACCCATATCAGAGCGAGGCCAAAGCTCCATCTGAGCTTTTTGATGGTGTACGCCAGAGGCAGAGCTTCAACAGCCATCAGGAAGTGGGTTATGAAAATCCCAGTGTACAGCAGATATCGCTCTGGGGAGAAAAAGAATTCTCTGTGGAAGAGGAGTACAAAGCATGTCCATAGCCCGTACTTGATGAGGTTAGTAGAGGCAAAAAACGAGATAAAATCATTTTTTTTATTCAGTTTGATCATAACCAAGGCAATGACGAAAAACAAGGTGGAGTTGGGACTATCCGTCACAAGAAACCACAGGTACGGAGGTGTTGAAAGGAGCTGGTAGCGGTAATAATACCAGCCGTAAATGGTGCCAGCAATGTTGGCCACGAGAGCAAGATGAATTATATTTCTGTTTTCAAGGAGTGAAAGAAATTTTCTGAACATGGGCAAAGGTATTTATATAGTTTATAAAGTGTTTGGATTGGGTGTTGTTATGAAAGATTACAAGATTAAAATCGAGAATGTTGTCGCCTCAACTCAGATTGGTGAGAACATAGACCTTAACAAGATTGCCAGAGAGGTAAAGGATGCTGAGTATAAACCCAAACAATTTCCAGGGCTAGTTCTCAGAACAAAGGAGCCCAAGGCTGCAGCCCTCGTATTCAGAAGCGGTAAGGTTGTTTGCACAGGTTCAAAGAGTGTTGAGGATGCCAGAAGAGCAGTAAAGCAGGTTGTTAAGATCATAGGGGCACTTGGAATTCCCGTTATTGATGAACCAGATGTCAGGGTTCAGAACATAGTTGCTTCCGCCGATCTGGGGGTTGACCTGAATCTGAATGCCATTGCTATAGGTCTCGGCTTAGAAAACATAGAATACGAGCCAGAGCAGTTTCCGGGCTTGGTTTATAGGCTGGACAATCCCAGAGTGGTGGTGCTGATTTTTGGTTCGGGCAAGATGGTGGTGACAGGCGGGAAGAACCCAGAGGATGCCAGAAGGGCTGTGGAGCGAATAGCTGAGGAACTATCAACCCTTGGCCTCATGTAGTCTTGGTGAGATAAACCATGAAATAGCCGGGTCTTATTTCGTAAACTCCATCCATTTTGTACCCCTTTTCTTCCACCTTTTCTGCAAGTCTTTCTGATGTTACAACAACATCATAACCGCTGTAATATTTGCTTGAAAAGGCCATGCTGATGTTCCTCAAATACCAAGGCAGAGGCCAGTAATCATTCCCCTCTTCATACACAAGAACTCTTTTTCCCGCCTGCACATCCATCCTCAGCCTTTCTGCCAGCTCTACAGCTGATGGCTGAACCTGTATGTAGATGAGGTCTTCCCTTGCATCGTTATAGTTGATGTAGTTGATGTGAAGGCTCACAGCCAACATTGCTATGAAAACGATAAGGAGTGAAAGTCTGAATCCCCTATTCTCCCACGTGTCAAAGAGCTTTCCTGCATAGATGGAGCCAAACATGGCGAGAGGGGCTACGAGGTGCACCAAAAGCCAGGGCACCTTGTGGGAGAGGATGTGATAGGCGATGAGAGCAGTAACACTCCAGTAGGCTGCCAGATATTCAAGGCGGCTAGCACTTCTAATGCGCTTCCAGAACTGCGGAATTGCTGCTAGAGCAATCGCTAGAGTGAAGAACTCGTACCTGAGCAGGAGTTTTGCATAATAATAAATGGGCTTCCAGTGATCCTTTTGGCTGTGCATGGAGAACCAGTGTTCCACGCCACCAATCGTTGCACGGTAAACCCCATCCATGTCTGCAAAACCAGCAGAGTATAGAGGGACGAAGATGGAAGTGAAAATGATGGCTGAAGCGATGCAAATCCTGATTTTCTTCAAATCCCACTCCAAGAGTTTTCTCCTCAGATATGCGGTAAAACCCTCTGAAAATATGCCGTAGAGAAACGTGAAGGATAGGAATGTTGCCAGATAAATATACCCGTTTTCCTTGCTGGACATAATTATAGCAAAGAAGAGTGTGGCGAGATACACGTAACGCTCTCTTTCACTCTCAACCCATCTCAGATATGTGTAGATGGCCACCAGAAACGATGGCAGAACTATC
This sequence comes from Archaeoglobus sp. JdFR-37, assembly GCA_002010215.1. Lineage (GTDB taxonomy): Archaea > Halobacteriota > Archaeoglobi > Archaeoglobales > Archaeoglobaceae > JdFR-37. The sequence goes on from MTMY01000003.1 coordinate 116,747, forward strand.
ATGTCGTTTCTGAAATAACGGGAGTAATAAAGGATTGATGGGGAGAAAATAAGAATCAAAGCAAAAATCCATGCCCCCTTGCCCATCCACCTCTCCATTTTTATGGCCACATAAATCCCAATGAGGCTGAAAGCCACAACGAGGAGCCTTGTGATAATTTCTGAATCACCAAAGAGTTTGAAGAGGGCAGCGGTGGCAAAGTATATAAAGGGACCATGAAAGGCAGGGTCGTAGCGATAGTAACCGTTTTTAAAGAGCTGGTATGTTAGATAGGCAACTACACCTTCATCGTGATCCATGGGTCTGGCATCCAAAATGACTACTCGGGTAAGGAGTGCCAAAAGCATCAATGCAACGACACTTGGTGCAACGAAACGCCTCATTGGAAAGCGGAGAGGAGCTCAATAAATAAACCCTTTGGTGATTGGGTTTGAAGGTCTGGAGGATGTATGAGATGTTTGAATTCCCTGATGACTCTGATAACTCTGATGAATTCCCCTATGAAATGAGGCCATCAACCCTTGAGGAGAGGGAAGAGTTCTACAGGAAAGAGTTCGACGTGGAAAAAGCTGAAAAGTGGTTGTGGAGAAGGGGGAGCTTTCGGGACATCCGTAACAATACTGTTTTTGCCGTCATAATCGGCAGACATTCCGATATCTACTCACCAAAATTTGAGCCTATCAGGAGCAAGGTAGTAATTATTGATGAATACGAGAGCTGGAACGACATTGTGGACTACATACTCTACTACCTACCTGAAGGAGTTTATTATGATCGAAATGTTTACACCAGCCTTGAGGAGTGCAGGAAGTGCGAGAAATGCTATAAAGAGTGCTGGGATTGTTCCTGTTACCTTGGACAGGAGCTAGCCTTTGACATAGATCCTGAAAATGTTCCCTGTCCCGTACACGGGATGCTGGAAGATAAGATGGAGAGGCAAGGTCTGAAGGGGTCAAGTTTCTGCATGATAGAGTTTGATGAGGTCAGAAAAGCAACTGTAAATCTTTATAAAGAGTTAGAAAAAGAATTTAGCGATATTGCCATTACCTTCAGCGGCAGAGGTTTTCACATTTACATCTTTGATGAGGAGGCGGTGAAGCTCAACTATGAGGAGAGAAAGGCTCTGGCCGAGAGATTCCAGAAGTACTACATTGATGAGTGGGTTACGAGTGGCGGTATGAGACTTATCAGGTTGCCTTACTCTTTGAACGGTGTGACGTCACGTATAGTCATCCCTCTTAAGGTGGAGGAGGTTGCTGAGTTCGATCCCCGCTATGATAAAAAGTGTATGCCCGGTTTTTTAGAAGAGCTCTAAAAGTGTTTTAGAAGTTTGATAGGGCCTAATTTTGATTAGTTTTGATTGATCTGGGATCTAGTCTACGCTCAAAAACCTAGCGTCTGTACTACCTCTTAATATCCCAAGCTTAGCCCTCACAGTTGTAGTGCCAGTTATCTTGGACGTCAGACGAGCTTTTGCCGAAGCTCTGCCTGTTGGAATTCGAATGGGGCTCTCCACATCTCCAACAGTCGTTTCCAGAGTAACGAATACATCCTCAGGAACGGGAACCGGTCTTCCATCTCTGTCTTCTAACCGCACAGTTATAGTAGATTTCTGGCCTATCTGAATCTCATCTGGCTCAGTCCATATTTTTAGCTTCAGCCCCGGAATCTTTGTGAGGTTGCAGTGCACAGTCGTCACCTCTCCTGCTTTAACAAATGCTTCTTTCCTGCATTCAAGATATCCGAATTTTCTGAACGTCACCACATGAGCTCCAGCAGAGACACTTTCAACTTTCACCGGCGATCTGTCTTTGAATCCTCCGTTGACGTATACTAGCGCACCTTCCGGCTGGGAATTTGCGTAGATTGACCCTAGTTGCTCTTGTTGTTCAGATTCACTATCCTCCGCTTTACTCTTTCTTGCCCTCCATCTAATCGCCATGGTGGTCAGCACTGCTGCCGATCCCAAGATAACTACCATATATTCCCAACTCCAACTGGCAGGATTTACCCCGAACTCCAGCTCAACCTCCTCTGACCAGATTCCATCATTGTCTAAGACTGCAAATCTGTAAATTCCTGGCAATACATCATCGGATTCAAGAACCAGCTCTAGAGTATCTCCCTCTACTGAAATCGTCCTGCCATCAGGGAAAGTCAGACGGCACTCCACCACTTCCCCATCTGCATCAATACCATAGCCTGAGAAAGTCACTCTCTCCCCTTCAGCTGCTGGATTTGGTGATATGACTAGATAAGCCAATGGTGCCCTAATTTCAGAGAGTACACCTTCAGGGTATTCGAGCCTTACGTAACCTCCACCCTCACCATTTTTACTCTCAATCAGCAGCAGCCAACGTGTGCCACTTTCAATGTCTCTCGCCGTAACATCATACTTTAAAACCAATCTCCTGCCACTGCAATCCTGAACTTTTTTCTCTTCGCCATCCCCTGCACCAAGGAATACCAAGAAAACACACAGCTCTACACCGTCCTGCATGATTACTTCAGCATAAATTGTACCTTCTATCTCAACTGTAAACTCCAGTGAGTCAGATTTATTAGGTGAGACCCATACTTCCTTTTCCATAACTGCAGCGCTACCAACGGACAGCAGGATATAAATTGCAATCACTGAAACCGGCAAATGTTTGAGCACTTAGAACACTTCCTGGGGTTAAAACTTGGACTAGTAACTATAAATAATCTTGCAATTTACTAAAATTTTGAGTGCACTGTTATAAATAACAAAATAAAAATAAAATTATATTGCATCCTCACCTTTCTCTCCTGTCCTTATCCTGACTGCATTTTCAACAGGGATCACGAATATCTTGCCATCTCCCACTCTCCCTGTTCTGGCCGATTTGATGATAGTGTCTATGACCGCATCCACTTTATCATCTTTAACAACGATTTCGATCTTTACCTTCGGAAGCAATTCCACCTCCATCGTCCTGCCCCTGAACTGGAGTGTTATTCCTTTCTGCTCCCCTCTCCCCTTGACCTCTGTTATTGTCATGGAAACGAAGCCTTCCTGCTCCAGAGCATCCTTCACATGCTCAAGCTTTTCAGGCCTTATTATTGCCTCGATCTTCTTCATTTTACCACCCCTCTCCTTACTAGCTTACACTCTGCCTCATGCATAGGCTGTTTCACCATGCTGGGAAACGTCCAGCCCTACGTACTCCTCTTCCTCGCTTACTCTCAATCCAATCAGAACATCCACGAACTTTGCTATGGCAAATGTCACAATGAAGGCATAAGCAATGGATGTAACCACTGCTATCAGCTGAGACACTAGAAGATGCACATTTCCTGAAATTAGACCAGTCTCACCAAAAATTCCAAGAGCTATGCTACCCCAAGCTCCTCCAACACCATGTATTGCCCAAGCATCCAAGCTCTCATCAAGCCTTGCCTGTATCCTGAAGAGCATGGCCTTGTAGCATATCAGTCCTGACACAACTCCTATTACAAGGGCTGAAGGAATGTCAACGAAGCCAGCTGCTGGCGTTATAGCGGCAAGACCTGCGATGGCCCCAGTTACTATGCTCAGCGATCCTGGCCTTCCATTGTGCCACGAAAGCACCATCCAGACAAAAGCTCCGGCTGCTGCTGCGGTATTGGTGACTATGATGGCCCTCACAGCCGTTTCGTTGACGGCTAAAGCACTTCCCCCATTGAATCCAAACCAGCCAAACCAGAGGAGAGCTGCTCCAAGCAACGTCATGGGTATGTTGTGAGGCTCTATGCTATGCTCTCCGAAGCCCCTCCTTGCCCCCAGAGCAATTGCTAGGGCTAAGGCACCGAAGCCTGAGCTAACATGAACAACAATGCCTCCGGCGAAGTCCAAAGCCCCAAGCTTCGCCAGCCAGCCGTTGCCCCAAAGCCAGTGAGCGAAGGGGTCGTAAACGAGAGTCGTCCAGAGCAGTCCGAATACGACGAAGGCTGAGAGCTTCATTCTCTCTGCTGCAGCACTCGTTATGATTGCCAGCGTTATGGCTGCAAAGGTGAGCTGATAGATGGCAAAGATGTCTGTGGGCATCATTCCGCCGATGCCAATTATGCCGCCTACATCGTCACCAAAGGACAGGTTGTACCCTGCCAGAACCCACTGAAGGCTCACCAGTACGTAAGCGATGAATGAAAGCGTAATCATATAAATGGCATTCTTTTTTCTGACCATGCCTCCGTAAAACAATCCCACGCCGGGAGTCATCAGCATAACTAAGGCCGTTGCCACCATCAGCCATGCTGTATCAACTTCACTCACCATTTAATCACCCAAAACTGGCCCAGAGAATCAATTTTTAAGGTTTTTTAATAAAATGTCATAAGATTTCATAAATTTTTCATGGTTTGGCCTATTACTTACAATTATTTTCAGTTTAAAATCAGGTTGATGAAAAACTTCTTAATAAATGAAAGTGTTTCTGTTAATTTTCCAAACAAAAGCAGATAACTTTAAGATTCTACCACGCATCCCACTCTTAATGGTGAAGGTTAAGCTCTTCGCAAACTTCAGGGAAGTGACAGGTAATAGGGAGATTGATGTTGATGCAGCGGATGTTGAAGACCTCCTCAAAAAGCTGAGTAGCATGTATGAGGGACTGAAAGAGCTCATTTACGATGAGAATGGGGAAGTGAAGGATTACGTCCAGATCATGGTGAATGGAGTACATGTTAGAGGTCTGAACAGCCTGAGGACCAGGCTCAATGAGAATGACGTGGTTGCCATATTCCCTCCGGTTAGTGGTGGTTGAATGAGGCTGTTCAAAGAGCTTTTGAGTGTAGATGAGGCAAAAAAAATTTTCCTGAGCAAAATAAAATCATTCGGAGAAACCGATAAGGATGTGGAAAAAATAAGGATCTCTGAAGCTCTCTCCAGAGTAGCTGCATCTGATGTGGCATCATCAGTTGACATCCCCCACTACGACAGAGCTGCCATGGATGGGTTTGCTGTTGTGTCAGAGGCGACAAAAGGTGCATCTCCATCCAATCCTGTTTTGATGAAGCTCGGAACCCATGTGGATGAAGAGACGTGTGTATGGGTACATACTGGAGATGCGATGCCAGAAGGCGGCGATGCAGTTGTTAAGGCTGAGGATGCCGAGGTGGTTGGGGAGTACGTTGAGGTATTCAGACCCGTAAGGAAGTACGAGAATGTCGGCAGGAGAGGGGAGGACGTTAAAAGGGGCGATGTACTCATCAGGAAAGGAGACATCATGAAGCCTGCCCACGTTGCTATCTTGAGAAGTGCAGGGATTGAGGAGGTTGAGGTTTTCAGAAAGCCATGCATCTTTGTTCTTCCAACCGGAGACGAGCTTTTACCTCCAGGCGAAGAGCTGAAGCCGGGGAAGGTTTACGAATCCAATGGAATAATGGTTTCCAGCTACGTCACCCAGTGGGGAGGTATTGCTGAGCTCCACCCGCTGGTAGGAGATGATGCGGATGAGATTGCCGAGGTTATCGAGGAAGCCGGAGGGGATCTGATTATCACCACAGGCGGTACAAGTGTCGGCAAGCGTGACTACATGTTGGACGTGCTATCAAAACACGAACTCCTTTTTAGGGGCATCGCACTGAGGCCGGGAAAGCCGACTTTGGCAGGCATCGTAAATGAAAAGCCGGTTTTATCCCTGCCAGGATTTCCGACAGCATGTATAGCCGTCATGCACATATTGCTTAAACCTGCAATGGAAAAAATGCTTTCCACAAAGTTTGGTGTAAGTCTAAAAGTGAGACTGCTTGAAAATGTTACATCAAAAATTGGCTTTACATCCTTTGTCAGGGTAAAGATTGATTTTGAGGCCATGACTGCTTTGCCAATCGCCACCTCAGGTTCAGGAATCCTCAGCAGCGTCACTGCTGCAGATGGTTACATCCTGATTCCGGAGAACGTAGAGGGGTTTGAAAGAGGTGAACGGGTTACAGCTTATCTTTTCTAAATTTCTGGTTGGAAATTCATAGAATATCAAAATAAAATAAAAAAAGAAAAGCTTAAATACATATCTCGGTTAAACTCCCCAGAATTCCTTTGCGAGTCCCTATCCTCATTTTAAGAGGTGTGTGTGCATGGAGAAGGCAGAGATACTCAGAAAAATAAAAGAAATTGAACAGAAGGTCGAGGAAGAAATAAAAGCGGCAGAGGAGGAAGCTAAGAAGAAAGTTTTTGCTGCCAGAGAAACAGCAAGACAGATTGTTGAAGATGCCGAGAAGGAGGCGGAGAAAATCAAAGCAGACATCCTAGAAAAAACCAAGGCTGAGCTGGAGAAGGAGAAGGAGAAAATAAGAGAGACCAGATTGAAGGAGATCAACAGTATTGTTTCTAAGGGTCAGGAAAGGATTGACGAAGCTGTTGATTATCTCTACAAGGAATTCGTGAGGATGATGGAATATGCTTAAGCCTGTGGAGATGGTAAAGGTCTGTATTGTGGGCCCAAAAGATTACTTCAAATCCACAGCCGAGACTCTTCACAGGCTTAATGTGCTTCACATCGAGGATTACAGCGGAGAGGAAGGGTACTTCCAGATTGGTGCACCGCTTGATGAGGCATCAAAACTATCACGTTTCGTGGTCACGCTTCGCTCTCTGCTCAGTTACGTAAAGCTGGATGGAGTATACGAACCTAAAAAAGTTTACAGCGTTTCTGAACTCAGCCAAGTGGCTGAAAGCAAGGTTTCAGAACTTGAGAGTATGATAACCTCTAAAATTGACGAGATAAGAGATATCGAGGATAGACTGAGGAGAATTGCCGATGAAAAACGCCTGATTGAGCCGCTGATTGCCCTTGGCTTGCCCCCTGAATTGCTTTCTGGATACAAAAACATAACTGTTTTTGTAGGTTTCATAAGAAGCGATCCGCTGGAGAGGATAATGGATGTAACCAAGGATTTTGAGAGATTTATAGCTGAATTTGAAAGAGAATATGTTGTGGCTGTTTTTGTCAAAAATGAGGCTGCAAATGATGTTTTGAGAGTTCTCCAGGAATTGGGGTGGAGAGAAATCAGTGTCCCGATCAAAGAAGGCAGTTTTCAGGATAAGCTTGTAGAACTGGATAGAGAAGAAGTGGAGCTCAGAGAAAAGCTGGAAAAGCTCAGGGCTGAAATTGAAGCTCTAGAGATGGAAAACCTCGATCTGATGCTTGCCCTTGAGGAACACTTAAGCATTGAACTTGAGAAATGCGAGCTTCCGTTGAAAGCTGCCACCAGCAAGTATGCATTCATAATTGTTGGATACGTCCCGAAGGAGAAATTTGAGACATTCAAACAGGAGACTGAGAAGAACAAAGTAGTTGTTCTCGAAACAAAAGATGATGTATGGAAGCCGCCAACAGCTTTCAAGAATCCTTCTGTTGCCAAACCCTTTGAGTTGCTGACAACATCATTCTCAATTCCAAAATACACGGAAGTTGACCCCACAACCGTCATGGCATTCTTCTTCCCAATATTCTTTGGATTCATGTTGGGCGACATTGGATACGGTGTAATCCTGATTGGCCTGTCTCTCTGGCTCTCAAGAATCTTCAAAACAGAGGGCTGGCAAAGCCTTTTGAGAATCCTTCTGTATTCCGGCATATCCACAGTTATATTCGGTCTGGGCTTTGGAGAGTTCTTTGGATTCGAGCTATTCGGACATGAGAGCATTCTTGGTGGGGAATTCGAGCACTGGGAGCCTATATTGGGCAACAGGCTTTACGATGCGCCAAAACTGCTTGTGGTAACTCTGGCGGTAGCAGTAATCCACATGAGTCTGGGCTTCATTTTCGGAATCAGAAATGTTGCCAAAGAGCACGGTTGGAAACATGCCATTGAAGAGAAATTTAACTGGTTCATGGCGCTTATAAGCATAGCATTTATCATCACGGGCTTCATAATGAATACGCTCGCTGGAATTCCCGTGTTCTCTTTGAATTTCGCCTACATCGCAGCTGTACCCCTGATATTGGCCTGGGCGGTGCTTACGGTGATGGGAGAAGGGCCGATGTTTCTGATAGAGTACCTCACGTTACTCAGCAACACCATAAGTTACGCTCGATTGCTGGCTGTTGGCTTGGCGAGCGTTGGCTTTGCAATAGCTTTCAACAAAATAGCCTTTGAAATGCTAATGCCTGCTGGTATAGTGGGCTTGATAGCCGGGATTATCATACTTGCCTTAGGACATTTCATAAACATACTTCTTGGCATACTCGATCCCGGCCTTCAGAGTTTGCGACTCCACTATGTGGAGTTCTTTGTGAAGTTCTTTGAAGGGGGTGGCATACGCTACAACCCCTTTGGTAGGATTAGAAAATACACAAAGGAGGAGGTGTAAAAAATGCCTGTAGAAGGTTTGGTAGCAATTGGTGCTGGTCTGGCTGTAGGATTGGCTGGAATAGGTGCTGGATTGGGTGAACAAGCAATCGGTGCTGCTGCAGTAGGAGCAATGGCAGAGGATCCAGAATTCTTCGGTAAAGGTCTGCTGATGACCGTTATACCGGAAACCATCGTCATATTCGGATTGGTCGTAGCGTTCCTGCTGATGTTCATCTAACTTCATTTTATATTAAAAGGGTGACAGGAATGCCTTTGGAACCAATAATTGAAGAGATCACAAGAAAGGGACAGCTAAGAGTTTCAGAGATTCGCAGTGAGGCTGAGAAAGAGGCAAGTCAGATAATTGAAGAAGCAAAGGAGAAAGCTGAAGAGTTGCTGAAAAAAGCGAGAGAAGAGGCTGAAAGAGAGTCAGAGAGATTGAGAAAGCAGGAAATAGCTGCGGTGAACCTGGAGCTTAAAAGAGAAGAACTCAACAAAAGAAAGGAAGTGCTTGATGAAGTATACAGCAGACTCATAGAGAGATTGAGAAACATGGATGCAGAAGAAAGAAAGAAGATCCTGAGCAAAATTATCGAGAAATATGGCATGGATGGCTACAGAATTTACTCCAATAAAGAAGATGAAGAGCTTGTGAAAAAACTCACGAATATGGAGTACGCTGGTAACATCAATTGTGTTGGTGGGGTAATAATCGAGAGCCCCGATGGCAGCTTCAGAATAAATATGACATTTGATGAGCTTGTTAAGGGAATATACGAGGGCAAGATGAAAGAGATTTCAGATATGCTTTTCAGGTGAAATTCCATGGCGTTGCTAAGAAGAATTAGTACAAAGCCAGCTGAATGGGCATATATCGTTGCCAGAGTAAGGGTAATGAGCAGGAAGCTCATACCCAGAGAAGACTACAACAAGCTTCTGAACATGGACATCCATGAGATTGCCAGGTATCTGGAAGAGAGTGAGTATAAGAGGGAGATTGATGAGTTAGCCTACAAATACAGCGGAATGGACCTCGTAGATTATGCCCTCTCGCTCAATCTTTCGAGAACATATTCCAAGCTGATCAGAATATCCAAGGGTGTGCCAAGGCAGCTTATTGTTCAGTATCTCCGTAGATATGACTTCTGGAATCTGAAGAATATAATTCGCGGGAAGATGTTCGGCTTTCCAAGAGAAGAGGTTGAGGCAACACTGGTAATCGCTGGAGAATACGATGAGCAGTTTTACAGAGCGCTCATGGCTAAGGAAACCATTGAAGACATCGTAAAAACCTTCGAGGGCAAACCTTTCTATCCAATTCTGGATAAGCTCGTAAAGGCATGTCCACTGGCAGAATTCGAGGACGAGCTTGACAAGTTCTATTATCAGAGTCTCACTTCTATATCCCCCGAAACAATAGATATGAAATACTTCTTGGAGTTCATAAGAATGGAGATTGACATCAAAAACATCAAAACAATTCTCAGACTGAAGACAGAAGGAGCTGAGATGGACGAAATAGTGCCCAAGATTGTTCCCGGCGGATATCAGCTGAAAGAAGATGTTGCAAGAAGGCTGGCAGCTATGGAATTGGATGAGCTCATGAAAAGCCTGGAGGGCTTCTGGTTCCATGAAGCAATCAAGGATGTCCTAAGAGAACCTCTAAGCAGGATTGAGGTGTACTTTGACAGAATGTGGGCACAGAAAGTAGTGTCTAAATCGCATCACTTCCCGCTCTCGATACTACCTGTATTATCCTACATGCTTCTTAAGAAGATAGAAGTAGATAATCTCAGGATTTTGGCCAGGGGTAAGGCTGAAGGATTGCCAACAGAAGCCATCAAGGAACAGCTGGTGATAGTATGAAGAAGATGGCCGTGATTGGAGATCCAGAATTCAATGTTGGTTTTAGGCTTGTGGGTATTAGAGATATTTATGATGTTAGCAGTCAAGAAGAGCTTGAAAAGGCTGTGAGGGAGACTCTTACCCGAAAGGATGTAGGTGTTGTTGTTATAAGGTACGATTTACTGAAAAAGCTTCCTTATGCTCTCCAGAGGGAGGTTGATGAGAGCGTTGACCCCACCTTTGTTGCGGTGGGTGGAGAAGGTGGAATTGAAGAAATTAGAGAGAAAATAAGAAGGGCGATAGGTGTTGACCTATGGAAGTGAAAATGGCAGTTGGTGAGGTTTATCGTGTATCTGGACCACTTGTAGTGGCAGAAGGATTGAAAGCCAGAATGTACGACGTGTGCAGGGTGGGCGAAGAAGGACTGATGGGTGAAGTCGTTGGACTTGTAGGCGATAAGGTGTTGATACAGGTTTACGAAGATACCAGCGGTATAAGGCCTGGAGATAAGGTAGAAAACACAGGAATGCCCCTCAGCGTTGAACTTGGCCCAGGTTTGCTGAAGTCCATTTATGATGGGATTCAGAGGCCATTACCTGTGCTGAAGGACGCAAGCGGCGATTTCATTGGGAGAGGTATTCACGCTCCTGGGCTTGACAGAAAGACCAAGTGGGAATTCACTCCCACTGTTAAGAAGGGTGAGAAGGTAAGTGGTGGAGACATAATCGGTACGGTTCCAGAAACCGAAATCGTTGAGCACCGCATACTTGTTCCTCCAAGGGTAAACGGTGTTATAACCGAGATTTATGAGGGGAGCTTTACTGTGGATGAAACTGTAGCTGTTCTTGATAATGGCACTGAGCTGAAGCTCTATCACACTTGGCCGGTAAGAGAATCTCGCCCCTTCAGAGAGAAGCTCCCGCCAGTCGTTCCGCTCATAACTGGACAGCGCATTCTAGATACTCTCTTCCCCGTGGCAAAAGGTGGTACGGCAGCAATTCCGGGCCCCTTCGGAAGTGGCAAGACTGTCACCCAGCATCAGCTCGCAAAATGGAGTGATACGCAAATAGTGGTGTACATTGGATGTGGAGAGAGAGGTAACGAGATGACTGAAGTGCTTGAGGAATTCCCAGAGCTTGAAGACCCGCGAACCGGCAAGCCGCTGATGGAGAGAACAGTGCTCATAGCCAACACTTCTAACATGCCCGTTGCGGCAAGAGAAGCCAGCGTTTATACGGGAATGACAATTGCAGAATACTTCAGAGATATGGGTTATGACGTGGGCCTGATGGCTGACTCCACAAGCAGATGGGCGGAAGCTATGAGAGAAATTTCAGGAAGACTTGAAGAGATGCCCGGTGAAGAAGGATATCCCGCTTATCTTGCTTCTCGTCTCGCAGAATTCTATGAGAGAGCTGGCAGAGTAAGAACGTTGAGCGGAAGCATTGGGAGCGTAACAGTTATCGGTGCAGTATCTCCGCCAGGCGGAGACTTCAGTGAGCCTGTGACTCAGAACACCCTCCGTATTGTGAAGGTCTTCTGGGCTCTCGATGCCAAGTTGGCTGCAAGGAGACACTTCCCAGCCATAAACTGGCTACAAAGCTACAGCCTTTATGCTGATACCCTTAATGAGTGGTTTGTGGAGAACGTTGCTTCAGACTGGAGTGAACTGAGAACCTGGGCCATGGAGGTGCTGCAGGAGGAGGCAAGTCTGCAGGAGATTGTCCAGTTGGTTGGTAGCGATGCGTTGCCAGAGTCGCAGAGACTGCTTCTGGAAGTTGCTAGGCTCATCAGGGAGGTTTACCTACAGCAGTATGCATACCATCCTGTGGACACCTACTGTGATCCCAAGAAGCAGTATGATTTGCTCAAAGCCATTAAAGAAGTGAATGACATGTTCTTCAAGGCTCTGGAGGCCGGTAAGCTGGTTGATGAGATAATAAACGTTCCGGGCAAAGAAGAGTTTGCAAGGGCCAAGTTTGAGGAGAACTACAAAGAAGTCCTTGAGAAGGCGGTTGAAACCATGAAAAAGGCACTTCTGGGGTGAGCTGGATGAAGGAGTACAGAACTATAAATCAAGTTGCTGGACCTCTTATTTTTGTAGAAAAGACTGAACCTGTTGGATATGGAGAACTGGTCACAATTACCCTCCCAGATGGTTCAACCAAGAGAGGTCAGGTCCTCGATACTTCCAAAGATATCGTCATCGTTCAGGTTTTTGAGGGGACACGAGGCATCGATACTGGTTCAGCTGTTCGCTTCGTGGGGGATATAGTCAGACTGAATGTCAGCTACGACATGCTTGGAAGAATTCTCAGCGGTTCTGGTGATCCCATTGATGGCGGGCCAAAAATAGTGCCTGAAGAGAGAAGGGAGATCATAGGTGCAGCCATCAACCCCTATGCAAGGGAATATCCGAGGGAGTTCATCCAGACCGGAATTTCCGCCATTGATGGAATGAACACTCTGGTGAGGGGACAGAAGCTTCCCATCTTCAGTGGAAGCGGTCTGCCCCACAACGATATAGCTCTGCAAATAGCAAGACAGGCAAAGGTTAGAGGAGAGGGTGAGGAATTCGCTGTTGTATTCGCAGCCATGGGTATAACAAACGAAGAGGCACAGCACTTCATGAAGGACTTTGAGAGGACAGGAGCTCTTGAGAGGGCAGTAGTTTTCCTGAATCTCGCAAATGACCCGGCTATAGAAAGATTGCTTACACCACGTATGGCTCTAACAGCAGCAGAATTCTTGGCTTATGAGTACGATCTCCATGTTCTGGTCATCCTCACAGACATGACCAACTACTGTGAGGCTCTTAGAGAGATATCGGCTGCGAGAGAAGAGGTGCCTGGAAGAAGAGGATATCCGGGTTACATGTACACCGATCTCGCTACCATCTACGAGAGAGCTGGCCGTATAAGGGGCAGAAAGGGAACCATCACCCAGTTCCCCATCCTCACAATGCCTGGAGACGACATAACCCATCCGATTCCCGACCTTACTGGCTATATCACAGAGGGTCAGATAGTTCTGAGCAGAGAGCTCCATGCAAAGGGCATATACCCACCCATAAACGTGCTACCCTCCCTCAGTAGACTGATGAAAGAAGGAATTGGAGAGGGTAGGACGAGAGACGATCACGTTCAGTGGAACGACCAGATGTACGCTGCATATGCTGAGGGTGTGGATTTGCGTGGCTTGGTTGCTATAGTTGGTGAAGAGGCTTTGAGTGAGAGAGATCGCCGCTATCTGCGCTTCGCTGATGAATTCGAAAGGAGGTTCGTGCAACAGGGGAGGTATGAGGACAGAGACATCGATTACACCCTTGATCTGGGCTGGGAGCTCCTTGCAACCCTGCCCGAGGGAGAGTTGACCAAGATCGAGAGGAAGTACATCGAGAAGTATCATCCTGTCTACAGGAAGAAAGCAACTGCTTGAATCATCTAATTTTTTAGAGGTGTCATCATGGCAGAAGTCCAGCCAACACGAATGGAGCTAATAAAGCTCAGAAGAAGGATAAAGATGGCTACTAGAGGTCATGCTCTCCTCAAAATGAAAAGAGACGGCCTCATAATGGAATTCAGAGACATTCTGGAAGAGGCCAAAGAAGTTATCGGTGGAATGGTGGAGAAGTACGAGAGTGCTAGGGAAAGACTGGCCATCGCAATGGCCGCTGATGGAGTTATAGCCGTCAAATCCATAGCCCTATCATGCCATACCGAGCCCAGTTTTACCATCAAAAAGAAGAACATAATGGGTGTGGTAGTTCCAGTAATAAAGCGAGAGAAAGTCAGGAAGAGGGTATCTGAGAGAGATTACGGTGTCATTGGGACAACAGCCAGAATAGATGAGGCAGTGGCAGCATATGAGGAGCTGGTAGATGCTATTCTTGAGGTTGCTGAACTTGAAACGACACTTAAAAGGCTTATTGAAGAGATTGAAAAAACCAAGAGGAGAGTCAACGCTCTGGAATACAGGGTAATCCCGGACATGGAAGCGACTGCCAAATATATATCCTTCAGGCTTGAGGAGATGGACAGAGAGAACATAGTCAGGCTGAAGAAGATAAAGGCAAAGATGGCAAAGACCTGAAAAATCTGAAAGATGATCTTTGAAAAAATTTACCGCTGGCTCAGCAATGAGGAAAACTTGGTCAGAATACTCAGATACTGGTGGATAATCTCTACTTTGAGGATAGTTATTGGAACCTCAATTCTAATTTTAATTCTTCTCGGCTACACTTTTTCCCATTACAAGCCGTGAGATTTGTTAGGTTAGAGTAATTCAGGGTGAGGTTAGGAGTGTATGCCGTACTACGAAGTCTGGATAGATCTTTCCAAGAGAAACGAAATTGAAAAGAGACTGAAAGAAGTTTGTAGGGAAGTTCATGAGGCCTTCTGCGACTATCACTACATTGTGGAAGTGAAAGACGAGAAAGAGCTGTCACTGGAAGGAGTTATAAGAGTGAGAAGACACTACAACTGCTGATGATGATTGAGGAGTTAACTGAAAAAGTAGTCAGGTTCAGAAATGCAAGAGACTGGCAGAGGTACCACACACCAAAGAATCTTGCAGCATCCATATCTGTGGAAGCTGCAGAACTTCTAGAAATCTTTCAGTGGTCTGAGGATGGATACGAGGTTGTGGAGGATAAGAGAGAAAAAATTGCTGAAGAAGTGGCGGACATCTTCATTTATCTACTGCTTCTCTGCCATGAATGTGGCATTAATCTTATCGAGGCATTTAACAAGAAAATGGAAATAAATGAGTCAAAATACCCGGTGGAAAAAGCAAAAGGCAAATCCTCAAAATACACAGAGCTGGATTGAGAGTTTTAGAGATACATTGTGTCAAATCCGGGCTTGTCAAATTCGTGCTGAACATTCCAGATTATGTAAAGCTTGCATTTGAAGATCTCTCGCAAAGCACCCATAAGTTTGCTCTTGGTAAGCTCATCTTCATATATCGGTATCGAGAATTCCACTCTCTGAACATTCTCCGCATCGGGCACCATCCTGAATTCAGCTTCTCTGAAAAGCAGGTCCATTTTCCACCGATGAATCATTTTCTTTTTCTTTTCTGGAGGAAGAGAGAGCAGAGCTCTGTAGTGGTTCTCAGCAAGGACTATACCGCTCACAACCACTATGAAATCCTTGTCCACGGGTTTTACAACATCTGAAACCTGATTCGAGCCAGGAGGGAATTCTACGATGTAGTGGAAGACTGCCCTCTCATCCGGCACATCAGCTTTCAGTATTCCCTCTTCCGCCAGCCACTCCTTCACAATTTCTCTCATCTCTCATCTCCTCTCCTCTCATCTTTTCTCCCTCGGAATACATACTATCTCTCGTATCTGCATATCGAAAAAGTTGTTCATGTGGGCTGACCTGATAACGACGGCAGTATCAGCTCCCCTGCCTCTACCCGCCACGGCAACAACTTCTTCGATAGGTATGGCTCCACTGTCAGCAGCCATAATGGTTATTTCCACACATACTTTCAGACCGTGACCGAAGAGGGAACGGAGAGCTTCGGCAATGGCCTCTGTTCTGGAGGCTCCGCCAAGCTTTCTGCTTATACTCCTCTCCAACCCGCTGAGTATGTGGCTCTGCCTTACGATGGTCACTCCCTGAGCTCTCAACCACTCTTCCTTCTCTGGAGCCATACTGTCTTTCCCTTCCTCATAAAAACCCCTGTGGTAGGTGACGCAGACCAGTTGCAGGTTTAGTCCCTTCTCCTTTAGTATTTTTACAGCCTTTATTGCAGTCTCACCTGTGGCTGAAGCCACAACCATATAGTTCAGGCCGAGTTCTTCTGCCCTTTTGATAGCCAGTTCCAGAGTTTTCTCAGTATTCTGCTTACCTGGTTTCTCAAAATAGTAGATTCTGGCTTCCATCAACTTCGATTCACTAAATTCACCCATCAGATCACCGCCTGTAAAGAGAACATATAAATTATCGATAGGAGCATCAGGAGGATTGCAAGGATTAAAGCAAGGCTTGCATACTTCGAATCTCCAAAGACTATAGGTATAGGGCCTATTAACACAACTCCACCGGCTTTAACTTCTCTTCTGGGCTTTCTTTCCATTTTCTCTATTTCCTCCCTTTTCTCCCATTTATATTCTTCCCACTCCTCCTGTTCCTCCAACTCTCTGAACTCTAAATCCCGATACCCAATCTCAACTCTTTCTGTAAGTCCTCTGATTGTCAGAAGGATGCCAGCTGCAATCATGACGATAGCAATCAGTTCAAGCATTGTTCACCACCTCGTGAAGAATAGAAGCATCAGAAGGAAGAAGGCGGCTATGAATATACTTATCACCGCCATGTCTGGTGAGGAGGCAAAGATGATGGGGAACGGCCCTATGACTACCACTCCCCCGTACTCCACACTTTCTGCCTGTGAGATTAGGAGCAGCGATATACCCATGAAAATGAGAGCAATTCCTACGAAGATTTTGATGGGGTTCATAAGTTTATTTACAGTGGAAGTGTTAAAAAATGTGACGTGGAGCATTCTTGGAAGACGTAAATGAATGGATGTGAACCCCGATGGGTATCGTTACATTTTTCTATAACGTTAGGGGTACTTTGGCTATGTGCCTTTCAAAAAAGGAGAGAGAATTCATTCAGGACTGGCTTGAAGTCATGGATGGTGAGATGAGGTTAACTGAGTTCGTTGATAAATGGAAGAGCCAGGGGAGGGACTGGAAGGTTTACATGAGAGTACTGAGACACAGGATATCGAAAAAATACGAGATGATGTTAAAGGATGCGTTGCTGATGAAGGAGTTTCTGGATCTCAACCACCATCCCTGACAATTTTGGCAATGAAAAAGCCAGAACATCTGTGTTTATGGGGGAAAAGCCTCTTCGCTTTCCTGATCTCCGGATTAAGCTTCAGGCCTGGAAGCTCTGTCAGAGCATCATCCCCATAACTGACTTTCTCAAGATAAACATCGAATTCATCAATGACCTTGGACACAACAAGCTCATTTTCCTCTGGTGTCATTGAGCAGGTTGAATAAACTACCACACCACCTCTCTTCACGCTCATGATGGCGGATCTGAGGAGATCAAGCTGAAGGGAGGAGCAAAATCTTATGTCATCCTCCCCTCTGCTAGTCTTTCTTGAGGGGTCCTTATGTATTACTCCTTCTCCGGTGCATGGAGCATCAAGCAGTATTTTATCAGCTTTGATGTTGAGTTCATGAAACCTTGTCGCGTTCATCCTAATTACTGCAGTGTTCATGACGCCCATTCGGTGGATGTTGTCTACAAGTGGCCCGATTCTTTCGGGATTAGCCTCTATGGCCAGCAATCTCCCCCTATTTCCCATGAGCTGTGCCAGAAAGGTTGTTTTGCCTCCAGGAGAAGCTGTAAAATCAACCACAAGCTCATTGGGATTGGGATTGAGTTCAATAGGAGGTATGCATGAGCTCTTATCCATCACATAATAATACCCCATCAGATACTCTGGGGTGGCTCCTACACTGAATGGCTCCTCCACAATCTCGTAGCAATAAGGAACCTCAGTCTCCTTCAGCAAAAAACCTCTTTCTTTCAGCCTTTCCAAAAGCTCTTCTTCGCCGATTTTGAGGGTATTCACCCTTATGTACTTGGGCACTCCTTTCTCCATTGCCTCAAGTATTTGCCTCGCCTCCTCACCAAAAAAAGCCAGCCATCTCCTCACTATAAACTCATCGTAGCCATATTTCTCTGCCAGCTTCCTAGATAAATCTGAAGAGGGAAAGTCAAGCACTGTCATTTCGAGGTCATCTATCGAAGAACGGGTTTTTGCCCAGAGAAGCAAGGGGGATTCCCATTACCACATCCGCCTTTGCAATTCCCAGCATTCTTGCAGCCACACCTATACGGTACATCACCCTGCTATCTACTCCAAAAATGCTACCAAGCTTTACCGCTGAGCCGATTGCAATCCCCATGTCCAGCACCCTAAACACGCAGTTCGGGCCAATGAAGTCTCTACCCTCCTTTCTAGCAGATGGCATCTCGTTGCAGTTAAAGCCGCAGGCACCGCAGTTGAGCATCAGAGGTTCTCCACCATCAACGCCTATGAGGAGGACACCCTCTGCCTTTCTGACTCCATTGGCATCTCTTATGAAGTTCTTTCCTCTGCTTTCAGCCAACTCCTCCATCTTCTCAGCAATCCTATCCTTATCTTCTCCATCCACAAAAATTATCTCTAGGTAGTCTTCCCCCTTCCCCTTGGGGGCGGTTCTGGCAGAAACAGCCATCAAATATGCTGCAATTTTTATTGCTTCCTTTCTGAATTCCTCCTCTTTCATCCCATCACACCTCCTTACGATTTAAGCTCTCAACTCTCTAATCCCCTAAACCATCAAAATGCACCGCCAGTGAATGCGATCAGTCCTATAAACATGGCTTTAAGCGTATCCTTCCTAAGTTTTCCTATCTCTTCTTTGCTTACTCCAGAAATTAACTTTCTGGAAATGCTGATGAGCATGGCATCTGTTATGGCAACTGGAATTATATACTTGAGATCCATAAATTCTGACAGAGTTAATGGCAAAAGGCTCAAGGCAACCGATGTAAGGAAGAGTACTGCAGAGATCCTTGATGCGAAGCTTATGCTTTTTACTCTCGCAACCGTCCTTACATTCCTCAACGCATCCCCCTCAACATCCTCTATTCCCTTCATTATCTCCCTCGCAAGCCCCGAGACGAAAGCGATGGCTGAGAGCACCACCACAGGAAGCCCAACGAGTCCAGCGACGACGCCTCCGAAGAGAAAAGGTGCTGCCATGGATGCAGCAATGTATACATTTCCTGCAACACCAAATTCCTTCAGCTTCACGTCGTATGCATAGCCCATTGCGGTTATAAAGAAGGCAAATAGGAAAGCATCATAGGATATCTTGAGGGCCGAGATGAGACCTGCCGGAGCCAGAATGATTGCAAAGAAGAGAGCATGTTCCTTTTTCAGCTCACCCCTCACCAAGGGTCTGTCTAACCTTCTGTTGGCAATGTCAACTTCGTAATCAAAATAATCGTTCAAGGCGAAAGCTGAAGCCTGAAGAAAAAGGGCCGTGAGAAATCCGAAAAATGCTTTTTCAGCATCAAAGTTTGTGGCAGAAGAAATCACCATACCTGCTATTACTGCTATTCCGTACATTATTCCGTGCTCAAGTCTTAAAAGCTGCCAGACTGCCTTGATCATGGTATCGTGGAGAGGTAGGCATCAATCCCCTCATCGTAGATGACGTTGCCCACCACAATTATGTCAGCATATCTCAGCATTTTTTCAGCCTTTTCAGCACTGTTAATGCCCCCACCATAAATCAGCACACTTTTCTCCAATACACTCTTGACTTCTCTCACAATTTCTGGCTCGCCATAGGTTCCGCTGTATTCCACATATATTGCATCCAGATTCAGTACCCTCTCTCCCACCACTGCAAAACTTGCCGCTTGAATTGGTGTCAGGTCAGTAATTGCATCTGTAACTCTTGCCACTGCTGAAGAAGGATTCAGAACTATATAACCTTCAAAGACGGTTTTGTCAACTACCTCAAAAAACTTCTTGAGACTTGCATAGTTGTTCTCAACCCATTTTGCGTGCTTTCCTGTAATCCACTCCCCCTTTCTGGAATTCAGCACTACAGGAACGAAAAGGTAGTCAGCCTCATAAACAACATTTGTCGGGTCTGAAGGCTCCATGATTGTCGGAAGGGCGTGTTCTTTCACGGCCTCGAACAACTTCTTTGCCTTTTCGTAGGTTACATTCTGGGTTCCACTCACCATGACCGCATCAGTGCCACCTTCCGCAACAGCCTTGATTATCTCTGGAGTGTTCTCCTTGTCTGGATCAAGCTTCGTTATGTGACGCCATTTTCTCCAGCTCATTGGCACCATTTCAAGCCATTCAGATTTAAGTTTTTGGTCATCCGATGATTCTAATCCGATGGTATCTAACGTCATTGGGACATAATTGGGGGTCAGCCAATTTTTATATAACATCTCTGCAACCCCCTCTTCATGAATTCCCTAGATCTTTTCAGCTTCGCAGCCATGGTTGCCCTGATCAGCCTTAGCGGCGTCATGGCTCCAGGCCCGTTATTTGCAGCAACCATTGCAGCAGGAAGAGACGATCCAAGAGCAGGATTTATGATATCTGCCGGTCATGCAGCAGTCGAAATCCCCTTAATCGCCATCCTCTTTCTCTTCGGCTCATTTCTTGGAGAAGTTGAGAGGAGAATTCTGGCTTTTGTTGGAGGAGTTGTTCTACTATATATCGCTTACACGGAGCTTCGAAGCGAGATGGAAAAGAAAGTTTTCAGGAATTTTTTCACCGGAGCCATTATGAGTGCCCTCAACCCTTACTTTCTGCTGTGGTGGGCTACCATTGGTCTTTCACTGGCAACGAAGGCTGTGGACCTTGGAATGATTGGGCTTCTGGTTTTCATCGTTGTCCATGAAGCTTGTGATTTTGGCTGGCTGGGCTTTGTAGGATACAGCTCAGGTAAAGGAGCCACAATCTGGGGAGATAAAGCAGTTAAAACCCTTAAAATTGTATCATCCGGGCTTTTAGCAGTGTTTGGAATCTACTTCATCGTATCTGCACTTATTTGACAGATTTGAATCCACCGATTGATCCCACAGAATTGAATCACAAAGTTGGATCAACAATACCTTCATACCCTATTTTGACTCTCCAGCTTCTGGGTTCAAGCCCCTTGATTATACTCTGGTCAATGCTTAGGATGAAGTTGTCATCACCAAAAATAGCATCATCCTTTCTGATGCCGATTATTACGTCATAGAGCTTTTCGACGATACGATTAAGATGTTCATCCAGAATTCCTGCAGAATAATAATCTAGAAGTGTTATTCCGTCTGGAATGGCATCAAAAAGCCTCAAGATCTCGCCAAGAACAGTCTTACCGTGAATTGCCGGAATAAGGTAAAGCCCACGTATCATTAGAAACGCATCATTTGGGAGGGTTGAGAGGACGCTTTCCAGAGATTTTAATTCCTCCTCGACGTCACCACTCTTTATGAACTCATAAAGCATGCCATAGCTGCAATCCCTTGTGTTGCCAATTTTGATTATTTTCATTCTCTTGAAAATTTCAGCTAGCTGGGGGTTCTCATTTTTAAGAGACTTATATATTTCACCCATTCTTCTGCTGGAAGTTTCAGAATAACTGACCACATAAAGTTCCTTTATTTTTGAGAAATGAGGAATGATGTTGTAAAAAGTGAAAACCATAGCTGCATAAGTATCCTCGTAAACAAGTCTTGTTCTCCTACCGTCCATTTTCTGAAACAGGTATTCGAAGTCCATAATTGCACCTTGAATTGTGATTGTAGTAGTTGTTGTTATAATCATAAAATCTTTAAAATCTTTTCGTTCAATTCACGATAGATTTTATTTAACTCCTGCGTGAATTTTGGTTATGAAAGTTGTGACTTCTGAGGAAATGGCGATTATAGATGTTAATTGCGAGTATTATGGTCTTTCGAGACTCCAGCTCATGGAAAATGCTGGTAAAGCCGTTGCTGAAGAGGTCAAAAAGAGATTTGAGGATTGTAACGTAACTATTCTGGCTGGAACCGGGAACAATGGTGGAGATGGATTTGTTGCAGCCAGATTTTTGAAGGATTACGATGTCGAAGTGCTCCTTCTCGGCAGAGGGAGAGACATAAGGAGTGAAATTGCCAGAAGAAACTTTGAGATTTTGAAGATATGCGGCGTGAAAATAGCGGAGATCAGAGATTCAAATGAAATAGAGAAGGTAGAAGAAATAGAAAGTGAAGTTATTATTGACGCCATGTTAGGAACGGGCTTTAAAAGTAATCTCAGACAGCCCTTTGCCAGAGCTATAGATGTTGTGAACTCCAGCAATGCCTTTGTTGTTGCAGTTGACGTTCCAAGTGGTCTGAACCCCGACACAGGGGAGTATGTAAAGGCAGTAAAGGCTAATGTAACGGTTACATTCCACGCCGCAAAGCCTGGGTTACTTAAGGCAAGAGATGTTTCAGGAGAGGTGGTTGTTGCTGATATAGGTATTCCTGAATTTTTGGAGAGGCTTTGCGGTCCTGGGGATGTAAAATCCACCTACAGACGTTTCGATAACGCTCATAAAGGCATGCACGGCAGGGTTATGATACTGGGCGGTGGCGAATATACTGGAGCCCCTGCTCTGGCAGCCATGGCAGCCTATGCAGCAGGAGCAGATATAGTGACAGTTGTTACACCTGAGAGGATAAAAGGAATCATCGCATCATTCAGCCCGAATCTCATTGTGAGAGGAGTAAAAGAGCTCTCTGTGAGCTGTGTGGAGGAAATTGCAGAACTTGCTGCCAGACATCATGTGGTGGTGGCAGGCATGGGGACAGAGAACATTGCTGAGCTCATGGAGGAGCTTTTCAAGTTTGAGGTGGACAAGGCTGTTTTGGATGCCGGTGCCCTGCTTGACAAAGTTCCTGAAAATAAAGAAGTAATTTTAACACCTCATGGAGGAGAGTTCAGGAGAGTTTTCGGAGGTGAACCCTCTCCTGAGAACGTTATGAAAGTAGCAAAGAAAAGCGAGGCAACAATTCTGCTTAAGGGAGAAAAAGACGTCATCAGTGATGGGAAAAGGATGAAGGTAAATCAAAGCGGAAATGCGGGCATGACTGTAGGCGGGACGGGAGACGTTCTTGCCGGAATATGTGGAGCTTTCCTAGCACTGAGTAATCCTTTCAGAGCTGCCTGCTCTGCAGCCTTCGTCAATGGGATGGCTGGCGACATGTGCTTTCAGAAAAAAGGTTACAATTTTACGGCAACGGATGTGGTAGAGAGGGTGGCAGAGGCGATAAAGAAGTGTTTGGAGTTTGATTAAGGCAAAATTTTACTGAGAGGTGGTCTGCATACCTCCACTCAACTCAAACCTTCATGCAAACCCCCCACCAGGATATCAGCCATTCAACATACCGTATCAGACAGTTTTACCTTTCGTTTTCACCTTCGACTATCTGATTGACTTTGCCGTGCTTGCAGCGGTTTTTACAATCCTCAAAACGGGAGTAAAAATCAGAGATAAAAAATTTGCAGCCTACATTCTGATTGTAACAGTAGGCGGCATGATTATTGACTTCGCGGTAATAGAATTTGTAAAGTCTTTCCTTTTCTCACGTCAGGCCATTATTCTCAACACAGAATTTCTGGCATTCATATTTTTGGCAGTCTACAATTTCATTCTGGCCAAACTGATATATGAGCTGGACTCTGGTCATGCAATGCTTGCAGCAATTGCAATGGGGATTTTCAGTAATCCTGCTCTGTGGATGGCCTTACTCCTCTGATTTACTTTTATCTTGACCTTCAGTCTCCTGAGGTTCTTGACTCTCTTCGCTCTCCCTTCTAATCCTTTTCCTGTACTCCTCATACCTCTTCCTTGCCTCTTCAGCCTTCTGTCCATCACCAAGCTTCTCATAAGCCTCAGCAACGTGTTTCCACCATGCCTCATCCTCTTCAGCTTCTTTTTCGCAGTACTCAGCATACTTCTGCCATGCAAGCCCTGCTTTTTCAACCTCGCCAAGCTTCTCATACAGCTTTCCAACATCTTCCCAGAACACTCCTTCTTCCTGGGCCTCCTTTTCGTAGTACTCTATTGCCTTTCTGTAGCACTCCTCTGCCTTATCCTTTATCCCCGCTTCGTTGTACAGCTGAGCTGCATCTTCCCAGTACCAAGGCTCATCCTCCGCATATCTAACCAGACACTCGGCAGCCTTCTCTTTGTTCCCTGCCTTCTTCCAGAACTCGTAAGCCTCTTTCCAGTAGTATGACTCCTCTTTCTCCTCTGCAATCTCCTCATAAAGCCTCGCAGCATCCTCGAACCTCTCAGCCTTCTCATAGCACCAAGCAGCTGATTCTTTCATTCCAGCCTTAATGTAGTTCTCCGCAGCTCTAACATAATCTCCCTTCTTTTCGAACTTCCTAGCTGCTGCTCTGTAATTTCCTGACTTCTCTAAGGATTCAGGACTCCGCAACCTCTCGGAGATGCTAAGGTCGGGTTCACTGATGTACCACAGTCCAAGAGCTGCAGAAAGGGCGTAGAAGGCTATAATGTAGACGATGTGTAACGGCTGATCCCAGCTGTAGGATTGATAGACGGCATAACCACTTATTGCGGTCACAATCAGACTCATAACTCCATATTTGATATTCTTGGCATAGAACAGCACGCCTGTCATCACTGCCAGCATCAGCGTCAACATGGCAAAACCTAGACCGAGAATAAGTCTAAGCAGGAATATTCCACCAAAATACCACCAGATGGCTGCAATTAGTGCAACTACTATCAAAGCAAATGCAACAATGGCTGCAGTAAACCTATCCATATTTTCCCACCCTCCGGATATTCATCCTCTAGGCATTCATTTTTCTGGTAAAGTATTTTATCCTTAATTCTCCAGCATCCCTGGAATGATCGACAGAGAGTTACTGGAGAGGTTTTACACAAAGATATTCTCTATTCCAAAGAAAAGGCTTTCGGTAGCTATTGGCATTGTTTCCATAGTCTTTGCATCCATTTTGAATGGAATGGCTGGCAAA
This sequence comes from Archaeoglobus sp. JdFR-37, assembly GCA_002010215.1. Lineage (GTDB taxonomy): Archaea > Halobacteriota > Archaeoglobi > Archaeoglobales > Archaeoglobaceae > JdFR-37. The sequence continues at coordinate 141,476 of MTMY01000003.1, forward strand.
GCATTCTTCGCACAGCGATACTTTTTCATCGGTTTAGCTTTTATAATTTCTCTATTTATTCTGAGACCGGTAATAGGGGCCGCATATAACAGCAGAAGAATTTTTTTCCTGTCGTTAATTCTACTCATAGGGGTTGAAATATTTGACTTTATTGTCATACATCTTTCCGCTTTTGACTTGATAGTTGTAGCTCCAGCCTCTCTAAGCTTTTTCCTGATTCTGGTGCTATATTTTACTTCCAGAGTCCACTTCAAATACGTTCTAACGTCATCAATCATCCTTCTTTTTTTGGTATATCCTGTTAACCATCTGTATTCCTTCCAAGCCCCCCATCGATTGACTGCATACATGATTGCATCGTTAGCAGGAGCTCTGTTTTCATTTGCTTACATGCGGTACATAGACAGGAACATCGGCGGAATTGCAATCAAAGAGCTTCTCAGGAGCTTTATACTATTCTGGCTCACCAGCGATGCAAACTATTTCGAAAAGGAGCTTGAGAAGTATGGTGTGGAGAAGAAGGGTTCTGTTAAGTGTTTGACCATTGGAGATGTAAAAATAACCTCATCCACATTTCATCCAGGCCCCATCAGGAACATCGGTGGAGGAAGCTTGGTCGGGGCATTTCTGGAGAGATACAGCATGTATCTGCATTCAGCCTCGAAACATGAGGACAATCCTGTGAGTGGTAGAGAAGTGGAAAAAATAGTTTCTTCGGTGGTTTGCGATGAGGTAGGGCTGAGAGCTTTTAAGCCCTTCAGCGTTGAGGGAAAACGCTACACACTTCACGTCTTCCCCTTTGATCATGCAACCCTTCTGATTCTCGATGGTAGAGATGCTGCCGATGATTTGCCGTCTCAGCTCAACGATGTAGCCAAAAAGTACTTCATCAATCCAATACTATGCGAGGCGCACAGCTGCTACGCTGAAGGCTTTGAGGTGTCAGCGGAGGACATACTGGAGATTGAGGAACTGTTTGAAAGAGCTTCGGATATTGAGACAGAGCAGGCAGAGTTAAAGTATGCTTTCCACACTAAGAAAGCTGAGAGTCAGAGCTTATGCGGCCATATTTCTTTCCTCCTTCTCAGGTATGTCAGTTACTCTGGAAACACATCAGAAAAATACGGAATTCTGCTTCTCGACTCCAACAATGTTGAGAGAGAGCTTAAAAGAAAGGTTGAAGAGTTTGGGGATGAAAGAGGAGTAAAAATAATAGTTACCAGCACCGATAATCACGCCAAAACAGGTGTCTCGCCAAAAATAGGTTACAAACCCGCTGGGTTAGAAGACTGGAGCGTTGTGCAGGGTTTTCTTGAAGAGGCTCTTGCAAAAGAAGTAAAGAAAGCTGAGAAGATATGTTACGGTATCAATGAGGTTGTGGCGAAAGTTATGGGTAGGAGATTTTTTGAGAGCGTAGAGAGAGCCTTCAGAGAGATCGGTGAGACAGCTATCTATCTCTTTCTCCTCCTCTCCTCCCTCAACATTGTGTTGACTGTGCTGCTGGGCCTCACGATAATCTGAAATGACTTGATCATCTAAGGAGAGACCGGCAGTTCCTGCACAGCCCGTGGTGGAAGTGACAAAGGCTGCATATTGGCTTTAAGCATCTTCTGCACTTCATTGTGGCAATTCTGGTTTTGCAGACCTGGCACTTCTCTGCCATTCTGTCATCTCTTTTTTTGTATTTTTGGTTTCTTCCGCTATTGTTTCCTCTCCAAATCCCACATTATCTGTTCTGCAACTCTCCTTCCACTCAGCAGCATCCCTCCAAATATTGGCCCCATCCTCGGCAAGCCATGCACCGCTGAGACCGCCATGCCTGCCACATAAAGTCCTTCTGCAACCTTTCCAGTCTTCTCAACCACAAGCTTCTCTGAAATCTCGCTGTAAGCGGACTTCTCGCCATGAATAAATATCTCAAGTTCCGGTATTTTTCTTGCAGCGACGCTTACGACCTCGGCATCATGTCCGGTTGCGTCAACAACAGCCCTGCTCTCAATCATCAGCGGGTCAACATGTAGGCCTGATATCTGAACAGCGCTCCATTGGATTAGCACACCTGTTATACGGAGCGGATCATCCCTAAAAACCACATCGTCAACAGTCACGCCGTGAATTATCCTCGCTCCACTGTCTATGGCTGCAACAGCCAGCTTGGCCATCATCTCACTGGCATCCACCACATAAAGCCCATTTTCAGCCTCTTTAAGCCTCACTCCTACCTCTTCCAGAATCTCGTGGGCGGGCTCTTCAATGACAATCTTGTGGAAGAGCATTCCTCCCCCACCTATACCACCTCCAAAGCTAAGGCGGCGCTCGAAGACAACGGTTTTGAAGCCAAATTCGCACAGATAGCGGGCAGCAGTCATGCCTGCTGGGCCAGCTCCAACCACCACAACATCTGTTTCAACGATATCCTCCCATTCCTTGGCGGCTTCCCTGACTATGTATCTCGTAATCCCCTTCTCACTGAATGTAGGCATGATGGAGCAACAGACTATCATCTATAAAATTCATGCGGAAGCTTTTTTATTTAGAAGAGTATTGATACAGTTATGCCAATAGAAGTCAGCGATAGGGGCGATAGAGGGGCAAAGAGGTGTGACATTTGCGGCAAGCTGATAAGGGAGGCTGTTATAGTTAAGACTTGCTGCAACAACAAAGCCAGAAACTTCTGCAGTCAGAAGTGCTATTCTGTGTGGAAAAGAGAATGGCTGAGGAGACAGGAGCAGTTGAGAGGTGGCGTTAAGAGGCCTCTTTTGTGAAGCTATTGATTGTTGAGTAATTGTCAGTAATTTTTTGGATATTAAGTTAAACCCATCCACTAAATCCATCAGTAAATTACCGGGTAAATTATTTAGCAGCCCTGCCAACTTCAGCCCATGGAGCTTCTAGCAGAACTCATCGCACTCCTCCTTATAGCATGCGGTGTCGGTGTTGCCGTCAAATACATTCGCATACCCTACACCATAGCCCTCGTTCTTGTAGGATTGCTGGTGGGGATGACAGAGATTTTTCCCGAGATACAGCTGACTGAAGACGTTGTTTTTACCCTCATACTTCCTCCTCTTCTCTTTGAGGGTGCTCTGGCCATGGATATAAGGCATTTGAGGGATAACATAAATCCTATCCTGACGCTGGCAACCGCCGGTTTGTTGCTCACAATTCTGGTAACCGGCTACATCACCAGCCTAGTGGGTATACCCTTACTATTAGCCCTGATCTTCGCAGCAATGGTGTCTCCAACCGATCCAGTGTCGGTTCTGGCCACATTCAGAAAGCTTGGAGCACCAAAGAAGTTAACCACGCTTATAGAAGGAGAGAGTATCATCAATGACGGTACAGCTGTGGTCATCTTCTCCATTCTTCTGGAGATGCTGAGAGGCGACGTTAGCATACTGAATGGTTTTGCAGAATTCTTGCTGGTCTGTGCCGGCGGAGCTGCAGTAGGCTTTGTTGTGGGATATGCAGCCTACAGAATTCTCTCCTACATAGACGATCCGCTGATTGAGGTGACAATAACCTTAATCCTTGCCTTCGGAACCTTTCTGATTGCAGAACAACTGGGAGTTTCGGGAGTTATAGCAGTTGTTGCTGCTGGCCTGATAATCGGCAATTACGGAACAGAGTTTTCTATGTCTCCATCCACCCGCCTCACCCTCATCAATTTCTGGAGTGCCGTGGTTTTTCTGGTTAACTCTCTGGTGTTCATACTCATAGGAATCGATACCCACATTTTTGAGCTTGTGAAGTATTGGAATTATGTAGCCATAGCAATTCCGGCGGTATTAATTGGAAGGGCTGTCACAGTCTATCCTGTTCTGACAGCTTTCAGAGTAAAAGCATCTTGGCAGCATGTTGCTTTCTGGGGAGGTCTGCATGGAACAATTCCCGTCGCTCTCGCCCTCAGCCTTGAAACACCTATGAGAGATACCTTATCGGCTATGGCTTTTGGAGTTGTCATTTTTTCCTTGGTGATTCAGGGATTAAGCTTAGATTATTTCGCAAGAAGGCTTTTCAGGAAGGATGAGCGGAGGGAGAAGTACGAGGAAGTTAGAGCGAGACTCTACGGAATAAGCAAGAGTGCTGAAGAAGTGATGGAGCTGGCGAGGCGAGGTGAACTGGATCAGAATGTGGCTGAAAGCATTGCGAAGGAGCTTGAGAACAGGGCTGAAGAACTCAGAATTAAAATCTCAAACATTCTTCAGGATGAGGACCTCAGGCTGGAGGAATACCGAAAGGCCTGGAATAATGTGCTGGAAGTTCAGAAAAGTGCAGTTTTTGAGCTTCTACGCAGAGGAATTATCAGTGAAGAGGTAGCAGAGAAGCTTGTAAAGGAGATAGACGAGCAGAAGGTTCAGGAGATGGACTGATGGTACCGGTGGTAGAAATTTGTTGAAGAGTGGATGGCCTCTTTGCAGATGGCCTCTTTTCACCAAACTGTTCACCAAAAAAGATTTATTGTGAGTATGTCATTTCTTATCTCACAAGTGATGATTATGGAGCCAATAATACTTGATACTACCCTTCGGGATGGAGAGCAAACGCCAGGTGTTTCGCTGAGTGTTGATCAGAAAGTAATGATAGCCGAAGCTCTGGATAAGCTGGGAGTTGACATAATTGAAGCCGGTACAGCAATCTCTTCAGAGGGTGAGTTTGAGGCGATAAAAGCAATCTCTCAGTCCGGATTGAAGGCAGAGATCTGCAGCTTCGGCAGGATAAAGAAAGAAGATATTGATGCTGCCGCCGATGCGGGAGCAGATTCAATCTTCATGGTTGCCCCATCTTCAGACATCCACATTTCCGCCAAGTTCCCCGGCAGAAAGAGAGAGGACATAATAGAGATGTCTGTGGAGGCCATAGAGTACGCAAGGGAGAGAGGACTAATAGTAGAGTTTGGAGGGGAAGATGCTTCAAGGGCAGAGTTTAACTTCTTGATGGAGTTGTACAGAGCGGCTGTGGATGCGAAGGCCGACAGGCTTACCTTCACAGACACTGTTGGAGTTTTCACCCCCGACAGGGCCATGGAAACCATGAAAAAGATCAAGGCTGAGTTCAAATTGCCGCTTGCTTTCCACGGCCACGATGACTTCGGGCTTGCTACTGCCAACACAATATTCGCCATAAGAGGGGGCGCTGACGAGGTACACGTTGCCGTAAATGGGTTGGGAGAACGAGCCGGGAATGCAGCACTCGAAGAGGTCGTGATGGCCCTAGAGTTCCTTTACGGTATAAAGACAAAGGTGAACAAGCAGGCCATCTATCCAACCTCCCAGCTGGTGGAGAAGCTCACACGCATCGTTGTGCCGCCAAACAAGCCAATAGTTGGAGATAACGCCTTTACCCATGAAAGCGGAATTCACACATCGGCTCTTCTGAGGGATACCACTACCTATGAACCTATATCTCCTGAGATCATAGGAAGGAAAAGACAACTCGTTCTGGGCAAACATGCTGGAAGGGCAAGTGTTGAAGCTATAATGAAGGAGTTCGGCTACAGAGCGAGCAAGGAGCAGCTGAAAGAGATACTCTCCAGAGTTAAGGAGATTGGCGATAGAGGGAAGAGGGTGACGGATGCTGATGTGAGAGCCATCATCGAAACAGTGCTGCAGATCAGGCATGAGAAGAAGATAAAGCTTCTGGACCTTTCCATTGTGAGTGGAGTCAACGTAACACCCACTGCAAGCGTCAAGCTCCAGATTAACGGCAGAGAGGTTGTGGAGGCTGCTGTAGGTCTTGGTCCGGTTGACGCTGCCATCAATGCTATAAAGAAAGCCATATCTGAGTATGCGGACATAGAGCTGGTAAGCTATCACGTAGATGCCATAACAGGCGGCACTGATGCTCTCGTTGATGTCGTCGTTCAGCTCAGAAGAGGTGATAAGATAGTCACCGCCAGGGGGGCGAGGACAGACATTATCATGGCATCCGTGGAGGCGTTTCTTGAGGGCCTGAATATGCTTATTTAATTTTATTATTTTGTAATATTTTATTATTTTGTAATTTTGAAATATCTGCAGACTACACTCCATTGAAAAGTGATAAAAAATGAAAATGAAAGCGAAACTCCTGCTTGTGGTGTGTATAGCTGTTTTTGCTGTTTCTGCTATTTACCTTATGACCATCGGTGAGCAGAGTACGATAAAAAATGCAAGGGAGCTGATGATGAATGCCAGCGAAGTTGGCGAGGGGTGAGAGAGAAGTCTTAGTTACATGGATGATCCCGAAGCGACTCTTGAGGAATTTTACAGAAAAACTGGAGAAACCGAATTCGAAATAAGTGAGCTAAAAAAGAACGGTGTGAAGGATGGGTGCATACTAATCCTGAAGAGGGCTAATTCTCCAAAATCTCTTGCTGAAGTTGATGTCTTCGTCTTTGAAAGCATTGAAGGAGCAGAAGGATTTTTTGAATACATCAAGAACCGAAGTGAGGCGAAAGACTGGAAGAAACTGGATATTGGAGATGAAACAGTTTTTCATTCTACAGATTCGACGCATATATGGTTGAGCAGAGTGTCAAACGCGTTCGTCAGAGTAATTGTTTGGAATGGAGAAGCGGGAAGGGAGACTGGTATGAGGATTATCAGTAAGATAGCGGGGAAAATAAAGTTTTGATTGCTAAACTGGTGATATTTCCTTAGTGCTGAACCCAACAAGTTATTCCAAACACATATTTCGAGAAGACAAAAAACCAGATAACCAAAAATTATTTAAATTATCCAGTGGATGCTGCGTCAATGTATATCACACTCCAGGCAGGAACAGAAAGAATGCCGCTTCTTTTGCCTGTAGTACTCGTAGTAATTTGCTAATCTAATTGGTTGTAGGTGGTTTTATGAAGAGGTGGGTTTTATGAGGGCTGCTGACGCCATTGTCAAGGCTTTGGAAAAAGAGGGTGTTAAACACATTTTCGGCATACCCGGAGGAGCCATAATCGAGGTGTACGATGCACTGTTCGATTCAGAGATAAGACACATACTTACCAGGCACGAACAAGCTGCTGTTCACGCTGCTGATGGATACGCAAGGGCCACAGGAAAGACGGGTGTTGCCTTTGCCACATCGGGACCTGGGGCCACAAATACAGTCACAGGCATTGCAACGGCTTATATGGATTCATCGCCTGTTGTGGTCATGACAGGGCAGGTTGCCAGGAGCCTGATAGGTAACGATGCCTTTCAGGAAGCGGATATTGCTGGCATAACCATGCCCATAACCAAGCACAATTACCTTGTGACGGATGAAAAACAGCTTTTGAAGATAATCAAGGAAGCTTTTCACATAGCTTCAACGGGCAGACCCGGGCCTGTGCTAATTGACCTTCCAAAAGATGTCACCCTTGCTGACATCGAGTTTGACTATCCTGAGAAGGTGGATCTGATGGGCTACAAGCCCAAGTATGTGGGTCATCCAAGGCAGATAAAGAGGGCTGCTGAACTCATCATGCAGGCCGAAAGACCGGTTATAATGGCCGGAGGTGGTGTGATACTTTCAAACGCTACTGAAGAGCTGACGAAACTTGCAGAAACAATCCCGGCCTATGTGGTTACAAGTCTGATGGGGAAGGGAGCCATTCCTGAAACCCACCCCCTCAGCCTAGGCTTTGTGGGTATGCATGGGGCAAAATATGCCAATTACGCTGTTCAGGAGTCTGACCTTATAATAGCAGTCGGAATCCGGTTCTCTGACCGAAGCACCGGTAGACTGTCAAGTTTCGCCCCTTATGCAAAAGTGATTCATATTGACGTGGATCCGGCAGAGATAGGGAAGAATGTGAGGGTTGACGTTCCAATTGTCGGAGATGCAAAGCTGATTCTCAGAGAACTCATCAGGTTCATCCAGTATAAGCAGCGGAAAGAGTGGGAAGAGAAAGTTGAGGGATGGAGGAAGGCATATCCCCTGAGATACAGAAAGGATGACGAGAGAGTGAAGCCCCAGTATGTTATAGAGAAGATCTACGAGCTTCAGCCCGATGCAATAGTCACAACTGAGGTTGGCCAGAACCAGATGTGGGCCGCCCAGTACTTCAAAGTCCACTACCCACGCCAGTTCATAACCAGCGGTGGTCTTGGCACTATGGGATTCGGCTTTCCGGCGGCGATGGGAGCAAAGGTGGCGTTTCCTGAGAAGACTGTGGTTGACATAGCTGGGGACGGCAGTTTTCTTATGAACATCCAGGAGCTTGCCACGTGCGTTGACTTTGGCATAGCTGTTAAGGTTGTTATTCTCAACAACATGTTTCTGGGGATGGTCAGGCAGTGGCAGGAGCTGTTCTACGATGAGCGCTATTCAGCAACATGTCTGAGATGCAAAGAGATGAGCTTTGAAAAGATTGCAGAGGGATTCGGAGCTATAGGCATGACTGTTGAAAGGCCCAGTGAGGTTGAGGACACGCTTAAGGAGGCGTTTGAGATTGACGATGCTCCTGTCATCATGGACTTCAGGGTTGACAGGCTGGAGAATGTCTATCCAATGGTTCCGGCTGGAGCAGCGCTGAATGAGATTATAGACAAGGAGGTGTGATTATGCGCCACACAATTGCTGTGCTGGTTGAAAATAAGCCAGGTGTGCTGGCGAGGGTGGCTGGCCTTTTCAGGCGAAGAGGCTTCAACATCGAAAGTCTGGCTGTGGGGACAACTGAGAGGGAAGACCTCTCTAGAATGACTATAGTTGTGAGCGGAGACGACTTCGTGCTGGAACAGGTTATGAAACAGCTAAACAAGCTCATTGAAGTGATTAAGGTTAGTGATGTCAGCAAGAACAGTGTTGAGAGGGAGCTCGTTCTGATAAAGGTCGCTGCAAATCCCCAGAATAGAGGGGAAATCATCGAGATAGCCAGCATTTTCAGGGGCAGAATTGTTGATGTTGCAAGGGATAGCTTCGTAATCGAAGTTACGGGAGATGAAGATAAAATCAATGCCTTTATCGACCTCATGAGACAGTACGGGATAAAGGAAGTGGCAAGGACGGGTAAGATTTCGATGCAGAGGGGTTCAAAGGCTCTGCAGGTTTAGTTTCATTCCACATATTTATCCTACTATTTATCCCGCCCACCCGGCCCGCCACCGTCCCAAAGTTTCAACAATAATTAGCTTAAAAACGGACAAAATGAATAAATTAAACGAATCTTTTAAGCCTTTCTTCATTCTCCTCATAAAACTCCCGGATGTGTCCCCTCTCCTCATCATCCGGAGTCCTTGCAAAGAATAGCTCTATAAAGGCCCAGTAATATCCGTAAAGCAGACCTTTCAAAAAGCTGTCATTTTTCTCCAGCAAAAGCTCGTTATCATTCTCAAGAATCTCAATTACCTTATTCAGCTTTCTCTCAAGAAGTGAGTCCACATTCATCACCCCAGCAGGTGTATATTGCCTATGTTCACATTCCTTAAATGTTTTTTCGCTACTTTGTAGCATTCAAGAACCTGATTTCTTGGAGTTATTGGCAGGTCTCTCAGTCTATAATCGGGATGGAATATCAAAAGGGAATAAGGGATTTCGGGACTCAAACTTGCCATGAAGGAAGCTATCCCCTCTACCTCCTCAGCATCCACGTAATAGGGAACGAGTAGCGTTGTAACCGAGAGAACCTCAGGATACTTTTCAAAGATGGCTTCAAAGTTTTTATGGACAGGCCTATTACTTCTTCCTGTAAGGATGACGTGAAGATCTTCATTCCATGCCTTCAGATCGAATTTAACTGTCCCCCCACTCTCGCTGCTTAGTTTTGCAGCCTCCAGAGCGAGCTTTGTATTTCCTGCCCCGTTCCACTCCCAGCAGATCATGATGTCACTTCTCTTTTCAAGAGCGAGCCTGCTGAAATTCAATGCGAAACCCATCTGGGGTTCAGGGGAACCGCCAAAGTGGCATATGCACTTCACAGTTTCATCCATTGCTCTCCTAACCATATCATCAACCGTGACTGGCGGTGCTCTGTTAACGTGCTTGTGCTGCCAATTCTGGCAGTAAAGACAGTCGAAGTTGCAGCCGTAGTAAAAGACCGCCAGATTGTAACCGAACATGCTGCTCCCCTTACAGAACCAGGCATTACAGCAGTTGGTGGGTAAAGGGTCTTTGTAAGCGTGCAGCAAAGCCCTTCTGGTAGTTGAGCGAGAGACAATTTTCCCATCCTTCAAGAAGCGAATTCTGCAAAGCCCCTCGTCTTCAATCCTGCACTGATTGGAGCAGAGGTTGCAACTTGCCTTTTCACTACCACCAATAATCTCCAGACCCTTATGCAGAGTTTCGGCTATTTCAGCACGACTCTTTGCACAGCTCGGACAGACGGGTATGGTTTTTGATGGTCTTGGATTGTCGCAGATGATGCACTGGAGTCCCACAAAGAATAGTTGGAAGGAAAGTAAAAAGTTTATTCTATGGTTGCTCAGCGAATCTCATCACTTGATCACGAACTTCCAGTCCCTCTCTACAATGGGCGGCGTATCCTTCACGGGGTTTCTGGAGATAAAGCGTAGGTGCTCTGGCTCTTTCAGCTTCCTCAGGTTCACTAAAATGCAGCCCGGAATTTTAACGGGGAAACCGGTTTTCTTCTGCACTTCGGCAGCTCTGGCAACGAACTCATACATACTCTCAGCCCTCTCAAAATCGAAGCCCAGAGCAGCAAGGTCATCCATGTTCTGCCTGTAAACGGAACACGGCTGGAAGAACATCTCTTTCATACTGTATTTCGAAGCTATTTCAGCTATACCTTCTATTTCGTTATCATTTATCCCCGGCAGGTAGATGGTTCTGACGATACCATAAATATCCGTCTCACTCAGAAGCTTTATTGCCTCGATAACTCTACCAAAGAAGTCTCCACCTGTTATTGCGGCATAATTTGCTGCATTATCGGAATCAAGACTAACCATAACTAGATCCACTCTGTCCTCAAGAAGCGGTAAAGCCTCTTTCAGGAACACTCCATTGGTCTGGATGTCTATTCTTATGTCCCCAAATATCTGCTTCAGTCTGTCTACCACATATGCAACTTTTTCAGGATACAGAAGAGGCTCACCAAACTGGGAGATGGTTACAGACTTCACGTTTTTAGTATCGCCATAAAAACCGGGTTTTGGGGCAACGTTAGACAGAACAGCTGGACGGGAGTAGCAGAAAACGCAGTTCAGGTTGCAGTTATGGGTAATCTCGTAAGTTGGATGGTGTTTTGGATTCGATATGCTCTCATCTATCCCCTCGCAGTGAATGCAGTGTCTTACGAAATCTACTTTCCGAATGTACTCCCAGACATCCTGAGTGTCCAGGGCGTTCTCAGACTTCCAAGCCTCCATCGCAGCAGGGGGAAAGCAAGAGTTTAAAAATTTTAGCTGGCATATGTAGTAACATTAGCAACATCTGGTTTGGTAACGTTTGACGGTATTCTATAGCCCTTTAAACCTTGCAACAGTCCTTTGTTAAGTCCGCCATTTGGACTTCTCTATTATCATCTCGTTCCCCAACAGTAACGCTCTCCAGTATCCTATTAATAAATTCCACGTAAAATTGCCTGCAGCACCTGCCAGACGGATTTGTGATGAGGCAATGCCCACCATTTCCTATACCCGTCATTTCCTCCACCTGCTCAACGCTTCTGGCTCCCCTATTTATTGCTTCGATAACATCCTCCTCTGTAACCTGCTTGCAGTAGCACAACGGCTTTGGTGATCCCTTCTCCTTGAAAAATACCTTTGTCTTGACTTCTTTAACCGTGAACGTAACTGTACCGTTGAAATACACAACATGGCATTCAGGAGTGGGGCAGAAGTGGAAGTCATCGCTAATCAGGTGCCAGTATTCGGGATTGACATGGCTTCCAACTGTTATTTTCTTCACTTTCCATCCCTCTGTTCCGCAGATGGGACAAACATACTTCATTTTTCCACCTCCCTGATCTGAATCCCATTATCTGACAGTATCGTAACGACATAGGGCTTCGGCACCTTTGCCATTATCTCCTGCGGACTGACCAACGATGGGTTGTAAATTACCACAGCCACACCTTTAGCATAGCTGACCTCAGCTTCCATAACTCCCTCTGTCTGCAAAAGAGAAGCTCTTATGGCTTCTGCACAGCTTTCACACGTCATACCATCAACTTTCAGCCTGAGTTCCCTCAGCTCTGAGGCTGAATTGACGTTAGCGCTGACATCTGTTCCCTCAGATATCGTGGCGGTGACATAGGGTATTATGGCCAAATTGATAACACCAAAGATGGTGGTGAAGGCGAGAAGGGTTGTGGTTATGAATTTGCTCTCGCTCCTCAACAACTGTTTATAGCTACAGGCACACTGCTTCGCCTTCCTTCGCAGATGGTTCGCGATGGAAAGCAGAACAAAAGCTATGCCTGCAAGGATAAAGTAGTTTCTGTAGGCTCCCATGGAAGCTGCTAAGCTGAAATTGCCGATGCCAATGAGAAGGAGAAGCAGGGAGCCGAGACAGCATGCAGACGAGATGAGGCCACCAACTACACCTCTTGTCGTTCCACCGATGCTGCTGATGTCCATTACCATCACACCACCTTTTGAAGGGTTTTCTGGCCAACATCCTCTTCCTTCAGAATCCCGCAGCTGATGAGCTTCTTCTGATATTCAGTCATGTAATCTTCAAGGTCATCCAGAATTTTGCTCACTATCTCACTCATCCTGTAAATCCTGTTTTTCCCCCTCTGTTCTACCTCAACGAAACCACAGTTGAGGAGGCATTTCAGGTTGTGGGAAATTCTGCTCTGCTCGTACCCAAGCCTGTGACATATCTCAGATACGCTCATCTCTCCTTCTCTTCTGAGGAGCGTCACAATGTCGAAGCGGGTTCTGTTAGACAGTACACTCGCAAAATGTTTCCATGATTCATACATCATATGATGCCAATGTCATTTGTTAGTATATAAGGTTTTGCAGGCTGGAGTTTCATGGCTTAATTGAAGATTAAATACATCGGACCATATTTAGATATTTTGTAATGGTAAGATTAATTTAGTAGTTGTTCTAAAGTTTCCTGCATGGGTGAAATATACCAGAAACCCGTCAGGGTGAAGAGTGTATTGACTATTGACTCTGAAACAGCCAGAGCCCTCGAAGACCCAATCAGAGTAGCTATACTGGAGATTCTCTCAAAAAAGAGTTGTTCCATTGTGGAAATTGCCGAAGAATTGAAAAAAATCGGGATAAGAAAAGCTCTCACAACCATTCGACATCATGTTGATATATTGAAAAAAGCAGGATTAATTGAGCTTACCAAGCTTGAGGACGTGAAAGGAGGAGTTCTGAAGTATTACGCTTCCAATACCAGAGTCCTCCACCAGAACCTGCCTGAAGGGTTCGAAGAGAGGATGAAAGAGGCAATAAAGGATGCTAAGGTGGGAATTGAGAAAATTGTAGATGGGCTGGGTGAGAAATACAGAAAAGAGATTCTTGAGGTGGCTAACAGCCTGAAGCACTGCCCCTACTGCAGCGATGAGCACTTCGTGGAGTACGTTGTAGTTCAGATTCTTAACAGGGCAATTGCTGAGCTTGTCGAAGAGGAGAAGATGGCTGCTTTGCTGGGTAAAGAGGGGGGTGAAAATGCAGGAAGTGGAGGTGCATGAAAGCAGAATCCTCAGACATCACGTTAAAATAGGAGGGCTGGCTTGTTCTTTCTGTGTAAGCACCATAAAGAAGGCTCTCTCTGGAGTAAAGGGAGTAAAGAACGTCAGCGTCTCCCTTGTACACGAAGAGGCTCTCGTCGAATACGATCCAGCGCTAATTGAACCGTGGGAGATTGATGAGGTGCTTATAAAGCTTGGTTATACTGTCAGAGATCCCAAGAAACTCATGAGCTTTGAAGAGGAGGAGGCTGAAGTCATACGGGAGAAGAGAAGGCTAATTATCGCAGGTATTATCGTTGGAATCTCGTTATCTATGATGGTTTCCATGTGGATAGGGATGAAGAAGTGGTGGTTTCCCTATGCCATGTTTTTCCTGGCTCTCCTGATGGTTTTCGTCTTTGGGTGGCCTATACTCAAGATGGCGTATTACTCCCTCAGACGGGGAATTTTGAACCAGCACGTTTTAATGGAATTCGCTGCCTTCAGCGGCATAGCTGGCGGTTTGTTGGGTTATGTATTCCCGGAGTTTCCAAGGGCTGATTTCTTCGCAGTCTCAATTTTCGTCACTGGATACCACATCCTGTCGGGCTATACATCCCTTCTCGTGAGAACAAAAAGCTCACAGGCTGTGAGAAGACTCCTATCTCTTCAGCCTCCAACGGCAAGGGTTGTGGTGGAGGGAGAAGAGAGAATAGTTCCTGTAGAACGACTTAAGAAGGGAGATATCGTGAAGGTTAAGCCCGGCGAGACAATTCCGGTGGATGGAGTCGTTGTCCAGGGAGAAAGCGGAGTCAACGAAAGCATAGTTACTGGCGAGTCTCTCCCGGTGGAAAAGAAGTTGGAAGATGAGGTCATTTCGGGCTCGATAAACCTAACGGGAGCTCTCCTGATAGAGGTAACCAGAGTTGGAGAGGAGAGCTTCCTTTACAGAGTTGCCAAGTATGTGGAGGAGGCAAGGGCTTTAAAACCCAGTATTTTGCAGCTTGTTGATAGAATTCTGAAGTACTATGTCCCCTTCGTGATTTTCTTTGCAGTTCTGGGATTTATCGTCTGGACTGTAGGTTTATGGATTTTAACTGGAGAACCTGACATCAAAAAGGCCATCTATGCTTCGCTGGCAGCCCTTGTAATGGGATATCCCTGTGCTCTGGGCATGTCCACACCTCTGGCAATGATAAGGGGTGGTGGGGAAGCAGCGATTAGAGGAATACTCATGAGAAGCGGCGAAGCATTTCAGGTTTTCAAGGACGTGAAGAAGGTTGTTCTCGACAAAACCGGTACGCTGACGGAAGGTGAGCCGGAAATCGCTGAAATCAGGGTTTTCGAGGGAAATGAGCGCTATTTGCTTGCTCTGGCTGCATCTCTTGAAAACAATTCGGAGCACCCCATAGCTAGAGCGATAATCAAGGAGGCTGAAAGAAAGAGAGTATCCATCAGAGAGGCCGATAATTTCAGAAGTATGGCTGGATTTGGAGTTGAAGGAGTAATAGATGGTAAAAAGGTAGTTATTGGCAGCGTGAGGCTGATGGAGGAGAAAGGGGTGGATGTTAGTGATTTCATTGATGACATAAAGGAAATGGAGGAGAAAGGGCAAACCGTTGTCCTTATGGCAGTGAATGGCAGGTTGATCGGTGTGATGGGCATAACTGACAGGATAAGGCCTGATGCGAGAGATGCGATTGAGGAAATGAAAAGGCTTGGACTACAACCTGTGATGCTTACAGGGGATGACGAGAGGGTCGGAAGGGCTGTTGCGGAGAAGCTTGGCATTAAAGAGGTTATTGCAAACGTTTTGCCTGAACAGAAAGCTGAACACATAAGGATGCTTCAGAGAGAAGGCTACAGGGTTGCCATGGTTGGAGATGGGATAAACGATGCTCCAGCCCTTATGCAGGCCGATGTTGGTGTAGCAATTGGAAGCGGCACAGACATCGCCATAGAGAGCGCAGACATAATAATCATAGGCAGCAGACTTTCAGCCCTTCTTGATGCCTACAATATAGCAAAGATGAGCTACAACAAGACCAAGCAGAATCTGGCCATAGCTTTCTCATTCAATGGTATTGGCGTCCCCCTTGCTGTGATGGGCATCGTCCACCCCATCTGGGCAATGATGGCCATGGTGGCAAGCGTGTCGCTGGTTCTGTTCAACTCTTTCGCAACAAGATTGCTGCAGGTGTGAGGAAAAATTGAAACCTTCAGAAGCTTTAAATGTTAATATGTATAAATAAGTATGGTGATGGATTATGGAGAAGAAAGATAAAGTAGTTCTAGTCGTTGCAATTCTTGCAGCTTTTGCCATAGGTCTTAGCATTGGAAACATGTTCTGGATGAGCAGATATCAGACATATCCTTCCCAGACCCCATATCAGCCGATGATGGGGCCAATGCAGGGATACCAGCAGCCCATGATGGGTTATTCTCCACAGCCCGCCCAGTACAAATCAAATGGCGAACTGATTTTCATGACCGGTGTTAATGAGAAAGGGGAGAGAATACCATTCGTTGGAGGTCCTCAGTGGCTCTATATGCACGGCGGTGGATGTGCCAGCTGTCATGGAACTGACGGAAAGGGCGGCATATATCCCATGATGTGTGGTGTAAAAACACCTGATATCAGATATTCGACGCTTACCGAAGAGCACGGGATGACAGAAGAAGACATAAAGAAGGCCATAACCCAAGGCGTAGATGATGAGGGCGAGGAGCTGGATTACTGCATGCCAAGATGGCAGATGAGTGAGAAGGACCTGAATGATGTGATAGAGTATCTGAAGGAGTTATAATATTTTAGTTATTTTATTCAATATTCACAATGAAGTTTCAACGCAGCCTATTCCCACAGAAGAGTTTCTTAAGGTCCTCGTCATTATAATTCACCAACAACCTTTTTTCCTCCTTAATTGTGGAGGTGACAAAGTGGGTGCCTGTTTTAACAACTCCGTCTATTGCATGGATTTCTCTTAGAATCCTTTTGAGGTCCTCCTTATCCTTTGCTTTGGCGATGACTATGAAGTCGAAGTCTCCGAGTACGTAGTAGACGGTGAAGACTCCCGAGATGGATGCCAACTTCTCGCCTATTTCTTC
>MTMY01000004.1 GCA_002010215.1 Archaeoglobus sp. JdFR-37
GTGGAAGCCGTTGTTTATGGCTTCGATGAGGTCTTTGAGGTGTTTGAGGTCCATGGAGAGGTCTGCGTCGAGGTAGGTGACGATGGGGTGGGAGGCTGCTTTTATTCCCTCCTCGATTGCTCTCCCTTTTCCCAGCCTTTCGGGGAAGTGAAGGTGCTTAACTTCGGGATGGATTTCCGAGAGTGAGGCTGCTATCTCAAAAGTTCCATCTGTTGAGCCATCTTCCACAATTATTATCTCGTAACCGTAATTGAGTCTTTCAAGCTCCTCCTTAAGTTTTCTGACCGCTGTTTCAAGCTTATCTGCCTCGTTATGGGCTGGAAGGACTACGCTAACATTCACCGCTTAAAGGAAAATAAATAGAGTATTTAAAGGTCTTGATTGGTGTTCCTAATTGGAGTCGTTAGAGTCGTTAGGACTGGGCAAGCGAGGTTATTAATCTACCAACTCTACAATCTAAGTAAGTCCAGACTTACAAGTTCAAATCCAAATAGCGTACTTTGGCAGAGGATAAGCTAAATTCTTTAACTTACATCCCCAAACTTCAATATTTAACTTCAAAAAGCTGAATGCTACTTTTTCCAACAGATATGTATGCATTTGCAGACTCTGGAGACTCCCTCACATGACTTTTTACCAGCATTATTCTCCTCTTCAGCTCCCAGTAATCCGGTATTGTGAGCGACTCCTTGTAAAAATTCAGGTAAATGAGCTCTGCCAAGTTTGAATCGCAGGTAAGAGGTATCGCAACACAGGGGGTAGTGGCTCTGGCATTTATCTCGATAATATATGGTTGTTCATCTGACAGAACAACATCCACCCCCACATAGCCGAAAAGGCCTTTTATACACTCTACAGCTCTCACAGCCTCTTCAGCCACAGTTTTCATAGCATCTTGAGCTATTCCGGCAGGAACAATGGCCCCTGTATACCTGAAATCCTCCAGTATCTGCTGATTAACGCTGAGAACATGAATGTCGTCGCCTACAATCAGGCTCACACTCAGATGCTGGCCATTAACGTACCTCTGGGCTATAAACCCGTCCTCAACATCTCCACCAAACCTTATATTCTCCCCACCACAAGAAACCCGAGGTTTAACGATGTATTCTCCATCAAGGGGATTCTTTGATGTTTCGGGAACCATCACTTTCCCCTTTAATTCCTTGTACATTCTCCACTTGTCCATGGTAACTTCTATGGCCTTGGAGGAGCTTCCTAGGTTTTTCGAGGCTTTTTCAGCTTTCTGAGTGAGATCGTGAAGTAATCTATCGTCTTCAGGAGCTATGATTAGACTGTAATCGCACTTCTCTACATATTCAGCAAAGTCTTGGTTCCAGTCATTTGAGGGGTCGAAAGAGAATAGATGAACGTATTTCCGATTAAGAAAAGAGTTAACTTCCGTGAATTGGATAAAACCGCTATACAAGCTTTTAAACATTGCAAGACCTTCTACAGCTATGTGCTCAGGCAAATCCTCAGCGCATGTGGCAAATTCAAACAAAAAGACGCTCATTTTAGTCAGTATTCAATATTCCATAAATTAAAGATATATCTCATCTTTCTCCTCCTCAAACTGCTCATCAAGCCGTTCCTCGTAAACAACGTCTTCATTCAGAATTATCGCTATATCCGCGGAGTTCTTGAGTGCCGCAGAAAAACCTGGCTCTACACCTATGATTATCGTCTCCTTTCCCATTTCCATGGCTTTTTTGAGCACTGCCTTGAAATCGGCATCTCTGGTAACCAGAGCAATGGCATCAAGGGAGTCGTTATAGATCATCTCCATGGCTTCAACAGCCATTCTTACATCTACATCACCGCTGGTAATGACTGGCTCGAAACCTTGGTTTTCTATTGCCTCCACAAGCTTCTCACTGGCATACTGGTTCAGAAACACCTTGGCTATCTTAACATCCCCGTATTCGGAAAGTATCTCCCTGATCTCGTGCAAGTTGATGTTGAACTCCTTTCTCAGCATGTTTGGGCCATCTACTAGAACGCCTACCTTCTTTCTTTCAGATGATTTCCTTACTGAAAGATATCGTTTTATGCGTTGAATACGTGATAAAGCAGTCTCTTTTTTGAGAGCCATAACATCCCCCGTAATCATCAATACTCAGAGCTCAAGTTTAAAAATCTTTTGAGTATTTTCCAAAATAACAGAACTCAATTCTTCCTCCTCTATCCCTTGCAAATCCGATACCACCCTTAAGGCTTCAATAACGTAGGTTGGTTCGTTCCTCCCCCTGAAAGGGCTGAGAAATGGGCTGTCAGTTTCCAGCAACAATTTATCTAAATCAACTCTTTTTGCAAGCTCCTTATGCTTCCCTGAGAAACAGATCAGAGTGGATAGGGAAATGTAGTATCCTGTGTCTTCTATGGCCTTCATAAGTCTTGAATTTCCGCTGTAACAGTGAAAAACAGCCTCTATGTCTCTTCCTGAAATCATCCTGAACGCGTCCTCTTCAGCACCCCTAGCATGAATAATTAGGGGTTTTTGGAGTTCCTCTGCCAGGGAAATGAAGAGCTCAAAGACCTCCTTTTGTTTGCTCAGCGGAATGCTGTTTTTGACTACATCAAGGCCTACTTCTCCCACTCCTACAACCAGCTTCTCATTTTCCCTTATCTGCTCAATCACATGCTCCACGCTGCTTTTTCCGATTCTGTTGGGGCTGAAGCCAAGGGTTGGAAAAACGTAATCGCTGGCTATCTGCAAGGTTCGATAGTTGGAATAGTAGTCATAGCCAGAATTAACCACTGCTATAACTCCTGCTGCCTTTGCCCTCCTTATGACTTCCTCCCTGTCGTTTTTGAAGTTCTCGAAATCCAGATGACAGTGTGCATCAATTATCTCGATCATTCTGTATCATCCACTTTGCCCATTCGTTTTGCCCATTTTGTCCATTCTACCCAGTTTAGTCATTCTGTCTCATCTTCCTCCTCATGAGGTAGTTGACAGCATTGATGACAGCATCAATTGATGCCATAACAATATCCGTTCCCGCACCTCTTGAAGTGAAGTTCTTGCCATCTTCATCCTCTATCGTGACGTAAACCTCAGCTATCGCATCGCTCCCACCCGTTATCGCATCCATCTTGAACTCTGTGATCTTTATCTTCCTGCCGACGAGCTCGGTTACCGCTTTCAAGCTCGCATCCACAGGCCCAACACCGATGGCAGAGGTAACTTTCTTCTCGCCAAAAACATCAGCGTTGATTACGGCTGTTGGAGTGATTTTATTGCCGGTAATGACGGTTATCTCGTCAACGTTTATCACCCTCTCCTCCTTCTTCACTTCGCCCATTATGACTTCGGCAATTGTGAAGAGATCAAGGTCGGTGACTTTCTTTCCTCTATCTCCCATATCCTTTACTCTCTCAAAGATCTTTGTGAGCATGTCTTCATCAACTTCATAGCCAGCATCTTCCAGAATCTTCTGTATCTGGTGTCTGCCTGCATGCTTACCGAGTACTATCCTCCTCCTGTGCCCCACCATCTCGGGCGTCATGACTCCGGGCTCGAATGTTGAAGCTTCCCTTATAACGCCATGAGCATGAATTCCGCTTTCATGGCTGAAGGCATTCTCACCAATTATGGGCGTGTTGGGCGGCATTTTAATACCTGAAAGCCTCTCCACAAGCTTTGAAGTCTCTACAAGATACTCGGTTTTGATGTTTGTTCTAACATTCTCGATGGCGTGGAGTATCATTACCACCTGTTCTAGGCTTGCATTACCTGCCCTCTCACCGATTCCGTTTACAGTCACTTGAGCCTGATTAGCGCCAGCAATAACAGCAGCATAGGTATTAGCTACAGCTAAACCAAAATCATTGTGGCAGTGAACATCTATTGGGACGCTGAGGTGCTCTCTCAGCTGTTTTATCAGCTCATACATCTTGAAAGGTGTGGCGACGCCAACAGTGTCGGGAACATTTACTATATCCACTCCCGCCTCCTCAACGGCCTTGTAGATCTGCTTGAGATACTCCACTTCTGTACGTGTCGCATCCATGGCGGAAAACATGCATTCTGCTCCGTGAGACTTGATATACTCAACTGCCTCAACAGAGAGCTGGATAATCTCATCACGGCTTTTCTGAATTGTGTGCTCTATCTGAATTTTGGAAGTTGAGATGAAGATGTGAACCATGTCAACATCAGCTTTTAAAGCTGCATCAATATCTTCTTTCACAATTCTGGCCAAACCGGCGATTTTTGAGTTCAGACCGAGGTTTGAAATTTCTTTAACAGCCTCAAATTCTCCTTTCGTTGCCGCAGGGAATCCGGCTTCGATTACATCCACTCCCAGCTTGTCCAGCTGTCTGGCTATCTGGATTTTGTAGCTTAGGGGGAAGCTTATGCCTGGTGTTTGCTCGCCGTCTCTGAGAGTGGTGTCGAAAATGGTAACTGTTTTCATGGTGGCATGTTGCTGAAGCTCAAAATATAAAGTTATGGTTGAACATGTTGAGCAGATTGATCAGGCTATACAGTCAATCTGCTGAACCTGTTGAATCTGTGGAGACTGCTGAAAAGCGACCATTTACTTCATTCACAAGCCCCTTTCGTTTCAGCATCAATAAGTGTTTTTCGATCATTCTGCTCTCCCAGTAGTCCATCAGCTCCTTCGCAAAGGGCTTCTTTATATAGATAGGTGAAACATCCACAAGCTCTTCCAAGCTTTTTGGCTCTGAAAGCAGCTGTAAAATTGTCTTGTTTCGCTCCTCCACTATCTTTGCATACCTCTCCAGACTCTCAACAATTCTTTCTCTGCCAAAAACAGGTTCCATATGTCCAGATACAAAAATCTCAGCGTCGAGTTCAGATAATCTATGCATAGATTTTACCAGCGCTTCCAGATCGCTTTCTTCATGCCCGTACCACGGGCCGAAGGGTGTTAGGTCAATGTCAGAACCAAAGAGTATTCTGCCATCAATGAGGAAAGCATGCATATCTGCAGTATGACCTGGAATATGTATGGCTTCAACCTCTGGCTTTTTCAAGATTATCTCGCCATCCTTGTAAGGCTGAGAGGCGAAATCCCTCAAACCCATTGTTTTCGTGACGAACTCAATCCAGATAGAGCCCAGTTTTTCCCCAACAAATCTGAGAGCTAAGGATTTGAGGGTGGTTTCAAAACCTTTAGGAGAAAATACATCCTTCCCCAGCTCATTGAAAATCCAGCACCCAGCAGCGTGGTCGGGATGAGTATGAGAGACTGCTACAGCATCTACTCTGGCACTAAGCTCTTTAACAATCTCTATACCACAACCAGCATCAATAAGAAGCTTGTCAGCTATAACGAGAGAGTTCGAGAAGGGGAATTTACCACCATTCCTGCCAGTGATGAACCTTACACCATCGGCGAGTTTCATTGGTGGGGAGAACAAGAGAAGGATTTAAAAATTTCCGGGTTAGATTTGAGAGAAGTCCGAATCGCTGAGCTGGTAATCGCATATTCCTGTTCTTTTTAAGCCCTCTAACATTGATCTCATCGCTTTTACCTCTTTATCTCACCCAGTCCCTCCTCCGTCCCTAATGCTTATAAATACTCACCATTGTGGTTTAATAACTGACAATCTCTGAAAACCAACTCAAATTATGTCCCGGAAATAACTGACTATATGAGGGAAAGAATAATAAATCAGTAACCCAACCATTTATTGAGCGGTCGTAGTCTAGTGGCAGGACAACGGCCTCCCGAGCCGTTAGCCCGGGTTCAAATCCCGGCGGCCGCACTTTGAATTTTTGAATTATGCCAATTTTAATTTGAGCACATTCGTTTGTTAGTTATACTGTCTGTATCTCCCGCAATTTTGTTGAATCATCTCCAAACTAATTTTATCTCACCCAGCCCCTCCTCCGTCCCTAATGCTTCATTTTTACTATCTATTGATAATACCGCTGATTTGAGGCATTTGAGGTCTTGAGATAGATGAACAAGCCTAACAACCATTAGAATCAACTATGACTTTTTAGTCCACTTTCAAAGGCGTCACTTTAAGCGCCAAACTAACCAGTTATCCAACCTATAATACCCAAAAGTCAACCAAAAGCCACATCCAGCACCATCATAACCGTAAAACCAATCATTGCAGCCATCGTGGCGATATCTGTGTTACCTCCCCTCTGGGACTCTGGCACCACTTCTTCCACCACAACAAAAATCATTGCTCCAGCTGCAAAAGCGAGAGCATATGGCAGTATAGGCTGAAACAGAAATGTTGCTGCTGCTCCCGTTACTCCTGCCACAATTTCTGCAATCCCTGAAAGCTGGCCGTACCAGAAGCTCTTAAGCTGTGAAAAACCTTCTCTGCGGAGAGGCATCGCTACAGCCATCCCCTCGGGGAAATTCTGTATTCCTACCCCCACTGCCAGGGTTATCGCTCCAACAAGTGTGGCTGAAGGGTAATCTGCGGCAGCAGCACCGAATGCAACCCCAATAGCAAGGCCTTCAGGTATATTGTGAAGCGTCACCGCCAGAACCAGAAGAGTTGTTCGTCGCCACGATGTTTTGACACCTTCAGCTTCCTCCACCGGAAAGTTGAGATGAAGGTGTGGGAGAATTCTGTCAACTATTCGTAGAAAAATACCACCAAGAATAAACCCAGAGGCCGCCGGAAACCAAGTCGGAATATCCATGCTGGATGCCATCTCTATAGAAGGTACCAGAAGACTCCAGAAACTTGCGGCTATCATCACCCCGGCAGCAAATCCAAGCATACCATCTAGCACCTTTTTGTTCACATCCTTTGCAGCAAAGACTACAGAAGCTCCAGCAGCAGTAACTGCCCAGGTAAAAAATGTTGCAAGGAGGGCTTGAAGGACAGGGTGAGCTGAATAGTAATCCGCCAAATCCATGCTGCTTTCAAAGATTTCCAACCCTTAAAGATTTTCCACATCTTTGACATTTCCACAATTCCCCTTAGGCACCTCAGGTAAAGTTTTATGGCTGAACTATGACCTTCAAAAATGAAGAAGATCGTAGCAAGAGTAAGAGAGGGGAACTTGCCAGAGATTTCAAAACTTGCAGAAGAGATCTCTCACCCATCTTATGTTGACTATGAAGGCAGATTCATGACAATTTACGTTCCAGATGCAGAAATCGACCCTGTTCTGGAAAACTCCTCTCTGCCATAGATTTGAGGTATAAGGAAAACATTATAGAGGTTTCATCTCCAGACTTCGTAATCTCCTCATCACTGAAAAGAATGGAGAAGAAGAGTGATGGTAATAAAAAGACCCCGGTGGAAGAGCTTATTTCATCCACAAAGCAATATTCAAGTCTGGATTTTAGCAAGGTTGCTCTTACGTCAATAGCCGGGCTAATTGCTCTCACAGGCCTTTTCATGAACAATTTGGCAATCGTCATTGGGGCGATGCTTCTCTCACCTCTTCTCGGCCCAATCTACAGCTTTGCCATTAACATAGCAGTGGGAAAACTTGAAGATGCCGTTAAAAGCGCTGGAATCCTCTCCATCCTCCTTTTCTCAGCCTTCATACTCTCATTCATCTCCACATTCATGGCAAATAACGTTTCAGAGATTCCTATAACATACGAGGTCAGTTCAAGAGCCGAAATGACTCTGATATACATACCCATGGCAATTCTGCTGGGATTTGCCTCAGTCTTGGCTCTGACAAAGGGCATCCCTGAAGGTTTGGCAGGCGTTGCCATTGCAGCAGCATTGCTCCCCCCAGTTGTTGTGGCAGGAATCTTGTTTGTTGTGTTGCCGCATAAAGCCATCATACCAGCAATAATAACCTTGCAGAACGTAATGGGAATGATGGCCGGCTCGCTGATGGCGGTGATTGTACTGGATGTCGGCCCCAGAAAGTACTATGAGAAAGCGGTGGCGAGGAAATACATCAGAAGGGTGCTGTTTGCCCTCTCACTCCTCTTAATTCTGATTTCAGCTATCTCTTTTCTTTTTCCATAGTTTTTATGGGTTTAGCAGTTAGCTGTAATCTAAACTTTGAAAAATTTCTTTGCATTCTCCATTCCCGCTTTTTCCGCCACCTCTCTACCTAGTTTTTCTGCTATCAGGTTTCCCGCCTTCGCAACTGCATCCATTTCAGACTCGCTGAAACCGGCGTCGCTGTTCAGCATGAGTCTTTCAGGACCGTATTCCTCCACAATTGCCAGTGCTTCCGAAGGAGTTAGTTTCCCAGGTTGAACGCTCAGCCCACCATAGTATCCATGCTTAAGCACATCTTCAGCTGTCGAGGGTGAGAGGTGGTCTATGACTGCTAGCTCCTCAGGAAATGAAATTCTTTCGAGAATCTGTAAAGTCTTTTCGGTGATAATCTCCTTGTTATTCCGGGGAGTATGAATTATACATGGTAGATCGTTTTCTTTCGCTATCCTGAGCTGGGCTTTGAATACCTTAACCTCTGCTTCTCCTCCCTCTTCAAGTCCTATCTCCCCCACAGCCACCCCCCTAGTTATCGCTGGCAGCACCACCTCGTATTTAGGTGGTATACAGCGGGGATGGACACCAAGAGCAGGAAATATACTCATCCCAGCCTTTTCACCTCTTTTCACTTCAAAGATTTCCAGCTTTCTGAAAAGATCAAGAAGAGTCTCAGGATGTTCAGGAGGGATCGGATAGAAAGCACAGGTGACTGCAAATTCTATGCCTGCATCTGCCATCCTTTTCAGATCCTCTACACTTCTGCCCTCGCTGTGGATGTGAGTATCGAACCACTTCATAAAGCCAGAAAGTGCTTCTCCATAATAAAATTGCCGGACGAATCCTTTCCGAGCAATAGTGTAAATGTAAACTTAAAAATAGTAGCCAGTACCGCAAGGTTTTATGGAACTATTTCCCGGAATTCACGCATACATCTGGGGACCAGCTTTCAGCGACTCGTCCAATACCTACATTATCCGAGACTCTGAATGCCTGATAATTGATCCTGGAAGCTACAAGAGCTTTACAAACCTTTTCGGACTCATGAAAAACGATGGAATTGAGGTTTCCGATATCGACTTGATCTTGAATACTCATCTCCACAAGGATCACTGCGAGAGTAACATCATGTTCATGAGGCGGGGAGCCCTTCTCACATTCCACGAAGACGAAGCAAAGACGAGTCAGTTCTCTTACAAAGCAGACAGAAAGCTTGAGAAAACGTTATCACTGGGCAAGGGAGAAGTAGAGATCGTTCACCTTCCCGGTCATACACCTGGAAGCGTGGCAGTATTCATTGCAGAGTATTCAGCCCTTATAACCGGCGACCTCATTTTTGAAACAGGCATGCCAGGCAGAGTTGACATGTATGGAGGTGACGCTGAAGAGATGATAAGGTCTCTGGAGAAGGCGAGAAGTTTTGACGTAAACTACATATTACCCGGTCATGGAAGAATACTTGAAGGCAGAAAAGGGATATCTGCTCTTTTCGATAAAGCTATTCATATTCTCTCGAGATATTAATATTTCCAATAAATTAATTTTTGAGAAGTGAGTATCTTTATAATAATAAGATTGCAGAAATAACTTTCATTGTAGCCAGAAAGCTTATCTTAATCCACCACTTTCAACTATCATGCTTCTTACTCTTGACAAATTCTTCCCGCTTTTTGTAGATGAGGGGGTAGAACTACTAGATTCCAAATTGGCTGAAGAAATAAGGGAATATCACAATAATCTCCTTTCTAACCTTGAAAAAGCTTATGAAATAGCCAAGAAAGCGCGTTCCCTTGGACTAGACCCATCACCATCAGTCGAAATCCCAATTGCAAGAAACATGGCAGAGAGGGTTGAACAACTCCTAAACATCAGAGGTCTAGCTAAATTCATACATGAGCTGGAGGAAAAGGGAGTTCCAAGAGAGAAGATGTGTTTTGAGGTGGCTGATGCCATAGTCAGAGGAGAGTTTGGTGATTTTGACAGACATGATGTAATAGATAAAGCAGTAAGGGCCTCCATAGCCATACAGACCGAGGGTGTCGTGGCAGCACCAATAGAGGGAATTGCTAAGGTTAAAATAGACCGCAACGATGACGGTAGCGAGTTTCTCAAGATATACTATGCTGGCCCCATCAGAAGTGCTGGAGGCACTGCTCAAGTCATATCCGTTCTTGTAGGTGATTTCGTAAGAAGGAAGCTCGGTCTCAATCGCTACATTCCCACAGAAGAGGAAATTCTTCGTTACTGCGAAGAGATACCACTCTACAAGAAAGTGGCTAACCTGCAGTACGTGCCATCCGACGATGAAATAAAGCTAATTGTATCCAACTGCCCTGTTTGCATAGATGGAGAGCCAACAGAGGATGCAGAGGTTTCGGGCTACAGAAATCTGCCAAGGGTGGAGACCAATCGAGTCAGAGGTGGTATGGCTCTTGTTATTGCAGAGGGTATAGCCCTTAAGGCACCAAAATTAAAGAAAATAGTAGATTCCATAGGCATAGACGGCTGGGAATGGCTGGATAAATTGATGAAGAAGGGTGGAGATGAGGAAAAGGAAGATGAATCCGCAAACGGTGTAAAGCCCAAGGATAAGTATCTTTCAGACATCGTTGCTGGCAGACCTGTTTTCAGCCATCCCTCCCGAAAGGGTGGATTCAGGCTGAGATACGGCAGAGCCAGGAACTCTGGTTTCGCAACAGTGGGTATAAATCCCGCAACGATGGTTCTTACAGACAATTTCATTGCTGTCGGCACTCAGCTGAAGGTTGAGAGGCCCGGAAAGGCTGGAGGTGTTGTTCCAGTCACTTCAATTGAAGGTCCTACAGTCAGGCTGAAAAATGGGGATGTGGTTAAGGTTAACAGCGAGGGTGAAGCGCTGGCAGTTAAAGATTTGGTTGAAAAAATCCTTGATCTCGGCGAGATCCTCATCAATTTTGGAGATTTTCTGGAAAACAACCACCCGCTCATTCCATCATCCTACGTCTATGAATGGTGGATTCAGGAAGTCGAGGGAAAAATCCCGAAAGGAGATTACAGGAGAATCGATGAGGATACAGCATTGAAGCTCTGCGACGAGTATGCTGTCCCCCTTCACCCCTATTACACATATCTGTGGCATGATGTCAGCGTTGAAGACATAATCTACCTTCGCAAGTACGTGGCTGAAAAGGGCAAGGTGGAGGGAAAATACGGCAGGTCCTGCCTCACCCTAGAAATGGACAGAAAAGCGAAGGAGATTCTGGAAGCAATACTGGTTGAACACAAGGTGAGAGATGGGAGAATAGTAATTGAGAAGTGGAAGGTTTTCGTGAGATGCTTGGGTTTGAGCTTCGACCTCAAGCCAATTACAGATTGTAAAGATGAAACTGACCCTCTCAAACTGATCAAAAAACTTTCCGGGCTGGATGTGAGAGCTAAGGCACCGTCAAGGATTGGCGCGAGAATGGGGAGGCCAGAGAAAGCGAAGGAGAGAAAAATGAGTCCCCCACCTCACGTCCTCTTTCCTATATCTCAGGCTGGTGGAAAGACAAGAGACATAAAAATCGCAATTAACCATACCAAGAATGGTGCTAGAGGAGAAATTGAAGTAGATCTTCCATTAAGGAAGTGCAATAAGTGTGGAAAGGAGAATTTCTACCTTAAATGTGAGTGTGGAGGCTTTACAGAGCAGATTTACGCCTGCCCGAGATGCGGTACCAAAACCGGAGAAGATATCTGTAAAAATTGCGGGACGGAAAGTGTAGGCTACACAAGAAGGAGGATAAACGTCAGAACACTCTATGAGAATGCTTTAAAAAATCTCGGCGAAAGAGATTCTTTTGCTCCAAACCTCAAGGGAGTTATAGGTCTTACTTCCAAAACGAAGTTTCCAGAAAGACTTGAAAAAGGCATTTTGAGAGCAAAACATGGCGTGTTTGTGTTTAAGGATGGTACTGCAAGATATGACATGACTGATTTGCCAATAACCCACTTCCGTCCTTCAGAAATTGGCGTGACTGTTGAAAAGTTGAGAAAACTCGGATATCATTATGACTGGAAGGGTAATGAGCTGAAAAGCGAGGATCAGATAGTTGAGCTCAAACCCCAAGATCTAATTCTTGCCAGGGATGCCGGCAACTATCTCGTGAAGGTTGCCCAGTTTATAGATGAGCTTCTGGTTAAATTCTACGGAATGGAACCATTCTACAACGTTGAAAAGCCAGAGGATCTGATAGGTCATCTAGTTATAGGTCTGGCTCCCCACACATCAGCAGGAGTTCTGGGTAGGATAATTGGTTTCGCAGATGTGCTAGCAGGGTATGCTCATCCTTACTTCCACGCTGCCAAGAGAAGAAACTGTGATGGAGATGAGGACTGTGTAATGCTTTTGCTAGATGGTTTACTAAACTTCTCCCGCTCTTTCCTGCCTGATAAGAGAGGAGGGCAGATGGATGCCCCACTGGTCCTCACCACCATTATAGAACCCAAAGAAGTGGATGGAGAGGTTCACAATATGGACATCGTCGAGAGGTACCCCCTCGAATTCTACCAAGCCACTCTCCGATGCACCAATCCTAAAGAGCTTGTAGGAGTGATAGAGAGAGTAGAGGATAGGTTGGAGAGTGAGTTTAAAAACTGCTGTCTGAAGTTTACCCACGACACCGAAAGCATAGCAGCGGTGAAGGAGAGTTCCTACAAAAGTCTGAAGTCCATGCACGACAAGGTAAAGCATCAGATGGCTCTGGCGGAGAAAATAATTGCCGTTGATGAGCATGATGTAGCAGAAAGGGTCATAACATCCCACTTCCTGCCCGACATAATCGGAAACCTCAGGGCTTTCTCAAGACAGGAGTTCAGGTGTGTGAACTGTAATCAGAAATACAGAAGGATTCCTCTCATGGGTAAGTGCATGAGGTGCGGAGGGAAGTTGACTCTTTCAGTGCATGAAGGCTCAATAAGGAAATATCTGGAGATTTCCCACCAGCTCAGCGATACCTACAACGTCTCTGAATACACCAGACAGAGGTTGAAACTGATAGACACCGAGATAAACTCCCTTTTTGAGAGTGACGTACAGAAGCAGGTCAAGATTCACGAGTTCTTTTGAAATTGATTATTGATTTTTTAATTTAATCAGATGCAAAGCGAGTAGCCAAGTACATCACTGCTAATTCAGCTTCAACTTGACGCCACTAATGACTACCCACTCGTCCCTAAGTTTCATACTGAATATTATATTCTCTAAATATATTCTAAATATGGTAAATCAGCTGAAATAAAACTCCGGAATGGAGGAAGGGTAAGTAGGAGGTAGGAGGAGAAAAATATAGAAAATAGGATTGAAGTATAAATCAAAGGAGTGCCTTTCAGATGTACCTAACTGCCATAAAAATCATACTCAACCTTTCCTCTGACTCTCATAAAGCCTGGCAACCCTCTCGATGGAGTCAGCCTCATCTACATCTTTGTCATCCCTCAGCCTGACATAGCGAGGGAAGCGTAGCGCGAAACCGCTTTCATACTTTGGACTCTTTTGAATTTCCTGATATGCTACCTCAAAAACGTATTTGGGCGTGAAGATAACTCTCTTCCCTTCTTGATATTCAATGAGTGGTTTGAAGAGTTCTGTGAGTTCCTGCAGATCATCCTCGGTGAATCCAGTAGCTACTTTCCCTACTGTCAGGAGCTTTCCTGTTTCTGGATCAATGCACGCGAGCTCGAAACTACTGAGCCAGTGACTTCTTTTGCCCTCCCCCCATTCACCACCCACAACAACCAGATCCAGAGTCTCCATCACCGCTTTGAGCTTTAACCAGTGTTTTCCTCGTTTTCCGGGCACATAAGGGGAAAAAGGGTTCTTCATCATAACTCCTTCATGCCCTGCTTCTAGCGCATCGCCGTAGACTCTCTCTATTTCGCTCACATCACTAGTAACTACTTGCGTTGCAATTTTTAGCCTTTCTCCTTCCTTCACAACAGTTTCTAGCACCTTTCTCCGCTCTTCTAGAGGCCTGTCTATTAGCTCTCCATCCCAGTAAAGGACATCGAAGAAATACACTTCCAGCGGGATTTTTTCCACCATCTTCCCCACTTCGTGTTTTCTCCTGAATCTTCGCAGCACATGCTGGAAAGGCATGGGTTTTCCATCTTTAACTGCAATAACCTCTCCATCCAGTATCACATTCTCCGAAACGCCCTTCTTTATTTCCTCCACTATCTCTGGCAATGCGTTTGTGACATTCTCAAGCCTTCTGGAGAAAATGGTGATTTTCCCGTTACCATAATGAACCTGAACTCTGCTCCCATCGAACTTCCATTCCACAGCAACCTTGCCCATCTCCTCCACAGCCTCACTAATACTATCTGCAACCTGAGCCAGCATCATTCTGACAGGAATATGTAGCTGAACCTTCATTTTAAGCAATCCTTCCCGGCCTTCGTTTCTGGCAACAACTGCAACCTTTCCGAAATCGTTGGAGATCATGTAAGCTCTTTCAACCACCTCATTTTCAATGCCCCACGCCTTCGCTATTGCGTCCCTTATTATGCCCTCTCCCACGCCCAGCCTCATTTCGCCAAGTATCAGCCTTGTCAGATATCTGGCTTCGAGAGGTGAGGCGGTGATGTAAAGATCCGCCAGCATCCTTATCTTCTTCTTTTGGCTCCCTTCCCCAACCAGAGAGCTCATTTCGTCAAAAACTTCCCTTAGCTTTCTCAAGGTCAGTTCTTCCTCAAAAAGGGTAAGCTGTTTTTTACCGGAAACCGCTCTTTCCGCAGCCAAGCCCAGATCTCCCGTCTCCCTAATCCAATCCTCTATTTTTCTTCGATCGACGCCGGTTGCAAGCTTCAAGGCTTCGTAAATTAGCCCTACGCCTACACCTACCTCCCTCTCATCCCACGGAGGGTAAACTCTACCCATGAGAAACATTACAGAATCATAGAGGTCAGCATCGCTATCAATTTTCTTGATAAAAGAAGCTATCCTAGCTGCCAGCTCAAGGGTTGAAGAGATTTTTTCTATAACACTGCAGAACTCTGCAAACTCTGCAAAGGTCAGAGGGGTCAGCATTTCGTTGGTCATCGCATAATTATATGCCTCTAGCTATTTCCTTTTTTCGATGATGAAGGGCACGAAAAATAGAGAGAAGAAAGGCAGATAGCGGAGAAAAAGTTAAAGGGTTTTTTATGTTACTCCAAACCATGAGAATAAAAGAGGAGTTGATTAAAGCTGTTAACAAGCTCTTCGATGACTTCGAAGAAATGGAAGACATAACATACGAAAGAGTTCAGTGGGAGCTGGATTATATGGTATATCCGTACATAGGGTCGTTTCTTGCCAGCGGGGACATCAGCAAAGATGATGCTATTGAGATTTTTAACCTGTGTGAGAGCAGATTAAAAGAGCTGAAATTAAAACTAGATAATGTTTAGAGTGGCAATCAGAGAAAAATCAGAGATTTTTCTCCACCCACCTCTTTAGCTCACCTTTCGGAAGTGCCCCTACAACCTGATCCACAGGTTTCCCATTCTTAAAGAATATCAGCGTTGGGATTGCAGATATGCTGTATCTGGCTGCAACCGATGGGTTTTCATCTGTATTAAGCTTGGCAAAGACCACCCTTCCTGCATACTCTTTGGCAAGCTCATCGATGATTGGTGCGACCATCCTGCATGGCATGCACCATTCAGCCCAGAAGTCCACCACAACATTCGTGTTTTCTGCCAAAACCTTATCAAAATTTGATGCGTCCACCTTTACCGGCGATGAAACTGCTTTCTGCGTTTCCCCGCTCATTTTCAGCATCAACTCCTTCAGTTTTTTCTGCCTTATTTTTTCCAGTTCGTCCATGTATTTACCCTTTATTGTAGAACAAAAGATATTTCGGTGACGTGAGAATTAACATCAAAACCTTCATGCTTTCACGTCTTCGTGTCCTTCACAAACTTTACCAGTTTTTACTTTTTACCACTTTTACCAGATTTGCCACTTTTTCCGATAGCACTGCCATCTGGAGCTGCCTTGTCACCTCATAAAAATCCTTCTCGCTAACATTCAGCCAGTCAAAGTGGGAAAATTCTGACCTGCAAATAGCCCTCATACTACCAATTCTAAAGGATAATCTGGGAAGCTCTTGTCTCAGTCTCCATTTAGCAATTGTTGGTGTCTGGACTGCCTTAATAGCTCTCCCAATATCCATACCATCCAGAACTGTTAGCAAAAGAATTTCCACTATGTGATTAATCCTGTCAGGAACCCCAACAACATCTCCTTTCAGCAAGATTTTTGTAGAAACAACATCAAAACCATTCTTTTCAAGTCTCTTTCCGATTTCAGAAGTCAATCCCTTTTTGTTTCCAGCCTTATCAACAATACCTCCCACAACATAGCATTCTGCCCGCTGCCCTGTAAATACCTCTTCACCCGAGGGGTCCAGCAGCAATACCTTGTCGATGTCCTTATCTCTGAGAAAGTCCTCCAAGTTCGGATAGTGAGGACAGGATAACTCACTTTCAATTCCACATACTGCCAACCTCTCATCCCACATATAACGCCTGACAACACCAAGCGTTGCTTTTAACTGAATCTGGAGACTCCTTAACTCCTTCTGGTTGTGGAGGTGTGGAAAGGATGCATCTATGGCGATGTGGGGAAAATCTTTAGCCTTTGCCATCAACTCGTCTCTTCCCAAAACTTCCTCTCCGCAATTTCCAGCGTAGGCATCCGGAACCCCTCTTAACAATCTCCCTTCTAAATCCAGACATATCCTCTCGACTTTATGGGCCTTACACAACCTGATCCTGCCACATGCAATTTGAGAAGCAATAAAAGCCAAAGGATCGCTACTCTCCAGTCCTGGTGCATAAATTCTCCTGATACCCTTTTTTCTGGCGATATCAACAAAGATGTCCTTCAGCTTCACATCCTGAGGTGTTTTGGCAAGAATTAAAAATTAGCGGAAAGAGCGATCTATATCTTCAATTCCTACCAGCTTCATCAGTTCACCAACGAGCTCATCACAGTAAGCCATAAACTCTTCATATTCTTCAAAACCGATCTGCCCACTCTGGTATAAGCTTGTGATATAAGGATACACAGCTTCGAGGTCATCCATGAACATCTGAACCGCCATCTCGTCTCCCATTTCTGCATACCCTTTGTACCACCTTTCCACCATTTCCCTTATTTCATCCAAAGTCCCCAGCTTGCTGAAATCAAATTTCATTTTATCACCTTATTATCACCTTATTCCACGGCTTCACTCTCCATCACATATTTGCCCTTCACTACTATTTACTACCACTCCTACGTACTACCATTCAATACTCATACATCCTTTACCGTCTTTAAGAGCTTCAAAAATCGAGCATGTACGGCATTTATGCTCCCAGCCAGAAATGCTTTGATTTTCAGGACATTTCACACCCAGATCGTATAAACAGAAGTTCTCAGCCTTCTCAGCCATTTCAGTCATGAATAAAAGTTAAAAAAATAAGGTATTTAACAATTTAGTGCTTTAGATACTGGTCTTCACTTCTCTGCTCAAACCACTTGCAGTTCTTGACTACCACGTACTTACTGACGCACCAGTAGAAAGGCCAGTGGATAATCTTGCAGTATCCAACCAAATCTGCTGGTGGGAAGACTGTTCCGGGTATTATCGGCTTCAACCACTTGCAGTCTTTGCACTTATGGGGGAACTGTTTGATGAATTCTGCTTGCTCAGGTGTCAGTATTGGTGGTCTTGGCCCAGCTTCATCCGCCGGGAAGCTGAATTCCACCTTCTCAACATGCTCCATGACTATCACTCCTCCGCTCCAGGCCCATAGACAGGCTTACCCGGATACTTATCCTTGGCCCAAACTTCCTCACTCTTAGTCCTGTCAATCCATGCAAATCTCCTGACCTCAGCGAAGCCAGCCTTCTTCGGCTGGTTGGGCATGCTCCTTATGAAGTTACCTCTGAGGTTCTCAACCCTAACTCTCGCCTCTCCTGTGTAGGTCTTGGGATCCCTCATCAGTCCGTAAAACGGCCTAGTTTTGCCTTCAACTCCAACCTTGTATGCGACATATCCATCGTTTGGATTGTCTGCGTAAAGTGGTAGTATATCAGGGCTATCATCCACTTTTGTTGGCCCCTCCAACAGTTCTCCATTCAGGAATCTGAATTTAGCTACTGTATCGCATCCAGCACACTTCACCTTTCCTTCCCAGTTCCAGAAATAGTAAGGATCAAGGTAGTTAACCCATCCGCACTCACATTCCCAGTAGTAAACCATTGTTACACCTCCTTAGATGACTCCCTTCTCCCACAGTTCCTTCAGCTTGCTCATCGGATAGCCGAGGAGCTCGTGGTAGATGCGGATGTTGTCACTGCCAATCGGCCTCCACACCCACTTTGTGCGTGGCGGCGTTTCGCTCAGCTTCACATGCCAGTTCTGGGTGAGGACTTCGCCATACATTGGATCATCAACCCATCTTATGGTTCCTCTCTCCCAGAAGTGCTCGCTCTCGTAGATGTCCTTTGCAGACATTACTGGCACCGCAATCAGGCCAGCATTATTGATGGCCTCAACCACTTCACTTCTCGTTTTGTCAGCAGCCCACTCCTCCAGAGCCCTGTAGATTTCAGTCTGTGCCTCTGGCTTCACTCTCTCCTTCAGAGTCTTGTACTTCTCCCACAGATCTGGTCTGCCAATCAGGTAGCAGAGCTCCCTGAAGTCCTCATCCTGGAAGGCGGAGACCATCACATATCTGCTCTCAACACTGATCTGCGGGTTCGGATGCTCCAGATCGTCAGTCTTGCCAGTCATTATTATGCCATGAACTGCCAACAATGTGTCCCAGTTACCCCATCTCTGCCTGACAACTCCAAACCTGCCGTACAGCGGGAAGGAGTAGCCGGTTGCTCTGGTAGAACAGCTGATCTGAGAGAGGTCAATGAATGTACCCTCTCCGGTCTTCCTCCTGTAGTGGGCAGCAGCAAGCACACCAATGAGGCCGGTAAGACCAGCATACCAGTCAATGATCCAGTTGGTGTGCTTCACCGGGTGTCCTCCGAAGTCCTCATGCCAGCCAGTTATAGCGGCAAGCCCACCGCAGGCCTGGCCGAGGATATCGTAGCTTCCGCCATATCTTCTTGGCCCGTAGTTACCGAAGCCTCCCAGCCAGATGTAGATCAGGCGTGGGTTTACCTCTTTGAGTTGGGGATAACCGATTCCCCATCTGTAGAAGGTACCTGGCCTGTAGCACTCTGCCATGCTGTCTGAAACTCTGATTAGGTCATAGTATAGGGGCTTTGCTTCCTCAGCGTGATAGTCGAGGGTCACGAAGTACTTGTTGACATTGGCATGCAGGAAACCAAATCCAGTACCAACCAATGGTCGGTGGTCAGTCTCAGGCCACAGGTACGCTTCATTGAATGGAGATGTGTGTCTCATGGGGTCTCCAAGCTTTGGCATCTCTATTTTGATGACTTCAGCACCATACTCTCCAAGGGTCGCACCAAGGTGAGGGCTGAGGATATACATTGTGGATGAAATGTGTCTCCAGCCTTTCAACGCTTCAGGTTTGTCAAAGGTTTTGCTCGGATCGAATACCTTCCTGCAGTATTCTTCAAACGGGATTTTGTCAAGCTCCTCTCCTGTTTCAGGATTCTTATCAAATGGAGGGTCAAAACTCCAGCTTCCAACCATTTAAACCACCTCACTCATGATACCATCTCACAACTCCTTCCAGTGAGAGCTTCTTCAGCTCCATTGGTCCGATGCCGAGGTATCTCGCGAAGATTTCGCCGTTGTCCAGTCCAAGTGGTCTGCCCACCCACTTTATTCTTGCAGGTGTGCGGTGCTGGTGTGCGAGTGGTGAGTTAGACACCAATACTCTTCCATAGTGCTCATCATACACCTCGGTAACATGCCTTCTGTAGATGAAGTGCTCGTATTCAGCAATTTCATCTATGAACAGCACGGGAGCAGCTGCAACCTCTCTTGAAACCATCTTCCTCTCGCCCTCAGCCCTGGTGTTATGTGCCAGCCACTGGGCAGTGATTGTGTAAGTCTTGATAAGACCCTCCAGAGCGTTTCTTGCAGCCATTTCCTTCAGGAAGGGGTCCTCAGCTATGAGTCTTGCACCCTCCGGGTCCTCCTGAGCAATAACCTGCAATATCCTGTACCAAAGCCTATCAGTCTGACCACCAATCATCAGATAACCATCTTTACACGGATTCCAAGCATACTGGTTCAGGTTGGGATCCCAGCCTCCAGTTCTCGCTTTAATACTTCCATCAAAACCATACCAAGCTACATTGAAATCACAGATATCCATATAACATTCAGCTGCGGTAGCTTCAATAAACTGCCCTCTGTTGCTCACATTCTCTCTATAATAGAGGGCGGCAAGAACAGCAATTGTACCGTGAACACCTGCAACAAGATCTCCAACTGCTTCACCTGACCTTGTCGGGTTACCTCCGTGCTCCCTTGGTAGCAGATCCGCAGGATAACCAGTTGAATGCACAAACTCGCTGCAGGATATACCAACGGGATCGAGCATCCACTGTCCGTATTTCGATGTCCTATCTTTCATCGAACCCCACTGGCCAAGCTGTCCAAACCATACATAGATTATCCTTGGATTTATCTTGCTGAGCTGTCTATAGCCAATACCCCACTCATCAAAAGTACCGGGCGGATAGTTCTCAAGAACTATATCAGCCTGGGCGGCCAATCTCTTGAAAAGTTCTCTCCCCTTCTCAGTTTCAAGGTTCAGAGTTATAGAATACTTGTTCCTGTGCTCATGAATAAATGTGGGACTTACCTTCTCACCAGTGTATATGTCCTCAAATGCATACTCCTCTCTGCCAAAAGGATACAGATACCTTTGCGGGTCACCATCGAGTGGTTCTACCTTTATAACAGTTGCACCGAGTTCTGCTAGATATGAGCCACATATAGCTCCTGCATATCCCCAAATGGTGCAATCCAGAACAATTAGACCATCAAGAGCCCATGGTTTTCCGGTTGCTTTTTCCCAGCTTACGTTCTCCTCAATGAAAGCGCCGTATGTTCCCTCAGGGTCTCTGGGATCCTTTACCCAAGGGGCGTACAGCTCCTCTTTGGTTCTTGGTTTGGTTATCGGCCATGGTCGGGGCAGTAGAGTGTCGCTGACGTCATTAATTTCTATTTCAATCGTCTTTCCGTTCTCCTCTCCCATCTTACCTCCTCCTTTTTACACGATAGATAGTGACAATTCAGGTATAAAACCTTAACGGTTTGAATTCAAAGGAAAAAGAGTGGGTGTAAGGCTTCAACCGTTTCAGATTTACATATATATCTCATAGACCAGCTTTTTTGATTAATCTAAATTCAGGGATTTTCTTGGCTTCATCAATCTTCCCCTGTTCGAGTAATGCTGCTACAAGAGCAGTCCTAGTGATTTTGCTTTCTTTAAGTGATAGGGATTTTCTGAACAGTTCTTCTGCAAGCTCGAACTTCTCGCCTTTCATAGCTGCCATTCCTGCAAGATAAAAGGTTTCAGCGTCCTCAGGGAGCTGATTAAATATTTCCAGAGCTTCATCAACCCTGCCAGTGTCGGCAAGCAGTGAAGCATAGAACTTTCTAGCTGCGATGTCTTCAGGTTCAAACTCAATGTGCTTCTCCAGAGCAAACAACGCCTCTTCAACCATGCCAAGTCTGATAGCCTCTTTGGCAGCCTCAGTAAGTGGGTAATCTGGAGTGAGGAAGCTTATGGCTTTCAGATAAGCTCTTTCCACTATCTCATTATTCCTGTTCAGCCCAGGATATGTATGGCCTGGCAAGATTAGCTCCACTTTTCTCTCTCTGACGTATCTCAGCGAAATTATGAAATCGATGAGCCTTCCGCCAAGGGTATCATCAATCACAGGTTTGGCTGATACTGCATCTCCTGAGAAGAGAGTTAAAGACTCAGTATGGAGGAGAGATAAACTGTCAATAGTATGGCCTGGGGTTTTAAGGACTTCAAATTCCTCTCCAGCCATTCTTATTTTCTCTCCACCCACCAGTTTATTTATCCGTACATCTCTCTTGAAGTACTCGATCCCTTTTTGAAGTTGTGAGGAAAAAGCCTCGTGAACATAGACGTCCACATCATCAAATTCAGGATACGTCTGTAGAAGTTCCATCAAGCCTAAGCTATGGTCGTTGTGGGCATGTGTCAGAAAAACCGCTGAAATGTCGTCTGGTTTATAAAAATCGAAAAGCTCGGGAAAAGCAGTATAATCATTACCAGTATCAACCAGAGCTATTTCATCTACCCCTTCAATCACATAAATATTACTGGAGCTTTCGTAACCCTCTAAAAAAAGAATTTTAGAAAGAAAACCCTCATTCCCCAGCTTAAGCCATGCGTTGAAGGTCATTTAAGGTCATTCTACGTATGCGAGAGTGTACCTCAGCTTCAGCTTGTCCTCGGGCCAGATCTTCCTCTCCTTAACCTCTCCTGGATACACTTCTTTCTCCTGCCCATCCTGCACCACAGCTTTCACCGTCATTTCAAGGAAATGCCAAGCAGTCAGCTTATATTTTGCTATAAAATCATGATCCACAACTACTGCCATTCCAGTGAATTGTGAAGTTGTCCATTCAAAATCCTCGTTTGGCTCAGCTACTACCTCACCAGTAGCCCCGGCATATATTTTCTCCACTGTCCCCTTAACCTTATCACCGGGCTTCAAGTTGTAATCCTTGTATAGCTCCTTAGGCAGATAGAACCAGAGAGCCTCCTCATTTTTGGCCCTTACGTATCCCCTTACCAGCATAGGGTCGTATCCGCAGAGCACTACTCTCATTTTCTCAGGCATGGAAATTCACCATTATTAATCATTGTTTATCAGTATTTAATTTTTTCCCTTTTTGTTGTGACAGATGGCTTTATTTATCACGAACAACATTAAAAATTTTATGGAATTTATCTTCGAGATCGGGGACAGAAAAGTAACTGCAAGAAGTCTCGAAATCGGAAAGGATTATGGAGTCTTTACAATCTTTCTTGAGATGCCTGAAGTGCAACACACCGGATATGTTATGAAAAAAGGCGAGAAAACTCTCGCTAAAGGCGAGGTTGCCAGAAAAATAAGAGAGATTGGGATAGAAGGACTGGAGATGGCTTCTGCAGCTCCCCATGATACAAATGCCATCGTTCTAATTCGTCTCTCAGGAACAAAATTTGAGGAGAGACTCAAAAAGATTTCTGAGATAATTTATGAAGCTCTAAGAGAGGAAGGGCTGATATGAAGTATTCAAGAAGGGTCAGATTTGGTGAAACAGACCCCTTTAACGTTGTTTATTTTACCTCATACTTCCACTATTTTAAAGAAGCTCTTGATGAATTCCTTCGCTCAAAAGGTTTTGAACCTGAACTTTTCTACAAAAACTCTGATGAAGGGTATGCATTTCCGATAGTCAGAGCGGAAGCAGATTTTGTGGCTAAGGCCAGCTATGATGATGTTGTTGATATTGATGTGACTGTTGAGAATATCGGAGAGAGAAGCGTAACATTCAGCTTTAAAAGCAATTTTGTCGTGGGCAGAATAGTTTGTGCGTGCATCGACAGAAACTGGAAAAGCTTAAAAATCCCAGAGAAAATTAGAAATAAGCTTATGGAGCAATTGTAACGATAAATTGCGAAAGACTTATAATCAAATTTTTGGTTTCTTCCTATTGGTGATGTAGATGGACATTATGAAATATGTAGTACCCAAGGAGACATGGCCCGAAATCGTGATTCCAGACGAGGTGAGAGACTACATAGGAGACAGAAAGGAAATCAATCTGGCTGAGGAAATTCTAGATAGAAACATTGAGGAAGGAAGAGGAAGGAAAGTTGCAATATACTTTGAGGATCGCCGTGTTACATTCAGAGACCTCTATAGGCTAAGCAATAAGGTTGCAAACCTGCTGATAAACCTTGGCATCGAGAGATACGATAGAGTCGGCTTCAGAATGAGGAACATGCCTGAAGCTATTGCAGTAAACTTCGGCATAATGAAAGCTGGAGCCATCCCAGTCCCGCTGAACCCCATGTGGGCCAAGAAAGAGATAGTGCATGTTGCCAACAATGCCGAAGCAAAAGCAATCTTCGTCAGCGGCGATGATAAAACCTTCGGTGCGGTGAAAGAAGCTGTTCCTGAACTTGAAACGGTCCAGAAAGTCATTGTCACAGACAGGGATGATGTGGAGGACCCATTCGTGCCTTTCAGCGAAGTTTACAATCAGAGTGGTAGCTTTGAACCAGTACCACTTGAGATTGGCACCCCAGGTGTGATTCTGTACACTTCGGGAACTACCGGCCTGCCAAAGGGCTGTGTCCACTTCGTTGAGAATGTTCTGGCAGCAGTATACCTAGTTGGCAAATATGTTTGGAAGCTCACACCAGATGACGTGATTGGTGGACCAGCACCAGTCAGCTTTGCCATGGGTTATGGAAATGGCTGCCTCATTCCATACTTCCATGGCGCAGCGGCGAGCATATGGCCAGCTTTCAGCTTCGATAACTTCTTCCGCTTCATTGAGGAGCATGGCATAACTGTGTTCAGCTCTCTCCCAACTGCTTATAGAATGATCCTTGCAAATCCAAAACTCCAAGAGTACAAGGAGAAATACGACCTCTCCTCCCTCCGCCTCTGTACAGGAGGTGGCGAGGCACTTGGAGCTGAGACTGCAAAGAGATGGAAGGAAGAGTTCGGAATGGATATCTACGAATCCCTTGGAGCCACAGAGATGGTCCACATCTGTGTCTCAAACACCTGTGCTCCCCAGCCGGTTGCAGGAAGCATTGGCTGGCCGGTTCCTGGCTACATAGCCAGAATAATTGACCCCGAGACTGGCAACGAGTGCCAGCCAGGTGAAGTTGGTAGCCTCTTCATCAAAGGACCAACTGGAATAAGGTACTGGAACCACCCCACAAGACCGTTGGATGAGAAACAGAAGGAGAGCGTCAAGGATGGCTGGAATGTGCTGGGAGACTTCGTTAGGAGAGACGAGAACGGCTACGTTTACTTTGTGTCAAGAGACGACGACCTTATCAAGTCAAGCGGTTATAGGATTGGGCCGGATGAAATTGAGCAGCCCCTCAGCCAGCACCCGGCTGTTGCTGAGTGTGCAGTTATCGGTGTGCCTGATCCTGAGGGCATCAGAGGGCAGATAGTCAAGGCCATAGTGAGACTGAAGGAGGGGTACGAGGCGAGTGAGGAGCTCAAACAGGACGTGCTGAAGTTCTTGGAGCAGCACATCGCCAAATACAAGCTACCAAGGGTTATAGAGTTTACAACCGAACCTCTGCCAAGGACCGCTACCGGAAAGCTACTGAGAAGATTTCTCAGAGAGAAGGAGAAACAATAAATCTCCAATTTTTTATTTTTGTTTAT
Source organism: Archaeoglobus sp. JdFR-37 (assembly GCA_002010215.1). Taxonomy (GTDB): domain Archaea; phylum Halobacteriota; class Archaeoglobi; order Archaeoglobales; family Archaeoglobaceae; genus JdFR-37. Next base: position 25,298 of record MTMY01000004.1, read on the forward strand.
ACCTTTGCTATGCTCTGTATCATCTGCCATGAAAAAATTGGAGATTTTTCTAGTCATTTTTCAGAACATGCCGGTGTTACGGCTGAAGAAATAACTGGATACTTCACAAAACTGTGCAAACCTTATCAGGTTGAAATTGGAGAAGTTACAGCAACAGACCTGAAAACCATACGCTTCTCTCCTGAAAATGCACTCATTTTAATGGCATATGGAAGAGAACTTTACAATATCAGCTGGCAGCTTTGCTGTAAATGGCTGGCAGAGCACGAGAAGAGTCACATCAGGTTGAGGGAGCTTTATTCTCCTCCAATATCAAATCCAGGCGTAATTTCTTGTGTAGAAGATTACTACATCGAAAATTTCATGATGTCTTCAGAATTTCCCGAGTTTCCCGAATTCAGGGAAATTTGCAGAATAAGTGCCGAAATGTCTTTGAAGATAAGGGCCATTGCACCAATGCCAGATGCTGCGCTGCTGAACATCGAAATTAACGCTCGTCACTTCTTGAGCCTAGCAACATGGCTGGCCCTCAAAGTGCTGGATGTAAGTCAACTTGAGCTGAGAAATTTCGAGCTGGCTTTTGTAATCAGAGCTGCAGAAATAATGAGAGAGATAGAGAGGGTGGAACAACTCAGAAACGGCATCATGAGAATCAACAGCCTTCATCAGACCTTCTTCAGATTCTATAGATACCTCGAAGACCTTCACCCCTGAAAGACTGTTACAGTCGCACCATCCTTGACTTTCCGAAGAACGGTTGCATCTCCCTTCACTTTTCCCACAACATTCACCGGGCTTGCTGGTTTCGGCCTATCATCTTCACTTATCGGCGTGGGGCCGAAGAATATGCATAATGCCTTTCCTGGCGGCCAATAAGCCACATCACCCACTTCCACTTTGGAAGTAGTATTTTCCGGTCCGACCTCAACGGGGATAGTAAAGTAGATCTCATCACCCCATCTGTTTACCCTGCTCTCCACTGGCAGAGCGTCCAGTATCGCCTTCACAGTTTCTGGATTTCTTGCAAAATTCAATTCAATCACCAGTTTTCCAACCTCTTCAACCTCCACCAGAATCTCGGCCTCATCACTTGCCATGTGGCTCACTTCATCGCAATCCCTCTTAACATTTTTTGCAACCTAGATTTTTAAAGCTCAAGTTTAAGCCCAAGTTTATATACACATTAAGAGAAGGCTTTCAGTGATTCCAATGATTTCAATCGCCATACCCTCATCCTCCTTGATAAACGAAAAGGATGAAAAGCTGAAGGCATACAAGGTTGGGCTAATAGCCAGAGCCGCAGTTATCTTCAGAGTCGAAAAAATTTACATCTATCGCGATCCGCTCCTGGACGAGTCGGACTACATTAAGGACATACTAGAGTACCTAGAAACTCCCCAGTACCTCAGAAAGTCCCTGATACCCATCAAAGACAGTCTGAAGTACGCTGGCATACTTCCTCCCCTCCGCATAGCATCTCACAGGCCGAAACATTTAAAAATCGGTGAAGTGAGGGATGGGGTCGTAAGAAAGGTTGGTCCTGACGGCACCGCGTGGGTGGACATCGGCGTAAAAGCCCTGGCGCTTCTTCGTGGTGCCAAAGAAGCCACGAAGAGTGCCCGCGTGACCGTCAGGGTCTGTTCGACGAACCCGTTGGTGGTAGAGGAAGCAGAACCCCCAGAATATTGGGGATATAAAGTGGAGAAAGTGGAGCTGAGAGACGTCCTTAATGAGGACGCTGTAATAACCTCCCGCCTTGGAAGAGTGCCAAGCTGGGAGGAGATAAAGGAGATAGCGGGGAGGCAAAAAATTACCCTGATATTCGGAAGCCCTGAAGAGGGTGTCCAGAGCATAACCAGAAGACTTGGAATCGAAATAGATGCAGAGGTTCGGAACATAGTATGGAACATGATCCCCATGCAGGGTGTCGCAACGGTAAGACTGGAAGAGGCTGTATATGCATCACTGGCGATAATAAATTTCGTAAAATGTAGTGTAGGTGGTATGAAATGAAAGAGCACAGGCCAAGAAGGGGCTCGTTAGGCTTTTCGCCGAGAAAGAGAGCCAGCAGTATCGTTCCAAGGATAAGGGCTTGGCCCGTATACGAGGGAGAGCCAAAGCTACTGGGCTTTGCCGGTTATAAGGCCGGTATGACCCATGTGGTTATGGTGGATGATAGGAAGAACTCACCAACATATGGTGAGGAAGTAGTTACGCCTGTTACGGTTATAGAAACTCCCCCGCTGAAGGTAGCGGGCGTAAGAGTTTACACGAGAACAGCTTATGGATTGCAAATAGCTGGAGAGGTGTGGAGCACTGATCTTGATGCTTTCCTCTCAAGGCGCATGCAGCTCCCCAAGAAGGGAGGTGATCCAGAGAAACTCAAGGAGATCGAGGATATTGCCGAAGTCAGGGTCATAACTTATACCCAGCCCTACAGGATGGGTGGTGTGCCTAAGAAGGTGCCAGATGTCATGGAGTACAAGGTTGGGGGTAGCGATATAAGCGCTGTTCTCGATTACGCCATAGGGAAGCTGGGTAAGGAGGTAAAGATCAGCGAGGTATTTGGTGAGGGGCAGCTGATTGATGTTCTGGCCATAACAAAGGGCAAGGGTTTCCAAGGACCAGTTAAGAGGTGGGGAGTCATAACACTCAACGCCAAGCATGCAAGAAGCAGCAAGCATCGAAGAGTTGGTACCCTAGGCCCGTGGAATCCGCACCACGTGAGGTGGACTGTTCCTCAGGCTGGACAGATGGGGTTCCACCAGCGCACAGAGTACAACAAACGCATATTGAAAATCGGTGAGAACGGTGAGGAAGTAACACCTGCTGGCGGTTTCGTCCATTACGGAGTAATCAGGAATGAGTACGTTCTTGTCTCTGGAAGTGTTCCGGGAAGCATAAAGAGGCTTGTCAGAATGAGAGATGCCATAAGACCACCTGATGCAGCGTTTGAAGGTGTCAATGTGCTTTATGTCAGCACGAGTTCCAAACAGGGTAGGTGATGTTGATGAAAGCTAACGTTCTCTCTCTAAACGGTGAAGTTGTTGAGGAAATCGAGTTGCCGGAGGTATTTGAAACTGAATTCCGACCAGATATAATAAGAAAGGCTGTTCATGCTATCCAGAGCCACAGAAGGCAGCCCTATGGCCCTAATCCTCTGTCAGGAACGAACTATGCTGCCGAGAACTGGGGACCTGGCTACGGCCTTGCAAGGGTGCCTCGCCTGAAGACAGCCAACAGGGCTGCAAAGGTTCCTCAGGCTGTGAAGGGCAGAAGAGCTCATCCTCCGAAGGTGCAGAAAGTCTGGGATGAGAAAGTCAACAAGAAGGAGAAAAGGAAAGCATTGATGTCTGCTATTGCGGCAACCGCTGTTGAGGAGCTCGTCAAAGAGAGAAGTCATGTGTTCGAGGGTGCACTTCCAAAGATTGTGGTGGATGACTTCCAGAGCCTCAAAAAGACCAAAGAGGTTATCGACGTTTTCAAGGCAATTGGTGTTTATGCTGACGTTGAGAGGGCTAGAGACCGTATTAGATACAGAGCAGGCAAGGGCAAGATGAGGGGGAGGCGCTACATAAAGAAGAAGAGTGTTCTTGTGGTTGTTGGAGAGGATGGCGGGATTTTGAATGCTGCAAGAAATCTGCCGGGAGTTGATGTCGTTCTCGTGAAAGATCTGAATGTTGAGCTGCTCGCTCCAGGTGCTAAAGCAGGAAGGCTGGCAGTCTTCACCAAATCCGCCATTGACTATTTGGAGGGGTGGTTATGATCATCAAATGCTTCCTGATCACTGAGAAAAGCACAGCAGAACTGGAAAAGAATGTGCTTACGGCTATAGTCGACATCAGAGCGAGAAAGGAGGATATAAAGAGAGATGTGGAGAGGAGGTTTGAGGTAGAGGTTGAAAAGATAAACACTCTAGTAACCCCAAAGGGTGAAAAAAAGGCCTACATAAAACTCAAGCCTGAATATTCCGCTGAGGAAGTCCTTTCCAAGTTAGGAGTATTCTGATCAATTGAGGTGGTAAAAATGGGTAAGAGGATAATTTCCCAGAACAGGGGGAAAGGGACCCCCACTTACACTGCACCATCCCATAAGTATAAAGCAGATCTGAGGCACATCAGGTTTCTGAATGAGACGGTTGCTGCCAGAGTAGTTGATATTCAGCACGATACTTCAAGAAATGCACCCATTGCACTTGTCTCGCTTCCAGATGGGAGTGAGAGCTACATTATAGCAACCGAAGGGATGGGTACAGATGATTTAATTCAGGCTGGTCCTGAAGCTGAGCTGAAGCCCGGCAATACAACGTTCCTAGAGAGAATTCCTGAAGGTACGCCAATATGCAACATCGAAGCCCAGCCCGGAGATGGTGGAAAGTTTGCTAGAGCAAGCGGTACTTTCGGACTGGTTATTGCCCATGAAGAGGACAGAGTTCTTGTTCAGATGCCTTCAGGCACGCTGAGATGGCTAAATCCGAAATGCAGAGCAACAATAGGTGTGGTTGCCGGAGGAGGCAGAACAGATAAGCCCTTCGTGAAAGCTGGTAAGAAGTACTATAAGATGAAGAGTAAAGCAGCAAAATGGCCTCGCGTGAGAGGAGTTGCTATGAATGCCGTCGATCATCCATTCGGTGGTGGAAAGCACCAGCACGTTGGCAAGCCGAAAACTGTCAGCAGAAATGCTCCTCCAGGCAGGAAGGTTGGAAGTATTGCGGCTCGCAGAACTGGAGTGAGGAAGTGATAGTATGGCGCTCAAAACGAAGGTTATAAGGCCGAAAGAATTCAGATATCGTGGTTACACACTTGAAGAGCTCCAGAAAATGAATCTGGAGCAGATAGTAGAGCTTTTGCCTGCGAGAGAGAGGAGAAAGATAAGAAGGGGTTTCACACCTCAGGAAGAAAAGCTACTGAGAAAGCTCAGGAAGAAAGGGACTGCAAGAACCCACTGCAGGGACATGATTGTGCTTCCAGAGATGGTTGGAAAAGTCGTATTCGTTCACAACGGCAAAGAATTCGTCAGGGTTGAGATAAAGCCCGAGATGATAGGTCACAGATTAGGAGAGTTTGCATTAACGAGGAGATTCGAGAAGCACAGCGGTCCGGGTGTCGGAGCCACGAGAAGCAGCAAGTACGTACCGCTCAAATGAGGTGGTTGAATGGCTCGCGTGAACTATGCCTACCAGCCTGAAGATGAAACCAAGGCTGCAAAAGCCATGGGGTATGAAATGGATATCAGCTTCAAGCACGCCGTTGAAATTTGCAGAGCCATCAAAGGCAGGAAAATTCAGGATGCTATAAGATATCTAGAAGATGTTGTGGCAATGAAAAAGGTTGTTCCCTTCAAGAAGTACAAGAAAAAGGTGGCTCACAAGAGCAGTCTTGAGAAGTGGTACGCTGGCAGATACCCGCAGAAGGCTGCAAAGCACATCCTTAAGATTCTGAAGAATCTCGAGGCAAATGCCGAATACAAGGGTCTGGAGGTGGAGAGGCTGATAATAGTTCACGCCCAAGCCAAAAAGGGAAGGGTGCTAAAACGTTATATGCCCCGGGCCTTTGGAAGAGCAACACCCAGGTTCAAACAGCTTACTACAGTTGAGTTCATAGCAGAGGTGCGTTGATATGGCTGTAGAGAGGAAATTCGTAACTGAAAGGATAAAGAGAGTAAGAGTAAAGGAGTGGATGATCCAAGAAGTTAGAAATGCTGGCTTTGGTGGACTGGATATCACAAGAACCCCCCTTGGCACTCAGGTTACGCTCTTCGTTGAAAGGCCTGGCCTGGTGATAGGTAAAGGTGGTAGGCGCATCAGACTGCTCACAGAGAGGTTGAAGGAGTTCGGTATCGAGAACCCGCAGGTTAGTGTTGATGAAATCGAAAAGCCAGAGTTCAACGCACAGCTTATGGCCTCCTTACTCGCAAGAGCCCTCGAGAGAGGATGGTATTTCAGAAAGGCCGGATACAGGTTCCTGTACAGAATAATGGAGGCCGGAGCCAAGGGCTGTGAAATAGAGATCAGTGGAAAGCTCACAAGTGAGAGGGCAAGAACGGAAAAATTCATTGCAGGAACCATGGTCCACACAGGCGAGCCTGCCTATTCTGCCGTCAGAAGAGGTTTCGATGTGGCTATAAAAAAGCTTGGAGTTCTCGGTGTCACAGTTCGTATAATACCGCCTGATGCAGTTCTGCCAGACGAGTTTGAAGTTAAGGAAGTTGACATCCAAGCAATGAAGGAAGGAGAAGAGGCAAAGGTTGAGGCGAATATAGGAGCTGAGAAATCCGAGAAATCGGAGGGAGAACATGAAAATGTCGGAGATTCGGGAAATGAGTAGAGAAGACAAGTTGAAAAAACTGATTGAGCTTGAAAATGAGCTCATCAGACTCAGAACCATGGTCAGAAGCGGTGGAGCCCTCGAGAACCCCGGAGCCATAAGAACGATAAGGCAAGACATTGCTAGGATAAAAACAGCCCTCAGGGAGGAAGGTTACAGAACATGAAGAGCATGAAGCCCGAATATATCCTTGCCCACGAATGGATAGGACTGGAAGTTGAGGTTGTGTATAGTCCGAATCAATACGAGGTGGGATTGAAAGGTATCGTGATTAACGAGACCATGAACACCCTCACTCTCAGAACGGAAGAAGGCTACAAGATTGTGGCAAAAAGAGGCAGAACTTTCAAGGTCAGGTTTAAGGGTTATGTTCTGAGGGTGAAGGGTGATCTTATAGCCTTCAGACCGGAAGAGAGGATAAAAAGAGGACTGATGCTTATTAAAAAAGCCAAGGGATGGTGGTGAAATGAGGGATATTGGTATTGACGTTAAACCCCCGGAAAAGGAGTGTGATGACAGGCATTGCCCATTTCACGGCAGTCTTCCTGTAAGGGGACAGATATTCAGAGGGAAGGTCGTGAAAACATATGAGAAGTCTGCAGTAATAGAAAGAGAGATGATTCGATACGTTGCGAAATATGAAAGGTACTTAAAAAAGCGTTCAAAACTTCACGCTCACAATCCCTCCTGTATAGATGCCAAGCCAGGAGATGTAGTAACAATTGCAGAGTGCAGACCCATAAGCAAGACGAAATCCTTCGTGATAATTGAGAAGGTGGGATCAGAATGAGGACCATCAGAGCTAAAATCCCGAGGTGTCTTCCAACTGGAGCACGTCTGATATGCACAGACAATACAGGAGCTAAAGAGCTTGAAATAATCGCAGTTAAGGGATATAAAGGTGTTAGAAGGCGTTATCCGGCTGCAGGCATTGGAGACATAGTGGTAGTGACGGTCAAAAAAGGGACACCTGACATCAGGAAGCAGGTGCATTATGCAGTCATCGTGAGGCAGCGCAAGGAATATCGCCGCCCGGATGGAACCCGCGTGAAATTCGAAGACAATGCAGCAGTGATAACCGACGATAAAGGCAACCCAAAGGGTTCGGAAATTAGAGGAGCGGTTGCAAGGGAGGCAGCAGAGCGCTTCTCAAAAATAGGCACGCTGGCTGCAGCAATAATATGAGGTGATAGTGATGAAGTCAATTCAGCCCAGAAAGCAGAGGAGATGGCTTTACAGACTGGCAAAGCTCCATGAGAGGCACAAGTTACTCCACGTAACTCTCTCAAAGGATCTAAGGAAAAAGTACGGAAAGAGAGCAATAAGAGTAAGAAAAGGAGACAAGGTCAGAATAATGCGTGGCGAGTTTGCAGGACATGAGGGTAAGGTAATGGAAGTGGATACCAAAAAGGGCATAATAAAAGTGGAGGGCGTTACCGTCACGAAAGCCGATGGGAGTGAAGTATTGCGCCCAATACATCCGTCAAACGTCATGATAATTGACCTTGGTGAAGTTGACGATGTTAGAAAGAAGATACTTGAGAGGTGATTGAATGCACCAAAAGAGACTTTCAGCACCCAAAACAATCAAGGTTCCCAGAAAGATAAAGAAGTGGATTGTAAAGGCAGCTCCAGGACCTCATGATAAAAACGCAGTCCCTCTGCTGGTGGTGGTAAGAGACTTCCTCCAGCTCGCAGATACTGCAAGAGAGGCGAGGCGTGTTATTGCTGCTGGCGAGATACGGGTTGATGGAGTCGTCAGAAAAGACTACAAGTTCCCTGTGGGGCTGTTCGATGTTGTAAGCATCCCTAAAATCGGTAAGAGCTACAGGATGCTTTTTGATGAGAGGGGGCATTACATACCCAAGGAAGTAACGGATGCAAACCTAAAGCTCTACAAGATTGCCAACAAAACTCTGGTGAGGGGAGGAAAGGTTCAGTTGAACCTCTTTGATGGGTCAAATATCCTTGCTTCCAACGAGTACAAGACGAAGGACAGCATTCTGCTCAAGGTTCCTGAAAAGGAGATAGTTGATCACCTGCCATTTGAAGAGGGTGCTCTGGTGATGATTACCGGTGGTACCCACGCTGGGCAACTTGGCAGGATAAAGAGATACAAGATTGTCAGAGGCTCTGCTCCCAACCTTGTAACAGTTGAGTCTGAAGCTGGCGAGTTCACCACAATTATCGACCACATCTTCGTGGTGGGTAAGAAGGGTGAGGAGAAGCCTGTGATTGACCTAGGAGTGTGATAGTATGAGCGATGGCAGCAACTCCGCTAATCCAATGAGAGAAGTGGTCGTTGATAAAGTCGTGGTGAATATTGGAGTTGGCGAGGGAGGAGAGAGACAGAAAAAGGCTCTCCAGCTCATCGAAGAACTCACAGGCCAAGCACCCACCACCACATACGCTACTCAGACAATAAGAAACTTTGGAATAAGAAAGGGAGAAGGTATCGGAGCGAAGGTCACGCTCAGAGGAGAGAGAGCTCTTGAGTTCCTGAAAAGGGCTCTAGTTGTTAAAGAAAACAGGCTGAGTAGGAAGCAGATAGGAAATGGTGAATTCTCCTTTGGCATAGCTGAGCACATCGATCTGCCTGGCGTTGAGTATGACCCAGACATGGGAATATTCGGAATGGACGTTTCAGTAGTGCTCAAGAGGAGAGGTTACAGAGTGGCAAGAAGAAGGAGATGTAAGAGCAAGATTGGTAAGAATCATCGCGTCACTAAAGAGGATACTATAGAATTTTTGAAATCACTTGGCGTGGAGGTTGAATGATTATGGCTGAAAGAAGTAAGAAGTTCGGAAGAGGGGCAAACGAATGCTGGAGATGTGGCAGAAAACAGGGGCTGATTAGGAAATACGGCCTCTACATCTGTAGGCAGTGTTTCAGAGAGGTTGCCAGCGAGCTTGGCTTTAAAAAATACTGGTAGGTGATCAGGAATGAGTCTTAGCGATACACTCTCAAATGCCATGATGGTGATCAAGAATGCTGAATACAGTGGTAAGAGTATCTGCGAGATAAAACCAGCCTCAAAGCTGGTAGGAGCTGTGCTCAGAGTCATGAAGGAGCACGGCTATATCAGAGGTTTTGAAGTGATAAACGACCACAGAGGTGGCAAGATTGTTGTAGAGCTTGCCGGAAGGATAAATGACTGTGGAGCTGTCAGACCACGCTTCTCCGTTAAGAAGACAGATTACGAGGGTTTCGAGAAACGCTACCTCCCTGCAAGAGATTTCGGGATACTGGTCGTTTCAACTGTTGAGGGAGTAATGTCCCAGAAAGAGGCTATGGAAAGGGGTCTCGGCGGAGTTTTGCTTGCTTATGTCTACTGAGGTGTTGACTGAGGTGTTTACTATGGAAGAGAGGCTGGTTGAGATTCCAGAGGGCGTTGAAATAAACATCGAGGGAGATGCAGTTAACGGGTACACTATCAGCGTTAAAGGGCCCAAAGGAGAGAACACGAGGAAGCTGAAGTTCAGAGGGGTTAATATCGATAAAGTTGATGGGGCAGTGAAGGTTTATACCACTGAGAAGAACGCAAAGGTTAGGGCAATGGTGGGCACATTCGCTTCACACATTAACAACCTGATGAAGGGAGTTAAGGATGGCTTCGAGTACAAGCTGAAAATTCTCTACTCTCACTTCCCCATGAAGGTCAGGGTTGAGGGTAAAGAAGTTATTGTGGAGAACTTTCTTGGAGAGAAACATCCAAGAAGGGCCAGAATAGTTGGACGAGCAGAGGTTAAGGTTCAGGGTAACGAAATAATCGTTACAGGGATAGATAAAGAAGAATGCGGCCAGACAGCAGCAAATCTCGAGCAACTGACCAAGATAAAGAACTTGGATGTCAGAGTATTTCAAGATGGTATCTATATTGTGGAGAAACCGTAAAGGGTGGTTGTAATGGAGGAGACAAAGGTTGAAGCAAAGATAAAACCCCAGCTTGATCAGGATGCACGAAGACTCCTGAAGGTCAGGAGGAGGCTTAAAGATAGAAAGCCCGAATTCAGGAGATATGAAGCTCATAAAAAATTAAGATTACGGGATAAAAGCTGGAGGAGACCCAGGGGTCTCGACAACAAGCTCAGGAAAAGGTACGGCGGAAGGAAGATTGTCTGCGCAGGGTATGGCAGTCCAAAGGCTGTGAGAGGCTTGCATGCCAGTGGATTCCAGGAAGTGCTTGTCTCAACACCCTCTCAGCTTGAAGGGCTGGATGCAGCAATACACGCCGTCAGAATAGCTTCAACGGTTGGCCTGAAGAAGAGGCTGGTAATTGAGGAGAAGGCAAAGGAGAAAGGATTGCTCATCCTCAATCCGATTCAAAGGTGATTGTCATGGATTTAAGATTTCAGCGTAAAATTGCAGCAACTCTGCTGGATTGTGGTGAGAATAGGGTGTGGATGGATCCGACAGCCCTTGAAGATATAGCAGCGGCTGTCACAAAAGAAGACGTGAGAGAACTGATAGAACAGGGTCTGATAAAGAGGAGGCCCGAAAAGGGCATCAGCAGAGCCAGAATAAATAGAAGAAAGGCTCAGAGGAGAAAGGGTAGAAGGAGAGGACACGGAAGGAGAAAGGGTAGAAAAGGTGCAAGAATGTCTAAAAAAGAACTCTGGATGAGAAGAATTAGACCCATCAGAAGAAGGCTGAAGTACCTGAGGGATTCTGGAATCATCGACAGGAGAACATATAGAGTCCTCTATAGAAAGGCGAAAGGTGGGGAATTCAGAAGTGTTGCTCATCTTAACTCTTACCTGGAGAGCCAGGGTATAATGGGGTGATACCAGATGGCAAGAGGTCCAAGATATAGAGTTCCATTCAGAAGAAGAAGGGAGGGTAAAACCAATTACAGAAAGAGGCTCAGGCTTCTGCTTTCAAGAAAGCCTAGGCTGGTTGTCAGAGTGACTAATACCAGAGTAATCACACAGATTGCCCAGTACAGTCCTGAAGGAGATAAGATACTTGTTTCAGCAGATTCCAAGGAGCTGGAGAAGTTTGGCTGGAAAGGAGATCTAAACAATACACCTGCAGCCTACCTTACAGGGCTTTTGATAGCAAAGAAGGCACTGGAGAAGGGTGTAGATGAGGCAGTGCTGGATATAGGCCTCCATTCCCCAACAAGAGGTGGAAGGGTGTTTGCAGTGCTGAGAGGTGCTGTGGAAGGAGGTCTGAACATCCCCCATAGCCCAGAAGTATTTCCAGATGATGATCGCATAAGGGGTGAACACATAGCCAGCTATTATGAAATGAATCCTGAAATGTTTAAAGATTATGAGAAGAGGGGTTTGAAGCCCTCTGAGCTCCCATCTCACGTTGATGAGATAAAGGAGAAAATACTGGGGTGAGGAAATGCTGGAGGAGTGGGTTCCAAGAACCAGACTGGGAAAGCTGGTAGCAGAGGGGAAAGTCAAGACCATGGATGAAGCCATAGCCAGTGGTCTTCCCATCAAAGAACCTGAAATGATCGATATACTTCTTCCCAATCTGCAGGATGAGGTGCTGGAGATAAGCATGGTGCAGAGGATGACAGACAGCGGAAGGAGGACGAAGTTCAGAGTTACAGCAGTTGTGGGCAATAGGGATGGTTATGTTGGCATAGGAGTTGGTAAAGCCTCACAGGTGGCTCCAGCCATACAGAAGGCAATAAATAATGCCAAAATAAACATTTTCAAGGTTCAGAGAGGTTGCGGCTCATGGGAATGTGGTTGTGGTGGCAACCATTCCCTGCCAGTTAAGGTAACCGGTAGTGCTGGAAGTGTTAGAGTTACGCTGATTCCCGGCCCCAAAGGTCTCGGTCTTGTTGCAGGAGATGTGGCCAAGAAGGTGCTGGAGCTCGCAGGCGTCAGTGACGTCTGGACATTTACAAGGGGTAATACAAGAACAACCATCAACTTCGCTAGAGCTACCTTTGATGCCCTGAAGCAGACAATGTACGTTAAGAGGTGATGCGGATGTTCGCAGTTGTAAGGCTGAGAGGAACTGTAAACGTAAGTAGAAAGATAAAGGATACACTCTCCATGCTCAGACTCCACAAAAGATATCACTGCGTTATAGTCCCCGATACCCCTTCCTACAGGGGCATGTTGAATATCGTGAAGGACTATGTGGCTTTCGGAGAGATTGACGCTGAAACATTGGCAACAATCCTTAAGCTGAGAGGTAGGCTGGTTGGCAACAAACCCCTGACTGATGACTACATCAAGGAAAAAACAGGATATGAGAGCATAGAAGAATTTGCAAAGGCAGTTGTTGAAGGTAAAGCAAGTCTTAAAGACTTACCGGACCTCAAACCGGTGTTCAGGCTTCATCCTCCAAGAGGTGGGCTTAAAAACATAAAATGGCACCACGCTGCTGGAGGTGAGCTGGGTTACCAGGGCAAGGATATCAACAAGCTGATTTACAAAATGAGGTGAGGGTCAATGCCAAAAAAAAGGATTAAGAAGATTAGAGGCTCAAGAACCTGTGGTGGCGGCAGTCATAAAAAGAGGAGAGGCGCCGGTCACAGGGGCGGTAGAGGAAACGCAGGAGTGCACAAGCACAAATACATCAAGTTCCTGAAGTTGGCAAAAGAAGGAAAATATGAATTTGGGAAGCATGGCTTTACTAGGCCAAGAATCCTTACGGCAGAATATCTGCTTGAGAAGGATCTGAAAGAAGTCCTGAGAGAACTCAAGGAGAACGGAAAGCTTGATGAATATGCCTATAAGTACTTCCTCTCAAGAAGGGATTTAAATGTTGGTGACCTTGACGCAATAGCAGATAAACTTGTGGAGTTGGGTATTGCATCTAAAGAAGGAGATATTTACAACATAGATCTTGCCCAGCTTGGTTACCAGAAACTCTTGGGCTCTGGCAGAGTATCAAAGGCTCTGCAGGTTAAAGTACCATACGCAACACCCAATGCAGTTGCAAAGATTGAGGAAGCTGGAGGAAGCGTGATCACAGAATTTGAATAATCCCTAATTTTTGGAGGAAGGAAAAATGGAAAGCGTGCTGAGAAGTCTACAACCCTACTTTGAAAGAATACCAAGTGTCGAGAGGCCAAAGAGCCACATCCCTTTTAAGGAAAAATTTGCCTGGACTCTCGGCATACTCATCCTCTACTTCGTACTCTCCAATGTTCCGGTTTTTGGCCTCTCGCCGGAATCCATTGATATTTTCCAGCAATATAGAGCTTTTTTTGCCGGAGCAACAGGTTCGATTATTGCCTTAGGTATAGGCCCAATCGTTACAGCTTCAATTATCCTCCAGCTCCTCGTTGGTGCAGGTGTTATAAAGTTAGATTTGACGAATCCTGATGATAGGGCTGCATATCAAGACTTTCAGAGGTTTCTTGTTATAGTCATGATCGCAGTTGAGGCTATCCCCCAGGTTCTTGGAGGTTTTCTGCTTCCAAATCCTGAAGTTGCTCAGATGCTTGGTGTATCTCTCTCAACTATTTCATTTCTCATATTCTTCCAACTTTTCATAGGTGGTCTTCTCATAGTCTACATGGATGAGGTTGTCTCTAAATGGGGTATTGGCAGTGGTGTGTCGTTATTCATTCTCGCTGGGATTTCCCAATCAATTATAACTGGTTTGTTCAACTGGGTTGTACCGCCAAATTCTACAATGCCACCGGGCATAATACCCAGATGGGTCTGGATAGCCCAGAACTATCCCACACAGCAACTACTTTCAGCAGATGGTCTGGCATTCCTCCTGATACAGGGAGGAGTTCTGGCTTTAATAACCACCATCGTCATAATCCTGCTTGTCGTTTACGCAGAGGGTACTCGTGTGGAAATACCTCTCGCCCACTCTCTGGTTAGAGGTGCAAGGGGCAGATTCCCGATAAAGCTCATTTATGCAAGTGTTCTGCCAATGATATTCGTCAGGGCTCTGCAGGCGAACATCCAAATAATGGGAATGATACTGTATCAGCGTGGAATAACGTTTTTAGGAGAATATGAAGGCTCTCAACCTATAAACGGTCTAATGTACCTTCTTTCACCCATCAGAAGTCCCATGGACTGGATACCATCGCTAGTTAAGGCCAATCCTATCTATGCCGATCTGCCAGATTGGATGATCATTCTGCATTTCCTGACAGATGCTACAATACTCATAGTAGGAGGCGTTCTCTTCTCCATATTCTGGGTGCAGACATCCGGAATGGATGCAAGGACTGTGGCCAACCAGATAGCCCGCTCTGGAATGCAGGTGCCAGGATTCAGAAAGAGTCCACAGGTTCTGGAGAGGGTTCTGCAGAGATACATACCCAAGGTGTCGGTGCTTGGAGGTGCCGCAATAGGCGCACTGACGCTTATAGCGAACATGCTGGGAACAATAGGTAATGTAAGCGGAACAGGGCTCCTCTTAGCAGTCAGCATCGCCTACAGATTCTATCAAGATCTGGCGAAAGAGCAGATAACCGAAATGCACCCGATGCTTAGAAGGTTCCTAGGTGAGGAGTAATGCCGAAGGAATTCATCAAGCGATTTTTCATGAGTCTTGGGATAGTCTTCATGCTCGGCATTATGATAAGCAAGGAGTTCAGAGATCAGCTTGCTTTACTCCCTTCTCCAATTTTAGACCCCTTATACCAAGCCTTACCAATCCATCTTGTAATTTTCATATTGGCAGCCTTTACAGGTCTCTACAGCTCCCTTATCCAGAAATACACCATTGATTACGCCAGACTCAAAGAAATCCAGAAAAAGGTAATGGAATTTCAGAAGGAGTACATGGATGCAGTAAAGAAAGACAACAAGTTCAAGCTAAAACAGCTTGAGAAAGAGCAGCCTGAAATCCAGAAAATGCAGAGTGAAATGATGAGTATGCAGTTCACACCAATGTTCTACACCGTCGTGGTAACCATACCCGTCTTCATGTGGCTTTACACCAAAACAAATCTCAATCCAGAAGTTGTGGTTCCCTTTCAGGGGCTTATACACATAGGCGAACCAGTACTCATTCTTCCCTGGTGGATTCTATGGTACCTGCTCTGCTCAATCGCTTGGGGGCAAGTTATTAGAAAAGCCCTTAAAATGGGCTGAAGGTGAAAAGGAAGGTGAAAGGGCGATACCCATGAGAGTCACCATCTCAGGGCCTCCAGGGAGTGGTACCACTACGGTTGCAAAGCTTCTTGCAAGAAAGCTTAATTTTGAGCTAATTTCAGCCGGAGAAGTTTTCAGAAGAATGGCAAAGGAAAAAAAGATGAGTCTTGCAGAGTTCAGCAGACTAGCTGATACGAACCCAGAAATAGACCTTGAAATCGACCGCTACCAGAAAGAGCTTGCTGAGAAGAAAGATGATGTTGTGATAGAGGGGAGATTATCAGGCTGGATGGTTAATGCAGACCTCAAGGTATGGCTTTTTGCAAGTGAAGACATCAGAGTTGAGAGAATCGCCAGAAGAGAGAAAAAGAGTATAGAAGAGGCTAAGAAGGAGACAAAAGAGAGGGAGAAGATAGAGAAGAGGAGATACGAGAAGTACTATGGAATCGACATCGATGACTGGACAATTTACCATCTAGTCATAAACTCTGGGTATTTCACTCCAGAGGAGATAGTGGAGATAATTATAAAAGCCATAGAGGGGATAAGGGACTGAGATGGCCTTTGAAGAACCTATTGCTGAACCAAGAAATGAATTCAGAAACAGATTCAGAAGTGAATTCAGAAAACTGGAGGGTTTCGAGGAAAGATTCTATGTTAAGGAGGACGCAAGGACGGACGAAGAACACGGATGCTACCCCCTTAACCGTCCCATGGAGGAATACATCAGAAAAGGATTCGTGTGCATCGATAAGCCCATGGGACCTAGCAGTCACGAAGTAGTGGTCTGGGTTAGGAGAATCCTAGAAGTGGAGAAAACCGGTCACACCGGCACCCTTGATCCAAGAGTTACCGGAGTACTGCCAATAATGATTGAAGATGCCACAAAGCTCGTTAAGCTGCTTCAGGGTTCTGACAAGGAGTACATCACACTGATGAGACTTCACGGAGATGTCAGTGAAGATGAGGTGGAGAGGGTTGCAAGGCTTTTCACTGGTAAAATCTACCAGAGACCTCCCCTCAAGTCGGCAGTTAAGAAAAGATTGAGGGTGAGAGAGATAAAAGAAATAGAAATCATTGAGGTTGATGGCAGAGATGTGCTCTTCCGAGTTGTTACTGAGGCGGGGACATACATAAGAAAGCTCTGCACTGACATGGGAGAAGTTCTGGGAGTTGGAGCACATATGCAGGAGTTGCGAAGGACGAAGACAGGTATTTTCGACGAATCCATGTGCTACACTTTACAAGACCTTCTCGATGCATACATTTTCTGGAAAGAGGATGAAGAGGAGAAATACCTCAGGCAGATCATCCAGCCTATGGAAGTAGCTGTAACAGACATACCAAAGATCGTGATAAAGGATACGGCTGTGGATGCAATATGTCACGGGGCAAGTCTCACGGCTAAAGGTATTGCTTATATCGAGAAAAGTGTGAAGAGAGATGATATTGTTGCCCTGTTCACTCTGAAGCAGGAACTTGTTGGAATGGCGAAAGCAAAGCTGGATGCTGAGGATATGCTAAAAGTAAGGAGCGGTGTTGTTGCTGAGATTGAGCGAGTAGTGATGGCCAGAGGAGTTTATCCGTCTTACTGGAAAAAGAAGTAAATTGTTGGGGAGTGTTATTGTATTATTTTAACTGCTATTGCCGTAATTGTAACTGCTTTAATCAACCCGCAATTACTCCAACACAGTTTTTCTGATGCCGTGTGGGTCTATTTTCTCAATGAGTTCAATCTCCTCGTCGCTTGGCTCTGGAGTCGGTGGAGCGTCGTTAACTTCAAATCCCGTGTTCTCCTTCACCTCTTCAAAGCTGGACCAGGGATGTATGCTGTCAACCACAAGCCTTCCAAGATCATCATCGAACCTGAATATGCATAGTGGAGAAAAGACCCTGTAGGGCTTTCCTGCTGCAGTTATCCGCTGAACCTCTTTTACGAAGATTCTCGTGTCATGCTTGCCCTGCCAGACTATTGGCCTTCTGGCTGTTGCGTGAAGCAGAGCTCCACCAGCCCCTCCGGGAAGCTGGATTCTTCTCTCACCTATATAGATGTGGCTGTTGTTAAGGTAGCCCCGCTGGTCTATCTGTGCTCCCGCCAGAAACACAACGTCAAGCTCCCCCCTTGCAGAGATGTCGAAGAGTTCCGCAAGCTGCAGCTTGGCATCGCAGTACTTGGATATCCATGGATGTACAGTAGACATGGGCAGATGCTTGGGATTGGGGTTATATCCGACTATGGAGTACCATATCAGGTCGGGGTTATAGAGTCTTTTCGCCAGAATGATTGCCATGAAGGGCAGAAAGCTGGCAACACCCATGAAAGCGCTCTCAGCATCTTTCAGAAGCCTAGCCATTGAGGAAATCATGTAGTTTGCTTTGTCGAGCAGAGTAACAGTCACGGTTTCACCTCCCAGATGTGCTTTCTCAATCCATCCTCATCTAAACTCGCATATTTCTCCATCATTTCGAAGTCCATTTCGTAGTAGGGCGGGCATGCTCCCGGATATGCTCCTTTCGGCACCTCTACCACTGCCCTCACTTTATAGCTGGGAATCCATACCGCATCTATGTCTCTTCTAAGGTCCTCTTTTGGCACAATCATTTCAGTCGTAATTATGATGTTCTCTGCAGCTCTAGCCATGAGCACATCCTCAAACCAAGGGCCATATATGAGGGCGTTTCCATCCTCGTCAGCTTTCTGGACGTGAATGATGGCAAATTCTGGCTTGATTGCTGGCACAGTAAGAACCTTTCCACCGCCATACGGGTTTTCAACGAATTTGAAGCCCCTCTCCTTCACAAAATAGCTCTTGCTTATGTCAGCGATGGGCATAAAAGGTACGCCATAGGCTGCAGCTCTGAGAGCCGCTATTACTGAGTAGCAGGTGTTCTCGGAGTACTTCACCCTTCCCTCCTCAACAGCCCTTCTGAAGTTCTTAGCAAGTCCAAAAGCTTCGAAAGATACGAAACCTGCAATTATCTCCTTGGCACAGCCCAATCCACATAGCAAGTCAACATCGTATCCACCGGCTGTCTTCATCACTCTCAGATCCCTCTTCCCCTGTCTTGCAAGCTCTCTTACGAAGGCTGCGGGAATCCTATAGAGCAAATTGCCACTAAGACAAATGAGAGAACCGTTCTCGATAAGATCTACGGCTTCTTCAAGAGACATAACAGACATATTTTTCATTGATGGTTTGTAATATTTAAATGTTCACAATATGCAATATCTTCGGGATCGTTTCACTGAGATGACCGGCACCATTGGGCTGAGTTTTTCCTAGAAGAGCAAAAAAGCTGGAAAAGCTCAAAGTCTTTTAAAAGAAAACTATAAATATTTCCCTAAGTTATCTGTTTTCGACGGTGATGGCAATGATCGATGCAATAGTTGAAGGAGATGTCCTAAAAGCAGTTACGAAAGCCATGGTAGCTTTGGTCAGCGAAGCCCGCTTTCATTTCAAAGATGACACTCTCCACAGCAGAGCTGTTGACCCGGCAAATGTAGCTATGGTAATAGTGAACGTGCCAAGGGACAGCTTCGAGGTTTACAAGGTAGATGAGGAGAAGATCGTGGGTGTAGATGTTAATAGAATTTACGATATCTCCAAATCCATAAAGAAGGGTGAGCTGGTTGAGCTCATTCTAGAAAATGAGACCACGCTGAAAGTGAAATTCGGGAGTGTTGAGTACTCTGTTGCATTGATAGACCCATCAGCCATAAGAAAAGAACCCAAGATACCAAATCTGGAGCTTCCAGCAAAGATTGTGCTTGACGCAGGCGAATTCAGGAAAGCCATTTCTGCTGCTGACAAGATAAGTGACCACGTGATATTCAGGAGTGATGAAACAGGCTTTTACATCGAAGCTGAGGGAGATGTTGACCGCATAACATTCCATATGAGCGACGCAGAACTCATAGAATTTAACAGGGCTGAAGCAAAGAGCATGTTCAGCGTTGAGTACCTGAAGGAGTTCATGAAAGTGGCTGGCACCGGAGACATCCTCACGATTTACCTAGGCAACAATTACCCAGTAAGGCTGATCTTCGACGTGGCAGACGGCAAGGCGAAGGTGGAGTACATACTGGCTCCCAGAATAGAGGCTGAATGAAGTTGAATAGAATTGATGAAATTGACGAATAGGGTTAATGAAATCCTCTAAACCTCTGAAACCTCTTTTACCCCTTCTACCATATTTATCTCGCTTTCCCTTTCTTAAAGTTTCAGGGAGGCTCTTTGAGTTAGAATATGGAAGTATCGAGAATTTTCTCACTTCTCAAAAAAGTTTTGATGTTGAGGCAAGGCAACTCGGCTTCAAAATTGTGGAAAGCGTCCTGAAAGATGAGAAATTCCCAAGTGATGCAATCAAACAGATTGAACTGAGCTTTTTCTGTGAAGTGTGTGAAACGAGGGGGTGCAGGGAGGCATGCAAAAAAGGAGCCATGAGTTTCAGCTGGAATTACATGCTGTGCGACATGTGCGGAGAGTGCTTTCTCAGATGTGATTACAGCGTTTCAGATGAACTCTATTTCAGACTCAAAACCATTGCAAAGCTCAATGTGGCCGCATACCTTTACTCCCGAATTTTGGTTTCGTTGATGGACGAAAGAGCCAGGAGGAGATATGCTGTCAGAGAAGCCAGAAGATACCGAGAGATTATGGATGAGAGCGATGCAACCCTCATGATTTTTGCCTCAGATTTTGGTCTAAAAGCGAAAATTGAAGAGAACGTTAACCTGCACGTATCTGACTACCTCAAAGCGGCTTGCAGAATAAGGAGCAAAGAGTGGAAACTCGTCAACAGAAAGCTGAAAAAGGGATATGTAGAACTGACAAGAAAGGATTTTCTGAGGATTGTGGAGGAGCTTCTCCGCACCAGACTTGCGGAAAGAGTGATGATAACTCCTACCATAACTCCAACCCCTGAAATCAACCGGAATCTTGCAGAGCTGATCCCCATCAGCGAAGCCAGATTTGTAGAGATTGAGTTGGGTGAATTCGATGCAGAATGCCTGCCACCTTGCATGAAGAAAATTCTCTCCGATTTGCAGGCAGGTCTGAATGTTCCACACTCTGCAAGATTTGCTATAACTTCATTCCTTCTGAATATCGGACTAAGTGTGGATGAGGTAATATCCCTTTTCAGCTCCGCCCCCGACTTTGATGTGGAAAAGACAAGATATCAGGTGGAGCACATTGCCGGGGCAAGGGGAACGGAGTACACGGCCCCGGCATGCGATACAATGCTGAGCTACCACAACTGCTATAGAAATGATAGCTGTAGGGGGATAAACCACCCCGTAAACTACTACAGGAGATGCAAGAAGGCAAGTAAGACAAGTAAGGGGAATAAAAAGAGATAAAGGGAGGAAAGAGTATGAGAGTTCTGGAAGAGAGGCTGAAAGACAATGAAGGCGAGATAAAACTAGTGCCAGAAAATCTGGAGGATCTCTGGCATTTGAAATATATAATCGAGCCGAACGACATCGTTTTTGCTCTGACAAAGAGGATCAGTGAGAGCAGTGACAAGCTGAGGAGTGATAAGGAGAAGGTGACTGTGAGACTCGGGATTAGGGTCGAAAAAGTTGAATTTCACCGCTTTGCTAACAGGCTTCGGATTACAGGAGTTATCGTCGCTGGAGTTGAGGACTCTGGATATCACACCATCAACATTACCGTGGGGAAGGAGCTAAGTATCATAAAAAAGTGGAAGGAGGAGCAGCTTCGCCGCATAAAGGAGGCTGAGGATGCTGCAAGAAGGGCAGAGATCGTCATAGTAACCATTGAAGAGGGAGAAGCCAGCATTGGTGTCGTCAGACAGTGGGGTGTGGAGGAGGTAGAAGTTATCAGACAGAGCTATGGCAAGGATAAAGGCAGCTACAGGCGGGAGTTTTTTGGCGATGTTGCATCGGCCATTGCAAGAATGGATTTCAGATATCTAGTTGTTGCAGGCCCCGGGTTTGCAAAAGAGGACTTCATGAGATTTTTGAAGGAGAAGAATCCGGAGATGGCGGAGAAAGCAATAGTGGTCGATACTTCCAGCATAGGAACCAGAGGATTCATTGAGGTGCTCAAAAGGGGTGTGCTGAATAGAATAGCGGGGGAGCTGAGAATTGCTGAAGAGGCCAAGTATCTGGATGTGCTGCTGGAAAGAATTGCAAAGGGAAGTGGTGTGGCGTATGGGCTTGAAGAGGTCAGGGAGGCTGTAAGCTATTCGGCTGTCGAAACCCTCCTAGTTGCCGACGAGTTTCTGAGAGAGGAAAGGGAGAAATGGGACATAGACTCCCTTATGAGAGAAGTTGAGAGGGGAGGAGGGAAAGTTGTTATCATGAGTACAGAATTCGAGCCCGGTAAAAGGTTGATGAGTTTAGGCGGTATAGCAGCACTGCTGAGGTTTGATTATAAGTAGGGTTTTACTATTAACGTCAGCATGTACCATTAATACCATTTACTTCCTAAGCACCTTTACCCCCTCACTATACCCAACAATAACCGCATCCACCATCTCTGAGAGGAAAATCCCGTGCTCTATTAAACCCGGAATGCTGTTCAGTTTCCAAACAAGCTCGGTGTCAATACTCTCAAAGCTGCAGTCTGCAATGAAGTTCCCATTGTCAGAAATCACCGGCTTTAATTTCCCTGTACCTTCTCTGAGCATGCACATGCCACCAAGTTCTGCAATCCTCCTTTTCACATATCCAAAGGCAAAAGGCAGGATTTCAACCGGAACGGGCATGGAAAGTTTTTCCACAATTTTAGAGGAATTAACTATCACATAAAACTCCTTGCTGGCAGATGCGACTATCTTCTCTCTAGTAAGAGCTGCACCACCACCTTTTATGAGGTTAAAATCTCTATCTACCTGATCTGCACCATCAACGCATATATCGGGTTCATCAACCTGAAAGAGGTCTGTAACAATCAGACCATTCTGAACAGCCAGAATGTGACTCTGATAGGAGCTTGGAATGACATATAACTCAATTCCTTCCTCAGTCACTCTCTTTCCCAGCTCTTTCACAAAGAGTTCAACAGTGGAACCGCTGCCCAGTCCGATAGTCATTCCGTCATTTATGAGCTCCACTGCTTTTCTGGCAGCATTAATCTTCTCTATTTTCTCCACCTGGCTCACCAAACCACCTCCTCAAAGCAGAGAAGTCCACCCTAGCTGTGCAGTCCAGAGTGAGGGGAGTTATGGAGATCCTGCCTCTCCGCAGAGCATGCAGATCTGTTCCCTCCTCTGCATCTTCCATCTCAAGTCCATCAATCCAGTAGTATTTCCGGCCACGCGGATCAAATCTCATGTCGATTCGTGTTGAATAAAGACGCCTTGTAAGACGGGTGAATTCAATCTCCCCATTCCACTTAGCTGGCACATTAACATTAAATACATCAACCCCTTCAGGCATCCCGTCCTTTAGTATGCGGAAGGCCAGCATTTTCAGAACCTCTTTGGCATCTTCAAAGTTGAAAGGCTGGAAGAAAAGCTCGAATTTGTGGCTGTCCTGCATCTCAAGGCTTATTGCAATTGCTGGACTGCCCTGAGTAGCAGCTTCCAGAGCAGCTCCCACTGTCCCGCTGGTTGTAACTGCTTCTGAGGACAAATTTTCACCCAGATTGATGCCCGAAACCACCAAGTCAGGCATTTCTCCCACAATCTCATGAATTCCGATTATCACTGCATCTGTAGGAGTGCCATCAACCGCATAAACCTTCATGCCGTTAACATTAACCTCGCTAACCCTTATGGGTTCCATGATAGATATACTCCTCCCAACACCACTTTTCTGAACAGCAGGAGCAACTATAAATACCTCTCCAAGCTCTCTCAGAGCTTCATAACTGGCTTTCAGGCCAGAGGAGTACAATCCATCGTCGTTGGTGATTAGGATTTTAGGTGCTGCTGGCATTGAGACAGCATCAACACCAATGCTAAAAAACTTTGCATAATTCGAAGCATAAAGTGTATCATTCAGTAAATCTTCCCACCAATACCTCACCTATACCAAACCTTATATCCAGTCTTGACTCAACTATTAACTGATGTTCAGAAAGGAAGTTGAGGAAAGCATGATTCTCTACCCAGATGGGAAAATGGAGAAGGCAAGGGTCGAAATACGCTACGACCCTCTAACACTCCAGACATCAAGAATAGTCCAGAAGACTCCACCCTTCGCCGAGCTTGAAGAGGGCGAAGACCCCTTCTGCCCGTTCTGCGATGGTGTTATCGAGAAGGTTGCTGCCAGAAGTCCTGTTCTCAGGGATGGGATTGCGTGGAGAGGTGAAGCGGCGATTTTCTCAAACATCACCCCTTACTCCAGATACTCATTTGTGGTAAGGCTTACAAGAAGCCACTCTCCAGCCGTCGAGGATTTCAGGACTTCGCATTTCAGAGATGCACTGATGCTGATAAAAGAGACCATGAGTTTGATTGATTGCGAAGATTCTCACAAATACTACCACTTCGCCGGCATAAATTACCTGAAATCCGCTGGTGGAAGTGTCAGACATCCTCACATGCAGTATATAGCGTCCCAAATCCCCACAAACTACTTTTTGAGGCTTGATGAAAAGGCAAGAGAATTTTATGAAAAGGCTGGTGTTGACTACTGGACATGGCTTGTTGAAGCGGAGAAAGAGGGAGAAAGATACGTTGGTGAAACTAATGGCGTAGACTGGGTTGCAGCTTTCGCACCCAAGGGCTTCTACCACCTAATCGGTGTCTGCAGTGAAAGAACTCTTGCTGAGATGAAAAAAGAAAGTTTGGAAGGAATAGGACAGGGAATAATCAGATACATGAGTTTTCTAAAATCCAAAAGCATGAACGCCTACAACGCATCCATCTTCTTTGCAGATGGGAGGGGGGAGCACTTTAGAACCCACATCCATCTAGTCGCCAGAACCCCCATGTCCAGATTCTACTGGAACGACACCTTCTTCATGAAGATTATACACGATGAGAGTATAGTTTACACCCTCCCGGAAGCTTTCGCTGCTGAATTCAGGGGGTTCTGGGATGGAGGCTAGATCTGGACGCACCGGACACGCCAGATATGTTGAATCCTACCTTTACGAAAAGCTGGATAGCTCCGTCAAATGCAAAACCTGCATGCACTACTGCACGCTTAAGGATGGTGCCTGGGGAATATGCAGGGTGAGAAGAAACGAGAGAGGGAGGCTTTTAGTTTTCAACTACGGCCTAGCATCATCAATAGCCCTTGACCCAATAGAGAAGAAGCCGCTGCACAACTTTAGACCTGGCTCAAAAGTTCTTTCCTTCGGCGGAATAAGCTGTAACTTCCGATGTGTTCACTGCCAGAACTATGAAATCAGCTTTGCTGACCTAAAGTTCCCGTATCTCAGAGAGCTTGAAGCTGAGGATGTTCTGAAGATGTGCGAGGAAAAGAGAGCTGATGGTGTTGCCTTCACATACAATGAGCCAAGTATATGGCATGAGTTCAGTGTTGATGTGGGGAAGCGTATCAAAGATGCTGGATACTACTTCGTTTACGTTACCAACGGATACATAAGCCCTGAGGCTATAGAACAGCTTAGGGGAATTCTCGATGCAGCCAATGTTGATGTGAAGGCATTCTCTGAGGATTTCTACAGGAAAATCTGTAAAGCGAAGCTTGACAGGGTTTTGGAATGCGTAGAATACTTACACAAAGCAGGAGTTTTTCTGGAGATCACCTATCTTATAATCCCAGGAGAAAATGATGATGAGAAGCAACTTAGAGCCTTTTCGAAGTGGGTAGCAGAGTTAGACAGCAGAATACCTGTTCACTTCTCCAGATTTCACCCAGACTACCAGATGCTGGACAAAAGCCCCACACCCATCGAAACCCTTGAAAAAGCTCACTCAATCGCCAGAGAAGAGGGAGTGGAATATGTTTACATAGGAAACGTATGGGGGCATCGTTACGAGAACACCTACTGCCCGAAATGTGATGAATTACTGATAATGAGAGAAGGATTCTATGTCAGGAGAATTAATCTTGATGAATATCACTGCCCTAAATGTGGTTACAAACAAAATATAATTATATGAGTTGCAGACTCTCATATCTAATTCTCATTGCGAAAATCTTAAGTACATCATATTCATCATAATAATCAGGTGAGATGATGAAAATTCTGGTTGTCGACGATGACTACGCAATGAGGGATCTGTTAAAGCTTATGCTGAAAGATCACGAAGTCTATGAAGCAGAAAACGGAAGGGAGGCCATTGAAGTTTTCAGAAACATTAAGCCAGATATTGTTTTGATGGATATAATGATGCCAGAAATGGATGGAATTACTGCAACTCAAGAACTTCTCAAAATGGATAGTAAAACGGTAGTCATAGGTGTTACAGCCTTTGCATCCCACAAAGGACGTGAAATCTTAAAAGCCGGAGCCAGAGATGTGATTGAGAAGCCATTTACCAAAAAGAAGCTGATTGAAACGCTAACGAAGTATGTTAACAAATAAATCTGACAAAAAGAGGCTCATAGACGCTTTCCTTATTTTGTCATTCGTTCTGGTATTTCTGACTATCCGGAGTGTCTCTGATCCCAGAGAGACTATACCGATAGGTAGAGTTCTTACTGAAAGTGCTCTGCTGTCATTCGCCCTGTCTGTATATGTAATCTCCAGAAGATACAGCAGAATACTCATAACATTCGGTTTTGGTCTGCTAGCTCTAGGAATATTCACCCATATAATCTCTGAATACTTTTTCACTGCTGACGAGAGTGTGATGATATCAGAGATTATGATGCTCACCAGTGGATTCATACTTCTGTATTCTTTCATGAAGCTTTACAGAGAGATGAGAGATCTAAATGGGAAACTTGAGACAATGGTAACATTTTTGAAGATTTTAAATTCATCACTACGCCACGATATACTGAACAGCCTGACGGTAATTCTGGGATATCTTGAATTTTATAGGGAGAACAAAGACGAGTTTTTACTGGAAAAGATAGAGGAAAAACTGAGGTATATAGAGAAGTCTTTACAGAATTTCAAAACTGCTGAGTCCCTTGTAGGTGGTGAAAACAGTCAGATCAATCTTCGGGAGCTTGTGGAAGATGTAGCTCAGGATTTCGCAGGAGAAGCAAAGATATCTGTCAGAGTTGAAGACGTGTATGTAGTGGGAAACAGTCTGCTTAAATCTGCTATCTGGAACATCTTTCAGAACTCCATCAGGCACGGTGGGAAGTCGGGGATAAAGATAGAGGTTCGAAGTGAGGACTTAGGCAGTCATGTAGATCTGATAATAACAGACAACGGAGTTGGGATACCCAAAAGCATCAGGGAAAAGGTGTTTGAAGAGGGTTTCTCCTTTGGGAGCACTGCAGGAAGCGGAATGGGGTTGTTTATAGTCAAGAAAACCGTGGAGATGTTTGATGGCAAGGTTTTCATTGATAGTAATGAACCTGAGGGGACGAAATTCATTATCAGACTCAAAAAAGCGGTGGTTTCATGACCGACTTTGCCATTATAAATGTGGGTGGCTCTATCAAGCTCAATGATGCTGCAACTAGAATTATTGGGGAACCAAAATCTATAGAAGACATCTTCAAAGGATTCGAGGAATTCGAAGGTGGAGAAAAGCTCATAAGAGCCCTAAAGCTGAGATTGAACACCCCAGCTCCACCCAGATATTTCATATCTTGGAAAGGCAACAGATGCTACCTAATATTGATTGAAGGTGTCAAAAATATCAGAATATCCCTTGTGGACATTACCGAATTGGCTGAAGAAAAGAAGAGATCTGAAGAGACGGTAAATCTTCTGAAGTCCACCATCAACATTCTTGATGATGCTCTATTAATCGCAAAAAATGATATTATTATTGAGATGAATGACCAGGCTGAGAAGATTTTTGGAAAAGTAAAGAATAAAAATCTCTCAAAACTTGGAATCTCTCCTGGACAGATTACGGCCAATGGGAGAGTTATTAACGTAAAATTCTGGAAAAGTGGAGAATACACTGTAATACTCATGGAAGATATAACTGAGCTTTCAAATCTCAGAGAGGATTATAAAAAAAGGAGAGAATTGTACCATGCAATTTTTCGCTCATCTCCAGATTTGATATACGTCACAACTCTGGATGGAGAGATCATAGACGTAACACCAAATGTAGAGGCTATCTTAAATTACAGAATCGACGAATTCAAGTATCTCAACGCTCAAGACCTGTATTTTAACCCTGATGATCGAAGGAGATTCTTAGAGGAATTGGCAAAAAAGGGGTTTGTAAGAAACTTTGAAATTGTTTACAAAAAGAAAAACGGTGAGCCAGTTTACTGCCTTGAGTCCGCAACACTCCTTGAGAAGAATCTGATAGTCGGGTTTATACGGGACATCACCCCTTTAATCGAGTACCAACAGAAAATAGAAGAACTGGGAGAAAGATACCGCACTCTCTTAGACAATTCACCAGCCGGTATCCTATTAATCAAAGATGGGAAGATAATATATGGAAATCCTGCCATGGAAACTATAACCGGTTATTCCCTTACAGATCTTGTTGGAAGAAGATTTGACCGCATAGCTAAGCGTATTTTTGGAAGAGAAGCTTTTGAAGATAAGACTGAGGTCCGATTCAAAGGTAAAGGAAAAGAGGGGTGGGTTATTGTAAAATTCACTCCTGTCAGTTCAAATGAGAAAGTATGCACAATTGTAGATGTGACTGAAATCAAAAAAGCCCATGATGGGCTAATCAGATCCGAATCATTATTAAGAAGCTTATTCAACAGCATTTCGGACCCAATTTTTTATATTGGTCCAGATAAAACCATTCTAATGCAGAATGATGCTGCCATCAAGCTTTTTGGGAATTGTATAACGAGGAGGTGCAGTGAAGTTCTAAAGTCGAATTGTTCCAAGTGTATGGTCGAGACCAGTTTGAGAAAAAGGATTAGTGAAAGTAAGCTATATACGATTTCTGGAAAAACCTACGAAGCTTTTTCGTTTCCAGTAGTGATCAAGGACAGAGTTTCAGGAGCCATTATCCACATGAGAGATGTCACAACCAAGCTTAAAGTAGAGGAGGAACTAAAAAAGAAAAATACTGTTCTTGAAGCAATAACCAAAATTAACAAAGCAATTGTCAGAGAAAAGAAACCAGAAAAAATTGTTGAAGAGGCATGCGCTTATCTTGGGGAGATAAAGGATTATACAATAGTCTGGGCCACATTCCTACATGGGAAAAATTTTGTAGGAGTACCTAATAAAAAAATTCCTCCTGAACTGTTAACCTTTAAAATTGGTGACGGTTGTATTGCTTTAGAAGAGTCAATTAAAGCCAGAAAACCGATATATGTAAGATGTATCACTCCCAGATGCATGACCTGCCCTGTTATGAAGAGATTTAAACACAAATACGACTTTGCTATACCTCTCACTTTCAAGGAAAAAATATATGGGGTTCTGGTTGTCTCAACTCTCAAAACTCTTTCTGATGATGAGATTGAAATCTTTTCATCACTTGGTGAAGATCTAAGTTATGCAATTTACTCGAAGGAAGTTGAAGCACATAGAGTTGAAGCCATACAACAGCTCAAATCCAATCTTGGCCACTTTGAATACCTTTCAGACAGACTCAGAAATCCCATTTCGGTTATTCTGGGATACCTTGAGATGAGAGATGAACTGGGCAACGAACAGGTGTTGAAGGTTGTGGAAGAGCAGACAAAAAAGATGATGGATATTCTGGAAGAACTGAGAAAAGAAGAAATAAAGACCTCAGATATCATAAGGATGTTTTGACTTGCCTTATAGTTTGTATGGCCTAATGGTTCGAATTATTCCAAATTATGTTATCATACTTTCCCTGAAAGAAGTGCCAAAGCCAAATCCCTATTATTGAATTCATCAATGCTGTAATTATCCCAGAAGACACAGGTTCCTATTACCACCACTTCTCCGCCATTCACATCCTCATGGGATGCAAAAATGGCATCAAAGCCCTTGGTGCTTTTGGACGAATCGCTACCCACAATGACTGCCTCACCTCCAGATACACTGGAGCAACACGGCATCAGGACTTTTTCATTTCTCCACAGAGCCAGAGGATACATGGAATCGCTTTTGTTAAATTCTTCATCTATTATCACATCATTGTTTATTCTAAGTTCTGAGTCCAGCCGTTTCAGCACGTTATTGATGATGAATGTCACATTGTCCAAATTGTTGTAATAAGAGGCAAAAACCACAGTTTTCCCCTTTCGAAGCCATCCTCTTATTCTACTAGCCTCTCTAATCTTGAACCGAATTTCAGGGTAGTTGAAGACAATTATGTCGTATTTTTCCAGCCTTGAGAAGCTTCCTACTGTTTCAATCTGAATTCCCTCTGATTCTGCAATGCTTTTGAGCTTGGAGAAATAATAGTGATCATTGATCAAGAACTCGCCATGGGTTGCATCCCATCCAACTTTCATCTGGAGAGTTGTGAAAAGAGATGAAATAAGAAGTTTCCCATTTGCATGGTGTTAATTTCGTTCATAAACGTTCCATGCTGAGGTTTATGGAAATCAAAACTTCAGGAACAGGGAATCCATTTTACCGAAACGTTTTTAAGCATTTTTTCCAGCCAATCTTTGGGCGCGGGTAGTCTAGTGGCAGGACAACGGCTTTCCGAGCCGTTAGCCCGGGTTCAAATCCCGGCCCGCGCATTATCATGCCTGAGCTCCAGATCGTTAACGATTGCAGTTGCTGCGATTAGATGTTTCTGTCGTCTAAAATCTTCCCACCATTTCTCAACTCAACCCAGATTGAAGCAGCTTTACTAATCACCCTGTTGTCGTGAAAAAGGACAGTAAAACCCTCTTCCTCCTTTATTTCCAGATAGCTCTTTACAAATTCCCCGAGAGAGTTGTCCTAATCCTCACTGCCTTTTAGGATTTTGAATAAATCCTTAGTTTCTTCTTTGAGCGTAATTGTAGTTGGACATAGTAATTGCCAATTGATTATTCATTTATCATTATCAGGATATACAATATTTTATACTAAATTTATATCAGCTATTCTGGTATAGGCAATTGCAGTCCTATCGTAAACGAACCCATCAAAACTCCAAACTCGTCAGAAATTTAAATTATCAACTTCAAACACCAAATTTACGACTTTGCTGGGCTGAACGTAAGCTTTTTCTGCATAATTTCTGGTATAGAGCCTCTGTGGAGGTGGTCCCATCTCCTCATCCCTGTACGTGCTAAGCCCCCTTTCTCTTATCAGCCACCTTGATACCGAAGCCATCTCCCCAATCTCGTTCTGAAACCACTCGGGAAATCTTTCTCTGTTTTCGATCAATATTACCCCCATATCACGTCACTTCGGGGTTCTGTGTCAACCAATCTCAGAGCAGCCTTTAATGACAGCTCCACCGCCTCCTAACACTGCATTATGCAGTACGCATATCCCCCATCATCCAGCGAAAGCTTGGCGGTTTTGATTCTCCTCACAGCTTCCCCCATGTATGCTTTCGCCATCTCAATGTTACTCAATTTCTATTACCTCCCCAAACCTGTAGTCATCTTTTAATTTCCAGTACCACATCTTTCCAACTCTGACTCTCTTAGCCTTCAGCTCTTTCAGCCTCCTTTGAGCGTTTCCAGAATATTCGTGAAGAAACCGTCTTTATCATAGAGTATCAAGGCATTGTCAACCATATCCAGATAAAGTGCAGAGATAATCATTGCTTCTCCCTCGATTTGATTATCGGGCTTATGAATGTGCTATACCCTTTACACCTCAATTTTTTCAACAGATATTCTATTTCCTTTTCTGAATCTTCAGAGAGCTTAAATCGATAGTACCTGCCCTCAGGTAAATCATCTGCTACTATGAGAAGATCATATCACATCCCTTCTCGCTTTTCCCCCTTGCAACGGAACCATAAACCACTAGGCTGACTAGACTAAAGTGCTTCTTCAAGCTTTCTAGAAGTTTGCCCATGACTTCTTTGTAAGGCTGCCTCATTAATCAAGATTAGAAACAGTGTAGTAAAAAAGTCTTTTCTTATTCAAAAATAAAATATAAAAAAGTTAAAAATTTAGGTTTTACTGCCTCCTCCTGAGGAGGTAGGCTACTGCCAGCAGTCCAGCAATTGCAAATACTGCTTCAAAGCCTGGTGTCTTGGGTTTGGGTGTCGGGGTCGGGGTTGGTGTGGGTGTCGGGGTCGGGGTTGGTGTGGGTGTCGGGGTCGGGGTTGGTGTGGGTGTCGGGGTCGGGGTTGGTGTGATTTCCTCGACGACCTTTACCTCATACGGTCCAAGGAGTATGTCGTCAGACATCTTGTATTCTTTAGCTGTTGAATCTGCTGGATCCAAGCTGTAGAACTGTGCTTTCCAGTCGACAGAATTGTCCTCAGTTCCCATTGTATCTCTGACATATATCTTGTAGGTGCCATAGTCAAGACCGAAGGTCTCGTATATTGCCTCTGCGGTTCCGTTTTCATCTACATAGAGTGTCTGTGGGAATACCTGGTTGGGTGTTACGAGGAATGCATACAGTTTGTCGTATCCTTCCGCTCTGTTGGTGGTGACCTTGACCACAATCTGGTCTCCCTTCACAACCTCTGCAGGAATTTCGACGCTAATCTCCGGGTTCACAACGTTGATTGTTATTGTGCTCTTCTCAACAACCGTGGTTCCTCTGAGCAGTGAGACATCGAGCTTGTACATGCCTGTTGCAAGCATCTTCTCTCCGCTCTCATTCAGCTCATTGCTTGTGTCAAGCTTGGCCCAGAGTGTGGCGGTGAACAATCCAGCCTCTTCGCTATCCTCGGTGAACGTAACATCAGAGCTGATGCCATTTCCGCTGAATGTAGCACTGATGCTGGCGAAACCGCTCTTTGGAACATTAACTTTCAGTTCAACATCTACTGAGCCGCCCTTTACAAGTGTCAATTCGCTTGGTACATCCTCGAAGCTGATATCAATGACTGTCACGTAAAGCACTGCCTGTGGGTCAGCAACTGGGTCAATCTGGCTTGCATTGGTGGGTGCGAAGAAGTACAGAGTGTATGTTGCAAGCTGTGCAGTGTCAGACACCGTAATATCCACTTCACTATCTGAGGTGTTGTAGTATCCAGCGGTCGAGAATGCTGTTGTTGGACTTGGCAATTTGGCTATATCGGTTGTATCAACTTTGAATACTCCTGATTTACTTGCGAATACGTACACTACATCAGCGGTTGTGTCGAAAGTAACTGTGAACGTGTCACCAATCAATACTGTTGTCTTGTCTACAGAAACGCTAAGCTTCTGTCTTACGACCTTTATGTTCACAGAATCCTTGACATCATATGCTGTTGCATTTGCCGTTACCTTGTAAGTCCTGAGTTTGGCGTCACTTCCAAAGGTGACCTCGAAGGAGAATTCACCGTTTGCATCCACATAGACTGTGTTCGCAGATAGTGTAACACCGGTTGTGTCATCAACTTCAATTGATATGGGTGTTCCTGCTGGCAGGGTTGTAGTACCCGTAACGGTAACTTTTTCACCTCTTGCAACGGTTGTTGCATCAGCAGTTATATCAAGCGTTGGGTCGACTACTTCAATGCTCACGTCGTCCTCTTCAGACACGACACCATTTGTCACATTGACATTAAGCTTGTAGGTGCCTGTGTCCCATGCGAATAGTGCGCTTATTGTGAAACTTGCCTCACCATCATCAATAGTTGCGGTACCATTCTGCACATCTACACCATCTGGGTCTGTAAGATTCCATATGACAATGTTATCGCCACCGACATCATAGTCACCTCCAGAATCTGCAACGTTTGTTCTGACTACCACATCAAGGTCTGCACCCCTTGCAACCTGATCAGCCTCTGGAACGATTTCTATCGTTGGATCTTCAATTGTAATTGTCTGGGTTACTGAATTTGAATCACTGCCAGCAACAGCTTTTACCTTCAAGCTGTAAGCACCAGTTGTTCCATTGTACGGTGCTTGGAAGAACACATTAGTGTCAATTGGAATGTTTTTGAATATGACACTATAATTGTTAGCTGTCACAGCATTGTCCTTATTGGCAATGTTTGCTTTCGTTCCGTTGACACCACTCTCATTGAACATTTCTGGACCATTGAATGGACCATTTACAGTTATGTTGACGTCTGTAATGTTTTTGTGGTAATAGATCTCAACATCAAATATTAGATAATCTCCTTGCACAACCTCTGAATTGTCAACAGTAAGAATGATGTATGGCTCACCGAAAGTTACGTTAAATGTTGTATTTGCTACTTCACTTCCTGTGGCATTTTCTAAGGATACATAGTACCTGCCAGGATACCACTCTTTTTCGTCAGTGTCGTATGTATATGAGTAGATACCTACACCAGATCCAACTACAAGGATTTCTGTATCATCTGTTCCAAGATTCTTGAGTTTTAGTGTAAAAGCGCCGCTTTCGTCCCAGTAAACTTTGAATGTTACTGGGTCGCCGTAAAGAATATCAGTATCTGATACAGTAACATCTTTAGCAGCACTCGCCGTTGCCATTGTCATCAATAGAACCGCTAACACCGCAATTCCTACTTTCACTTTTCCTTTACTCATACTTTCTCTACCTCCTTACTTCAAAACTCTGCTGCTTTTCCTTTACCTTCTGCTATATAAACTCTACTTTTTCGTGGGCGACGAAGATAGCTTCGGCAATCGCCCAGCTACCCCCGCCGCCACCTACCTTTTAATAAAACTAAAAGCATATTTAAATTTTTTGCTCCTTTTTGGGTGCAGAAGGCAGCATGGTATGCTTGATGAGTTCTGATTCGTTGCTGGGGGCATAGATGTGAAATGGGATGTGAATTCGTCCATGTGTCTTTCAGAGCAGACATGCCAATATGTCTCAATCTGACTCTTTTACTGAAAAACAGAGATATTTGTTTCAGCAGATTCGAAAAGTATTCGATGGCTAATTCCTTTCGATGTAACAGTTATGGCCGATAGTGTTTACATCAGAATATATTTACCAGCTCTCACCAACTCTTTCACCGTTTTGCAAACATCTTACGATTTTCAAATTCAATACTGGGGTCCACCTATACATTCCGAATTTCATTTATACTCTTTGTATATTTTGCACTTGAAATAGGATGGATGAGGAGGGACGTGAAGCATTACATTACTTTTAAAACACCATCAAAATTTCTTCTCCAAGTTAGATAGAAATCTCCAGATCTATAAATTCCACAAACCTCAGACTATTCGACA
This sequence comes from Archaeoglobus sp. JdFR-37, assembly GCA_002010215.1. Taxonomy (GTDB): domain Archaea; phylum Halobacteriota; class Archaeoglobi; order Archaeoglobales; family Archaeoglobaceae; genus JdFR-37. The sequence goes on from MTMY01000004.1 coordinate 59,885, forward strand.
TATGTGGAGGAAGTCTTAGGAGATTTTTGTCTTGATCAAAATTAATAAAAAAGATAAATAAAGACAAAAAGATGTGAAAATTTTTATCTCCAATGCCTGAAATTATGTCTCTTTTGCCTGTATATTATACTGTATATCATAATAATTTTTACTGGGAAATGCTTTATCCTTTACCTTCACATGAACGTTGACAGTTATCTCAGCAGGATTTTCTTGGGAGCCAGCAGGTAAACTGGGCTTCTTTGAAGAAGCGATAGTATTGCTGTTGATGTCATGAAAGGATACCGTTATTGAATTGGGATTAGGACCTTCAACCACATATTCAAAATAAATGTTAGATGCTCCACCGCTGTTGTGGATGTCCACCTCCTTGACATACGTTGTACCTTTTGAAATGCTAGCCGTAAAGCTCTCTGGAGCCACAGTAAGATTTGTATCTTGCACCGTAACATCTACTTCCAGAGAAAAATGATATACAGCAGCCAAGGCAACACCTGAAAACAACAAAACCAGAGGTAGGATTAATCTCTTCATAATTGCTGAAGATAGTATTTACCATAATAATTTTCGAAAAATGATTTTGTTTATTACAACCATTATGACGAACTTAAAAATCAAAATTAACTATTTGAGTTCATCCCACTTTCTTCTCTTCATATATATTTTAGCAACTCTGTAGGCCACGAACCCCAGAACGACAATCCCAGCTAGCAACCCGCCATAGAAAATGATAACATCCCTCTTCTCCTGGAAATACTCTACGATGCCTGAATAAAATGGTTCTGAAGGTGTAGGTGTCGGGGTAGGTGTGGGTGTCGGAGTCTCCTCCAGAATTTGAGCCTTTATTTCCGAAATAAGGCCATTAATTTCTGCTATTGCTTGGTCTACCTCGTTAACAACACCCTCAATGGTGGTCTTTGCATCATCGTAAAGCCCGTTGTCAATATAGTCTTTCGCGTTAACTTCAATACGATTGTAGAGGTTATTATACTTAGTTTTAAATTGCTGCAGCTTTATGTCATAGGCGGTGGTTGATATTCCTTTCTCTTTTGCCTGAAGTGTAGCCGCATCTAGCTCTGAAATCTTCTCCAAGAATTCGTCGAGCTTATCTTCAGCCTGTGCTAAACGGTAGTTTACATCAAGTCTAAAAAGTTCATTTTCTGCCTCATTAAGATATTCTTCAGCTTTAGAGAGTGATGAGTCTGCCTCAATGTATTTTTTCTGAGCATAATAGTCTTTTCCATCTGAAATGTAATCTTGAGCAGTCTTTATCTTCTGCTTTGCTACACCTACAGCAACCCCTAAATTTTCTAATTCTAAAGATTTAGTATTCAGCTCTTCAATTTTGGATTCCAGAGAGGAAATAACACCAGAAAAGGCGTTCTCGTTTACAACCTTAACCACAACAGGTTTCAGGACATCAGCATCGGCATCTGTAACATTAATTTGGAGGATGACAAAATCCTCAACTCTGTCTTCGACTGTAGGGATCCTTCCTGAAAACTCAACTTTCAAAGAATTGAGGCCATAATCCCAGTCGTTAATCCTCGCATTGAGATAATCCTCACCCCCCTTTACTACAATCCCTCCTTGTTTGTAAGCAACCTCAATTCTTAATTCTGGGGAATCCAGAAAATTATAGATTTCATAATAACGATTGTCAAGCCTGGTGGCCTTATCATCTGTTTTGGGTTGGATGAAGTATGTTCCAGAAATTTCCTCACCGATAAGGTAAAAGGTTTTATTAATACCCTCAATTACCGGCTCTGCAAAGTCATCCTTAGTCAGCTGCTCTGCAGCCATCACAGGAGTTGCGATGAGCATCAGGGAGAGTAATAGTAGCATTAACCTCAATTCAAGCACCCCCGGTTTGAAACTGATGAGGAGGAATGAATTTAAGGCTTTCTATGAATTCCGGAAAAATAGTGTGAAATGCATACTTTTGCGAAGGTTATTGATTAACTGAGTTTATTGAGTTTATCAACAGAAAACGATAAAAGAAGTGCCCGGAGCCGGATTTGAACCGGCGACTATGCGGTCTTCAGCCGCACGCTCTCCCTAGCTGAGCTACCCGGGCTCAGGTTGAGGACTCTCTATCCTGATTATTCCCAACGAGTATTTTTATCTTTTGGTTGACTTTTTCTTAAGGTTCTTGAGGGGGTTTTGTTTGTCATTTTTGTGACTTTAGATGTTCGGCTTACATCTTTGCTCTTCCCAACCAGCCCTTCTTCTTGATAAACCTTTGGAAACCTCCTTATCCTATCACCTGACTCTTTCAAACCTCACAACGTCATTCACGTCATTCAGTACTGATCTCACATATCCCTTCCCTTCAAGATACTTGAGACACGCCAGCGTCTCACTTAAAGCCAGCAGTTTGTCCCACTGGTTTAATTTCTCGAAACTCTTCCCGTTCCACCTTATTCTGCTGGCAATATCCACCAAATTCCCTTCACTCTCTGTCAATTCAAGAACCTCGTTTATTCTGCTCTCGTAATGATTCAAAAGCTGTTCAATTCTTCTCTCGGGATTTTTAATCACATTCTCGTGAGCAGGATAGGCTACATCTACCTCCAGCCCCAGAACCTTTTTTAGGCTTTGAAGGTGAGATGCCAGGGGATTTGCCTCATAACCCGGATAAAAGCCGACATGGGTTGTTGTCTCGCTGAGAATCAGGTCTCCTGAAAAAAGAACCTTTTCTTCTGGCAGATAGTAGCAGCAGTGGCCGGGAGAGTGGCCCGGGGTGTGGATGCAGAGCATCCCCGATATTTCCTGCAGATCTCCCACGTATTTGAGATTCATCTTGCCCCCTATTCTCTCTCCAAACCCCCTCAGCTCACTGAACATTTCCATGAACTGATGGATGAAATGCTTGGGAATACCGAACCTCTCAGTCCAGGCTTTATAGATGTCAGCGAAAAGGTCGGAGATGTAGAGCTTTAGAAAGGGCTCTTCAAGGGGATGAAGATATGACTCAATTCCACTGAAAGCAGCACCCACGTGGTCAATGTGATGATGAGTCAGAAGGATACGCCTGGGTCTGAGTTCGAGCACCTCCTTAATGTGGTGCGGGCTGCAGAAGCCAGCATCAATTGCTGTATTTCCGGAATCTTTATCGACAACCAGATAAATGTTAATCTTATCTGCCTGTGCAATCGGAACTTCAAATGAAAAAGATTCGATATGCATATCCCGGTTCTCTCTCACCTCTGCTTAAAAAGTTTCTTGACTTGGCTTCACGCTTAACTACACTTAACGACCGCTCAACGACATTTTAAAAACAGCTTGACCAAAAACTTATTAACTTCATAAAGTGGAGTGCCATAAATTTCCTCTATCCTTGCAACACTCCTACCGCATCCAGAGAATGGGCTTATTATCCCGGCACCCTTCAGCTCTGCAATAATAACCCCGCCATCTTTTCCATAATCCTCAGAAATAGCAGTTATTTCGCTTCCTGAAATAAAATATCCTTTTCTGCTCTCAACAACCCTCTTTACAATTTCAAGCATCGTTTCGCTATCTTCACCTATCCTATCATAATACTTTTTCACGGCATCCTCCCAGCTTGCTTTTCCGTTCCTGAGCTCCGAAAAGAAAATTCTCAGGAAATACGGGATTTCAAGAGAGCCAAGAGCTACCACCCTCATACCCCACGCCAAGGAATCTTTTTGAGACTCAATGGGAAAGGCCAACCTTTCACCCTCAAGAAGTAGAAGAAGTTCTTCATCCAACTCATCTAGAGATATTATACCGCCGGAGTGCTTAATCAGAAGCTCCAGTCCCTTATAAGCGTAATAATCCCCGCCTAAAAGCTCCGCAATATCCTTCAATCCATAATAACAAGGGCTCCGTAAGGACATGCTTCCACGCATTTCCGGCAGCCTTCATCTCCGTACTCCCTGCACTTCCCCTCATCTATCTTCACAACCTTGCCCCCATTCCGTAGTATGGCATCTGCTGGACATACTTGGCTGCATCTCCCGCATCCCTGGCAGCTCAGTACAGCTATAGCCACACTTCCACCCCCTTTCTGGAGAATTCCCTTATTGTTTCCTTTATCCTCCGATACCACACCTCAAGCATTCTCTCCATGTCTTCAGCCACAGCATCAGGAGGTATGGGGCGATATATGTAGTAATAACCGCCGCTACCAAGGACTCTCTTTTCTCTGGTTGCAACACCGCTCACAACCAGCTTTTGCAGTGATTTGTAAACCGCATTCTCACCCCTGTTTACCTCACTGCTTATCTCTTCAATCCTCGCCTCCTTTTTTCTGAGCAGAGTGCTGTAGATAGCTATATCTACTTCATTGAGTCCGTAAAAACATTCAAGGATGTTCTCACACGAGAGATTCGAAATCATTTCCCTTATCCCTTTCATTTTATCACCTGCTCACCTATTACCTTCTCTTTTCTTCCTCCACCCTCTAACACAACCCTTTTCTCACCGGTAAGGACGACCCTCTCCGCAAAATTTACGGCGATGTCTGCTAGCTTTATCAGATACTCGAAGTCGGGCTTTTTAATTTTGAATTCACTGAATTCCCCAGATTCTCTATCCCACTTCGGGTTTGAGAGGAATTGATACAGCATTATCTCATTCACTTTCCCAACTCTTTCAAGAGCTTTTTCAAGACTCTGCTTGGTGACAAATCCCGGAATAACTCGTATCCAGAGTTTTATTTTCTTTTCTCTCTTTCTGGCAATTTCAATGCTCTTGAGCAGATTTCCAGCATATTTTGCTGCTCTTTCCCGATCCAGTCCAGTGAGTTTTGATAGATTATCAGTATCATCGAATTCCGCTTTAAGCTCAAAAACGAATTTTGAAACAAATTGCAAAAGTTCTTCGATAACGTCAGGAAGCATTCCGTCTGTTTTGAGAGTTATGCTCTTTCCATTATGGTACAGTTTTTCAAGGAGCTGTTTCAGTTCCTTTTTCTGAACTGTAGGCTCTGCTCCACCTATGTAGACACTTTCACATTCACCTAACTTTTCCACAATTTCGTCCACGCTTAAATCTCTATGTTCTTGAAATAAATGAACACAATAGGGGCAGCGGAGGTTGCAGAAAGCCACCTCAACCCTGCACCGCCCCACTTTTATGACCTTCATTGCCTCAATGCCTAATCTCCTGATTGCTTCACTGTACCTCACTGCACTGCAACGATTTTTTCAAGAGCCTTTTCAATCTCTTTCCTGACAACGCTTTCCGGCATTGCTCCTATGAAACTTCCCACCACTTCACCCTTATAGAAGATCAGCACCGTGGGAATGCTGAATATTGCGAAATCCATGGCTATCTGGGGGTTCTCGTCTGTATTGAGCTTTGCAAATTCCACATTGCTGAACTCCTTTTCAAGCTTTTCAAGCACTGGCTGTAACAACCTGCATGGCATGCACCAGTCAGCATAGAAGTCTACCACTACCAGCTTATCCTTGTTTATCTCCTGATGGAAATTTTCCTGGTTAAGCACCTTCACTCATCTCACCTCCTTTAATTTTCTCTTCTCTCTTCTCAGTTTTCCCTAAACATCGAAACTACATTTCTCAACTCAGCCAGAGTTGGAACGCCGAGCATGACATATCTGTCATTCACTATTATGGCCGGCACTCCGCTTATTCCGAATCTTCTGGCTTCTCTCAACCCTTCCTCTGTCGCAACGCTCAGCTCCATCGCCAGAACATCTTTCTCTTCCTCTACAAACCTCCTCACAACTTCACTTGCCATGGGACAGTACGGGCAGGTTGGAGAGGTCAGCAACTTGAGCATCACCACCATATCCACCACCAGATATTCCTGATACCTCAACATATAAAAGCCTACATCGGTTTTTCCAAAAACGGTAAAAACCGTTCAACAACTTAACCCTTTTCAACAATGCACCCAAGTTCCTCAAGTTTTCTTATCGCCTTGAGAACATCCTTTTCTTTAACAAGGATGTGATCGGTGGAATAAGAAGAAATCACAAAAATGCTGATTCCCTCTTCCGCAAGAGCTCCAGAAACTCTAGCAAGAAATCCCACCAATTCGAAGGGTAAAATGGTATCAAAGGTTAGAATTCTCCAGTTTCTTTCAACCTCTATAATGTCCTCTTCATTAATTTCGGATTGAATTATGGATTGATCAATGACAACAGTGATTTCTCTTCCATCCTGGATGACTGCAAAGGCATTTGATGGACTTCTTTTGGATTTTACAATGGCAAAACTTTCTTTCCGAACATGGACTTTACAATTCTTGAGGAAGTTTTCCGGCAACATTGATTTTACCATTTAATCCATAATAATTTAATAAAGTTTATGAGTAAATGGTCAAAATATCTCCATCTTCCAGAATGTGCTCCAAGCCCACTCGCTGCCCCCCAAACCTGACGCTTTTGCCCCACACCTTCGCATATCTGAAGTTCTCTAGCATGTCACGATGCAGTTTCTTACAAACATCCTCCACCCTTGCCCCTCTACGCATTATCAGTGGTTCATCCATATCCGGTTTCCCGCCGGGAGGTTTGAGGTATATACGGATGAATTCAAGCTTTTCATAGATTTTTTCCACCAGAAGATCCAGATTTATCTTCTTTTCAGCTGACACAGGTATTGTAGTGTCCGGAATTTCCACTTCTGGCATCAAATCTATTTTGTTTACCACAGTGAGAGAAGGGATGTAGACCCTGTTCCCCATAATGGCATCGATCAGCCGGTCTATGGTTATGTCCTCCCTCAAGAGGACATCGGCATTGTGGATTCTGTACTCTCTCAAAACTTCCATGATTGTAGCCTCATCTATGCTGAGTGGGACGGTAGATGTTATTTTGATTCCACCCCTGTCTTTCTTCTTGATGATGACTTCCGGAGGTTTCTCGTTTAGCCTTATACCACCCTCATAAAGCTCTTTCTTCAGAATATCTATGTGGTGAAAGTTGAAAACATCTGTAACGATCACAATCATGTCAGCGGTTCTTATCGCCGAGATAATCTCCCTACCCCTTCCTCTGCCTCTTGCCGCCCCCTCTATGAGTCCAGGCACGTCAACAATCTGTATCTTTGCCCCTTTATATTCCAGCATGCCCGGAATGGGTTTGAGGGTTGTGAAATTGTAGTCCGCCACCTCGCTTTTTGCTCCAGTCAGAGCGTTGAGAAGTGTTGACTTTCCAACTGAAGGATAGCCCACCAAGACAACTGTTGCGTCTCCTTCTTTCTTGATGGAGAAGACCGCCCCACTCTTCTTCTTCCTCTGCTTTTCAGCCTCCTCCCTGAGTCTAGCAAGTTTCGCTTTCAGCCTGCCAATGTGGTGCTCAGTAGCCTTATTGTAAGGAGTTCGCTTAATCTCTTCCTCCAGCTGCTTTATCTGCTCCGCAATGTCCATCCTGGCTGAAGAAAGCTGGAAGAATAAAAAATGTTTTCTGTTTCAGGATGTGATGAGTTGGTGAATGTTAAATAATCGAATCGCTGAACTTGAGCTTGAATCCCAGAACGTTAGACCTCTCCAAACTCTTTAAGCTCATCCTCCTTGGGCAAACCGGCTCTGGCTCCGACTTTCTTGATGTTCATAGCAGCCACCAGATTGCCGAGCTTGCCGCACTCCTCCAGGCTTTTCCCTTTCAGATAACCATATAGGAAACCTGCATTAAATGCATCTCCGGCGCCGGTGCTGTCAACCGCCTCTACACTGTATGCGGGAACCGTGTACTCCTTCTTTCCGTCAAAGATGTAACATCCCTCTTCACCAAGCTTAATCACCACAACATCCACCCCCATAGTCACAAGCTCATGGGCAGATGTAATGTAATCCATCCCCGTAAGAAGCTCTATCTCCCTTCTGTTTGGCAGAAAAACCGTTGTATTCTTAAGGATGTCTTTGAGGTCGCCCATACCCCTCTCAACATATATCATGCCTGGGTCAAAACTTACCTGAATATCCAGCTCGTTTACAAGCTTTTTCTGGCTGATAAAGGAATCCTCACCATTCTTACATATGAAGGAAGTTAGATGCATCAGTCTGAAACGTGATACGTAATCCACATCGATCTCCTCATACCTGATGGTGTCATTAACACCTGGATCAACCAAGATGGCTCTGTTCCCATCCCTGTCAACAAAAATCATGGCTGTTCCACTTCTACCTTCAGCCCTTATGATGGTCTTAGTATCCACACCTTCGTTGATGAAGTCTTTGAGCAGAAAATCGCCATCAGAATCGCTGCCTACTTTGCCGATGTACGACGCTTTCAAACCCAGCCTCGAAAGGCCGACGATTGTGTTGGCTGCACTGCCGCCAGGATGGAACTCAACTGAGAGAACGAACCCCTCTTCATCTTTACCCGGAATCTTATCCACCATGTATATCTTATCAAGATTTATGGCCCCAAAACCTATTACATCAAATTCATCCGCCATTCCTACCATATTACCACCTATATTACCCCAAAGTGCCTGCTTCTCCCCTCACCTTCCTCCTCATCTCCTCAGATTTGATGCAGATATCCTGCCAGTGGATGTCCTCATAAATGTCCTCATACCAGTAAAATTCCGCTCTTCCAGCCACTTTTTCAGTCAGTTCATCAGGCTCATCAAGCTTACCCTGCAACCTGGCAAGCTCCACAACAGCGTCTCGTCCCTGTTTGAAGAATAAATCCACCACCGTTGCCTCCGCCCAGGCTGTTTCTGAGATTATGAAAAGGTTGGAGTGCTCTAACGCATACTCATTCCCGTTGAAGGATGCAGCAATCCCTCCCATGTCTTTGACCCACTGGAGCATGGCATAATCCGATATGCTGTCCCCGATGACAATAAGTTTGTCTGCAGAAATTCTGTGCTTGAAAGCATACTTTTTGACAATTTCAAGCTTTCTTTTCCCCCCAATGGCTCTCACGTCATTCAGAACTGCTCCAGAGCACCTTTTAGGCATCTCCTCCCAGAAGAGCCTGTCCAGATATTCCACAGCTTCCCTGGCATCATCCGATATCATTGAATTTTCGATTTCTATCTGTGGGAGTGATGCTATGATATCCACCTGATCCAGCAACCATTTACGCTCCCCCCTATCCATTGAGTATTTCTCAGGGTCGAAGGTGGTGCCATGCAGATGCTCCGATATGCCCAGCATCCCGGCAGTCCTCTCAAGATAAGCTGAATAGCTTGTGGAGATGACGACAGGAGTGTAACGTTTCAGCAGCCACTGCATCGCTTCAAAAGCATCGGGAACGAAGGTGGCAATCTTCTCGCTCAGCTGGTACAGCTCTTCCGTTGTCACTTCTGCAGCAACTAGGAAGGGTGCCAGCAATCTGAGCGTATCGCCAGCTTCATAATCCTCCTTTTTGACAACATACGCTAGATAATCGTCGTACTGACTGAGCCTCCTGAAGAACTCATAATTGTTCAGAAAGGCTAGAGCAGCTTCATAGGCGAAATCTGTGGTTATCCACGGCCCTTCCCAGTCTGTAAAGAAAATATCCTTCACATTGCATTGGCTGCAGAAGATGGTTAAAAATTTTTGGAAGCCTTAGTTGTGCTCTTGAGATTAAGTCTAATCCACATTTAAATAATTCTTAGCCAGAACCTGAACACCGATAAATGCTATTTAGGATTATGCGAATCCTCTTACGTGAATCTGCTAAAACCATACGGCGAAATTGACGTGCTGAACCTCTACAGCAAAATTGCCCCATATCTAATGGACTTTCTCAAAGGAAGAGAGATTGCCAGTAAAACGTGGATTCCCAAGTCAAAAATTCCATACTTCCTAAACAGAGCTGGTAAGCTGGGAGAGCTGTGGATTGAAGATTTCCAGCAAATCAATGAAGAATTTTTGAGGTTAAGAGTAAAGCATCACCTCAGCGAGGTCAGAAACATGTTGAGCGAGAGGCAGATATTGCTGTGGAGATACTTCGTGCCCAGGAAATACTCTGAGTTCTTTTACGCCACCAACGGAGAGGGAGAGGGAAAGCCAATTGGCAGAATATTCATTGACATAGACCGCACCAATCTTTCCGCCGAGAAGTCACTGGAAGTGGTAAGGCTTCTTCTGGAAATGATGGAAACCCAGAAAGAAGAGGACGATGAGTTCCACGAGCTCGTGAAATCGGTTGCAGTTTACTGGACAGGTTCCAGCTTCCACATCTATCTCTTTCTCACTTCACCGCAGCCTCCCGAATTTTATGCTGAGAAAGTCCAGTTTCACAGCAGAGGTGTTCTTTTCAAATCCTGGACAGACCTGTGGGTGGAAAGAGTCAAAAATAAGGTGGATTTTAAAGTTTCAGGTGGGCATGAGAAGAAAAAGGATCACATAGTAATCGACCCATCTCAGACTCCAAGCGGGAAGCTTGCCCGGGTGCCTTTGGGCTGCCTCCACATCAGGAATTTCGAGCCAGACGGCGTAAGTCTGCCCCTCAGCGAAGGAATGCTATACGAAGATGGAATAGTTGAGTGGCTAAAGAGTGTGACGCCCGAGTACGTTGTAAAACATGCTAGGAAGCTTGCCAAGCATTTGTGGAGTTATATATGAAGGTTTCTTAATATCAAAGTTATAGAGTTCTAAACTGGGCTTAAAGTCTCAGTCTTACAATATCTCGCTCTATATGGTGCCAAACCCCCCAAAATCCTACAACACCTTTTCCCTGCCAAAACAAAAGAATCAAATAACATCTCTTCTAATCCCATTCATGGAAAGATACGGATTCATCATGCTGCTTTTATCCATTTTAATATCTCTGAGTCTGCTGAAGGGGTGGATACCTTGAGCGGAAAACTGGAATTCGACGAGAACGATTCGGAGAAGACTGAGAAGAACAGTAGCGTTGAAAAGAGGCTTGAGGAAATAAAATCTCATTTCGGAGACTTGATAACTGATGAAGCTGCAAAACTTCTGGCAGAATATTCTCTGGGGATTCTTCACGTGACAAAGGTCTGTGAGCTGAAAAACAGAAGGGGGAAGGTTCTTCTCGAAGGTGTTGTTGAGAGTCCGAAAGCGAGAGAGAAAGCTGGAAGCTTTATTTTAAAGGATGACAGCGGTGCTGTCAGAGTCGTGCTGTGGAATGATGCTGCTGAGCTGATAAAAACTGGTGATGTGGCTGCTGGCGACACCGTTAGGGTCAAGGGATTGGTGAAAGATGAAGAAGTTTTTATCAGAGATGCATCTGATGTGGAAGTGCTCAGCTTGGCAGGCCAAGAAGTTAAAGGTATCGTGCTTGCCTGTTCCAAGGCAGGAAGGCAGTACAACGTGGCTTTTTACACCGATAAAATTGAAATTCTCGCCTCATCCTTCCCCATTCCTGAGCCTTTACCAGCCAGGGTTTCTGCGGTTGTAACAGATAAATTCATCAGAAGTGTTAGCTCTGTGGAACCGGTAGAGTTTCAGTTCTCGTTCACTCCCATCAGGAAAGTCATCCCTCTTCACCCCTGCAACATTAGGGGCTTTGTAACGGGAATTGGCGAAGAGAGAGCAGTCAGGGGTGGAAAAAGTCTGGTTACCGAACTTGTGATGAGCGACGGAGAGGACAGTGTAAGGGCGGTTTTCTGGGATGATGCAGCAAGGCATGTCAGAAAGGTGGCACCTGGAGATGTGGTGGAGATCTACAACGGCTACGCAAAGATAGGGAGAGACGGAGAGATGGAGGTGAACGTGGGGTTCAGTTCAGCCATCAGAATAGTTAAGAATCTCTTTTGACTTTTCCGGATTTTTCTGGATTTTCTAATTATCCTTTATCCCCAACCCGCGCCCCAAAACAATCCCCCAAACACCCCATCCATCACCCACATATCTCCTTTATCGCCTCAATCAGTCTGTCGTTTTCATCCTCTCTGCCCACAGTTATTCTAACATGAGGCCCATCCAGGCCCATAAGGCCGGTTACATCCCTAACTATTATGCCCTCCTCCAGCAGTTTGGCTGTCAGTTCAGTAAAGCTGTGCCTACACAGCAGAAAGTTGGCATCTGAAGGATAAATTTGAAAGAATTTCGAAAGTTCCTTTCTCAATCTTTCACGCTCTTTCAAAATTCTTGCCTTGAGTTCCATGAAGTAGTCTATGCACTTCAGAACAGCAATAGCAGCAAAATATGCGGTCTGGGAGATTGAAAACGGACTTCTGATTTTTTCCAACGCCGAAGCCATTTCCTGAGAGGCTATTGCATACCCGACCCTCAGGCCTGCTAAACCGAAAAATTTGGAGAATGTCCTGAGAACTATTAGATTGTCGTGGCTTTCAACCATATCCACGCAGCTCTTGCCCGAGAATTCCACGTAAGCTTCATCCAGAACCACGTAACCATTAAAACTCTCCACAATCTCCTCCACAACCTTCCTTTCTATCATATTCCCTGTCGGATTGTTGGGTGAGCATAGGAAAATTAGCTTCCCATACGGCACCTCTGGCTGAATTTTGTAACCTTCAAACTCAGGAAAGATAATGCTTGCATCCCTAAGCATGGAAGCGAGTACATAATAGCTGTAGGATGGCATTGGGATGATGACTCTGTCAAATGGTTCAACTACTGCATCTACTACAAGCTTTATCAGCTCGCTTGCCCCGGCAGCCGGAACAACGTTCTCCACTGAACACCCTACGTATCCGGCTATCCTTTCTTTGAGCTCCCTGTATCCGGGATGAGGATATCTGCTGGCAACTTCTACACTCTTCATTATAGCCTCAATAACCTCCTCGGGAAGAGGATAGGGATTCTCATTTGAGGCGAGCTGGATTACGTTCCCTCTGTCAAACCCCTTCCTGATGAGGTCTTCAGGAAACAAACCAGCATCATAAGGGTTGATTATCCTAATTACTGGACGCATAAAATTTTTAAAATAAAAATAGATTTAAGGGTTTCTGTTAGGCTCTACTCAGCCTCAAATTCCTTCTTCAGCTTCTCAACCCAGCTTTCAAGCTCGTCAAGTTCCACGAACTTGAACTCCTTCTCACCAAGCCCGGCAAGGGCCCAGAAAAGCCTTGCCACCACTGCCATGAGCTTTCCTGCGTAGCCAGGGCTGTGAGGAAGGAGAGCAGCAGCAAGATCGCCCAGCTCTTCAAGCTTGGCCTTATCCAGCTCTCCGGCTTTCTCACTTGCCACTCCCAGCACGGTTATTCCGCTTCCAAGAACCCTCTCCCTTGTTGCATAATACTTGGCAGCCTCGCTGGTTATGCGATGAACACCCAACTCTAACACCCCCTTTTCTCATTTAGATGTCCAAGTATTTCATTATTTCCCACGGCGTGATGTACAGGCAGTACTGGTTCCACTCGTCAATCTTCAGCCCCATGAAGGCATCGAAGATGTGGCTCCCAAGAGCTTTCTGTATCACCTCATCGCTGGCCAAGTGGTCGAGAGCGTCGCGAAGCGTCGTTGGTAGTTCACCTATCCTGTATTCCCTCTTCTTCGCCTCAGTCAGCTCGTAAACATCCTCCATAACCGGATCTCCGGGGTCAATTTTCTTCTTGATACCATCCAGACCTGCGGCCACCATAGCTGAGAACGCAAGGTACGGATTCGCACTGGGATCAGCACCTCTGTATTCAACTCTGATGGCTGAAGGCTTCTTGTGGTACATGGGAACTCTCACCAGAGCGCTTCTGTTCCTTGGGCTCCAGCAGATGTAAATCGGTGCTTCGAATCCCGGCACAAGGCGCTTGTAGGAGTTCACAGTTGGTGCGCAGAGAGCTGTAAGCGCTTTAGCATGCTCCAGCAATCCACCTATGTAATACCTGGCCTTCTGGCTGAGCATGTACTCGTCATCCGGGTCGGCGAAGATGTTTGTCCCTTTGAAGGGCTCACCCTCCCAGAGGCTCTGGTGAGTGTGCATCCCGCTGGCGTTGTCGAGATAGAGCGGTTTGGGCATGAAGATAGCCATAAGACCGTACATTGAAGCGATGTTTTTAGCTGCGAACTTGTACAGGAAGAATGCATCGCTGACATCAATAAGCTGCTTTGGCTTGAAGTCAAGCTCTACCTGGCCTGCTGTTGCAACTTCGTGGTGGTGGTATTCAACCTCAACATCCAGCTGCTCCAGATAATAAACCAGCTCATTTCTGTACTCAACGGTGGTGTCTTCAGGCGGAGCTCTGAAATAACCTTCCTTGGGCCTGATTATAAAACCTCCTGGTGTCGTTTCGGGGCTTCTCGGCATAACTCTGGGCGGACCCCAAGAGTCTCCAGCACCACCGTTGGGTGAGACCCAGAAATCCCAGGTGAGATTTGTTGGATCGACACTCTCAAACAGGAAGAACTCAATTTCTGGACCAAATATGGCAGAGAGTCCCTTGTCTGAGAGCTCCTCCATTATCCTCTTCGCCACGTATCCTCGGGGGTCACAATCTGCAACGTTTTCGCCCCATGCTTCATAAACATCCCCGAACATTATGGCTGTCTTTTGCACTGGGTCATCTATCCAAGGCACAATCTTAAGGGTGGAAGCGTCTGGCATCCAGACCATGTCACTCTGCTCTATGGTCTTGAACCCCCTGACAGACGAACCATCAAAACCTATGCCCTCGAATGCCCCACCTTCGGTGAACTCTCTGGCCGGTATGCTGAATGTTTGCAGAATCCCTCTTACATCAGAAAAAGCACACAAAACCTGTCTTACTCCATTTTCTTTCAATATCTTTTTTGCCTGCTCGATGGCTTCGCTCATGCAAAACCTCCCGTTTTTTTAACCCATGATGGCATGGGGTATATAATTTTTTCTTAACTCCACATTTTTCTAAAAATTTTTTAGAGAGTGGGAGGTGCGTCGAGTGTAACCTTAGATTGGAGGGTAGAAAAACATCCAAATAAAAACAGAAAAATAGGAAGTTCAGAGACTTAAAGGCTTAAATTAACCTTAATTTAACCTTCGTAAACTTATTCTCACAACCTGAAGGGTTTATCCCATCCGGCCAGCTTAACGCCAGTGATGGCTGATGCATTTATTGTCAAAGCCCTCAGGTCCTCCATCTCCAGATTTCTTACATCTGTCTTCCCAGCCTGTTGAGTTAGTATTTTGAGCTCCTCGGTCATCGCTTTGATGTAGTTGTAAACCTTAATGCCACCCTTCTCTGCATCAAGTCTCCTCCTCAGCTTTGGATCCTGCGTGGCGATGCCCTTCGGGCACTTGCCAAGATGGCATTGTCTGCAGACTGTGCAGCCGAGGGCGATTAGGAAGCCAGTACCGATCTGGACTGCATCTGCTCCAAGGGCGATGGCTTTGGCGATATCAGCACCTGTCCTTATCCCTCCTGCTGCTACCAAGCTAACCTTATCTCTTAATCCGATTTCCTTGAGGGCCTGATCAGCCTGAACAATGGCTGCTATCGTGGGCACTCCAGCATGGTTGGCAACCACATCTGGTGTTGCTCCCGTCCCTCCCTGCATGCCATCAACCACTATGATGTCTGCTCCAGCTTTGGCAGCGATCTTCACATCATCAGAAACTCTACCAGCAGAGTACTTCACTGCTACGGGAATACGCCAGTCTGTTATTTCGCGGAGCTGTTCTATCTTCATCGCCAGGTCTTCAGGCCCTATAATGTCCATATGCCTTGCTGGCGATAGTGCATCCGTTCCCGGCGGTATTCCTCTGATTACCGCAATCTCTTCGGTGACCTTCTCTCCAAGCAGATGGCCACCCATACCGGCTTTGGCACCCTGTCCTATCTTTATCTCGATTCCATCAGCATCATTAAGGTACTTTGCCGAAACTCCAAACCTTCCGCTGGCGTACTGAGCAATTAGAAGCTTTGCATGCTTCCTCTCCTCAGGATGCATACCGCCTTCGCCTGTATTTGTCGCTGTCCCCGCCATGGCAGTTCCCACGGCAATCGCAACCTTCGCTTCTAGGCTTATTGCTCCAAAGCTCATGGCTGCTGCGATGATGGGTGTTTCAAGCACCAGGGGCTCCTCTGCGTATCTGTCTCCTATAACCACTCTGGTGTTGCAGGGCTCTCTATACTTATCTATAGGTGGACGGGAAGTTTGAGCTGGCAAAATTACAAATTCATCGAAATGAGGAACCGGGCGGGTAGCTCCAGTTCCCCTTACAATATATTCTCCACTTTCAGCTTTCCGCCAAATCTCGTGAACTATGCTCCTGCTCCAGATGCCCCTATCTTCAAGATCTGACGTTCCTGCTACCTGGATTGCTGCAGCGGGACAAACATCAACGCAGTTGCCGCATCCAACACAGGATGTCTGGGATGCCACAACAGGCATCTTGTCCTCTTCCTGCAAAGCTCCAGTGGGGCACCACCTAACACATCTCAGACAATTAATGCATCTTTCCCTGTCAATGGTTATTTCAAAAACCATTATCCCTCCTCCGATGGAGCACTACCATAAACAAACCTCTTCCTTATAGGAATGATTTTCCTGAAGCTTGAAGTGGATGAATTGAAATTGTATTTCTTGAGGACATCTTTGAGCCATTCCTCATCCTTCTCATCTATTTCAACAATTTTTGCATTCTTACCCAGACTCTCAACCTCTCCCTTCACATAAATAACTCCTCTAACGATGCTTTCCCCAGCCATACTCCGCAGATTTCCCAGAACAACCATTCTGCCCCCCATCATGTAAAGCCCTGTCATGAAATCACTGTCTCCGCCTATGATTATGGTTCCGTTTTTCATTATCTCTCCTGTTCTCGCCCCTGCATCACCTCTGACCACAATAACTCCGCCGTATATACCCTGACCCACTCCATCACCAGCGTTGCCCCTTATTTCAAGATAACCATTGGTCATGTTGTCTCCGGCAAACCATCCTGCGTTCTTCTCCACGATGATTCTAGGCTGGTGTGCCATGGTTGCAACGAAGAAGCCGACACTTCCCTTTATCTCAACTTCAACTTCTCCTACAAGACCTGCAGCAATGTAATGCTTTGCGCCAGGATTCTTCAAAACAATCTTCCTCTCCCCATTCCTTACCGCTTCCTTAAGCATTCTGTTTATCTCTCTAACACTAAGGTCTCTGCAATCTATCTCCATAACATCACTTCCTGGATTTTTCGAATCCCCCGCACACACCACTGAGCAGCATTTCCACATCACTTCCTGAAAACCCTATATTCTCCGGGGGCCAGATATTCGGTATCAAGACCAAGAGGCTCTAGAGCAACTTCTTCGCTCGATATGGCAAAAACATCTCCGTCTTCAGCTACCAAAGCTGGTCTCAGTCCGAGTTTGTCCTTTGCAACGCCAATTTCGCTGTCTGTAGATATTATGAAGGCAAAAGGACCATCAAGGTCGTGTACAGCACTTTCAAGAGCCTCTTCAAGGTTATATCCCTCAAGGAGCTTATCAGCAACATAATGCACTATGCATTCGGTATCATTGTCGGTGGTGAAGTAGTGGCCTTTGGCTTCAAGGGATGCCCGAGTCTTCCAGTAGTTGGTGATCTGGCCGTTGTGAACAACGGTAATATCAGGATACAGAAAGCTCTGGAAGGGGTGTGCATGATATCTATCAACTCCGCTCTCCGTGGAGAACCTGATGTGGCCGATGCCATGGGTTCCACTCCGCTTTGAGACACCGTAAGCTTCGTCAACATGGGTGATGTAGCCTACATCCTTGAACATCTCAAACTTCCCGGCAGATAGAACAGACACCCCCTCCAGCTCCTGAACGCTTAATGCAAGTTTTCTGAGCTGCGGGAAAGTGACGCCTTTGATCTTGTAATCCACTATCTCGAAATCGTTTCCAGCTCTTACAAGCTCCACTCCCCTTATCTGGCAGTAGTGAGCCAGCAACTCCTCGATATTCTCTTTTCTCCTGCCGATATTACCGTTCCCCAGAACTTCAACCTTCATCACGTATTCATCTGCGGCAAGCTCCAGACCTCCATAAAGTGCAACCCCTGCCCCATCCTTGCCTCTGTGCTGCAGTCTCTTCATCATCTCTACTATCGTCGCACCCAGCTCTGGATTTTTCCTCCTGAATAGAATGCCAACTATTCCGCACATAGCCATCACTGTCCAAATCCGAGAAGGGGAAGTTGAGTTTGTATTTAAATATTGCGAGACATTGGCATACAAATGATAGGCTGGTTGAAAGATTGGATTATGATTGAGAGAGTGGGAGATATAGTTCCCGCTAAATTGATCGATGACACTTATCCTTAAACTTGTATGAGAATTTTTAGAAAAAGTATTATCAGGTCAATCATAAAAACATTATTATGAAGAAACAAAGTATATTGAAGGCCACAGTTTCCGGCCTTCTAACCGGGCCGCTTTTCGTGATCTCAGCAGTACTGCTCCACATGATGAATATCAGAGTTTCAGTGCCTCACCCCATCTTGATTTCCCTTTTAATTTCTGGCATTTATCTAATTAGCCATCTGACCAGCTATCCAACCAACACTTCCAGATCTATAAATAAGTAGGAGTTTATAAAAACAATCATCACAGCAATATTATTTTTCGCATTATTTTCCTACATATCTCTGGGCTATACACTTGATTTTCTAAGTATAGGGCCAAAAGGAAAAGATCGACCAATGCTCTATCTTCTTTTCAAGGTGAAGTATGAAGGAGAGAGCATCATTTCAGAGAAATACTGGGAAAGAGTTCAATGGAGCTTCTATAAACCAGAATGCTACTCCGAAGTCTTTGCAGTAAAGCTCAAAAACCACTCTTTAGAGATTGCAGGATTTTATTACGGTGGTTTTAAAACATATCCGTTACAATCTCTTCTTAAATCCGGGTACAGGAAACTGTTTTGTGACGTGACAGACCTCAAAATGGCCTATGAGAACTACAAAAAGCTGTTAGTAAATTCAGGATTTTCCATCAGTGAGAATCCGAACAGTTTTATGGCCAGAAATGAAAGTACTGTAATTTACTGCCGGTTAGACGGGAGAAATATTATGGTTGCCAAGGCCGAAAAAACTGAGGAGGATCTTTTAGAGAATATTTTGACGGAATAGGGCTACCTACAAAATGCTCATGCGTTAAACCTTATCAAACTGTACCAAATGTGGGTTCCCCTGTTTAGGAGTACAAGCCTAGTAAACCCAGTTAATTAAAAATGGAAACCCATCAAATAATCACGGGCAGCCGTTTTCCTTCCAGCCCCTCCACGCATAATAGTCACTCAGCATTTTTTCCACCATATCGGGTGTTATCTCTACTCTTCCAAAGTAGTCCCGCCATATCTTGTATCCTTCCCAAGTCTTCAGTGGCTCGAAGAAGCGTGATGGTGGCGTGTCGTCCTTCCTGCTGTAACCTTCCCGGCAGTTCAGCTTCCTTACCATGGTAAGGGCTTTATCTGCAGCAGCAACCAGTTCTTCTGGAGAACTTTCAATGCCCGTTGCATGACTGAACATGGATGCCACTGTTTCTATGTCCAGACTTTTCGCTATGCTTTCCCTTCTGCAAAGCCCCATGCCATTCAGCACCCACAGCCAGTTCTCGACAGCGATGGTGTATAAGGCTGCGTTGAACACCTCGCCGAAAGTAGCGTTTATGAGCTCATCTGATGCGCCAATACGCTTCATGTACCTTCTGATGCCTTCCTCATCCCTGCCAGGCAGCACAGTTATGGTTACCGGCCCCTCCTGTGCTCCTCTGGGATTTGTAAAGAGGCCGAAGGACTCGCTGGCAAAGGATACTCTGGGGTCGAAGAGGGGTTCCAGGTTCTTGATAAAGTGAGATTCCTTCCTCACCCATTCCCCAAATTTTTCCACCAGACCTTCAAAACCCCGCCCCATGTACTCACCAAAATCCCTGCCTTCAGCCACCATTTCCAGCACTTTAATGACTGCTTCACCACTCCTAGAGGGTTCAAAGCCCAGCTCATCCTCGAAAACCTTGCCCTCCTCATATAGGGTTGCTACAAAATCGTAGAGTTCTGCAAAAAGCATGGCATCGATTCCGTGTCTGTTGGCAATATCATGACACTTGACAGCCATCTCGGCGCTCTCAACCCCACATTTCACACCGAATTCATATGCTACTCCCAGATACAGAGATGCTTTCGTCTCAATTGTCTCATCACCAAGCCTAGCCTCGAGAATAGACTTGCATGGAGAGAGACAACCAGAGCATCCTGTACTTTGCTTTTTGATCCTTCCTTTATAATTCCTCACACCGAATTCCTCTACCACTTCCCGACTCACCACAACGGTCTTCTTTTTGAAAGCAAGGTACCCTTCTCTGGCCCAGGCATCCCAGGCTGCCATAATGCCGATGTCAGCGTAGCGCTTTGTTACCGGGTCAGCCTTCACGCGATCTCTGAATTCCTTAACAAGCTTACCGAACTCCTGGGGATTTGCTGGCTCAGATGCCCTTTTTCCCTTCACAACAATTGCCTTGATATTTTTAGAGCCCAGAACAGCTCCAAGTCCGCCTTTGCCAAGATGATGAATGGCATCTATTAGTGTGAGGGAAATCGGTACTCTGTTCTCTCCAGCCTTCCCTATTGCCAGCACACTCCCTCCATGTTTCTCTTTCAAGTAATCTGTGGTTTCCACAATGTCTTTTCCCCAGAGGTTCATTGCGTCTTCAACAGTCACCCTTCCATCCTCAACCAGAATATAGCATGGCTTTTCCGCAGCGCCATTCAGAATTATGAGGTCAAAGCCAGCTCTTTTCATGTCTCTGGCAAAGGCTCCTCCACCTATTGCTGGCCCAAAGGTTCGGTTGACGGGATTTTTTGATATAGCAACAACCTTTGTAGCTCCCGGGATGCGGGTATTCGTAAGTATTCCGGCAGCAAAGATTGCAAAATTCTCGCTGCTTAAGGGATCGCCTTCAAAATGGAGTTTCTCGGCATAATGGTAAGCTATGCCTATTATCCCCCGGTAATCATAATAGAGCTTTTCAGGAATTTCGAACTCCTGAACTTCACCAGTTGAAACGTCAATCTCAACTCCAACTCCAGTATAAGTCATGATTAAAGTTTGCGGAGGTGATTATATATATTTGGTGGAATTAGGAATTAAACTTGCAATTATTGCAACTCTGTTGCATCTGTTATCTGTTGCAATTTCAAAACAAGATGGAGGGATCAGAAAGCGTGGAAAATTCACAAAGTGTTAAGGGTCAAGAAATCAAGTAAACCCTTAAGTAAACCCCCAAAATTTACTTAAATTTTTAATCATGTTTTTTCACCGTGATAGTATGGTGGTATTATGAATGTTATCAAAACAGCCTGCGAGCTCTGCGCCTGGAGTTGCGGTATGAATGTTTATGTTGAAGGAGGTAAGATCACCAGAGTCTCCGGCATGAATGAGCACCCCCTCAACAGAGGACGCCTGTGTCCAAAAGGCAGTGTGTCAGCAGATTACGTTTACGCGAAGGACAGAATAACCTACCCCATGGTCAGAGAAGGCGATAAATGGCAGAGAATTGAATGGGATGACGCCATAGACATGGTTGCCGAAAACCTGAAGGAAGTTGCCAAAATAAATCCAAAAGCCTTCGCTACCATAATTGGAATGCCAATTCTGTTAGGCGGCTCTTCCACTGTCAGCTTCATAAGGCGTTTTATGGACGTTTATGGAACACCAAATTGCTTCTCTCCCGAAAGCATGTGTTACAGACACCAGATAATCGGATACATCCTCACTCTCGGGAAATTCCCTGTCGCTGATCCCGAAAATGCAAACTGCATAATCGTCTGGGCTCACAATCCCCACGCTTCAAAACCACCTCTGGCATGGATGATTGAGAGAGCAAGAAAGCGGGGAGCCAAGCTGATAGTCATCGACCCAAGAAAGACGAAAGTTGCAGAGATGGCCGACATACACGCTGCTGTGAGGCCTGGAAGCGACACATATCTCGCCATAGGTCTGATGAAGGTCATAATCGAGGAAGAGCTTTACGACAGGGATTTCGTGGCAAATTACTGCTACGGCTTTGATAAGCTGAGAGAGCACGTTTCGAAATACAGCCTTGATGAAATAGCCGAAAAAACCTGGGTTGATGTGGAAACCATTACCGAAATCGCCAGAACCTTCGCAACTGTAAAGCCGGGATGCATCGTTCAGGGTGTTAATGCCCTGGATCAGGTTCCCACGGGAGTTCAGAACTCCAGAGCCGTTGCAATCCTCCACGCGCTGACAGGGAACATAGACGTTAAGGGTGGCTTCGTCAGGGCTGCAAGAGTCCACACAAGGAACCTCCGCCTGCATCAGCTACTCAAAGATTTGCCACTTGGCATAGAGCAACACCCCTTCTTCTACCAGGTCTGGGAGACCCACTTGGGGGAAGGGCAGGGAATGTACCTCTACGATGCGGTTCTGGAAGGGGAGCCCTATCAGATAAAATCCCTCTTTATTGCCGGCTCCAATCCCGTTTTGACCTGGCCTGAATCGGCAAAGATGTTGGAAGTTCTTAAGAAAGTCGAATTTCTGGTAGTAATGGACATGTTCATGACCGAAACTGCCAAACACGCTGACCTCTTCCTGCCAGCTGCTTCATTCCTGGAAAGGCTGGAGCTGGTTGATTATTACAGCGTGATCTTCGGCATCCCTTACATGATGCTTAGGAAGAAGGCGATTGAACCGCCAGGAGAAGCGAAAAGCGACGTTGAGTTCTGGCTGGAGCTTGCCAGAAAAATGGGCTACAGAGAGTACTTCCCCTGGAAGAGTGTAGATGAGGTTCTGGATTACGTTCTGGAGCCTACAGGTTATACTCTGGATGATTTGACCGAGAAATATCCTTCTGGAGTCTGGACGGGGAAGGTCAGATACGGAGAATACAAGGAGAGAGGTTTCAGGACGCCAAGCGGAAAAGTGGAACTTTACTCAGAGAGCCTGGTAGAAAAGGGTTACGATGCCATACCCACACCAAAAGAGCCCAGCGAGACGCCATATAGCAGTAAAGCCGAGAAATATCCGCTGATACTGACAACAGGGGCCAGAAACCTCTACTTCACCCACTCCCAGCTCAGGAATGTGGAGAAAATGCTGAGGCTTCAGCCAGAGGCATATGTGGAAATCCATCCCGAAACGGCAGAGAGATTTGGGATAAAGGATGGTGAAATCGTCACTGTCAGAACAGAGAGAGGCAGCATAGAGATCAGGGCGAAAGTAACAGATACAATCGTGCCGGGCGTCATCAACATACCCCATGGCTGGAGCAGCGCTAACGCCAACATCCTGACATCAAGAAGGCCAGCAGATCCCATATCTGGCTGTCCAGAGCTCAAGGCTTTGCTTGCCAAGAGGGAGGAGAGGTAGGAGTGGTGAGGCTGCAGTGGCTGAACACGAGATGATACCATGACCGAAAAATCAGTATACAGCTTCGCCATCTTCGATTTCGAAGGAACACTTGTGAGCTTTGAGTGGGATATTCCAAGAGCGGTTCGTGAAGCCAAGGAGGTGCTGAAGGAAGCGGGTATAGTTGTACCTGAAAATACTCAAAACTATGCCGAACTCTACAATTTTGTATCGATGCATTTCCCAGACTCAATTGGGTTGATAGATGAGATTTACGACACATATGATGTCCTGGCTCTCAAAAACTGGAAACCTCATGACGATTCCAGATATGTCCTTGAAGCTCTAAGCAATTCAGGTGTTAAGGTTGCTCTAGTCTCAAACGTGGGAAGTGAAGCTCTTCATGCAGCCCTCAAAAAGTTTAGTTTGGAACACTTTTTATGCGTGGTTTCGAGAAATGACGTGAGACTCCTGAAGCCTGATACAGAGGGCTTGAGGAAAGCTATGAACATCATGGGAGCTGAAGGACACGAAACCCTCTTTATTGGTGACAGCATCGCAGACGTAATGGCGGCGATAAAAGCAGGAATAGATGTAGCAGTTCTTCAGGGGGAGAACAGTATCGATGAGCTTAAAAAAGCAGGCTCCACCTACATCCTAGAAAAACTCTCTGATGTCCTCTCTCTTTTCTCCTCGCCCCAAGATGTGTAGAGGTCGTGTTCGATGTCGAAAAAGTCCAGAATCCTGCCCACAGTGTGGTTCACTATATCATCAATGCTTTTCGGCCTGCTGTAGAAAGCCGGTACAGGGGGGAAGATTACAGCCCCGAGCTCTGCCAGCCGCGTCAGTGTTGAAAGGTGTCCGAGGTGGAGTGGCGTCTCCCTTACGGCAAGAACAAGCCTTCTCTTCTCCTTAAGAGTCACATCTGCAGCTCTCACTATCAGATTAGATGCTATGCTGTAGGCAATGCTTGAGGCGGTTTTGATTGAGCAGGGGATGATTACCATGCCATCGTGCTTGAAGGAGCCGCTGGCTATGGCTGCACCGACATCAGCGTAATCATAAACGTAATCTGCAAGCATCTTCACGTCCTCAACGCTGTAATCAGTTTCAATCTCAATATTCTTCTCGGCTGCCGGCGAAATGACTAAGTGCACTTCCACCTCAGATTCATTCAGAACCTCAAGCATCCTGACTCCGTAAATCTGGCCTGAAGCTCCGGTTAAAGCTACAACAAGTCTCATACAATCCCCATCCTTTCTCTTTCCCTCAACTTGTATCTCTGAATCTTGCCCGTTGCTGTTTTGGGAAGCTCATCCACAAAAATCCATTTTTCAGGAATCTCATAGCCCTTCAAACCCTCCTGCCTCATCATATCTTTCACTTCCTTAATAAAGGTCTCCCGGTCGTAATCGCCAATGTTCACGTAGGCGGAAACGATCTCTATCCTCTCATCACTGAATCCCTGAACAACGGCGCACTCAACCACAGCAGGATGCCTGGCCATTACAGACTCGATTTTTATTGGTGAGACCCACAGTCCCCTCGTTTTGATGAGGTCATCCGCCCTTCCGACGTACCTGTAATACCCGCCTTCCCTGATCATAACATCTCCCGTGTAGTACCACTCCCCCAAGAATGTTTTCTTGGTTTCTTCATGCTTTTCCCAGTAAAAGGGGGATACTGACTCTCCTTTTATGTATACCCTGCCAGGTTTTCCGTCGGGAACGTCATTCCCCTCTTCATCAACAAGCCTTATCTCCCACCCCGGCAGAGCAACACCGGTGTATCCCGGCCTCACTTTTCCCGGATAACTCCCAATGAATGCACCACAGACCTCTGTTGAGCCTATATGCTCAACAATCTCAGCTCCAAACCTTTCCCTGAACCTCCTCCAGATTCCAGCAGGGAGCGGTTCTCCTGCACTCACCGCAAGCCTCAGACCACTGTAGGTTTCTTCAAGTTTGGTGAGCCTGCTGTAAAAGTTTGGAACGGTGTAAAGCACGGTAACACCGTATTTCCTCATTATCTCAACGGCTCGTTCTGGCTCCACCCTTTCAGGATCGACAATGGTTGTGGCACCGCAGTAAATCGTACCACATCCCGCACCGTTGAGACCAAAGGCAAAGAAGAGTTTGCTGACGGAATAGCATACATCCTTATCGCTAATCCCGAGAACTCTTTTGTGGTATCCCTCGGCAACGTAGAGCAGGTCGTGCTGGAGGTGCACCACACCCTTCGGCTTCCCGGTGGTTCCTGAGCTATAAAGCCAGAAGGCCATTGCGTCTCTGCTGAGCTTTACAGCATCAAATTCCTGAGAGTAATCTGAGAGCATCTCCCTGAACTCCTTGACTCCCAGATACCCTTTTAAAAACTTTGAAGTTGCAGGAAAGCTGTCCATGAAATGTTCTCCAACAATGGCAAATTTCGCTCTGGAATCTTCTAGGAAGTACCGGTAATCTTCCCTGCTGAGATAGGTGTTAACGGGAACGGGTATCGCTCCCAGTTTTATTGCACCATAAAAGGCAATGTAAAATTCAATGGAATCGGGCAGAATCAGTAGAATTCTGTCGTCATGAGATATACCATGATTCATGAAGAGATTTGCCGCCCTGTTGGTCTCCATTCTGAGTTCTTCAAATGTTATGCTCTCCTCCTTAATCCCCATTTTCTCACTGCCTACACAGGTTACGGCTGTCTTATTTCCAAACTTCTCTGCGCTACCGTCTATTATAGCCTCACCAAAATTAAAGGTCTCGGGTATGTCCAGCTTCAGTTCCTCACCTCTGTCGATCATTCCATCACCTTTTATCATTAATTTTTCAGTGATGTGATTTATTAGATTTTGTAACCAGTGGAGATATGGAACTCATTACAGAATATCCAAAAGCTGCCTGAAGTCTGTTATCACGTGGTCAGCTATTTCGGATGGCTTCTCCTTTGCTGCATAGTGAACTGTTACGAAACCGTATTTTCTGGCCATTTCGATGTCCTTAACAGGATGATCTCCGACAATTACCGCTTCAGAAATGGATATGCCCTGGCTTTCCAACTCCTCCTTCAGTTTTTCAAAAATGCTGCCGTCTTCTTTGGATGTTCCCTTGAAGCTGTCATCAATTTGGCCATCTTCTCTGAGGACTCCTTCGGGAGAATATATGTTGGCAAAGAAGTTTCTAAGGTTGTAATTGTTGAGGAAGTTCACAATTGTGCCGAGTGCTGCCATGTCTGAAACCACGTCTATTCTGTATTTCCTGGATTTGAGGTGCTTGAGAGCCTCATAAATTCCGTCAGCCGGCTTCAGAAGCTTCTGTTCCACCTCGTAATATTTCCTGATCAGGCACTGGTTTTTTTCCAGAACCTTTTCCTCCACCTCATGCCTTCCCTTCTCGTGCAGCCTTCTAAAGTCCCCGTACTTTTTTATCAGTTCCCTATATAGATTCACCTTTTCCTCGATAACGCCAGGCCTGTCCTTCTCCTCATCAATGAAAACCACTGCCATCCAGTACTCCACCTTTCTATTTCTTGAATCCATTATGCACTGGCCGTAGTCGAAGCCCACCCACTTCATTCTCTCACCTTGGCTCAATCAGCGCGACCATCAGATGGAGAAATTCAGTCCAAACTCGCCCCACCTTTGCTTTATTTTCTCCAGAATCTCTTTATCAAGCTCTATAACTGTCGGTTTCCTCTGCCACTCATAAGGTGTTGTTGCATCCATGAGTATTCTGGAAACCAGTAGTCTGTGGTCGTAGTAATCAGTGTGAGCTGGCAGAGAGGGGTCGAGGGGTGTTGAGCGGCCTTTCTTTATTATCTCTGTATCCTCCACTGGGTTGTATCTCGTTGACAGAGCCCACCAGACTCTGGGCAAATCATCAGCTCTTATGTCCTCATCAACTACTATCACTCCCTTCATCCCGTAATTCCCCAGGACTGTGGCAAAGGCCGCAAGCCCGGCATGCCTGCCGTGCCCCGGATACATCTGCTTGATGGAAATGACTGCCCAGAACCTTCCCGTGCTCTCAGGTAGAATATAGACTGACTGGATGCCTGGAACGCCCATACGCTGCAATTGCGTCCAGAGCTCAGCCGTTCTGTTTATGGACTGAACCATGTGGGTGTCCGTTACCGGTCTTCCAACGGTGGTTGACCAGAATATAGGGTTGTTTCTGTAAAGAACTCTCTCCACCTTCAGCCAGGGCTTTGGAAACTCCTCTTGAGCTTTGCCCGAATAATAGCCAGTGTACTCCCCAAAAGGACCCTCAGGTCTGAAATTCTCGGGGTTTGGATCAACATAGCCTTCGGCAACGATCTCTGCGTTGGCCGGAATTGGTAAGCCAGTTAAATCGCTCTGTATAATTTCAACCGGTTCGCCCTGCAAAGCACCCATAACCTCATATTCGCTTGTTCCGTAGGGGACCAAGGTACTCCCAACAAGGAAGCCAAGGGGTGGTCCGCCAATGACTGCTGTTGCTGGCATGGGCTCCCCTATTTCACGATATTTGTTCAGCATCACCTCAGCATCCTTTCCCTTCAGGAGTTGCAGGCCCAAGCTCTTATCATCAAGAATCTGCATTCTGTAAACACCACAGTTGACGAAATCCGTTTCTGGATCTCTTGTAACCAAGTAAGCTGTTGTTCCAAAATATCTTCCACCGTCTTGAGGATAGAATTTCGGTACAGGGAATGCAGAGAGGTTGACGTCGTCACCTTCCATTTTATTCTCTAGAATGGGTCCATCTCCTACTTTTTTCGGCTTTATCAGTCCTCCTTTTGTTACCCTCTCCATCCATTCCCTTGCAATGTCCATTATTCCTGCACTTCTCTCCATTCCGAGAGCAATTGCTACTCTTGAAGTCTTGGTATAGGCACTGGTTAACACAGAAGTCCTGTGCCCTTTCACATTCTCAAAGAGAAGGGCCGGACCGCTTCGCTCCTCGTTGAGCTTGGCTATGTGTGAAAGTTCAAGATTCCAGTCAACTTCGGCCGTTATCCTCTTGAGTTCGCCTTCTTTCTCACATATTTCTATAAATTCCCTCATGTCCTTCGGAATTGGGTATTCCGACATTTTATCACCGGAATTCGGTAATGAAAAATCATTGATATACCTTTGTCAAATTATTTGTTTTACGTGTTTTTGAAAACGACATTTAAATTGAGTTTGAACAGATTAACGGGCTTCAGAGAAAAGTTTAAGTAAGGAGATAATTTTTAATAATTCTCAATCATGATGAAAGTTCCTGAAAGGATAGCTGAGATCTTGGGGAACTTGGGACTTGCAAAACCGGAGGTAAACCTCTACGTATACCTTCTACGAAGGCCAGGCGTTACAGTAAGTCAGATTGCAAAGGATGTGGGGCTTACTAGGCAGCGAGTTTACGATTTGCTGGAGGAGATGAGTAAGAGGGGTATTGTCTATTTCTCCAGCCAGAAACCCCGCACATACTTCCCTGTCTCACCTGAGATTGCAACATCCATACTGATAAGGGAGAAGGAGAGGGAGTTTTATCACGCTTTGAAACTCAGGGAGGAATTCATCAATCTGGCGAGAAGTGCACATCTAATGAAGGGTGACGGCAGCAACGCTCTATCCCTTGAAATTACTGGTAGAAGGGCAATTATAAACACCCTGAAGAAATTTGTTGGTGAGGCCAAAAAAGAGCTCATGGTTTTTGCAACGAGAAATGAAGCTATAAGGCTTGTTTACGAGCTTAAGGCAGAACTGGATGACGTGAAGGCTTCAGGCGCCAGGATATACGTAATCGCACCCCTCAAAGATGTTCCAGCCGAGATAGCGGAAATCCTCAAGAAACTTGCTGAATGCAGAGAGGGCGAGGCACCTGGCAGGATGTACATCAGAGACGGGAAAGAAGCAATACTGATGCCGTCTGAGGGCAGTTTGAGGGAGAGAAGCCGTTATGATTGTGCCCTGCTTGTCTCAAACCGCGATATAGTTGCCGTGCTTCGCAGCCTTTTTGTGGCCAGATTCGGCATTTAGGCTGGAGTGTAGAAGGATTGTAAGGCGAAAATGCAGTGATAATGAAAAGTAAATTAAATCACGGTAAATCATCCAAACTATTATAAACGAATTCTCTCACCCTTGCTGATTCAAGCAAAAATTCTGACTGGAAGACATCTTCATCCGCTTCATCTACCCTTATCCACCTGACTTCCTCCACGTCATCTCCCGGCTTTGCATTCCCACCCTTCAGTCTGCATGCAAAGACTATATGAAGGGTCCGCTGCGGAGGAATCCCGCTTTCCTCTGGCCAGATCAAAAATTTAGGAACCACATCTATTATTTCAACAGCCTCAACAATATATCCCGTCTCCTCTTCTATCTCCCTTTCAACAGCTCCCCAGGGCGATTCACCATATTCAAGCCTTCCTCCAGGAAAATGCCACTTTCCCTGAAGTGGATGGGGGTCGTCTCTTCTTTTCAACCCTATCAGCAGCTTACCTTCATGCTTCACGATTCCCCTAACAATCACCTCAAACTGCATATTTACACCCTGCAAAGTTCTGTGAGTAATGATTAATAATTTATTATTTTCAATGCTACAGCTTGACAAACTCATAAATATAACGAATGATAATGGCAAATCGAAATTGTTTGGAGCTTTGTTTTTGGGTGATAGAATGACAGATAAAGGATTTCCAAAACCGTTGGAGGTAGAGGTTCCGGAAGAGCTCAGAGGCTGGGAGGAGATGTATCCACCCCACTACATCTTCAGCAAGGAGAGAGAGGAGTGGGAGAGCAGGCAGTTCTGGTACCTTGACAAGATACATGCCCCTGACCCCATGTATCCCTGGGATCTGATATTTCACGAAGCGTGGCAGATTGCTTTAGCTCAATACAACACCCGTGTCTTCTGCATACCACCTGCCCAAGGTGTGGCTCAGAG
Source organism: Archaeoglobus sp. JdFR-37 (assembly GCA_002010215.1). Taxonomy (GTDB): domain Archaea; phylum Halobacteriota; class Archaeoglobi; order Archaeoglobales; family Archaeoglobaceae; genus JdFR-37. The sequence goes on from MTMY01000004.1 coordinate 89,914, forward strand.
GCTGGTAGGCTGCTACTTCTATATATGCGCAGTGGAGCCCCCATCAGAGGGAACCATAGCCAAGAAGGCTGAACTTTTCCAGAAGAGGGCATTTCACGCCTTCGAGCATTACGATGACCTCTACGAGAAATGGGAGAAGAAGTTTAGAGACCTAGGAGAGAGTGTAAGGGAGATAGGAATCCCGGATTTGCCGACTTTTGAGCCTGATGAGAGAGTTATTCCGGTTCCAAGAGGCTATTACTCCTCCTATGACTTGATGGAAGCATATGACAGGGTGATAAATGCAATATACAAAGCATGGCAGTACCATTTCGAGTACCTGAATCTGTCCTATCTAGCATACCTGACATTCGCAGACACCGTCAGAAAGTTGTTCCCGGGTATAAGCGAGTCCACCATCGGAAAGATGGTTGCTGGGGCTTATGTTGTGATGTTTCGTCCTGAAGAGGAGCTGGCGAGGCTGGCGAGGCTGGCGATCTCTCTTGGCCCTAAAGTCGTGGAAATACTCAAATCCAACATGAAACCAGAGGAGAAACTTGAGGAGCTCAGTAAATTCCATGAAGGGAGAGAATGGATACACTCGTTTGAAGAGGTAAGAGATCCATGGTTCTATGTTTCCTGCGGCAGTGGATGGTTCCATTACGAAGGGAGCTGGATAAACACCCTAGAAGTCCCCTTCGAATATCTCAGGAGCTACATAGACAGGATTGAGAGAGGAGAAAAGGTGGAGAGAGACCTTGAAGCCATTGATGAACAGAGAGCTAAACTGGTAGAGGAGTACAGAAACCTGATAAAGAGCGATGAGGACAGGCAGGCCTTTGATGAGGCCTATGGAATTTGCAGAAAGATATACACTTACGCTGAAAACCACCTATTCTGGGTGGAGCATTGGTTCCACACCATAATTTTCGAGAAAATGAGAGAATTCGGCAGGCTGTTTGTAAGATACGGAATGCTGGACAAGGTTGACGACATATTTCTCTTCAACCGCTTCGAGATTCCAATGATAATCGAAGACTTGGTTACGGCATGGGCGCTGGGCGAGAACGTCCCGACGAGGGCTGCATACTGGAAACAGAAGGCTGAGAAGAGAAAGAAGCTGCTGGAGGCTGCGAAGAACTGGACACCGCCTCCAGCTCTGGGAACGGTTCCAGAGGAGATTGCAGAGCCCTTCACAGTGATGCTGTGGGGAATAACCTCTGAAAAGGTTGCAGAATGGATAAAGGGTGTGACTGCCAGGCCAGAAGATGTCAGTGAGATAAAAGGATTTGCAGCATCAGCAGGAGTTATAGAGGGCAAAGCAAGAGTAATAAGGTTCCTTGACGAGATAACGGCTGTTCAGGAAGGAGAAATACTTGTCTGTCCTACAACGAACCCCTCCTGGGCCCCAGTGTTTACTAAAATCAAGGCCGCTGTGACAGATATTGGTGGCTTGACGAGCCATGCAGCAATAGTGTGCAGAGAGTATGGGCTGCCAGCAGTAACTGGAACTGGTATCTCTACCCAAGTGATAAAAACAGGAGATATAATTCGTGTAGATGGGGACAAGGGAATTGTTACAATTGTTGAGAGGAGCAACCAAGAGTAGATTAATCATTTAATTTTATTTTTAAAATTTAATTATTTTACTAGGTGGGGAAGTATGAGCAATAAAAACAGATACATAAAATGGTTCGAAGAGCTTGATAAGGATAGTATCCCGAAAGTTGGAGGAAAAGCGGCAAATCTCGGAGAGATGATAAACGCAGGCTTTCCCATCCCTCCCGGTTTTGCCATTACCATTGACGCTTTTGAGGAGTTTCTGGAGAGTGCCAGGAGATTTGGAAAAAAGGCGAAGATAGTGGAAATAATTTCCAAAATCGACCCGAAGAACACACAGGAGCTTGAGGATACCAGCGCCTTTGTGAGAGAGATAATAGAGGCAACTCCCGTGCCTGAGGAGATAGTCGAAGAGATAAGAAGGGCATATCAGGAACTCTGCAGAAAAATAGGAATTGAAGATGTTGCTGTCGCTGTCAGGAGCTCTGCAACCGCCGAAGACGTGCCTGATGCCAGCTTTGCAGGCCAGCAGGACACATACCTCTGGATATCGAGATTTGAAGGCGTTATGAAGCATGTTGTCAAATGCTGGAGCAGCCTTTATTCACCGAGAGCAATAGCTTATAGAGCAACAAAGGGATTCTCCCACTGGGATGTTTCCATTGGCGTTGCCGTTCAGAAAATGGTGAACTCGCGAAGCAGCGGGGTTATGTTCACTCTCAATCCAACCCATGGTGATGAGTCCCAGATAGTAATTGAGGCAAGCTGGGGGCTTGGAGAAGCCATAGTAAGCGGTTCTGTAACCCCTGACAGGTTTGTTGTGGATAAGGTTACCATGGAGATCGTTGAAAGAACAGTATCCACAAAACTCTACTGGACAGTCTATGACCCAGATAAGGGAAGCGTAATCCATGGAGAGGTTCCTGAAGAGCTGAGAGAGGAGCCATCACTGACAGATCAGGAAATTATCAGACTGGCTGAAATTGGTAAGAAAATAGAGAAGCACTATGGAACACCGCAGGACATCGAGTGGGCTATTGATGATGACCTGCCATTCCCTGAAAACGTCTTTATTACCCAGAGCAGACCTGAGACCGTCTGGAGCAAGAAGAAAAAAGAGCCGGTTATAGGGAAGAAGAGTGGCTACGATCTGATAATGAATAGGGCACTAACCCGTTATAAAGTTCCGAAATCATAACGGACGAAATGGAGAGCATCTCAAGCATCAAAATGGAAACATCATCTTCAATCATCAACAATATTTTATTAGGGTTACGTTCAGACATATTCTGAACACAGATGATGGAGGTAAATCTATGGAGCTTGACCTGAATTCACCGATAATAAAGCTGGATAAGGTGAGGTTAGCTCTTCTCAAAGAGAAAGTAAGAGACCCGAACGTAACGCTCAGGAGTCTGAGCAGAATTCTGAAGGAAAAATACGACATAACCCTCAGCCACACAAGGATTGCAGAAATTCTGAAGGAGATGAAGGATAAGGGAGTGATGAGAGAAGTGGTAATGCCCAACGAAAATTACTTCATTTTTGCCTTCATGGAAATGAGCTTCAACAACCAGAACTTCCCGGAGTGGAGGATGGCCTACAACTACCTGCTGGCTTCCCCCAATGTGATTATGCTTCTGGCAACTGATGGCGATTACCGTTGGAAAGTTCTTGCTGCTTTCAGGAGCTTCCAAGAAGTGACACTATGGCTTCACGATTTTGTGGAAGGGCATGGCAGCTTTATCGAAGACATAAATCTAATGATAGTATATAAGATTCTGAAATTCAGCTTCTCGCCAAAACTCTTCGAAATAAATCAGCAGTTCATAAATGTCAATGATTAAGATTAAAAAGCTGGATTTCTATGATCGAGCGGTCTCCAGTACTGCTGGAGAGCTGGCAATGTACTGCCAGCAGAGGTGTACCAAAGGTGGGAGGAGAGGCTCAGCATCCCCATAATCAGGTTTACAGTTCGACGGAGACTGTAGTGATAAGCATAACCAGACTTGATTCAGACCTTGTTGTTGGGTCTGTCGGTTATTCTTATGCCAAGAAGGCTGGCAAAGCTGGTGGATGAGGCTCATGGGGGACTTTAGAAGAGGTGGAGGAATAAGAGCTGCTGGTCTCTTCAGAATATCTAGACATCGGTTACGGGCAGAATCCAGATGAGACCATAAGAGGCATGCGGAAATGGATGGGCTGCTATAGTACAGAACGAGAGGCTTCATCAAGTTTGTCGACGACAATCTGTTATTTGTAGACGGGAGGAAAGTTAATATAAAATACAGAGCTATCTTGGTTTACAGCATAAACGAGTCAGAGTGGAGATATGAAGAGATTCAGCCCAGCAGAAGATACGTAACAGAGTCCATAGGCGGTTACGGTTTCTCTGAGGAGCCCTACGAGGCAACGATACCACTGAAGCCCGGTTCTAAGATGGAGTATCATGTGGTTATAATTGACAAAGTGGGAAATCATGCTGTGTCAGATAGTCACGCCTATAGGGTTGGTCACAGCAGGAATGAAATCGAGTTACCACTTAACTTACCTGCATTACACCTTTGTACCCTACCTCATTTCTCCGAAATTCAGCAAGCATATTGCTTTACACACAAAGTAAAATAATGTTTAAGAATAGAAATATTGGATAACAAAAATTCGCATTCTTTCGCCATGGAATGCAGATGAGGTGTCTTTGCAGCATGATTTCAAACAGTCCAGGGGAAAAATATATATCTGTCATCATTTTTAATTAAAATTAATGGAAAGTCGGAGGGGTAGACCTTGAAAATCAGAAGAAGAGAATTTATAGAAACTGCAGCACTTATAGGAGGCTCGGTGCTGCTTGGTTCTTCTCTCCTGGGATGTGCCGGACAGCAACCTCAGAAGACTCCCACACCAGCTCCAGAGAAAAAAACTCCTGCACCAGAAAAGCCAATCAAAATTGGGTATCTCGGCCCGCTTAGTGGACCATTTACTCCTTGGGGTGACGGGCATCTGAAAGGTGCCCAGATGGCGGTTGATGAGATTAACTCAAAAGGAGGTGTGATGGGTAGAAAACTTGAACTCATTGTCAGGGACACCAAGAATAATGCAAGCGAATCCGCAACAGTTTTTGAGGAGCTTGTGTTTCAGGAGGGAGTAGTTGCAGTTATTGGACCTGTCTCAAGCGATGTGGGGCTTGCAACTTCCAGAAAGGCGGAGGAACTTCAGGTTCCTTTACTCCTTCACATGGCTGGAAGTGACAAGATACTCACCAAAAGCAGCAGGTATACCTTCAGAACAGCTCTCGTTGCCGGGCCGCTACTCATGCAGGCTCTGGCCGAATACATAAAGGAGAAGGGTTATACGAGAATTGGAGCGATTATCGCCGACTATGCCTGGGGACACTCGATTAAGGGAGGTATAGAGAAATACATTTCCACACTTTCCGGTGTGGAGGTGCAGATGGAGATTGCACCCGTCAAAGAGTCTGACTTTACACCCTATCTCAGAAAAATCCAGGATCTGAACCCCGAACTGGTTATTGCCACCGGTCACCCGCCAGGAACCGCAAAGATAGCCAGGCAGGGAACTGAGCTTGGATTCAAGGCTAAATACATCGGTCCGAACATTCCAAAGAAAGCCTGGGAGAAGATTCTTGGTGAGGATGTTACAAAGGGTATGCTCGACTTTACGCCTGTCAACTATAATTCTCCTGAATTTCAGGAGTTTGCCCAGAGGTTTTATAACAAGTACAAGGAGGAGGTTGACTTTGCTGGAACCACTGGCTATGTAAATATCAACCACCTTGCTTGGGCCATAGAACAGACCAACTCTGACGAACCAAAAGACATTGCCAATAAGATAAGGGGAGGGTCTTACAGCACCCCGTACTTCGCGTATCCGCTTTCATACACTCAGTGGGGAGACCAGAAGGAAGCAAGAGAAGTCATAATAACATTCAAGCCCGGGCCACCACCCTATGGACCTGAGTCAATATCTCATGCAGAGATCGAATTCATATCCCCGCCAATCAAACCGGCTGAGCCCGAGCAGTAAAAAATTTTTATTTTTATATTTTTCCGAAAGCTCTTTCTCTTTCCAGCAACCTGAGCTTGTACCTCTGGATCTTTCCAGTTGCAGTCATGGGAAGCTCATCAACAAACTCGAAGCTTTCGGGGATCTTGTAGCCCTTAAGGCCTGAAGACTTCAGAAAGCTCCTCAGCTCCTCTTCAAGCTCATCTGAAGGTGTGTAATCCTTTGAAATGACGACGAAAGCCTTTACAATGCCAACTCTGTTCTCATCATATCCTTGCACGACAGCGCAGAACTCCACTGCTGGATGCTTCAGGAGTGCAGACTCCACCTCCACCGGAGACACCCACAGCCCCCTAGTCTTTATCAGATCATCTGCCCTGCCGACGTGGGTCCAGAAGCCGTCCTCATCTCTCACATACATGTCTCCGGTATCAAACCACTCTCCAAGAAACGCTTTTTTGGTTTTCTCGTGCTTCTCCCAGTAGAGAGCAGCTATTGAATCCCCTTTCACCAGCAATTTGCCGGGCTTTCCAACAGGGACATCGTTCCCTTCATCATCCACAAGCTTAAGCTCGTATCCCGGGACGGGAATACCAGATGTTCCCGGTTTTATCCTGCCGGGTCTGTTTGAGATGAAGATGTGGGTAAGTTCGGTAGTGCCGATACCGTCAAGAATGTCGACACCAAATTTCTCCTTCCATTTCTGATAGGTTACGGCAGGCAGCGCTTCGCCTGCGTTAACGCACAATCTGAGGCTTGAGGTGTCGTATCTTTTTTCTGCATCCTCTATAGCGAGCATTCTGTTGTAGAAGGGCGGGACAGTGAAGAGAACAGTAACCCCGTATTTTTCGATTATCTGAAAAGACCTCTCAGGATCAGGCACTGCTGGATCGAGAACGACTTCAGAACCAAATCTGAATGGACCGTAGGTTGAGTTTCCGAGTCCATAGGCGAAGAAGAGCTTGCTGACAGAATAGCAAACATCCGCTTCATTCAGCTCGAGAACGTGCCTGTAGTATGTGTCAGCGCTGTAGAGCATATCGTGCTGGAGGTGCACCACACCCTTCGGCAATCCTGTTGTCCCGGAGCTGTAAAGCCAGAAGGCCATTGCGTCTCTGCTCAGTCTCAGGGGCTCAAGCTCATCTGAGGCTTCATCCATGAGAGCGCTGAGAGATAGCTGACCATTTTCTGCAGCATATTTTTCTGTCTCTATAACGATTATGTGCTTCAGAAATCTTGCTTTTTTTGCAATTTTAACAACCTTCTCTGCAAGGTTTGCGTGCACGATTACAGCTTTAGCCCTTGAATCGTTCAGATAGTAAAGATATTCCTCGGAAGAGAGCATGGTGTTCACAGGCACCGGAATCGCCCCAATTTTGATGGCCCCGAAGAAGGAGAAGACGAATTCCGGGGTGTCTAAAGCTATCATGAGGATTCTATCGTCCACATCCAGTCTCACATTTCTTAGGGCATTTCCTGCTCTGTTTGTGTTCAGCATCAATTCTTCATAAGTGTATTCACTTTCCGGGATGCCTGAAACCTCGTCTCCGCAACACCTCAATGCTACCTTATTACCTTTCCCAAGCCTCACATTCTCATCAATCAGAATTTCGGCAACGTTCATAACTTCCGGGATGTTAATCTCAACTTCCTCGCCCTTTTCATAAACCACAAAAGACACCCCCTTCAGTTTTTCGTTTTTTCGAAATTTTAAATACTTAATCCTTAATATTTTTATTTAAAATGAAAATAAAAATTATCATAATTAAGCATTAGATATAACTCCTAGCGGGAGGGAAATAAATTTTAAATAATGTAAAATAGAGTGAGTCCATCAATGTCTGAAATCCATCTTAAATGTGAAGGCGTCTGGAAAAAATTTGGAGGATTTGAAGCACTCAGAGGAGTTGACCTGGAAGTTAAAAAGGGGGAGATCCTGGGACTGATAGGCCCGAACGGTGCGGGCAAGTCCACACTTCTAAATCTCATAAATGGGGTCTATTCGCCTTCTCGTGGAAGGATAACTTTTGAAGGCAAGGACATTACAGGGAAAAAACCCCATGAGATATGCAAGCTTGGAATAGCCAGAGTGTTCCAGATCCCAAGACCTTTCTATGAGATGAGCTGTCTGGACAACGTTGTAACAGCCATAGTATTTAACTCTCAGGCAGATCGTAACCATGCAGAGAGGAGAGCTGCCGAATTGCTGGAGTTCGTGGGCATGAAATACCCTAACAGAAGCCCGGATGAGGTGACACTCCAGGATAAGCGAAGGGTGGAGCTGGCCAGATCTCTCGCATGCAATCCGAAGCTCCTGCTGGTGGACGAATATATGGCCGGGCTGAATCCCGGTGAGATACAGGAAGCTTCAGAGCTGCTGAAGAAGGTCAATGAGGAGCTGGGCATCACGGTTATCTGGGTTGAACACGTAATGCATGCCATTATGGGGCTGGCTGAGAGGATTGTTGTTCTGGATCACGGACTCAAGATAGCAGAGGGCAGCCCTCAGGAGGTTGTGAAGGACAAACAAGTTATTGAAGCATATCTTGGGTCTGCCATGGAGATTATGGAGGCCTGATAGATTGGATTTACTGGCTGTTGAAGGTCTCAGAGCTGGTTACAAGGGTTTGAATGTCCTCTGGGATGTTGACCTGAATGTTAAAAAGAACACAATTGTGTCGGTTATCGGTTCTAATGGTTCCGGGAAAACCACCCTTCTCAATGCCATCATGGGTTTTGTAGAGGTTAATAAGGGTGAAATAATATTCAACGGAAATAAAATAACCCATCTGAAGCCTCAGGAGAGGGTTGGGCTGGGGATTGCCTATGTTCCCAGCGAGAGAGAGCTGTTTCCAGAAATGACCGTGGAAGACAACCTTATGCTGGGCGCTTACACACCAAGAGCCAGAAAACACCTCAGAGAGTCGCTCAGCCAGGTTTATGAGTTTTTTCCCATACTGAGTGAGAGAAGAAATCAGCTTGCAGGGACTATGAGCGGTGGGGAGCAGCAGATGCTGGCCATAGGAAGGGCGTTGATGTCCCGGCCCGAACTTCTTATTCTTGACGAGCTGTCAACGGGACTCGCTCCAGCCATAACTCTCAGAATTTACCGGAAACTTGAGGGGCTCTCTGAGAGAATGACAGTTCTGCTTGCAGAGCAAAACATACATCAGGCCTTTATGGTGTCGGACTACATCTACGTCATGGAAAACGGGAAAATCATAGCCTCGGGAAGCCCGGATGAGCTTTCTGAGAGTTCTCTGATAAAAAGCGCTTACCTGGGGGTGAAGGGATGATTCATGAAACACTTCAGGCCATTGCTGGTGGGATGGTTGAGGTCGTCATCGATGGTATTCTCTTCGGACTCCAGCTATCTCTCCTGGCTGTTGGGTTGGTTTTGATTTTCGGTCTTGGCGGTATACTGAATCTTGCACATGGTGAATTCGTCATCATTACCGGCATAATTTCGGTTGTGCTGATATCATCGGGCTGGAACCCATTTATAGCCATTTCGGCTGCAATATTTCTATCGGGATTGCTGGGTCTTGCACTGGACAGGACCGTTCTCAGACCTGTTTATAAACTGAAAGGTGAAATGGAGGTTCTTGTTGGTCTGTTTGTTACCCTGGGGCTGGCTTTCATTCTCGAGGGGATAACGTCTTATCTCTTCCCTGGTTTTTACTTTTCCGTCAGGATTCCCGTGGAAACCATCAATATCATGGGGCTCAGTTTCAGGGCTTCGGCTTTGGTCTCAGGTTTGATATCCTTTGTGTCCCTTTACCTCCTTCTGATATTCTTGGGCAGAACGATGACCGGAAAGGCCATAAGAGCGGCTCTCCAGAATCAAACAGGTTCCAGGGTGTGCGGTATAGATGTGGAAAGGATGAGGACTCTGGTCTTCTTTCTAGGAGGGTTGATGGCAGGGCTGGCAAGCCTCGCCAAAGGAGTTGCGTCTTCTGTTGAGCCCGGGTCGGGACTGGAGCTAACCTCCTACGCTCTAATAGTTGGGGTGGTAGGGGGTGTGAGAAGTGTTTACGGTGCCATGGTTGCAGGAGTGCTGCTTGGAGTTGTGAACGCAATAGCTAGCTACCTGCTGGGGACTTATCTCACCCTTATCATTCTGCTGGGGATAGTGGTGGTGGTCATACTTTATAAGCCAAGCGGGTTATTTGCAGGAGGTGTCTGAATGAGTCTGAGGTCTCTTTATGTTCCCAAGCCCATACTCATCTTTTTCGCAGTCTTTGCAATCCTGCCGCTGATATCAAGCAATCCCTATCATGTCCGAATTTTCACGATAGTGGTGCTGTACGCATCCTTTGTCTATGCTGCAAACATTATAATCGGGGAAAGCAGACAGCTGTTTCTCTGCATGAGCGCTCTGGCAGGTATATCTGCCTACACGTCTTCTATTCTTTCACTTTTCTTTGGAATCAACCCCTGGCTCACGATTCCTGCTGGAATACTTTTTTCGGCAGCAGTTGGAGCGCTGCTGAGCTACGTTTCCATTGTCAGGGGACTTGGAGAGATTTTTGTGGCAATTGTTACTCTCACTTTCTCCCTGATCTTTGAAAACGTCATACTGGGTTTGAGATGGCTCACCATGGGGGAGACCGGACTCGTCACACCTGTCCTTTGGTGGCCTTTTCAGGAAATCGCAGGAAAGAGGGTTGCCAGTTACTACACCATACTCATTTTCACCCTTCTTGTCTCAATCCTCTACGCAAATCTTGTCAGATCAAGGCTGGGAATTGCCCTTAGGGCAATAAGAAGTGACAGGGTGTCTGCAGAAGTTGTCGGTATAGATGTCACAAGATATAACGTAATCGCCGCATCTATCGGTTCCGGAATTCTTGCCCTAGGTGGAGCCTTTTATGGTTATTTCAACGGAATGGTCTCCCCCGGAGTATTCTCACTTTCTGTAGATATCGCAATAATCCTGATGCTGGTACTTGGAGGGATCAGAACGCTTTATGGCCCCCTGATCGGGTCTGTTGCCATCGTCTTCGTCCTTGAGACCACCAGGGGACTGGGACAGCTCACCCTCACATTTCTCGGAATACTGCTGGTGGTCCTTATCTTGACTTTCAGGGAGGGGATATCTTCGATTATCCAGAGGGCCGCCGTCAAATTAAGTGGACAGGGCCAGTAATCTGAGAGCGTTCCCTCCAAGTATTTTTCTCTTTGCACTGTTGCTTACCGGAAGGGCTCTGATTTGCCTTATATTCTCCGCTATGTCTGCTGCAGGAAAATCTGAGCCGAATATGATTTTGTCTGCCAGCTCCTCAAGATTTGGAATGTATTCCAGCAGTTTCTTTGGAGGCAATCCTGCAATCTCAAGGTAGACATTCTCGTGAATCCTGGCGAGCATTGTTGCCGTCTGATACCACATACCCCTCCCTGAATGGGAAAGGACAATTTTGAGATCTGGAAAGTCAACTGCTACATCGTCAATATATATGGGGTCAGCATACTTCTGCCTGACGTTTTTGAAGACGGATGTGCCGGTATGAAACATAACAGGGATGTCAAGCTCTTCAGCCTTCTCATACAGCCTGTACATTCGAGATTCGTTTGGATAGAAGAACATGTAGGACGGCAGGAGCTTAAGCCCCCTGCAGCCAAGCTCATATGCCTCCTCAAGCTCTCCCACCATGTCCGGTGAGGTATTGGGATTGATGGAGGCAAATGGGATCAGCCTGTCGCTCTCGCTGCAGAATTCGGCCACGTATCTGTTACTCACAATTCCGGTTACTGCAGGGGCGTTTTCGGCAAGAACAACGCCATACTCAACGCCGACATCATCAAGAATTCTGAGCAGTTCGTGGGTTTTCAGGGGTTTTGACGCATATGCTTTCGGATTTACTTTTCTGAGAAATTCCATCACCCAAGGGTGCCAGGGTTCCTGAAAAACGTGGATGTGGAAGTCGATGATGGGGCTTGAAGTTTCTAAAGCCATGTCTCCCATGAGGTGACGGGATCAGAAGTGGTAAAAAAGCTTTTGAAATTACCATCCAATTTCCAGACATGTATGAATACCCACCCTACCGACCGCCCAGCGAAGCTCACAGCGTGCTGATAAGAGTTACCCGGGGCTGTCCGTGGAACCGTTGCGCATTTTGCGGGATGTACAAAGATACCAGGTTCGAAATCAGGCCCCTTGATGAGATTAAAGCTGATATTGAGGTTGCCAGACGTATATATCATGCCAGAACAGTTTTCCTTGGGGATTCTGACAACCTCGTTCATCCTCAGCTTGAGGAAGTGCTGGATTGCATAACAAAAGCCTTCAGGCCTGAGCGGATAACGAGCTATGCCAGAGCGAAAACAGTCGCTGAAATGCCCATGGAAAGGCTGTCCATTCTCAGGCAGAAGGAGCTCACCAGGCTTCACTTCGGGCTGGAGAGCGGGGATAGAGAGGTTCTGGATGAAATAAAGAAGGGCATCACTCCAGAAGAGGCAATTAGAGCTGGGAAAAAGGCGAAAAAGGCGGGATTTGAAGTTTCCGAGTATGTCATCGTGGGCATAGGCGGCGAAAGGTGGCGGGAACATGCAGAGAATACGGCAAAGGCACTCAACAAAATAAAGCCGGATTTTATCAGGCTGAGAACCATAACTGTGGTTCCAGGCACACTTCTTCATTGGAGAATGAAGAAAGGGCTGTTCAGACCCACCCCACCTCTCGAGAGGCTTAAAGAAGTGATAGCGCTTGTTGAGAACCTGAATTGCGAGACATGGCTATTTTCCGATCACGTGTCAAACTATCTGTGGAGCGATGCAGGCGTAATATTCTCAGGAGTCGGTGGCAGACTTCCCGATGATAAGCAGAAGATTCTTGAAGAGCTTGAAGATGCATTGAGAATTGCAGAGCATTTAAGCCAGTCAGGAAAGCTCTATGACTCAAACCACATGTTCGCCAGAGGTTTCATCATGCTTTGAGATTTTTTTAAGGTATTCAAACCTTGAACATTGTTTGCCCCTTGTTTACCCCTTTGTTTCCTTCCTCACTCCCCCATCTCCCTGCCAATCTTAAAATTTATTGACCCAGACGTCAAGACGTCACCAGATTATCTCCAAGTCAAGAGCCGCACCTCCAGGAGGTGGTAGCAATGAAGATTGTTCACGTTTCCGACCTCCATTTTGGTGAAGAGCTAGTTCACGGCAAGGTGAGAAGGCTGTTAAGCAGATAAACCAGCTTGAGCCGGATCTTGTGGTACTTACGGGCGACATAACCTGCTGGAGAACCCATTCTGAGATGAGGAATGCCTATGAAGCGTTATCGAACCTCCAGCCAGAAGTAATTGCTGTGCCGGAAAATCATGACGCCAGAAACATCGGATATGAATACTTTGAACTCTATTTCGGAAAGACCAAGAAGTACATAAAGACCGATAGCTGCATAATAGTTGCTGCTGATAGTACCCAGCCAGACCTTGATGAGGGCTACCTTGGACTTGAGCAGCGAGAATGGGGTTCAGGAAAATCTCAGAGGTGATAAAACCAACATTCTTGTGCTGCACCACCACATTGTTCCCATTCCAGAAACAGGCAGGGAGAGAAACGATCTGATAGATGCCGGAGAGGTTGTTGAACTCCTCATAAGGAATGGGGTTGCTCTGATGCTTGCAGGACACAGACACGTGCCCTATTCCATCAGGTTGATGCGTACTCACATAATCCATGCGGGAACTCTGGGCTCATTTAAGGTGCTGGGGATGCCCGACCAGAACTGCAACATCATGGATATGGACGACGAGTTCATAACTCTGAAGCTGAAGTTCGTGGACTTAGGCGAGGTGGAGGTTGGCAAATACACAATTAAGACGGATGTGCCTGAGTCAGTGGATATCTATCACAGAATTGCAAAGCCCAAGAAAGTTCTCTTTGTTTCAAAGGATGACGCATGCAGAACCAGAATTGCTGAGGCTATATTCAATAAAATCTCACCAAACAACATGCTTGCTCTGAGTGCAGGCCTGAAAGCATCGGAAATGAGCCCCATGGCCATTGAAGTCCTGAGAGAAATGAGAATCAATACGGGAAATCGGAAAGGGAGACAAATGACGCAGGAGCAGTTCAGGGAGTTCGATTATGTCATATCTTTCGACCCGGATATTGATGCGAATGAACACTAGGATATACCGAAACCAAAGGACCTTGATGAATGCAGGAAGATCAGGAACCTCATCAAAAAAAGGATTGAAGAGCTTAATTCCTAGGATAATAGTTTAAAATTAAAAAATAATAAAGTAAAAATTATCTGCGCCTTCTCAGCAGATAAGTGGCTGCCATAACTCCAGCAATCACTGCAATGACTCCAAATCCCGGAGTCTTCTTTTCTTCTTTCACTTCTGGAGTAGCTTCTGGTGTGGCTGTCTTTTCAGGTGTCTTTTCGGGCTTTGCTTCTTCCTTGGTCTTTCCAGTCAGTGCCTCATAGTACTTGGACTGCTTCAGGTGCTCCTCAGCTTTCTTCAAGTCAAATTCGTAGAGAGGCACATTGTCAGAGTACCCCAGCAAGCCCTTCGGGATTGGGCTTCTAAGCCTTATTGCGTAGCCATAGAGTGCCTGCTCAATGAACTCATCGTAGGGGAATGCGTAGGTGAAGGCTTTTCTGACGTTTACATCATCAAAGGGTGGCAGATCATTCACCAAGCCAATATACTGGATGACCAAGCTGTCACCGAATACAACCCTGACATTCTCCTGTCCCTGAACTTCCTTGACGTGAAGTGTGTCAGTTGTAACCAAGTCTGCATCACCCTTTAGAAGCATGAGCTTTCTGGTCTCCCACTCTGGGACATTTCTGATTATAACTGTCTTGACATGGTTGCCATCCCAGCCCTTCCAGTAGTTGTCATATGCTTCCAGATGAATCAGCTCTCCCTGTTTCCACTCCACAAGCTTGTACGGACCCGTTCCGACAGCGTTCTTGGTCATCCACTCGTTAGTCTGACCCTCTACCACGCCGCCATGCTCCTCAACAGTCTCCTTGTCAACAATAGCAGCCACAGGAGTTGCAAGGACAAACTTGAAACCAGCATAGGGTTCCTTGAGGTATATCTTCACTGTGTAATCATCAACCTTCTCCACCTTGTCAACAAAGTCAGCAAGCATCCAAGCTGGGTCTTGATTCATTTTGATAACTCTCTCAATGCTGTAGACCACATCGTCTGCAGTAAGCGGGTTGCCGTTGTGGAATGTAACACCCTTCCTCAGCTTGAATGTCCAAACGAGGCCGTCATCGCTAACGGTGTAGCTTTCTGCCAGAAGCGGAACTACTTCCTTGGAGCTCTCGGGCTTGTAGGTCAGCAGTGTTTCATAAATCTGGCTTATAACTCCCCAGCTTGCAGAGTCGTATGCGAATGCTGGATCAAGGCTTTCAGGTTCACCATATGTTGCGTAAACGAATGTGTCAGGCTGGTTTGCATCACTGCTCTTCCAGAGGTCGTAATATCTTATCTGGCTTTCACCCCATATGGGGTTATAGTAAACTCCGTTCAGCCAAGTTCTGTAGGTAAGTATGGCCTTCGGCTGGTAGAGTGGAACCCATGGAGCATCTTCGTATATTTTCATTGAGGCTTGCTCGTAGAGCTTCTGTCTCTCGCTATCATCAAGAGTCTTTCTTGCTTCCATTATCAAGTTGTCAACCTCGGTATTCTTGTAGTGAACCCAGTTGTTAGCTGCTTTGCTGTAGAACAGCGGGTAGATATAGTCATCAGGGTCACCGTAGTCAGGAGCCCAGCCCAAGAAGAAGACGTTGTATTCACCATTTCTCAAACCTTTCAGCAGCGTTGGCCAGTCGAGTTCGAGCACTTCCACATTTTTGATGCCCAGCTGTTTCAGATTGTCCGCAAGAAGAAGAGCTGCAGTCTTCCTGACTTCATTTCCTTGGTTGTATACTATTGTAATTTTCACTTCTTCCTGTGCAGTCGCTGGAATTGCTAAAGACGCCACAATAGCGGCCATCAATACCATTAACAACAGTTTTCTAGGTACCATGGTAGAAAGAGAACCAAGAAATATTTACCATTTTCGTTTAATTATTTCCAAAATAATACGGTATAAAGATAAATCACTAGAAGTATTATCAATATTAATATGAATGGAATGGCGATGGTTTGAAAGGCTGCCAGTATCAGGGCGATGTAATCACTTTTATCAGGTTTTATTCCCATGATGAGTCTCTCCTCAATACTAACCTCTATACTAATCTCCCAATACTAGCTCAGTAGAGGTGGCAAGCCACCAGATGGCTACTGTCACCCTTCAGAGCTGGCTCTTCCGTTCTGCAGATGTCCATGGCATGAGGACATCTCGGATGGAATCTGCAGCCTGATGGAGGATTGATGGGACTCGGAACATCTCCGTGAATGGCTGCCCCTTTTCCCCTGAACTTTGGATCTGGAATAGGAATAGATTCAAAGAGGGCTTTCGTGTAGGGGTGGAGAGTTTCAGCTATGACGCTTTCAGCTTCCCCTACCTCCACCAGTTTTCCAAGATACATGACACCGATGGTATCAGACATATATTCCACAACGCTCAGGTCGTGGGATATGAAGAGGTACGTGAGATTGAACTCGCTCTGCAGATCTTTTAGCAGGTTGAGTATCTGTGCCTGTACGGAAACGTCCAGAGCAGATGTGGGTTCATCAAGTACTATGAAATCTGGTCTCAAAGCCAGGGCTCTGGCAATATTGATCCTCTGCCTTTGTCCACCACTGAACTCGTGGGGATAGCGGTAGAGATGCTCCTTCTTGAGCCCTACAACTTCCAGAAGTTCAAGAACTGTATCCTCAATCTCGCTATCGCTCTGGTTTGTGTGGATGACAAGCGGTTCTCCTACTATATCCTTGATGGTCATTCTTGGATTGAGAGAAGCGAAGGGGTCCTGGAAAACAAACTGAATGTGCCTTCTGATCCCCCTGAACTCTTTCTGAGAGATGTGGGTGATATCCATCCCTTTGAAGATTATCCTCCCACTATCAGGTTCGATGAGCCTACCAACCGTCCTTCCTAACGTTGTCTTCCCGCATCCCGACTCCCCAACCAGCCCAAAAGTCTCCTTCTTCCTGATGGAGAGTGAGACATCATCAACTGCCCTCACGTAAGCTACTGGCCTCTTGAAGAAACCTCCCAGTATTGGGAAGTACTTCTTCAGGTTTTCAACCCTTAATATCTCGTCTCCCGCCTCAGCGGTATAGGTGACATCTGACATAGTGTCCAGGCTCAAGTTCTATCAACTCCGGTTTTTCTTTTCTGCAAATATCCATTACATGGGGACATCTTGGATGGAACCTGCATCCTGGCGGAGGATACAGGAGGTTTGGAACACTTCCGGGAATTTCCTCGAGTCTTGTCTGTTTACCCTTCCCAAACACAGGGATTGCGTTAAACAACCCCTGAGTGTAAGGATGATACCTTTTTTCGAATATGACGGAAGTCGTGCCAAGCTCCACGATGTTACCAGCATACATAACTGCAACCCTGTCGCTCATCTCTGCAACGACTCCAAGGTCGTGGGTTATTAGGAGTATTGAAGTACCCATGTTTTTCTGAAGCTCGTTCATTAAGTTTATTATCTGGGCTTGGACTGTAACGTCTAGAGCCGTTGTTGGCTCATCAGCGATCAGGAGAGAGGGGTTACAAGAAAGGGCCATTGCTATAACGATTCTCTGCCTCTGTCCTCCGCTGAACTCGTGAGGATATTTGGTCATAGCGTTTTCAGCGTCGGGAATTCTCACCCTCTCCAGCATTTTAAGGGCAATATTATAAGCTTCTTCTTTACTTACCTTCTGGTTCAAGGCGATGGTCTCAACAAGCTGGTCACCAACTGTGAAAACGGGATTGAGAGATGTCATGGGCTCCTGAAAGATCATGGAGATTTTCTTCCCTCTGTACTCTAGCATTTCCTTTTCTGGGATCTTCAGCAAATCTACACCATTGAAAAGAATCTCCCCCCCTTCGATTTTTCCAGGAGGTGTGGGGATGAGCCTGAGGATTGCCCTAGCAGTAACAGATTTACCGCATCCCGTCTCACCAACCAAGGCGAAGGTTTCATTAGGATGAATGTCAAAGCTAACCCCATCTATCGCCTTCACCACTCCTTCATAGGTGTAGAAGTTTATGTAGAGTTCATTTACTCTCAGCAGTTTCTCTATATCTCCTGTAGATACCGTATCCATACCTTTACCTCCTCAACCTCGGATCCAAGATGTCTCTCAGCCCATCACCGAGCAGGTTAAAGCCTAGTACAGTTATGAAGATTGCAAGACCAGGGAAGGTTATCGTCCACCAGGCTGTTGTCATGTAATTCCTCCCTTCTGCCACCATCCTCCCCCATTCTGGCGTGTTTGGCCCGGCCCCAAACCCTATGAAACTCAGACCTGCTGCAACCAGTATGACTGCTCCCAGATCAAGGGTCATCTGAACTAAGAGGGGAGCAAGGCTGTTGGGGAGTATGTGCTTGAACATGATTCTTCTGTTTGAAGCACCCAGACTTCTGGCTGCTTCAACGAACTGAGATTCCACCAGAGACAAAACCGATGACCTGACAATCCTCACATAAGCCGGCCACCAGACAAAGGTAACTGCAAGCATTGTCGTATATATGCTTCTTGTCTGCAGTGCTGCGGAGATGGCCATGGCGAGAATGAGGGAAGGAATTGCAAAGAACATATCAGTAATCCTCATGAGTATTTCATCAATCCATCCCCTGAAGTAGCCAGCGATGAGGCCAAGAACTGTTCCTATGGCTGTAGCAAAGAAGACTACTGTGAAACCTATCTGGAGGCTTATCCTGCTCCCCCATATCACTCTGCTGAAGATGTCCCTGCCCAAGTCATCAGTGCCAAAAGGATGGTCTTTGGATGGCGGCTTCAGCCTAGCAAGAATATTGGTCTTCTCAGGATCGTAGGGAGCAATATAGGGTGCAAAAACGGCAACCAAGATGAGTATAAGGATTATCAACGCTCCAAGAATGGTCAGAGGGCTGTTTCTCACCAGAAAGAGTGAATACTTTATTTCCTTAATCTTCGCATCGTGCTTCTCCTTGAAATCTGTTACTCGCTCCATCGTCTCACCTTTACACCTTCACATATCTCTCCAATCAGCCGTACCTTATTCTGGGATCAATTATGGCGTAAAGTATATCCACCAGCAGGTTTACAATGACAAAAACCAAGGCTATCAGGATTGTACCACCCATGAGAGCAGGGAAATCTAGAGTATTTATTGTCCCAACCATATACCTTCCAATTCCGGGCCAGTAGAAGACCGTCTCTGTCAGAACTGCTCCAGCAAGCAGGCCACCAAACGAGAGGCCAACGACAGTGACTGTTGGTATCATCGCATTTCTCAGCGCATGCTTGTATATCACCACCCTTTCCGGCAGCCCTCTGGCTCTAGCAAATTCAATGTAATCCTGCCGTATGACTTCCAGCATGCTGCTCCGCGTCATCCTAGCAATGATGGCTGCGGTGGCGTAAGCCAAAGTAAATCCAGGAAGGATGAGGTGCTGTAGGGCATCAAAGAAAACATCAAACCTACCCTGGATTAATGAATCGATCAGATACATGTTAGTGTAGGTCTTGAACTCGCTGCTGATGTACACCTGGGTATTGACCCTGCCTCCGGGGTCAGGAACCAGACCAAGATAATAATAAACCACCAGCTGGAGAATTAAGCCGAGCCAGAAGATTGGCATTGAGTAGCCTGAAAGTGCAAAGATTCGAGTTGAATGGTCAACAGGGCTATCTTTTTTGATAGCTGACAAAACACCAAGCGGAATTCCGATGAGTATTGCCAGAGCAATGGCAAAGATTGTAAGTTCGAGAGTTGCGGGGAAGTAGGTTTTGATGTCTTCGATGACTGGTCTTCCTGTGACTGGTGAGATTCCTAAATCGCCCCTGACAAGATCGCTTAGAAAAATGACATACTGTTTCCATATAGGTTCGTTGAGGTGGTATAGCTGCCTGATCTGCTCAACTTGCTCCGGCCTAGCTCTGGCTCCACCAGCCCATACTAAAGCTGGGTCTGCAGGAACAACATGGGAAATGAAGAAAACGATAAGGGTTACACCAAGTATTGTTGGTATAGCAAGCAACAATCTTCTGGCAATATAGCTCTTCAGATCCATTATGATTCGTTGAAATGCTGTCGATGTTTAAAATTTTTCCATGGTATGCTATGGCAAATCTTGGATTGTCTTACCAAAATCGGCTAGCATCCAACCATCATCTAATCAAAAATCCTCTCAACAAGCCACTCTGGGTCGAATTTTATGAGGTCATCGTACTCCTGACCGACTCCGAAGAAAAGAATGGGTTTGCCAGTCACATAGCTGATTGATATTGCAGTCCCTCCCTTGGGATCGGCATCCAGCTTTGTGAGAATGCTACCATCTATCCCTATCGCCTCGTTGAACATCCTAGCCCTCTCTATGGCATCATTGCCCGCTATGCTCTCGTCAACAAAGATAATCAGATCGGGCTTCGTAACTCTCTTGATTTTTTCCAGCTGCTCCATCAGGTTCCTTTTTGTGTGCATCCTTCCGGCTGTGTCTGAGAGCACTACATCGATTTTCTTGCTCTCAGCGTGCTTTATTGCATCAAATATGACTGCTGCAGGGTCACTGCCGGCCTGATGCTTTATCAGTTTCACTCCGAGCCTTTTTGCATGCTCCTCAAGCTGCTCTATGGCTCCAGCCCTGAATGTGTCTCCGGCAGCCATTACAACGCTGTAACCACTGTCCATCAACCTCTTGGCGATTTTTGCGATGGTTGTTGTTTTTCCGGTTCCATTCACGCCAACGAAAATTATGTTGAGGGGCTTCTTTTTTTTAAGTTTCTCAGCAATATATTCATCGAAATCAAAACTCTCTGAGGAAAGAATGTCCATAATAGTTGCTTTGAGTTCTGTAAGAACGATTTCTGAAAGACTTTCACCCAGCTTCTTTCTTCTGCCAGCCAGATTTGATTTTATTCTTTCCCTGATGGCATCAACAACTTCAAATGCTACATCACTCTCAAGCAGAATTATTTCAAGTTCATAAAGAACATTCTCAAGCTTATTCTCATCTATAATAACTTCTCTATCGAGAACAACTGCAGAAAGCTTTTCTTTGAGGCCCACCTTTCCTGTTTTTGCCGCTTTTTCCTCTTTTTTTACCTCAACCTCAATTTCTTGCTTTTCCTCTTCTTCTACCTTCTTTCTGAAAGAGGTTAGCTTCTCTTTCAGAGACTTAAACATTGATTCCCTACCTCTTTACTGCCTATTTCCTTTCCTGTCTCTCTTCCACTGCTCTAGCCATCTGAGCGATTTCCATCTGTATTCTCTCTGCCTGGCTCATTATCTGCTCCAAAAGCTGCTCAAGTTTTGTGACTGTTTCGCTAAGCCTCTCTTTCCTCTTCTTCAGAGTTTCAATGGCTTCTCCAACTTCCTTCTCAGCTATTACTCCGGCGCCCACATCCACAAGCATTTTTTTGGATTCCTTCACATCAACGTAGGCAAAAACACCGCCTCCAAGGTTCATCAGGGCCTCAACATTACCCTCGAGAGAGTTGAAGTACTCAAGGCTTTCAATGGTCTTGTCCAGCTCATTCTGAACAAGCTCTATCTCAATTATCCTTCTCTGGACAGCTTCGCTCTCAGCCCTCAATTGCTGAAGAATTGCCAGCCTCTCCTGAATTTTTCTCTGAACCTCCTCTTCCTGCATAAAAATCACTCAGCAGGTTTGACTTCTTCGATCTTTATAAGGTTTCTCTTAACCTTGTGGTTGCTTCCTATGAGGGAATAAATCTTTTCAATGGCAAATTTTTCGTTATGTGCCTCAATAACCTTTCTGAAGGGCAGCCATCTTTTCTCAATGGCAAACTTTCCCCTGACTTCAAACTTCATTCAACCACCTCCTAAAAAACCCAAAGCTTCCTCAATCACACCCAACTCAAAACCTGTGGTATCCTCTCCAGCAATATATCCTTTTGAGTTGGCAACGACACCTGTTCCAACCATGTCGCTGCCGAAGTTAACCGTACCTGTCTCAACCTCCACCCCTGCGACATCAACTATCTTCTTTATCTCCCATTCTGTAGCGTTTGGATTGAGTAAAGCACCCCTGTCGGTCAGAATGGCAGCCATTCCAACTGTTTTTATCCCACCCACAGTTCCCCTAGCTATCTTAATCTCGAGAAAGTCAGAAACTTCTTCAATGACTTTTTCATCCAGCTCTGGATGAGCAATTCCGCCCCTGTCGTTTAAAAGCAGATTGTTTCCCAAGCAAGTCATGTTCGTCTCCACAACCTTCACGTCCACTTTCCTTTTCAGCCTTTCAAGCTCCTTAGACAGTACATGATTGCTGACAATTATACCATTAGAGTTTCCAGCTACTAAAGCCCCAACAAGTTCAGAACCGGAGATAGTGGTTCTTATGACATCCACTTCCAACTCTTGCCTGAGGAATTGTTCTGCTTTTCTTTCTCTGACACCCAGTACTGCTACGTCTTCTGTAACTCTGATATACAGGCCTATCAGCGGAACGCCTTTGATGCTGAGGAGTGTGGGCATAGTTCTTTTAGATTAGCTTTTAAGTCAGTTCAGGCCAGCTCAGCCTCCACTATGCCGTCATCGAATTTTACTGCCCTGACTCTTATCCTTGCGGGCGGCTTCTCAGCTCCTCTCTCCCACAGCTTTTCGTTAATGCTGGCATCAATTTTTACGTTGTCAGGATCGACTTTCATATGCCTGCTCAGGAACTTGCGGACGTACTTTACAGACTTCTTTGCCCTCAGCCACCTAGGATACTTCTTCATCTTCTGCCTTATGCCGATTGTGTAAACCCTCTCCACCACTATCTTCGCCAAAACAACCACCTCTTTACACCTTGAGCTTTTTAGACCTCCAGTGCCTTCTCTTAGGACTGGCAAACACCTTCCTCTTAGTTTTTATCGTGACCCAGACAGGAGCTCGCCTGTTCTGCTTTAGAAATTTAGCCAATCTCCTTTTGACGCCGACAGTTTTCTTTCCCATAGCCGCCACCTTTGCTTGCATTATTTAATTTTTACTTCAGCCAAACTTATTTCATTTAAGCCATCTCATCGAAGTTTACTTCCGGATTATTCTAGTCTCCCTTTTCTTGGGCATTGCCCTTTTGAGAATTTCCTTCAGCAATTCGTCGCTTATCTTCTGATTGATCCTTCCTGATTGAGCCAGAGCAATGAGCTGGTTTTCAACAGCCTCAGCCACCTCAGGATGTGCGAGCCTTATACGTGCAAGCCTCTCCTTGGCCTCAGGTTCAAGAATTGCTCTCAAAATAGCCTTTTTCTGAGCTTCAATCTGCCTTCTCAACTCTTCCTGCCTCTGAAGTTCCTCCATCTCTCTCTGACGTTGAGCTTGCAACTCCATGAGCTTGCGCCTTCTGATCTCTTCTAAGTCATCCATAATCATCACCCCAGAATAGTTTGTGAGGATGAAAATAAATGTTTGCCCTCAGTACTCTCTTCAGTACTTTTCGAGGGCAGGAATCTCTTTTACAAGCTCCCTTTTGAGTTCCGCAGCTGTCTTATCTAGAAAGCTCCTTCCCTGAGGAGTCACAACCCTGCCTTCTGAAGACTGCTTGACAAAACCGGCCTTTTCAAGCTGCTGGAGGGCCTTTCTTATTATCGAACCGCTCCCCTTCCTGAACTTGGGCGGTTCTACACCTCTTCTCTTTCTCCCACCATAGACAGTCCTGAGCCTTTCGATGCCAACCGGCCCGTCGGTGTAAACCTTCCTGAATATGGCTGCTACTCTTATATACCACCAGTCAGGCTGTTCGGGAGCTCTTTCCTTGTGAACCCCTGTTTTCACAAAGGCTGCCCATTCTGGGGGCTTGAACTCATCCATCTCCTTGAGCTTTTCCGCCACACGCTGAATCAGCAGATCAGCAGGCACATCATATACCGTCGCCATCTCAACACCTCTCAAACGTTAAAACAAATCCACGAAAATCAACAAGCTTCCCCTTTACCTTTGAGGAGATCTCCTGGGCGAGTGTTTTTTTGTCCTTACCTTCAGCCTCGCCCATCTCTCTGAAATTTCGGAGCATTCTAACCTTTACTCTGCCTCTTTTCTCGATAAGCATGTTTATCTCGTTAATAAGCCCTTCTGTAACGCCATTCTTACCAACGTTTATTATCACTTCCCCTCTCTCCCTCATATTTCCCATATCTCCCTCAACCTTCACAGCTACCTTCACCGCTCCACAACAGTTTCTCTTTTTAAAAATTTTGTGTAGACTTTAGAGTGAGGATTTGTGAGAAATCGTGGAAGATGTGCAGTATGCCATGAAAAATTACATCATCTTTAACCAAGCCGCTTAAAGGAGCTCCCCTACATCGAATATATTCGACACATCCAATTCAAACGCCACTACTGGATACCCCAGCTGGAAGTTCTGGAGAACTTCGGGATGTACCTCTCCAAACACCCCTACTTTCTTTCCATTGACGAAGATATCACCCCTTCTTCCCTCTATGAAGGCTTCATCATCGCCCTCCCTCACATCCCATTCCACATCCAGTTCCCTCATCAGGCTCTGGACATAGCTTCGGATTTCTGAGAAATTCGCTTTAGCATGGGTGCTGCAGGCTGCCAGATGAAGTTTGTTCTGCATGTTGACCACCACATCCCCCACTTCGAATATCCGCTGAGGCATTGCATGGTGCTTGTTGTGCGAAAGCAACTCCAAGAGTTTTGGAAGCACATCTGTCCTGACAATGGTATGATCCTCCGTCAGCGGATGCATCACCGGTGTGTAGTCCTTCCACTCTTCACCCCTCCTCTTCACATAATCGTACATCACCCTCTCATTGGTCAGAGTGAAGGTTATAACCTCCATGAAGCCCATGCCGATCATGATTTCCCTTATTAGCTCTCTCACATCATTCCACTGATGTGTCAGACCTACGGTATTGGTTTCCGGATATTCTGGAATAATCCTTTCGTAGCCGTACCCTATGGCTATATCTTCGATGATGTCCCAAGGGTGCATGATGTCCGCTCTGTAGGGTGGAATCACTACCTCTACCTCATCCTCGCCTACCTCAACCCCGTATCTCATCCTTCCCAGAGATAGCCTTATCTCATCATCACTCAGAGAGAATCCAAGCAACCCGAAAATCTCATCTTTTGATATCTTCATTTTCCTAGGAGAGAGGTCGGGAGAGGCCTCCCTTCTATCCGGATAAATGACTTCGACGCTCTCAATCTGCCCGCCTCTATCGCTCAACATCGTCGCAATTATGTTCAGGGCCCTATCAACATTCTCGTCAAAGCCTGTCACATCGATAAAGAGGTCAGTTGTGCTCTCCTTCACCCTAGTTTTCTCCGCATTTATGATGGGTGGGAATGAAATTGCCTCATCCCTAGCATCAATTATCATGGGGTAGGTGTTGCTTTTCTCCAGAATGAAACTGTACTCCCTGCCCTTAGGATGTTTCTCCAGTATCTCTGCCACGCTCATCTCATCCCTGAAATCCAGCGGGACAAATGAGAAGTTTTTATCAACAGCAGTATACCGCAGCGGAAAGTTTACCATGCTCAGGTCGTGAACACCAATGGCCATCTTCCTCCTATTCCTCCCTATCGTCCAGTGGAGATCCTCCTGCACCTCCATCAAACTCCTGATTACCTCATCAGTTATCTTGAGTCCCCTGACAACACACCCAACTATCCTTGGCCTTACAGAGAGGACGCTTTCATCAACGTGGATTTTCCAGTTCCCGGGTTTTGTAGAGTACTCAACATACCCAAACTCAACATCCATAAAGCCCTTTAAAGCCCTAGCAACACCTTCCACGCTGTAAAGATCAGGTCTGTTGGGGAAAAATTCCACATCAACATGATCCTCTTCTACCCTCTCTATATCGCATCCCAGCATGGGAAGCCTTTTAAGAATTTCATCTCTGCTCTTCCCAACCAGCTTTTCAAGTTCATCCCAGTAAAGCGTAACAACTGGCATCCCGATTCCCCCCATCACCTCTTAACGGCCGGCATGTTGCGGAGCCATCCAATGTCTGGCAGGTAAAGCCTTCTGAGGTCTTTCATCCCGAGCCTCAGCATGGCAAGCCTTCCTATGCCCAGACCCCATGCCAGAACCTTTCCCTTTATGCCAAGAGGCTCTGTAACCTCCTTTCTGAAGACACCGGCACCGCCAAGTTCTATCCAGCCAAGCCCATCCACATAAACCTCAGGCTCAACACTTGGCTCCGTGTACGGGAAGTAGCCAGGTCTAAAACGGACATCTTCAAAGCCCATCTTGACAAAGAACTCCTTCAACAATCCTAGCAGATGTTTGAATCCCACATTCCTGTCCAGCACAACTCCTTCAAGCTGGTCGAATTCGGGGAGATGTGTTGCATCTATTGCCTCCCTTCTGTAAACCCTGTCGATGCAGAATGCCTTAACTGGCGGTTCTGGATTTCTGGCAAGGTAATGGATGGTAATGGCAGTTGTGTGAGTTCTCAGAACCAGTTGCATGGCTTTTTCATAGCTCCACTCTCCGCCCCATCCCGTTGAGCCAGTAATCCACCCATTTTCGTGAGTCGCTCTGACTCTCTCCACCACCTCATCATCCATATCGATGTATCTGTCAAGGTAAAATGTGTCCTGCATATCCCTTGCCGGATGATCCTGAGGCTGGAATAGAGCATCGAAGTTCCAGAAAGATGGCTGGACATAATGTCCCTTTATCTCTGTAAAGCCCATTTCCAAGAATATCTTTCGGCATTCCCGGATTATCCTTTCATAAGGATGTACCTTGGCGGGGAAGACATCCTTTGAGGGCACGTGTATATCATACTTCAGAAACTCCTTTCCCCGCCAAGCACCGCTTATTATAAGCTCAGGAGTCAGGTCTGAAATATATCCCTTAAGCTCAGCTTCCGGCTTTTTGAGAAGAATAATGTAGGTTTCCTTGAACTCCTCAATTCTGACGAGCTTTCTTCTGACAAGAATTTTCAGTATATTCTCATCAACTTTAGCCATTCTATCATTATATATTATACTAAGAGCTTCTCTTTCAGGGATGCTCACCGGCTTAATCAGTCTGATAATTCCATCCTTTATTTCTATGCAGCCCCTTCTTCTCAACCATCCTATTGCAATGGAAACAAGTTCTTTCCCAAATTTCTTTTCGAGCTCTGCGATGCTTTTCTCACCACTCTCAATACTTTCAAGTTCTCTGGCAATTATCTCTTCAGGAAATCCATCGTTAAGATACTTCATCCCTTCCTCTGTAAGGCTGTACTCCTTCCACTTCTCCTCCTCAACTTTGGCCAGTCCTTTATCCTGCAGCAGATATGCAGCCTTGAAAACAGCATCCACACTCATTTTTGATATTTTTGCTGCCTCCTCAACCTTGTACTTTTTTCCGACTTCAAGTGCCTTTATCAGCGTAACCTCAAGTGGTGAGAACATGATATCACCGTAGCCAGAAAGCTGAGGATGTGTTTTTTAAAACCTTTGGTATTTCTGATTTACATCTGCATACATTCCAGAGCCATAATTCAAAACATAATTATTCAAAATGATAATTCTTTAGAACAGTCGCCATTCGTCGAATCGACTGGGGCTTTATCAGTTATCGAGAAATACGAAGAAAAATAGAAACCTTTAAGTATTTAGGCATTAAAATCCCGCTTTGAGCTCTGGAAACTGCATAGCGGTGGTTAAACATGGCAGTAGAGGTTTTCGTCAAAATGGCACTGTATATGGCTATTGCACTGGTAATACCAGTAATAGCTTTCTTCATACCCAAGCTTTTCACGCCCAGCCGCTACAGCTACCTTAAAGCCGAAACATATGAGTGTGGTGAAATTCCATATGGGACGGCAAGAGTCCAATTCAGCATCCAGTATTACACCTTTGCTCTGATGTTCGTGATCTTCGACATTGAGGCCCTGATGATGTTCCCCTGGGCGGTGGTGGTGAAGGAAATAGGGATTTTGGCAGTTATTGAAATGCTGGTGTTCATTGGTGTATTCGTCATCGGACTTATCTATGCCTGGACAAAGGGGGCGTTGAGATGGGTGATGAACTACCCCGAGTAATCCACATGCGTGATGGAAGTGCTCATGCTGTGGTGGGGCTGGACAGCTCAGAAGATTTTCTTGAACGGACGGATGGTTTGGTTGGAAAACTTGCTCAGGATGTTCGAAAAGGATTGTGGAAAGTTCTTGGTCCACTTCTTTACTGGGGTAGAGGCTTCTCGCCCTGGGGCTCCCACTTCGGCATAGCCTGTTGCTCCATAGAGGTGCCAATGGCAGTTTTTGGGCCACTATTCGATGTTGAAAGACATGGTGTGCTGAGCCCTTCAACTGCCCGACAGTGGGATATGCTTTGGGTAAGCGGGACTGTAACCAGAAAGCTTGCGCCACGAATCAGAATACTCTACGAACAGATGCTGGAACCAAAGTGGGTTGTTGCCATTGGTGATTGCGCAATAAGCGGTGGTCCGTTTTACGACTCATACAACGTTGTCAAGGGTGTTGACAAGATAATGCCAGTAGATATGTACGTTCCCGGATGCCCTGTGAGGCCAGAAACATTCATTGATGCCATAATTGAGTTCAGAAGGAGAGTAAGGGAGGGGAAGAGATGATACTGGACCTCTACAGAATTGCCGAGGCTATACGGGCTTCTCACCCTGATCTCGAGTTTGATGTAAAAGAGGGAGAACGCAGAGTTGTTTTCAAGGTTAAGGCTGAAAAGCTCCACAATTTTATCAAGTTTTTGAGAGATGAAGTAGGGAGAGATTTTCTGTCAACTGTGACCGCTGTGGATTACTCTGACAGAATGGAGGTCGTATACATTCTTGGAAGCTACAGCGATGGCTTCATCTTTGTTGTTAAGACTGAGGTAGATAGAGAGAATCCTGAAGTTGAAAGCGTAGTTGACCTCTTTCCCACTGCAAACTTCCACGAGAGGGAAGTTTACGACATGTTTGGTGTTCGCTTTAGGAATCATCCTAACCTGCGGAGACTTCTGCTTCCCGATGATTTTGAGGGGCATCCGCTGCGTAAAGACTACGAATGGTGGTGAGTAGTGGTAGAGGATGGAGAGAGGATGAGAGGGAATGTGCAACAAGCAGAGGAGATGCGACAAAAGGTGGTAAAAAATGGAAATGTGGGTTAATTTCGGTCCGCAGCATCCCTTCACACACGGCCTGTGGAGGTTGAAGGTAAAAGTTGAAGGAGAGACGGTTGTTGATGTTGAGCCAACTATAGGGTACCTTCACAGGGGTGTTGAAAAGCTGGCTGAAAAAAGGAGCTGGGTAAAGTTCATACCCTATAACGACCGTCTTTGCTACGTTGCCTCTATGGGCTGGACGGAAGGATACGTGGGGGCAGTTGAAAGGCTGATGGGTGTTGAGCCGCCTGAAAGAGCCCTTTACCTCAGAACCATCACCTCTGAACTTCAGAGAATTGCAAGTCATTTTGTTTGGCTTGGAGCCTATTCAATAGACCTAGGAAACTTCACCGCATTGCTCTTTGCTGTTAGAGAAAGAGAGTTTATTCTTGATTCCCTTTCCCGCCTCACCGGCCACAGAATGACCTACAACTATCCTCGCTTTGGTGGTGTTGCAAGAGATGCCCCCAACGGATGGGTTGAGAGAACTATCCGCTATCTCAATAGGATAGAGAGGAAGATGAACGATTTTGTAAACCTCATGCTTGACAACGAGACCTTCCTGAAGAGAGTTCAGGGTGTTGGAATTCTGAAAAAGAGCGTTGCCAAAGAATGGGGTGTGACTGGCCCCGTAGCGAGAGGGAGCGGTCTTAAGGTTGACGTTCGCTATAACGATCCATATTTGCTCTATGAGGAAATAGGGTTCGAGCCCGTAGTTGAGAAAGATTGTGATTGCTTCGCCAGATACATGGTGAGGATCAGAGAGATCTACGAGAGCATAACCATCGCCAGAGAGCTTCTCATGAGGCTGCCTGAAGGTGATGTCATGGCAAAGAGGGTGCCCAGAGTGCCTCCTCCGGGTGAAATATACTATCGTGTTGAGGTGCCCAGAGGAGAGGCTGGTTATTACATCGTCAGCGATGGGAAGGATGTTCCTTACAGAGTCAAAATAAGGAGCCCTGCATACGTCCACATTCAGGCAACAAAGGCCATGATGCCTGGCTGTAATGTGGCCGATCTCCCGGCCATATTGGGTAGTTTAGATGTGTGTCTTGGAGATACTGATAGGTGAAGGGTAGGTGATAGGTGGTTTCCATGAGCTGGTATGAATCCCCAATACTTCAACCAGTGTACGTTAAAGCGATGGAAGTTCTAGGTCCCATCATCGGAAGAACAGGAGCTCAGCTCCTCTTGAGCCTTATAGAATCCATTTTAATAATAGCCCTCATTTTTATAAATGTTCTGATAATTGTCTGGCTGGAGAGGAAGATTCTCGGAAGAATGATGAACAGAAGAGGACCGGTTTATGCAGGCCCACCGTTGCTCTGGGGACTGTTTCAGGCAATTGCCGACTTTTTAAAACTCATGACAAAGGAGTTCTTCATTCCAAGGAGGGCGGACAGGCTAACATATATTATCGGTCCCGCTCTGGTGGTGTTCGCAGGACTGGCCATAGGTTTGATGGTCCCCTTTGGCGAGGGCTTTGTTGGCCTGAAAAATGAGGCCAGCCTGATTTATATCATAGCTCTAGCAAGCCTCGAACCCATGGGTGTGATGCTCTGCGGCCTTTCAGCCAATAACAAATTCTCCCTGATGGGAGGTATGAGAGCTGCTGCTCAGATGATAAGCTACGAGCTGCCAGCTGTCCTAGTTCTGATTTCAGCAGCCTTACTTGCAGGAAGTGTTGATATTCTCGAGATAGCTGAGTCCCAATCTCAGATATGGTACGTTGCCATCCTCCCGCTTGGAGCCCTCCTTTACCTGATAACCGTATTGGCGGAGCTTGAGAGGACACCTTTCGATATCCCTGAGGCGGAATCAGAGCTCGTTGCAGGGTTTATGACAGAGTATGGGGGTATGTTTTACGGCATGCTGATGGCCGCCCACTACATAAGCGTATTTGTCACATCCGCCCTTTTCGTGGCAGTTTTCCTTGGTGGGTATGGCTTGCCTTTCGGTTTAAATGCAGCCTTAGAAATGCTCCCACCTGCTCTTGCAAGCCTTACTACCCTCCTCATCTTCCATGTGAAGGTCTATATAGTGGTCTTTCTCCTGATATGGATTAGAGCTGCCTATTTCAGGTTCCGGATTGACCAGCTTCTGGAGCTGGGCTGGAAACGCCTCTTTCCACTTTCACTTCTCAATCTAGTATGGGCTATAGCAGCTTTGGGGGTGTTATCTTGAAGGTCATCAAGAAGCTGGCTGGTCCACTGGTAGTTCCCTTAAGCTACTTCTTTCAGCGCCCCATAACAGTACAGTATCCCGATGAACGGCTTGTTGTACCCAAAGGGTACAGAGGCCACCCTCTCTTCACTCTTGAAAACTGCATAGCCTGCAGAGCATGTGAAAGGGCATGCCCAGTCAACACAATCCAGATCGACATGGAGATAAAACCGGATGGGAGAAGGATAATGTACGGTTACTATCTCGACCTCGGCCGCTGCCTTTTCTGCGGATTCTGTGCTGATGCGTGTCCTACAGGGGCAATCGTGATGGGGCCAAAGCTTGAATTGATGGAGTGGAAGAGAGAAGAGCTTGTTTACGACATAAGAAAATTCCAGAAGCTGAAAAAGGAATTAAGGTGGAAGCCTGAAAAACCTGTAAAGCGTTCTGCATGTGCACATCCTGAAAACTGCATAGGCTGCATGTTCTGCGTTGAAACCTGTCCTGTCAATGCCATATCCGTCACTACTGTGGGAGACGAGCGAGTTCTGAGAATAGATCCCACTGTGTGCTCTGGCTGTGGAATGTGCGTGAAAAACTGCCCTACCTTCGCCTTAACGATGACTGAATATGCTGAGACCGAATATTCCGAATATGAGAGATAATTGAGGTGTGATGGATGACAGAGGTGTGTTACTTCGAGTGGAGAGTAAAGCTGCCAAAAAAGCCCCTGAGAGACCAGAAGTATTTTGGAAACCTCAAGAAGTTCGTTATAGATGCTGGATTATGCAGTCACTGCACCACATGTACTTCTGTCTGTCCGGTTTATGGTATAACAGGCGGTGACAAGCCCATTGATTTTCCAAATTGGGAAAAAGATTGCATTGATTGCGGATCGTGTATTAGAGTCTGTCCAAGATGGGGATACGAACCAAAGAATGGTATTGGAAATTATGTCGAGATTACAGCAGCAAAATCGAAACGATTCAAGGGTCAGGATGGCGGTATGGCCAGCGAGATTATCGCTTCAGCCTTCGAGCTAGGCATGATAGACAGGGCGGTTGTGGTCAGCAGAGACGATGTGTGGCATCCTGTTATGACCCAGGTTAGGACTGCGAAGCAGCTCGGAGATGAGAAGATTGCCAGCTCCAAGTATAGCTTTGCAGATGTCATGGTCGAGCTTAGAAATGCCACCTACAACACCAGAAAGGGTGTTGCAGTAACGGCAACACCATGTATGATTTCTGGACTTAAGAAACTGGAGGATGAGGTAGCGAGTTACAAACAGAACGTCAAGCTGGCAATAAGCCTCTTCTGCATGGAGAATTTCTACTATCACCAGCTCTCAGAGCTTTTAGCTAACAAAGGCATTGAAATGAAATCCGTAGGAAAAATGCATGTTACCGACAACGGATTGGCTGTTGAGGTGAGCGAGGGGGAGGCTGGGGAGTACATCAGAGTTGTTGAGATCAACGAAGAGGAAATAGAGGAGATACTTCCTTCAGGCTGTAGAGTGTGCCAGGATTTTGTTGGAGTTGAAAGCGATGTAAGTGTTGGTAGCGAGGGGTCACCAGAAGGATTCTCCACAATAATCGTTAGAAGTGAAGTTGCTAAGAAAATCATGGATCACATAAGGGAAAAGGATTACGCTGAGTTCGCTGAGGTTGATGTTGATGCCATCGAAAAGCGCTGCGAGAATAAAATCCAGAAAAGACCTTACAGGAGGGGGTAAAGGTGGAAGATCTCATCTTCGCTGTCATTGCTGCAGCGACGCTTTTGTTTTCTCTTGCCATATTCCTTGAGAGGGAGATAATGCACTCAGCCGTATTCTTTGCAGTTTCAATGCTTCTTATCGGTGGCGTATACGTGCTTCTCGGAGCCTACTTCTTGGCGTTCATGCATGTAATGGTGTACGTTGGTGCTGTTGCAATTCTGATGGTGTTTGCGATAATGGTGACGAGAAAGGGTGGTATGAATGAGCTTTAGAGTGCTGAGAGGTGTAATCGCAATAGCTTTCGGCCTGCTGGCCTACACATTCATATCCGGAGCACCGTTCCCCTCAGAAATACTGTGGGTACCTAATGTAGATGAAATAGGTGCAGCGCTTTTCAAGATATACGGAGTTCCCTTTGAAGTTGCATCTTTGATAATAGTCGTGGCAGTTTTTGCAGCCATCTATCTTGTCAGGAGGGATGTGGCATGATTCCCCAGAGTTACGTCCTTGCATTCTCCATATTACTCCTCTCCATAGGGGCACTCGGTGTAATGACCAAGAGAAACCCCATAGTTATGTTGATGGGAATTGAACTAATGCTAAACGCTGCCAACATCAATCTCATCTCATTCTCCCGTCTGTTTCCTGAAGGCTTTACAGCTCAGGTCTTCGCCCTCTTCATAATCCTAGTTGCCGCTGCAGAATCCGCCATTGCTCTCGCCATAGTTGTCAGGATATTCAGAAATCATGGCATCGTTGACATATCGCTGTTTGAAGGACTGAGGTGGTAGGTGATAGGTAGGTGATAGAGATGATCGAGTACTCATGGCTCATACCCATAATGCCTCTGTTTGGCTTCATAATATGCCTGACCGCTGGCTACAGGTTTACAAAGGGTCTGGGAGAAGTGGCAATTTTCTTCATGTTTCTTTCCTTCCTGCTGAGCCTTGGAGCCTTCATAGATGTCCTCAACGGCCAGACATATCAGGCTAAAATGGTTTGGGCAGTGGTTGGGGGCAAGGAGATCACATTTGGCGTGCTCATAGACCAGCTGAGTGCACTGATGGTTCTGATAGTCTCCACACTCATTCTACTGATTCACATCTATTCGATGGGCTACATGCTGCCTTTCATCAAAACCAATAAGCTGAGCAGATACTTTGCAGAAATGCAGCTTTTCAGCGTGGGAATGCTGGGGCTGGTGATTGCAGACAACCTCCTTCTGATGTTCATGTTCTGGGAAATCGTCGGGCTGTGCAGCTACCTCCTTATAGGATACTTCTACAGGAAGCCAGAGGCAGCAAAAGCCCAGCTTAAGGCATTTCTGGTAACAAGGGCAGGAGATGTTGCATTCCTTATTGGAATTGTTGTGCTCTTCGTTTATGCCGGAACCTTTGATTTGCTCAAGCTGTTCAGTCTAGCTCCTGAAATGGATAATTTCGTTTTGACTTTCGCCGCCATCATGCTTTTCGGCGGAGCAATTGGTAAGTCAGCCCAGTTTCCGCTACATGTTTGGTTGCCAGATGCTATGGAGGGTCCAACCACCGTTTCAGCATTGATACACGCTGCCACCATGGTTAAGGCTGGAGTATATCTTGTGGCAAGAACCTATCCCCTCTTTGCCATGAGCAGCGAAGCTTTGACAATCGTCGCATACATCGGTGGCTTCACCGCCTTATTTGCAGCCACCATGGCGCTGGTCATGGTTGACATCAAGAAGGTAATCGCCTACTCCACCATTTCCCAGCTTGGCTACATGTTTTTAGCCTTAGGAACCGGTAGCCTCTTCGCAGGCATGTTTCACCTGATGAATCACGCCTTCTTCAAAGCCCTGCTCTTCCTTGCCGCTGGAAGCGTCATAAATGCATGCATGACCAACGATATACGTGAGATGGGTGGATTGCGGAGACTCATGCCCATAACCGCTTACACCATGCTGGCTGGCAGCTTAGCTCTTGCTGGAATTCCACCCTTCAGCGGATTCTTCAGCAAGGATGAAGTCATACTTGCTGCTTATAACACTGGAGACATGGTTCTTGCATTCTTCGGTGTTGCTGCCGCTGCTCTGACAGCCTTTTACATTTTCAGGGTGTGGTTCATGGCCTTCACCGGGGAGTACAGAGGCAGGGAACATCCCAAAGAGAGTCCGGCAGTTATGACCTCCGTCCTTGTTATTCTTGCTATCTTCGCATTCTCAACAGGTTTTGCCAAAACTTGGCTTGAAGGTTACATGGAACACTTTATCGAAACGAGCTATCCCCACGAGGTTGTAAAAGAAGGTTACATGCAGCTCGTGCTTGAGCCAAATGAAGCCCTCATGGCCCTGACAGTTGTTATTGCTGTTGCGTCCATAACCATTGCCTATCTTGGATACGTAAGAGGCATACCGATATACCGTATCAGAGACGTGCTTAAACCTATCCACACGCTTCTTTATGAGAAATACTACATGGATTACCTCTTCGAGGATATCTTCGGCGGAAGAATAGGAATTTACTGGGCAAGGGTGACGGGGTGGTTTGACAGGGTTGTCATCGATGGAGTCGTTGATGGCATCGGAAAGGTGATGCTGGTTTCAGGGAGCGTATTGAGAAAAGTTCAGACAGGCAATGTCCAGTACTACCTGAGCGTGGTGCTTCTCGGTGTGATGGCTCTGATATTCTACTTCACGGGGGTGAGTCCATGATTCTGAGCGTCATCCTCATCCTGCTCCTACTCGGAAGCATTTTGCCGTGGCTGGTCAGAAGTGCAACCATTGCAAGATGTGTAGCCATCTTCTTCGCCTTCCTGTCCTTTGCAGCTTCAATTTATGCATACACAATGTTCGAAGGTTCAGGTTTCCAGTTTGAGGAGCGATACGAGTGGATTCCCTCGCTGGGCATAAGCTACCATCTTGCCGTCGATGGCCTTAGCCTGCCTTTAGTAATCCTCACAACTTTGCTGGCTCTGGTAGCAACCATTTACGGTGTTGACGAACCTAAGAGAGACAATCAGTTTTACGGCCTCATCATGCTGACGTGTTTCGGTACCGCTGGCGTCTTCATGGCCCTAGACCTCTTCCTCTTCTTCGTGTTCTGGGAGATCGTACTGATTCCCATGTATTTCCTGATTGCCATCTGGGGTGGACCACGCAAGGATTATGCAAGTTTCAAGTTCATAATCTACACCCATATCGGAAGCGTCATCATGATTCTGGCATTCTTCGCTATGCACTACCTCTATTACCTCCAGACAGGCGTCAGAACCTTCGATTTGTTTGAGCTTGCTAAGCTGAGCATCGAACCAAAGCTGGCAGTTATACTGTTTATAGCATTGATATTCGGTTTCTTCATCAAAATGCCCATCTTCCCCTTCCACACCTGGCTTCCGGCAGCCCACGTAGAGGCGCCGACAAGCGGAAGTGTTTTGCTGGCCGGCATACTGCTGAAGATGGGTGGTTACGGCCTGTTCAGAATCCCGTACACATTCTTCCCTGAGGTCGCCAAAGCCTATGCTTACCCTATCGCCATAATAGCCATTGTAACCATCTTCTACGGAGCTCTTGCAGCAATGGCTCAGGAGGATTACAAAAGCCTCATAGCTCTTTCCAGCGTCTCTCACATGGGATACGTGCTGCTCGGCGCCGCAGCACTGACACCAGCTGCAATAACAGGAGCAATCTTCCAGATGTTTGCCCATGGCGTAGCTTCACCACTCCTCTTCATCATGGCCGGAACACTTCATCATAAAGCTGGAACCCGCCTCATCCATAGGCTTGGAGGTGTTGCCCATAAAATGCCCATCTGGGCGACATTCATGGTGACCGCCAGCATGGCAGGTCTGGCATTGCCATTCACTGCTTCCTTCGTTGCCGAATTCACTGTTCTGATAGGAGCCCTTGAGGCTTTCAATGTCCTCGCCCTATTCGTCTTCCCAGCAGCTATCGTAACAGCCGGTTACTTCCTATATGCCCTTAGAAGAGCAGTATTTGGCCCATTCAACGCTGATCTCCACATCTACGGCGATGTTGATGCCCATGAGTTCGTGGCAATGTTCATGCTGGTGGTGGCAATCATCTATCTGGGTATATACCCGATTCCACTTGAAGGGATCATAGACACCTTCAGCGTTGCATTTGCAGGAGGTGTGTAAGATGGCCGATACACTCAGCATGCTGAACATAGTAATACCGGAGATCATCGTAGTTCTATTCGCTTTCCTAGCCCTCTTCTCAGATCTAAAAGGGAAAAATCGAAGATTAGCAGGATTCATAACCTTGGTGGGATTCATATTAGCCATTCTCTACCTTCTCACACTGAAGGGAGTTGAAGGAAACCTACTCACCTTCGTTCTCGATTCCTATGCCTGGAGTTTTAAAATGCTCTTCCTGTTCGCCTCCGCCATCGTTGCAGTAATCTCAATTGGGTATCTTGAGAGGGCGAAGAGTAGCGTTGGCGAATACTATGCTCTGCTCATGCTCGCCACCGCCGGAGCCATGTTCGTTGTCTCTGCAAGAGACTTGATTACACTGTATGTTGCATTTGAAACTGCCAGCCTGTCAAGCTATGCTCTAGCAGCATATTTCAGGTGGGATAGAAGGAGCAATGAAGCGGGTCTGAAGTACCTCTTTTACGGAGCTTTCTCAAGCGCCCTGATACTCTATGGTCTGAGCCTAATCTATGGATTGACTGGTAGAGTGGAGCTTGAAGCAATATCTCTGGCAATTTCATCCAGTCCTGTAGCTTATCTTGCCCTCGCTATGCTCATTGCCGGATTTGGTTACAAGGTTTCCGCTGTACCCTTCCACATGTGGACACCTGACGTGTATCAAGGGGCTCCAACAAGCGTCACAGCTTTCCTAGCAGCAGTCAGCAAGGCGATGGGCGTTGCTATATTCCTCCAGATATTCGTTCTTGGCCTCGGAAGTATGATCGGTGACTGGAGACTAATCATCGCAGTAATAGCTGCCGTAACCATGACCCTTGGCAACGTGGTCGCCTTAGTACAGACAAATGTGAAGAGAATGCTTGCCTATTCCAGCATAGCCCACGCTGGCTATGCTTTGGTTGGAATAGCCGCCTTTAACCCTCTGGGCATCGCATCAGCCATCTTCCACATGGTGACTCATGCCCTGATGAAAGCAGGAAGCTTTGCCGTTGTTGGCGATGAAGGGGAGAGCATACACCAGCTGAACGGGCTGTGGAAGAGGTCACGTATCGCAGCTTTTGCCATGACAGTTTTCATGTTCAGCCTCGCTGGTTTCCCGCCACTTGCAGGTTTCTGGAGTAAGTACTGGCTTTTCTGGAGCGCTATGGAATCAGGTCTATGGATTCTGGCCCTGATAGGTGTCCTCAACAGCGTGATTTCTGTATTCTACTACGCAAGAGTTATCAGAGCCATTTACGTCATCGAGTCGCCAAGAACCCTGAAGATTTCCAGAATGAGTTCTGCAGTGGTGGCAGCGGTGATATGTATGACTGGGATTCTGATAATAGGTGTGTACCCACAGCCCGTGATTGCCACACTGCTGGAAGCCATCAGGGCAGTTTACCCCTGATGTTTGATATACTCTTTTAGAAGGAGCAGTGCTTCTTTTTCCCTTTTTCCACCGCATTTTTCTATGATTTTCTCTAGCTCAAGGATTCTGGATGCATAATTCGGGTTGAGGTGTAAGCGGGTGGCATAGATGAGGGCCTCAATCAGAAGGTTGAAGCCCCGGTTAACCGCCCTAATCTCCCGTTTGAGTACTTTCCCCTCCTCCAGCCTCAGTTTTATCACTCTACCTCTACCACCCTTCTCCAACTTTCCAGAAAAGCGACATACTGTTAGTGCTCCCTTCAAAATTGGAGGCTGGAGGCTTTCATACCACTCCCTCCCCGGGTCCTCGAAGGCTGAAATGACAAATAGAACAGGATCGTGAATGACGTTCACCCATAGCTCACCACTTCTCTCAAAATTTTCTCTAGTATGGTTTGAATATAACCTTACTTCAGCATCAATTCCTGATTCATCCCCTACTATCAGTCCCAGAGGTGCTGCATTCAAATTGAACTCACCAGACTCAACAGACAATACTCCATGAGTTATCCCGATCACTTCATTAATACCCTCTTTCAGCCCCAAATCGGAAAGTTTCATGAGCTTCATGGTCTCAGCCCCTCCAGAAGAGCCAAGTAAATTGATGAAATCGTGAGGTCTGCCACACTTCCAGGATTTGCTCCCATTTTGAGGAGTTTTTCATCAAGCTCCCTGAATACCTCAATACCTCTATCTTCATACCTCTTCACAGCTTCCTTTGCCATATCTCTCACTTTAATTGCTGTGTTAAATCCGAGTTTAGAAATTATTAGAGGATCAATTAGTTCTGAAAGAAGATGGTGGTATGTTAGAACTATGGCTCTATTCAAGTCTTCTTTGGCAAAGTAGAGCAATAACTCCATCCCTTTGAGGCTCAGAGGATACCCTTCCACCAGTTCTCTGGCTATGAAATTCTCCTCTGGAGCAAGTTTCATCCATTCATAGAGATTTAGTCCTCGAATTTCGTCTTCTTCACTCTCCAGACTCTTTTCAGCAGCATCCATAACTCTAGCACCGCTCAGCCTGAAGGCCCGCATGACATACTGGCAATCCCCCTCATTTCCCTTGAGGGTTTCAACCGCTGACCTAGCAACACTCCAAGCATCACCGGTATCCCATTTCATAATGAGGGGTATCAGCAATAAAAAAGCTCCAAAATGGACGTTTCCGGCTTTTTGCCACTTGAGAGAATTCTCAACGCAGAGGTAAACTAGCTCTCCAACGCTTCCATCCTTTTCTGCCGCTCTTAAGAAAACAGGAAAAGCTGCAGAAGATGAAGCAAGAAAATGCTCATATCTCAGGTCGCTAAAGTTATGATCCCTGTCCACATTTCCTGCCTTCGGGCTGCCTGATACCTCCAAAAGCATTGAAAGAGTTGCAGCGATTGCAGCATCCTGGCTGCTTTTGAAAGGCATGAAGAAGATTGATAAAGGATGTATAAAATTCTTGGTTCCTAAGTATGCTGTTGTTTTGGGTTGCGGATTCTGACTCTGGATGGGGCCTAAATGGTGAAGTGTGACGAGAAGTCGTAACACCTAAAATCTCACTCCGCTGACAAATTCCGAAACACGTAAAAATTATTAATTCACCACTTTTTCGCCTTCTATGCTTCACAAACTCAGACTTTACGCTGATTTCATCAAAATTGAACATACTTTATTTGCCCTCCCTTTCGCCTATGCAGGAGCTTTGCTGGCAGCTGAAGGGTGGTTTGGATGGAGAATATTCATTCTGATACTCACAGCCTTTACAGGGCTGAGAACTGCAGCGATGTCCTTCAACCGGATAATTGACAGAGAGATCGACGCAAAGAATCCAAGGACAATGTACCGCCACCTTCCAGCAGGGTTGATATCATTGAGAGAAGCCTATACGATTGCCACAATCTCATTAGCTGTCTATTTCCTCTCCGCATATTTCATCAATGAAACTGCCTTTCTGCTCTCACCCATTCCAGCCATAACTGCTTATGTTTACCCTTACCTCAAAAGATACACATGCCTTTCCCACTTCGTTCTGGGCCTCAATCTTGCCTATGCTCCCGGAGGTGGGTGGGTTTCCGTTACAAATTCGGTTGACATTTTTGGCAGTGAATTTGTTCCCTTTATCCTTGGAATCGCCGTAATTTTTTGGGTTGCAGGCTTTGATATGATATATGCTCTGCAGGACGTGGAATTCGACAAAAAGTATGGTCTGCACTCCCTACCAGCACATTTCGGAGAAGAGTTTGCAGTGCTAGCATCAGAAACCTCCCATGCTGTATTCTTCCTGCTACTACTGATTTCATTCGCCGCTTATGGATTTGATGCTATCTTCAAAGCAGGCTTGGTAATAATTGCCATACTACTAGTGATCGAACACTACATAGTCAGAACAGGTGTTGATGAAAAGAGAATCCAGATTTCTTTCTTCTATCTGAATGCAGCTATAAGTGCCACATTGCTTCTATCCATCGCTATTGGGACTATTCTTTAGCCTTCTATCCTTAGCATTCTCAATAGCTTTCTCAATGGCTCTCTTATGAACATTTGCCGCTCTGTGGATTTTCCCGTCGATACCACGGGATGCGTAGCACGGATAAATCTGGGTAAAATATCCAGCCTTACTGGGGGCTTCTTCAACGCTTATACCCTCGAGCCTTTCAGCCACAAAGAAGCTGCTGCCGCATATAGCACCTCTTTTAACCCTCACTTCCTTGATTTTCCCATCTTCTATCTCAACTTCGAACTCTGGCATGCCATAGGCTTCGATGAATTCACTGATGTCTTCATCCTCGATGTATGGTGTGGCGCAGCAGATGTCTTCCCACAGCACTCTGATGCCATATCTGCCAGCAACCTCTTTTATCTGGGCTCTGGATCCGCTTTTAGAGCCTCCTGGCAGAATTACCAACCTCGCCCCCTTCTCGGCTGCAAGCTTTATTATCTCGAGGTTTATGTCTGGATGTAATGCATAGCTTATGAGGATGTTTGCAGAAAGCACTTCTTCAGGTATTGATTTCACTATTTCCTCAGGCTCGTCAATCACCGGTGGAAGATTTGTCGGCAACTCGTAACTTACAATATCGAAACGTCTTGCAATCATTTCCATTGCTCTTTTCCCGTACTTTCCCCTAAGCAGTATTCCGATTTTCAGATTATTCTTAGAGGTTTGGGAGGCTTTGGTCATGATATCATCCTCATTAAGTTCTCCTTAATCTCGATAAAGGGATCGAGTCTGCAAACTCTGTATGGCGGTTTGTTTTCAAGGTCTGCCATAACAAAGCATTGATCGTAGGGTATTATTCCAAGCAGCGGATGCTCTATCTCCTCAACCAGCTCTCTCGCCTTCTCACTCTCCACAAATTTGTTGACTACTACTGCAATTCTCTCAATTCCTATATCGCTGGCAAGCTTCTCAATTCTTTTCAGGGTCTCCACTGCTCTGCTTCCGGGCTCTATCACAGCAATGAGGATATCAACTCCCTTAGCAGTTCCCCTGCCAAGATGCTCTATCCCTGCTTCCATATCCAGCAGCAAAACATCCTTTTCTTTAAAGATGGCGTGTCTGAGTATGGCACGAAGAAAGGCGTTTTCAGGGCAGAAACATCCTTCTCCACCCTTCTCAATAGTTCCAAGCACCAAAACCCTCACACCATCGTCATTTTTAACGCTGTACTCTTCAAATATATCATCTACTTTGGGATTGAGCTTGTAAGTACCAAGAGGGCCATAAACCCTCTCTTTAATAACATCTTCAAGTTCGGACAAAGGGGTGACCCTGTCCTTAACGCCAAGAGCTGACGGGAGGTTAATTGAGGAATCACAATCTATAGCCGTAACCCTGTATCCATCCTTGGCAAGGAGGTAGGCCAGCACAGCTGTTAGGGTTGTTTTCCCAACTCCGCCTTTTCCTGAAATTGCAACTTTCACAAAATCCCCCTCGACGGGAGGATTTTAACATTTGTGGAATTTTGCATGTTTTTGCATCTGGCTACGTTGGACCTTCCTTGGACCTCACGTTGGATGCATTTGGTACAGATGCCTAGATGACCTAGATGACAGTACTACATAATCATGACATTGTTGAATATTGTTGAATACTAAATTCTAAAAACGGGGTGCCGAAAATTGTTGACGGCGGTGACGGCGGGAATGGTGCTACAACTACCAGCGGCACCCCATTATATACTTCAACGTAATGTTGATAAGTGTTGCGGTGGATTGGTAAAACATGCAATTACTCTTAAGCCTCATTCTTTCATTTTCAACAGTTAAGAAAAAAGCTTAAATTGTATGAGGTGTCTGGTCTTCTGGATGAAATACTTAGCTATTGCAGTGATTCTTGCTATTGCGATAACTCACGTAAACGCCTATTACGGAGTTAATGGAACAAAAGTAGAGTTTCAGTACTCTCTTAGCCCTTTTGAGAAGCTTACTATATTCCTTTTCGGAGCTGAAGATTTGAAAGACAGAATCCTCTCACTTGTAAATTCTACATCCTACGAAATTCTGAACATCGGTTACGATTCTGCAACCCTTCTGTTTCCTGTTAGCTACATTAACGGGACGTATTTCTTTGAAGGAGTCGAGCTGAATGAGGAGATGAATATAACTCTCTATTACCCCGGAAACGTGACTTTAGAAATCTATTCTTCTAAAATTCCAGCCTCAGCTATCACTTCTCTTGAGCTGGAAGTTTAATCACCCTTTTGATATAGACAGGAGGGATTTCTTCAGCCAAAGCGATGAAGCTATTGACCTTTATTATCCTTATTCCTTCTTCCCTGGCC
The DNA here is from genome assembly GCA_002010215.1 of Archaeoglobus sp. JdFR-37. Taxonomy (GTDB): domain Archaea; phylum Halobacteriota; class Archaeoglobi; order Archaeoglobales; family Archaeoglobaceae; genus JdFR-37. The sequence goes on from MTMY01000004.1 coordinate 132,837, forward strand.
CTCTTGGCGTCGATCTCCAGTATCATGGGCTCATCGGTTCTTAGTCTAGCAACCTCCTCACTCTTCTCAATAGTCGTTGAAAGGTGGACATAAGTCTGGTTGACAGGCTTTATGCCTATCTCCAGCAACCTTATGGCCTCTTCCTCACCTGTTCCATAATACAGAACTTCCTCCTCAGCAGGTGGATAGTCTGAAAGTTTAACCTTCACGCTATGACCATACTTGGCTCTGATCCTATCTCCCTTCAGCTCATACCTCTGCTTGGGATCACTGTACACCAGTGCTTTCACAAGCCACTGATTTGCCCACTTATATTTCCTCCTGACAGCCCTGACGAGGGCATCAAAGCTAACCCACCCATCTTCATCCATTTCTATCCCAAATCTTTCGGGAAAGTGCCTGAGAATTCCGGAAACGAACCTGCCAAGCTTTTCGACTCCGTCCTTATTTAGAATAACTTCTCCTCTGTAATCGCACTCAGGGCAGTTTTCACCCCTATAAAAGCCGTGTTCTGGGCAGATTCTTATGTCTTCCATGATCTCTCACCATCCAAAGCAGTGCCGAAATTGCCCCCATCGCGGAACATGTTTCAAGACTTACCCCACTGAACGTGACATCAAGGTGATACTTTGAACTTTTCAGATATTCTTTAGGTAAACCCTTTCTCCCAAGACCGATTAAAAATGTTGCGGATGAGTCCAGAAGTTTCCAAAGAGATTCCATGTCCAGCCTCTTTTGCTGGCTGGGCTTTGATGTAGTTGCAACCACAGTTCCGAAGTGGGCCGGGATTTTTTCCACTAGGTGCACCCACCCCTTCTCCAGCAGTTTTACCGCATACTCACCATGCTCTCCAATGGTTGTATACTCCCTTACAGCCTCAATCATCTCCTCCTCCCTCTCCCAGAAGTCAAAGTCAAGGAGGGCCAGATGCATGTTGTAAGCATAGCATAGAGGTGCAGCTCTTGCTATACTTCTCAGATGAATTTCGTGGAGCTTGAGCTTGTCATAGGTGTTTACGAGGCAGAGGGTTATCATCATTTAGAGTAGGATGGAGTGTTAAAAAATTGAGGGTTGTATTTCACAGATACTAAAATCACCTTACAATCACCTTGCCCCGAAACGCTCCCTCCAGTCGGGTATCTCCTTATCCCTGTCCCATCCATGATCTTCCTTCTCTTTCTCTTCCTCCTTAAGCTGCCATTTCTTTATTCTGCCTGTAGGCGTGTATGGGAAACTCTCAACGAATTCTATGTAGCGTGGAATCTTGAAGTAAGCCACCTTTCCTGCCATGTACTCTATTATCTCCTCCGGCTTTATCTCAATTCCTTCCTTGGGCTTGATGAATGCTTTTATCTCCTCTCCCCTTAGCCTGTCTGGAACTGGCACAACAGCGACATCCTGAACCTTTGGATGGCTCTTGATGACGTCTTCAATCTCCCAGCTTGCTATATTTTCCCCACTTCTCCTGACTATGAACTTCTTGCGGTCAACAAAATAGAGGTAGCCATCCTCATCCATCGTGACAAAATCTCCGCTGTAGAGCCAACCGTCTCGAATTGTTTCAGCCGTCTTTTCTGGGTCTTTCCAATATCCCAACATCTGAGCAGGACTTTTTCTTATCAGCTCTCCTACCTTGCCCCTCTCCACTTCATTCCCAGCTTCGTCCACAACCTTCACTTCATGCCCCAGATCAGGGAATACTGGTACTCCAAAGCTTCCAATCTTCTTGTAGGGATGGGGCGGATTCAGGCATGGCAGAGGCTCCTCTGTCTGGCTGTAGCCTTCAAGCACCTCAACACCAAACCGCTCCTCAAACTTGAGCCAGATTTCCTTGGGCATTCCGCCTATTATCACGTATTTTGCAGGGTTATCCTTCTCGAATTCGGTAGGAGGTAAAGCGTAGAGTATGTTGGCCATTGAACCGAGCAGATTGAAGGCTGTGGCTCCATATGTTGATACGTCCTCCCAGAATTTGGATGCAGAGAAAATGCTCCTTAGAGTTATCCTTCCGCCTGCAAACATCATGCCAAGACTGGAATATATCTGGGCGTTGATGTGGAAGAGAGGCAAGCCAGTATAATCATTGTCATCCTCGCCGATCATCCACAGCGTGATGGCCTTTGCAGAGAGAGTGTAGGAGTAGTTTGAGAGGACAGCACCCTTGGGCAGCCCTGTTGTGCCCGAGGTGTAGATTATCGCCACAGGATCATTTTTCGAAATGCTCACATCCGGGTTCTTTGTTGAGCCATCAAGTTGGTCGAGAGTCTGATATTCTGATGAGTCGCCCCTCACAATGATTCTTTCCAGATGTGGAAGCTTATCCTTTATACTTTCCACAATGGGGAGCAAATCCTCCTCAACTATTATCGTTGAAGACTCGCTGTTCCCGATAACATGCCTTGCGTCAAATTCGCGATAAAACCAGTTTACAGGCACCTCAACAGCCCCAATTTTCGCGCATGCATAAATGCACCGCAGATAATCCAGAGAGTTTCTCAGATACAGAGAAACCCTGTCACCTTTTTTAACACCTAAATCCATCAACGCATTCCCTATTCTGCTGGCATCTCTGTTCAGCTCCTCATATGTGATTTTTTCTCCTGTATCTGCGAATATAGCGTAATCTTTACTCCCATTAAGCTTAGCAGCAGCCTCAACCGCTTCTTTAACAGTGTCAGCCCTGGCCATTTCCTCCGGCAGATTTTTGATGGCATAGCTATATGTGGGCCATCCTGCCAGCTCGCCTTCCTTTATAATAAAAGAGATACTACCACCCCCAAACCTTTAACCTTTTATAACTATTATTTATGAGCAAATACAAATCCTTTGAGTCCTTATTTTGAGCATACTTTGCTCATGCAGGTTAGAAAACTCCTTCCAGGGATTTTTTGACTCAAATATGGCTTATAAGCCCTCACAGAAAGGAAAATCCCTATGAATCTCTCCGAAAATCTTTTGAAGTAAGATTGTAAATTCAATATCATGCCAAAAAGGCGTTTACAAACAACTCTTAGTGAAGAAGCTTTTAAAATCATCGAAAAGTATCGCTCCAAATACGGCGGGATGAATGAGGTGATTGAGGAGGCGCTTAAACAGATGGACAGCGGTTTGAACAGGTTAAGTGAGAATGACAGGTTGCTTATGGATTTGATAAGAAGTCTGGATTTCACTGCATGTGGTAAAAACCAATACCTCTATCTGATTCTCGGTGACAGGAAAAAGGCTGTTGAAGAGAGCATGATGGAGACTGCAGTTGAATGGTATCTTAAAAAGCCACTCAAAGAGACAACTCTGGAAGAGTTTCTCAGAACCGTTGAAAATGGTTGGAAAGCCCTCAATAGAGTTGAATACGTTGAGATAACAAAAGGTGAGAACTGGATCCAGTGGCTCTGCTACCATACAATGCGCCACAGAGAGGTGAGTGAGTTCTTGGCGAGACACATCACGTACATCTACGAGAAGTATTTTGCCAACGAGTGGGATATTGTAGAGAACATAACTCCTAACGGTTTCCTTCTGAAGTTTTACAGAAAGGGATGATTACTTTTATATGCTCATAAATGCTCATCACTATTTGACAAACTGTTTTGTATTTGCTCATGTATAATTATTATAAAAGAGGTGTTGCTCTTGAAAGTGGGTATCGTTGGCATCGGCATAACCCATTTTGGCGTTCATGAAGAGCCCTTTTACAACGTCGCCTATACTGCAGCAAGGAAGGCATTAGAAGATGCGGAGATGGAAAGGCATGAGATTGATAACGTAGTTCTGGGGGGATACGATGTTTCTGTTGGAAGAACAATCTCCAACATGTACACCGCTCCGGCCGCAGGCGGATATCTCAAGGACGAGATAAGAGTAAGCGATGATGCTGCTTACGCATTGGCTCTGGCATACATGCGTATAAAATCCGGGATTTTCGACGTTGCAATGGTTCTCGGCTACGGCCACTGTTCAGAAACACCCATTGAACTTGTTGAGCTTCTGAGCCTCGACCCATTCTTCCACAGAGACTTAGGCATATCCTACCAGATGAGCTACGCCATGCAAAGCTATGCTTACAAGATGAAATACGGTGTGGAAGACGAAACTGCAGCAGAAGTAGTAGTGAGAGCAAGAAAGAGGGCATCAAAATACGAGTATGCCCATGTGAGAGAAGAAGTGAGTGTTGATGACGTTTTGAGCTCTGAAATGGTCATATTCCCACTCAGGAAGCTTGAGCTTCCGCCCTGGAGTGATGGGTGTGTGGCTTTAATTCTGGCGGAGGAGACGATTGCAAGGAGGATTAATCCTGAACCCATTTGGGTTGAAGGCCTAGGCTGGAACACCGAAAACTACTACATGGGGAGCAGAGATCTGGCAGAGCTCTCTTCTACCAGAAAAGCCGGTGAGATGGCCTATAGGATGGCTGGATGCGATGCTAAAAGCGTTGAGGCTGTAGAAATCATGGATTTAACTCCATACCACCACCTCATGGCATTGGAAGCTCTGGGATTTGCTGCTGATGGTAAAGGAGGAGAGCTTATCGAGTCTGATTTCCCCACCAACAGCTCTGGTGGAGCCCTCTGTACCAATGCTCATGGCACAACAGGGCTATTCCTGACAGCAAACTTGGCGCTTCAGATTAGGGATGGATGTGATAGGGGCATCAGTCATGCTGTCAGCGGATATGCTGCCCAGAACTCAATTGTGACGATTCTGGGGGTGTGAGAATGAGAAGAGCTGCTGTTATTGGAGTTGGACAAACAAAATTCAGAACCAGGAGAGACGACAAAACTCATCCGGAGCTTACCAGAGAAGCTGTTTCCCGAGCTCTGGAGCATGCAGGCATAACAATGGATGATGTTGATGCCTTTGTGTTCGGCACCATGGACCCCTTCGACGGAATAAACTGCCCAGACAGATGGAGCTCAACTGCTGCAGGCTTCGGAAAGCCCTTCATGAAGATCAGCACCGGCGGAACAACAGGTCTTACAACTGGAATAGCCGCTTACCAGCACGTTGCAAGCGGGCTGTTCGATGTGGTTGTTGCAGTTTGTACTCAGCGTGTGGGAGAGAATGTGGATGCCCAGCCAGTTCTGAACACAGCTGTTGATCCAATCTATGAGAGGCATTCTGGAGTTGGGGCCATAAGCGTCGCAGCCATCCAAGCTACAGTCCACATGCAGAAGTATGGCACGACTGAAGAGCAGATGGCATGGGTTTCGGTGAAGGACCATGAGAATGCTCTAAAGAACCCGTATGCCCACATCAAGAAGAAGATAGGTGTTGAAGACGTGCTTTCCAGCCCCGTTGTTTCATCTCCTCTAAAACTCTACGAGTGCTGCCCCAGAAGCGATGGTAGCGTAGCTGTGATCTTTGCATCCGAAGAAAAAGCAGAGCAGATAAGAGATGACCCAGCTTGGATTCTTGCCGAGTCATCCATAAGTGATTCCTATTTCGTCGGAGATCGCCCGGATCTGGCAGTCTGGGATTCCCTGAGCATAGCTGGAAGGCGATTGTACAGGCTTGCGGGCATAGATGATCCAAAGAAGGATATAGATGTTGCCGAGCTTTACTCGCCCTTCACTATTCAGGAAATTCTTGAGCTTGAAGCCCTTGGTTTCGCTGAGAAGGGCGAAGGTGCAAAGCTTGCTGAGGAAGGTGTTACATTCGTGGATGGAGATATGCCTACCAATCCTTCTGGCGGAGTTCTCTGCACAAATCCCATTGGAGCTACAGGCCTGGTAAGGCTTGGAGAGGCTTCGCTTCAGGTGATGGGAGAGGCAAGCAATCAGGTTGATGGAGCTGAAGTGGCATTAGCCCATGCATGGGGTGGCACATTACAATTCCATGCCTTAATGCTGGTTTCAAGCCATAAAAAGCTCAGGAGGTGATGTTATGGTTTTGAGGATTGAGGCGAAATGGGAAATTCCCTACGTGCATTCTGCTGGAGAACACGCAACAAAATTCTTCGAGGCTTTGAAGGAGAAGAAGATTCTGGGTGTGAAGTGTCCAAAATGTCAGAGGGTGCTTGTCCCTCCAAGGGCTTTCTGCGAGCGCTGCTATGTTGATACGGATGAGTGGGTTGAGGTGAAGGATGAGGGAGTTATAGAGACAGTAACAATCAACTACGCCCGTTTTACAGGATTGCCAGACCCTCCTTATGCTGTTGGCATTATAAAGCTGGATGGAGCGGATACAGGAATGCTGGCATATCTTGGAGGCGTTGACCTCACAGACTGGAAGAAGGCCCATGAGAAGCTGAAGGTTGGAACGCGCGTTAAGGCTGTATGGAAGGATAGGCCGGAAGGCAGAATTACGGACATTCTTTACTTCAAACCGGTGGAAGAATGATTGGAGAGGGTTGGTATTTCGAGGATTATGAGGTGGGAAGTGAGATTCGAAGCAACTCCAGAACAATAACCGAAGCAGATATTGTTAACTTTGCGGGCATAACTGGAGACTGGAACCCCCTCCACACCGACGAAGAATTTGCCAAGAAAAGCGTTTTTGGAAAGCGAATTGCCCACGGAACCCTGACGTTCGCCATAATGACGGGTTTGCTGGCCAGACTCGGGATTATAGAGAAAACAATCGTTGCTTTCTACGGCGTTGATAAGCTACGCCTCACAAAGCCGGTTTTCATTGGAGATACGCTTACAGCCATTGCAAGAGTGGTTGAAAAGGAGGATAGGGGCGATGCGGGCATGATTGTAATGGAGGCTGAGGTTGTTAACCAGCGTGGCGAGGTTGTTCTCACTAGTATCCTCAGATTTCTGGTTAAGAAGCGTGGAGATGGGTGATTACACAACTGGAGCCAAAATGAGGCTATATAAATTAGGAGGTGTAAAAAATGGATTTCAGGCTGACGGATGAGCAGAGGATGATTGCGGATGCGGCTAAGGATATAGCTAAGGACTTCCCGCCGGAGTACTGGAG
>MTMY01000047.1 GCA_002010215.1 Archaeoglobus sp. JdFR-37
GAAGTTTCATCGCCGGTGAAGGTGAAGTACAGGCTTACAGAGAAAGGAAGGGATCTTGCCAGGGTTGTGGAGGAGGTAAGAACGTGGGGTGAGAGATGGAGAGAGTGAGATGAGAAGTGAGATGTTAAATTATTGCGTATTTGTACATTTTCATTTTTGTAATGCTACCATCACTTGTAAACTCTGATTTGGACAGGACTACGTATTTACCGGTAATTTCCTGAATTATTGAAGCTACAGCTATTGCATAAGGACAAAAAGCCTTTTCAGGTTTGAGGATATCATGAATTCCAGATTTTGCTAATTTACATTTGCCCACTTTTAGTTCAAAAACATCGTCACCAATTTTTGTAAAATCTACATCCTCTATGCGACCTCTAACTATAAAAATGTTTAATAGTTTCATGACATTACTTTCGAGATTTATCTACTGAATATCCAAATTTACCTAAAAACTGTGGGATTTGTTTGGCTGCAAGAATTAACGCACTTCTATTTGGAGCATTAATGGAACTTCCTAAGGCATAAAGTCTCGAATGTAGGAAAAATATCGCTTCACTCTCTAATGAATTTACACTTTCCGCATCCATAATCAGTTGAGCTATACATCTTATATAAAATATTTATCTAGGGACTATTTTCTATCAAAATCGACAATATTTCAGATCAAACTTTTTAAGTTATTGAAACTACCGTCTCTCTTTTCGCCTCAGTTCCGAAAAAGATTATAATACTCTGATCAGCTAATTTTCGCTACTCTAGCATCTCTCCGTCTTTATGGGTGCAGACTTTCGATCATTTTTGTATGCTTCTTTTCCCATTCTAATAATTTTGAAATAACTTCCATCACCTTTTCCATTTTACTGCCCTTATCTTCTTCATTCAGAGTCTCCATTTCTCTGAGAATGTCTTTATAAAGGTCTCTAGCCATCTCCTCCACTTTTCTCAAAACATAAAGTCTTTCGTGGCCGAATAGGTCTTCAATATCGTATTCTTTGAGACTCCTCTGAGTTTGTGGATCCTCTCCAAGAAAAAGTAGGAGATCCTCAAGGATAAGTCTGTGTAATTCTGATTCTTTGTATATCTGGAAAATTACGCTTTTTTTCTTTTTATCTTCTTCTGCGAGGTACGTTCTGAACATTACGTTTGCCTCATTCGCCTCTACTTCGATAGCTCTCTTCAGGAGTTGAACTATGAGTTTGCTCTTCAACTCAGCATCGTTCATCAAACTCACGCTAGATACCCCCTCATAAATAAAAATATAAGAAATTAATTAAATTGAGTCTAAAATTTTTGCCAGTACTTCGGATATTTGGCTCATCAAGAAAACAGAGTGGTCTGTGAGAGTGTCTGAGCTTCATCCTCACTCTCGCTTTGAGAGGAAGAAGAATATCATGATGCTGCAGGCATCTGACAGTCTCACCAGACGGCAGGAGAATCGTGTAGAGGTGGTGCACTCCCTGAAACACTCTCTCCACAATCACTCCTTCTCCATCCTTATTTTCTTCAATATCAATGAAATCTGGTCTAATCAGAACTTTAACAATATCTCCCTCTGAGAATGATCCTTCAGCCCCAAATTCACCCAGAATTGTGACAATTACTCCGTTCTCAACTCTCCCTTCAATAAAGTCTGCAATGCCAACAAACTGTGCTACGAAAGTAGTTGCAGGCATGTGAAAAACCGCCTCAGGAGTGCCGACCTGCTTAAGCCTGCCCTCTCTCATAACACCTGTCCTGTCTGCCATGAATAAACCCCCCTCCTGATCATGGGTGACGAAGATTGCCGTGATTCCAGCTTCCGAAAGCATCTTTCTGATATCTGTCCTTATCTTCTTCCTGAGATCGACGTCGAGGTTTGAAAACGGCTCATCCAGAAGAATTACCTCCGGCTCAGAAGCAAGAGAACGGGCAATAGCAACCCTCTGCTGCTGCCCGCTTGAAAGCTCGTGTGGGTACCGTTCCTCCATTCCGGAAAGCCCAACAAGTTCCAAGGATTCTCTGATTCTCCTCCTCACTTCATTCTTTCCGAGGTTTCTCAGTCCAAACGCCACGTTTTCATAGACAGTCATGTGGGGAAAGAGTGCGTAATCCTGAAAGACTATGTCAACCTTCCTCTTCTCAGGCGGTACCCAGATGCTTTTTCCTGCAACAGACATGGTACCTATCTCAACCTTCCCGCTATCTGGCTTTTCAAGCCCGGCAATCAGTTTTAGCGTTGTTGTCTTGCCACAGCTAGAGGGGCCGAGAAGACAGAATATCTCCCCTTCTCTTTCATCTCGACTATCTGCACTGCAGCACTCCTCACCTTAACACCCCCTTTGAAATTTAGGGAAACCTAATAATTTAAAAATTTTTCGGACAACCTAATAAAGATAACAGCTCTTTATTGATTATTTAATAAATATTAAAAATATTAACGAAATAATTAATAAATAAAAAACTAAATAACAACGATCCTTCCAACCATCTGATTCTTGTGGTATTTGCACACAAGGTCGTAGCTTCCAGCCTCATTGAACTTGACAAGTATTGATTTACCTGGACCTAGTGGCTCATCGACCAGCGGCTCATCGTGGCCAGATTCGAAAATTGTAACGGTATGTGTGCCCTCTTCGTTCCTAAACTCAATAATCTGTCCTTCTTTCACCTCAATGTTTGCTGGAGAAAACTCAAAGTTCTTGAGAGTTACTGTAACAGCTGGCTCACCTTCATCAACAACCACAGCCTCTTCATGAGCCTCAGCCCCTTCTTCATGGTCTTCTTCAGCTTTTTCAGGTGTGCTTACCGGTGTGCTGGCCGGAGTACTTACTGGTGTACTAATTTCCTTAACCTCTGGTTTGGACTGCTGAGCACATCCTGCTACAAGAACTGCCAGAACCAGCAGTGCTACCAGAATGTATACTTTCCTCATATCTACCACCTCCTTTTATTTATCTCTTATTCATCTCACCTCAAAAAACACCGAATCACCCAATACGGGCTGAGAAGGACCTTCACCCACCATAGGGATGACGGTGTATCTGCCTTCGGGAGCGTCCTTACCTACATAAACTTCAAATGTTGCCTTCTGATTTTCTCCAATCACCCCTTCTTTAACCGCGTAGATCTCCCCTTTAGGTGTGTAAATGACAATTTTTGCATAGAATCCAGAGTAGTCCATTTTCATTCCGGGAGCAAGGGCGTACACGGTTATCGATAGCTTGGATGGCTTAGTGATGACGTTCTGGCTAACCAGTGCTGTAGGCTCCAACATATCTACCATCATCTGGCGCATTTCCTTCATGCGTTCTGTATTCTCATTTATTGGTTCATTTGTTATAGCCGTGTATCCCGATGTAATAGCCCAACTCGCTAGTATTAACACAAAAAACAAAATAGGGGGGAATTTTAAGACTTTACCGAATCCCATTTTTATTCACCCTCCACAATTATAACCCCTTTCATGAAATTATGCATGGGGCTGCACATTATCGTACACTTGAATACGTAAACACCTTCCTTATCCGCAACAAATTCAAAAGCCTTCTTTTCTCCAGGCTTTATTTCCCCAAGATCCACCCCTAGACTTTTTATTGTGAAGCCGTGGGTTACATCCATCCCTTCTACAACAATCCTGACCTTTTCTCCTTTTTTCACCTTTATTACGCTGGGTTCAAAACCTCCTGCTTCTTTTACTTGTGCTCTGATAACAATGGTTTTGGGTTCTTTCTTCTCAGGATTAAGCACATCATCCCACATCGGAAGGAAAATGGCTGTTACTGATAGAACCACCAGCATTAAAGCCAAACCCTCAAACAATACAATACCCTTCCTAGACATTTTTTCACCTCATCCTGCAACTATCCAAACGAATACCAGTCCAGCCATTGTATGGAGAATACCCATGACCAAAGTCGCTCTAAAGGCTTTAGCATGGTCGTTGAGGAGTTCCCTGGCTATATTATATGTGGTATTTATAGCTAGGGCCAATCCTATCAGCAACAGTGGTGCCTGAAGGTACGGCAATACTTCCGGACTGATTGGGTTCCACTCAAATTTCGTGCCAAATATGTTCCAGCCCCACCCTAGAGGATCAGAAAACGCAGTTATTGGGTAAGCCCAGTTCACCAGAATGAGTGAGAATGCAAAAGCGAGCCACAGGAACAATCCGTAGGGGACCAGTGCGTAACTGAAGGAAAGGAATAGTTGCCTCGTTGATATGCCATTTTCACCTGCTAATTTCTTGGCAAGCCATGAGAATCCGTAAAATACTGCCGGATAACCCACAAGTGCAACCCCTGCTACTATTAATGCCCATTTGAACCAGTTGTTTAGACCTTCCAGTGATGGTGTTAACAGACCAATTGTCGCCAGGTTGGCACCGTATATTATCCCCATGTTTCCCCAATCCTTAATCCAGAAGTAAGGGCCGAAGAAAACTAATTCGTAGAACACTGCCAATGTAAATCTTATGAAACCCATCCATGCTTCATCAAACTTATTCTTTGCTTTCGCAGCAATCTTGGCCAAATCTTGGCCAATCATTCTTAATTTAAGAGTCATGTTGTCGAGAGGGCAGGATCTAAGACATTCGTAGCACTGCCCACAGTAGGTATTCTCGTTGTGTCCACCAGGATATATCTTCCAAGGACACCCGTAACCGGTTGGGCTACCTCTTATGCACTCTTTTGGTCGATGTTTGTCACATACAGACTTGTCTCTACTTCTTACAGCAAAAATTGAAGCATTAGAGTGGTAACCTATGTATCCATTAGCCGGGCATATGCTTCTGCAGAAGTTTCTCTGGGGGTCAAATATGATATGGGTAAACAAAGGTATGGCTATCAGCAATGCAAACAACAAACCAGTCACTACCGGTCTTGTAACAAGCCATGGCACGATAAGGGATATGCCAAGGAAGCTCAAGGCAGATACCCACATGTTATTAAGGCTTTTAGGCCACTTTTTACCCAAAGATGTCCACTTTCTTGGATTGTGAACACTGTATATTCTTCTTCTAGCAATCCACTCTCCGAATGCTGGAAGAGGACAGATAGTACACCAAGTTCTACTTCCAAATAAGATTAGAAACTCAACTGCCGCAAACCAGAGTATCCACACGACGGCTATGGAGAAATTCTTGTTGCCTGTCGGGTTTCCAAAAAATCCGGCAGCTAATACTACCATGAAGATTAGGAGATTGGGTAAAATGAGGGTAAAGTGTGCTCCCCTCCACTGTAGGAACCTCTTGAGAATTGGTCCTATGACTCTTACCTTCAGCAGATCTAGATCTTTATCTAGGGAGACTCCAAGCATTCTGTTTTCTGGTGCTCGTGAAGTGTATAGGAGTGTTAAACCTGCAATAGTAAATGTTGAAGCCATTAGTATGTAAAAGAAGATGTTGGGTTTGACAATAATATCAGAGACCATAAATGGGTGTAGGGGGCCGCATGTTACAGAACATCGAAGCTTGATTTTTCCCGGTTTGTTGAAGGTTATCGGGCCGACTTCAACAATTTTTCCTGGTTCAATAACTATTCTATTGTCCCCAACTGCAGTAGGAGTGTATCCATCGATATAAAAGCCATGTGTGACATCTCCACTTATGACTCTAAATACAATCCTGTCTCCCTCTTCGACTTCTAGAACACTTGGTTCTGATCCTTCAGGATATACTATTATTTTTGAACCGTCTTGAATTGCTTTTATTGCAAACCCAAACTGATATGCTTTGACAAATACTATCTTTGCATCCCCGTGGTCGTGAGGGTCGTTGAGCCACTCTTTTTCGCTAACAACATGGGCATTAACTGGGATGCCTAGAAGAAAGGCCAGTAAAATTGCTGAAATTATTACTAATATCTTACTACTCATTTGATCCCTCCTTTAAAGTTTTATATTTCTTCCAAATTGTATCAGAGATTCTACTAAGGAGTTCAGAATAGGTTGGGTCAAGACCATCTGGATCTTTATCATCATTCCTCATTTCATCCAATTCGTCCCAGATAAACGAGGCTAGATTTTTACCTACCTCATACAGCTCGTTAGCCTCATCCACCTCTGAGGTATGCCTTCTGCCGGTAAGAGAAAGAACAGAATACAGAAGGATTGAACCACAATAGGCTGCCTCACTTCTTTTATCAAGCCCTTCTTTTCTGGCTTTATAGATGTATTCTAGGACGTCAAGAGCGGGTTTAATGGCATCATCTCTGGAAAGATCGTTTTTTCTGCTCCAGTACCATTTGTAAATGGCACTAGTTAGCTTCTGGATAGCTTCACTTTCCCCACCCATTTGTTTAACCCCCTAATCCGCCAATCCAGTCTCAGGGTATCCTTGCTTGACACAACATTTAAACAGGTACAATGATTCTCATTTTGTGAGAACAACTATCTCTTGCGATAGAATGTGTACATAATAAAAAAGATGGCTGCTAACATCAGTGCTAAAGCAATTAATCCATAATCCGATTTTGTTTTATTAGATGGGAAGAAATTTGGCTTCACATCGATGTAAAATCTATCCCCATATTGCTTTCCCTCATACTGAAACGTGTATAAAATAAAATATCTTCCTTCTTTGTCAAAGGTGTAGTTCAGTTCATAATGTCCCTTATGAGGGTTTTTTTGTAGTAAAAAGGTAGCGTAACTGCTATCTCTAGAAATTACAAGCGTAAGGTTGTTAACATCAATTGCCTCGAAGCTACTAGCATTCTGAAAATGGAATACAATATTTACCACTTCTTCTGAAAGAGGAGAGTCTGGTTTTATTTCAGTAGTTATTAATACTCCATTTATTTTATCTGAATAATAAGTTGCTGCTAAAAGATTCATGTATATGCTTAATACAGAAATGTTTAATAATAATAGTAATAAAATAAAGGAAGTAATAGGAAGCCTTCTTGTAATTCTCATATTATGTTAATGACTTTTTGTTATATTTAACATATGGTGACAATTCTCATAGTATGAGAATTAAACGACACATTTAATAAAAAATGGGGGGAAGAAGGTAAATCATCCATGAATGATAGAAAAAAGAGATATCTTAAGTACCTGTGTAACGAGCACTCAAATAAGATTTTGGTATCGCTGATGGAGAAAGAATTATCTGCAAATGAGATAAGCAAAGAGTGTAACATTCCCCTCCAGACAGTTTACAGAATCCTGAAGCAGCTGGAGAACGATGGGCTCATCAGAGTGAGCAGAATGAAGCTTGATGAACAGGGCCATCACTTCAAAATATTTAAGGCTAATGTAATTCGAATTCTAGTAATGGTGGATGGGAATGGGGTTGAAATTAGGCTGTTTGAAGAAGATAAGGCAGAACGTCTCGCATCATTATGGAAGAGTCTTAAGGAGGTGAAATGAGTGACCCATACAATTCTGCATGTAGTGGTTTTTACGTTTAAGATAATTGGTTTTGTTATAAGTATGTATATAGCATTATTAAGTTATCGCTCTTATATTAAGAAAGCAGATAGGTCCATGCTGTTTCTCGGTGCTGGATTTGCGGTAGTTTCTTTTGCCATTATAATCGAAGGAATAATTTACGAAGTGTTACTGTTAAGTTTAGAAATTGCTCACACACTCCAGAATGTTCTCTTCACAATAGGGATGATACTAATATATTTATCACTAAGAGAAAATTGACAATTCTCAATCTTCCCATTTTGTCTGCTAGATGCAAGGAAAGAGGATAATGTGTAAAATTAAAGGATAAAATTAAAGGAATTAAATAACCATAAATAACTAAGTTAGAGAATATATATCTCTTCTCTAAGGTTTTATTTCAAAATTAGTGTAGAATTCTCATAGCATTAAATACAGCTATCAGAGTAACACCGATGTCTGCAAATACTGCCTCCCACATGGTTGCCACCCCAAGAGACCCCAGAATGATGAAGAAACCCTTAACGGTCAGAGCAAACCCTATGTTCTGCCAGACTATATGCTGGGTTCGCCTTGCTATTCTGATGGATTTTGGTACTTTTGATGGCATATCGTCCATTATAACAACATCTGCCACCTCTATTGCAGCTTCACTTCCAAGCCCACCCATGGCTATTCCAACGTCTGCTCTCGCAATAACGGGGGCATCATTTATTCCATCTCCAGCAAAGGCAACTCTACCGTTTCTACCTTTAAGCCCCTCTACAACCCTCACTTTATCTTCAGGCAGGAGTTCAGCATAGTATTCATCCACTTCAAGCTTATCTGCCACCTTCTCTGCAATCTCCCTGCTATCTCCTGTAACCATGACAACCCTACAGCCAAGCCTTTTCAGCTCATCCACTGCTTTCCTCGCATCCTCTTTCAGCTGATCCGCCACAATAATGTAGCCTGCATAAATTCCATTTACTGCAACATGAACAATAGTCCCTTCAACATCACATGAATCGTGCTCTATGTCCATTTCATGCATCAGGGCATCGTTACCCACAATTATTGAATAGCCATTGATCTCTGCTCTTACGCCTCTGCCAGATATCTCTTCGTAGCTTTTGACCGAGTAATTTGGGTAACTTTTAACTGAACTGTCAACCTCTCCAGAATCACCTTCTCTCCAACTTATCTCGTCCTTCTCGTAAGCCTCCACTATTGATCTGGCGATGGGATGGTTGGAGTGCATTTCCGCAAGAGCGGCGTATCTAAGCACATCCTCCTGGCTAAATCCGTTCTTCGCCACTACCTCTGCAACCCTGAAATTTCCCTTGGTAAGCGTCCCTGTCTTATCGAAGGCGACGATTCCAGCTGAACTGAGAACGTCGATGAAATTCGCTCCTTTTACAAGTATCCCTTCCCTTGCTGCCTTCCCAATTGATGCAAAGTAGCTCAGGGGAACTGAGAGGACGAGAGCACAGGGGCAAGAGATAACAAGCAGAACTAAAGCTCGATAAATCCAGGGTGTAAAAGGTTCACCAAGCATTACAGGTGGGATTAACGCAACAGAAGAAGCAAGAGCTATGACCGCGGGGGTATAATAGCGGGCGAAGCGGGTTATGAACTTCTCCGCCATCGCTTTTCTGCTGCCTGCTTCTTCCACAAGCTGGAGGATTCTTGAGACTGTTGAGTCGCTGAATGGCTTTGTCACTCTCACCGTGATCAGACCACCCATGTTCACCATGCCTGAAAGAACTTCATCTCCTTCAGCAACACTTCTCGGTTCTGATTCTCCTGTTAAAGCGGATGTATCGACCGCTGAGGAGCCTTCAATGACCATTCCGTCAAGAGGTATTTTCTCTCCTGGCCTTACAACAATGATGTCTCCAACCTTCACTTCTTCCGGCTTGACTTTGATGATGTCTCCATCAACCCTGAGATTTGCGTAGGTGGGCTTTATTTCCAGCAATGCCTTTATCGACCTACGGGATTTCCCTACTGCCAAATCCTGGAAGAACTCCCCAATTCTGAAGAAGAGCATCACACCGACAGCCTCAGGCATCTCATGAATTGCAATGGCTCCAATCGTCGCAATACTCATCAGGAAGTTCTCGTCAAATATGGCTCCTTTTGTGATGTTTCTGCCAGCTTTCCAGAGTATTCTCCAACCGGCAATCAGATAAGCTGAAAAGAACAGGCTATATTCGGCTAAGGGTAGAGAGTGAAGAGTCTCACCTAAGAATATTCCAGTTAAAAATAAGGCTGAAGATGCAATAATTGAGATCAGATCTTTTTTAGGGTCCTCTCCATCTTCTCTACCTTTATCGACATGAAAACCACCAAAGTCATCGTGCTCAACCTCCACCTCTGGCTCAACTTTTTTGATGGTTTCCACAACTTTATCAATATCTTCAGCATCCACAACAAGCTCAGAGGTGGAGAAGTTTACAGCAGCAAATTTTACTCCTTCCTGTTTTTTCAACTCTTCCTCAATCTTGACCGCACAGGTTGCACAATCAAGACCCTTCAGCTTGTACCTCTTTATTCCCTTCACTTACTCTCACCTGGTTTCACGTTCCTCTCCAATATGCTCCAGAGCTATGTCAAGAATAGCAGCCACATGTTCATCGTCGAGACTGTAATAAACATTTCTGCCCTTCCTCCTGTATTTCACCAGCTTTTTGTCCCTCAAAACTCTGAGCTGATGAGATACTGCTGAGACGGATAAGCCTGTAATTGTGGAAATATCGCAGGTGCAGAGTTCATGCCTGGACAAAGCGAGAAGTATCTTGATGCGAGAAGAATCGCCGAATGCCTCTAGAAATTCCGCCAGTTCCACTATACGCTCATCTGATGGCAGGCTTGAGGTTACTGTCTCTAGATATTCCCCTGTGCTTCCTCCTTTGCACACTGGTACTCTCTCACTTTTCTCACTTTTTTCCATATTTGAACAATTGCTCAAATATAGTATATAATGGTTTCGGGAGTGAAGTCGTCAATTTGATGAAGCTCGGGGGTGGCAGAGGAGCAGGGTGGGTGGGATTAAAAAATAGTGACTGTTTAGAAGTTACAGTAGCAATCCCTTAATCCCACCTTACCTCCACATCATCAATCCTGAAATCCGGTTTAACGGCTGAATTCCCAACAGGCGTTGAATAGCCGTGCTTGTACATAAGTAAACCAGTATATGCTATCATTGCTCCATTATCACCCATAAGTTGCTTGGGCGGAGCATAGAATCTCGCACCTCTATCCTCACACATTATGCGGAGCATCTCCTGCAATCTTTCATTTGCCCCCACTCCACCCACCAGCAGAACTTCATCCAGATCAAGATAAGCCAGTGCCCTCTCCGTAACCTCTGTGAGCATGGCGAAGGCAGTCTCCTGAAAGCTGAAGGCAACGTCTTCAGCTGGGATGCCATCGTCATAAAGGCGCTGGGCAGCGGTAACCATTCCGCTGAAGGAGAAGTCCATACCCTTCACGACATAGGGCAACTCATAGTACTTTTTGCCTTTTCTTGCCAGCTTCTCTATCTTCGGCCCACCTGGATGCTTGAGCCTCATGTGTCTGGCAAGCTTATCAAGGGCGTTGCCGATACCTATGTCCAGCGTTTCTCCAAAAACTCTGTAGCGATCCCCGCGCCTTGCAATAACCTGACTATTACCACCGCTCACATATAGAGAAACTGGATTTCTGGCTCCTGTTTTCCATCTACCTACTTCAACGTGGGCGAGACAGTGGTTAACACCTACAAGGGGCTTTTTTAACTTTAAGGCTATAGCCCTTGCTGCTGTAGCAACAACCCTCAGGCATGGCCCAAGCCCGGGCCCCTGAGAAAAGGCAACCACATCGATCTTGTCAATTTCATCAAAATTTGATAAAAGACTGGAGATTACATGTCCTATATTCTCGCTGTGATGCTGAGATGCTTCTCTGGGGTGTATTCCCCCCTCTTTCGGAACGTATGCTCTGCTTTCAATGGCGATAACGTCTTTTTCATCAACCAGCGCAGCACTCAGGCTCCAAGCTGTGCCTTCGATGCCAAGGGCAATCATCTTTTTTAATTGTATTCAAGTCATTTTTGGATTCTAATCGCTCTTGAATTATCTCTTGAATTCTGTATATCCGCACTTGCCGCAGCTTCTTCTATCCTTGTGCTCAGCCAAGAAGACACCTTCGCCACATCTTGGACAGAACTTCTTTTTCCTCACAACGGTGTCTCCCTTTATCTCGTAGAATGAAGAGACCTTAACCTCCGACTTGCCCATTTACGCTCCCCCCTCACTTTCTTGCCCTTCAGATTCAGCGGATTCAGTAGATTCGAAATTCCTTTTGATGATATAGTCTTCTTCTACTGCCCTCAGGTCTTCAGGAGTCTCGTAGATCCTTGCATAACAGTATGCTTCGCTCTTCCCGAATTCGGGCTTGATCCACTCTATAACAATTCTGTCCGCATCCACTGCAAAAAGACCTGAAAGCTTCTGCCTCACAGCCTGTCTTGAAGGAGTTACTCCTTCCTCTTCATATTTCAACCTGAAATAGACCTCTTTTCTTTTCAGCAACGGGTTATCCTTCTCTTTCTCAACGAGGATCTCCATTCAATCACCTCCCAGCATGGGTTCTGATTATGTTTATAATTTCTTCCCCTCTCTCTCCTTTTTCCATCTTCTGCAAAACATCCAGTATTAGAAGCTTTTTGTCACGGGTGATTTCGAGGGCGATTACACCCCTGCCCGGCATCCCGTAAAGTATTACAGAATTTTCGGGCAGGATTGCGATGAGAGGCATGGTTGCAAGGTCTTCCTCTCCTCTCACAAAAATCTTTACTCTCTCCCCTCTTTCAGCAGTACTAACAGCTTCAACCAGCCCCTCAACCAGTTCCAGGCTTATGACAGCTTGGGGATTGGACACTTCAATTTCAGCATAATTTTCTGTTAGTGAATTTATCTTTTCCAGAAACTCTTGGTCGACTTCTTCTCTTTTGGTTTTCGCGTCGAAGATTACGATGTCTGGTTCAATGCTTGCCTTCAACGCAAAATAGCTCACAACATCTCCGACACATGCTATCAGCCTGGCCTCCTTCACTTCCTCAATCTGTTTGTAAAGTTCCTCCCCGCTCCCCTCGTAAAGCTTTCCATGGGGTTTTCCAAAATATTCTCTAAGCGATTCAGGAAGCTTTATCAAATCAGCCCACCCTCAGTGCGTATTTGCCGGGATACTTCACTCCAAGCTTTTGAGCTATCTGGCTTTTCTCGGGATCAACAATGACGATGTATCCGTACCACTCCTTGGTAAGCTCGCTGCTTCCGCAAACCCGGCAAATGGTTGCATCCATATTTATATACTTGCACTTTCTGCATGCCAGCTCAGTCATTGAGTGGCCTCCTCCTTGACCTTCTTAATCTCCTCCTCAAGCCACTTGATTGCACCAAGCCAGGGCTGGCGCATAGTCAGACCAATCTTGCTTCTCTCAGGCTCTCTCTCCTTTAGACTTAAAGCCACAATTCTGGCCCTGACAGCATCTCCCTCTTCAAGCACCTTCTTCGTCTCTTTGCCCACCAACCTCTTGCCCTTCTCGTCATAGACCATGTAATCATCTGTAATCTGGCTCATGTGGAGAAGCGCGTCCAGCGGGCCAATGGAAACAAAAGCTCCGAATTCTACGATTTCCACAACTTCACCTTCAATAACCTCTTGAAGAAGGGGCTTGAAGGTTATTGCAGAAAAAACCACATCAAAGTAAATGGCTCCATCACCCTCGATTATCCTGCCCTCACCAATCTCGTCTATACTCTCAATTCCCACTATCATTCCATACTCTCTGTCCAGTTTTCCTTCAAACTGCTCCCAGAGCAGATCATTTATCACTTCATTCAGGTCTTCTCCCAGCCTCGTAGGAGGTACCCTCACCGTATCTCGTACCCTCATCCTCGCATACATGAGCATCACCAGAAGAATGCATGAGGAGACGGAGAGCTGGCAATATAAATTTAACCTTCATTTAACCATTCCGGTACGAAATTTTATATTGACACCTATCCAACATCTATCATGGAAGACTATTTCATTTCTGACGGGTTGAGGCTGAGATATCTGGATGTGGGAGACGAATCAAAGGGTGACCCCGTCATACTGGTTCACGGGCTTGGAGAGAGGATTGAGGGTTGGAAGTTTCAGATTGAGGAATTCTCAAAACATTTCAGGGTTCTAGCTCTGGATTTGCGTGGATTTGGTGAATCGGAAATTCCGGCAGAATTCATCGGAGCTGAGGACTTTGCCAGAGATATTTTCAACCTGATGGAACATGCGGAGATAAAGCAAGCTCATCTCCTTGGCCTTTCCATGGGCGGTATTGCATGTCTCGCATTCTATAAGCTTTATCCTGAGAAAGTCAAATCCTTCATTCTCGCCGATACAACCGCTTACTTTCCTGAAGAGTTTCAGGGGGCTCTTGCAGAAAGGCTCAGGTTGATGGATGAGATGGGGATGGAGGGGATAGCAGCAGCAATAGCAGAACTTTCGATTCACAAAGACGATCCTGAGCTCAAAAAGCTTGTTAGAGACATTATCGCCCAGAATGATCTGAACTTTTACAGAAAAGTTACAGTGGAGCTTGCCAAAGCCGATTACAGGGATTTGCTTCCAAGAATAAACGTTCCAACCCTTGTGATTGTTGGGGAATTCGATGTCACAACACCTCCTGAACTATCCAGATACCTGGCCGAAAAGATTCCTGGAGCAGAGCTGAAAATAGTAGCCAATTCCGCCCATCTGGCAAAACTGGAAAATCCGGAGGAATTTAACACCCACATACTTGATTTCTTGAAGAGGGTGGCGTGAGTTGTGCTGAGTTTGGAAGTGTGCCTGAAACTGTATCTGGTTCTCCGATTCTAAGACTGTATGAATAATCCCGTACTAAAATCCTTAAGCAGAACTCAAATCCCAAGCAAACCCTTATAATCTCCTATTCAGATTTTTAGTTGGATGGAGCCAGTTGAGTCAGTGGAGAAATACAGACCGCTGTGGGTGGAAAAATACAGACCGCAGACGCTGAAGGATGTTGTTGCAGATAAGACCATCATCGAAAAGGTGACTGCTTGGGCCAAGAAATGGCAGAGTGGTGGAATCCAGAAACCTCTCCTCTTTGGTGGCCCGCCGGGGATTGGGAAGACAAGCTTGGCTTTAGCTCTAGCAAACACCTTTGGTTGGGAAGCTGTGGAGCTCAACGCCAGTGATCAGCGGAACTGGCAGATAATAAACAGAATAGTTGGAGAAGGAGCCTTTAATCAGACTATAAGCGATGAGGGTGAATTTCTGTCAACTGAAGCCGGGAAGTTGAAGCTGATAATTCTAGATGAGGTGGATAACATCCACAAAAAGGAGGATGCCGGAGGTGAAGGGGCTCTTATCCGACTGCTCAAAAAAAGGCCAAGACAGCCCATCATTCTGATAGCAAACGACCCCTATGCTCTTTCTCCAGAGCTCAGAAATTTGTGCGACATGGTGAACTTCAAGAGACTGGATATAAGAAGGATTGTTAAGGTTTTGGAGAAAATATGTTCTGCTGAGGGAGTAAAGGCCGATAAGAAGGTGCTGGAGGCAATTGTCAGAAATGCTGGCGGAGATTTAAGAGCAGCAATAAACGATTTGCAGGCCATAGCTGAGGGAAGAGAAGAGATAAAGATAGATGATGTGGTGATTGCAAAAAGAACCCAGGAGAGTGATGTTTTCAAGGTTATGCAGAAAATTTTCAAGACCTATTCTACGGCAGTTCACAATGAAGCCATGCTTTTGGACGAATCGCCAGACGACCTGATAATGTGGGTTGATGAGAACCTTCCCAGAGAATACATAGGGGAAGATCTGCTAATGGGCTACAAAGTCCTCTCCAGGGCAGATATATTTCTTGGCAGGGTTAGAAGGAGGCAGTTCTACAGGATGTGGAAGTATGCAAGCTATCTGATGACTGTAGGTGTTCAGCAGAGTAAGCGGGAAATCAGGAAGGGTTTTACGCGATACCAGCGCCCGTCTACTTGGCAGATGCTGTTCAGGACTAGATCTATGAGGGAGAGACTGAAAAGCATCCTTACTAAAATCTCCCGTTACTCGCACCTTTCTACCAAGAAAGCATATTCTGAGATGTATTTCCTTTTGAGAAAACTTATTTCTGAAGCTGAAATACCTGTTGCCGCATCTATTTCAGCTTTTTACGATTTTTCTGAAGAAGATCTTGTTTTTATGACCGGTGATGAAAAGAGGGCAAAGGAGATAGCAGAATACATTGCGAAGTATGGTCTACACAGGGTGGAGGATGAGAGCTTCTTGTCAACTTTCGATAGGAAGGTCGAAGCTGTGGAGGGTGTGGAGGAGGAACTCGAGAGATTTGAAAAGAAAGAAGATGATGAAGAGATGGAAGAAGCTGTTGAACTCAAACAGGAAGACTCAAAAACCAGAAAAAGAGCCAAAAAAGGCAAGACGAAAGATGCCACTCTGGATACATTCTTCAGTTGACTGTATTAATGCAGAGTTTGGTGAACTGGGAGGGGATCGTGAGGGATTGAATTGAGCGTGGCTGAGATGGATAAAGCAGACAAGGTGGATGAGAGGGAAAAAAGGGTGGGAATCCAAACTTTCATAACTTCTACCCCCGGAATCAATGGTACAATAAAGATAGATCCCTCAGATTTTCACGTGGAGGAAGTAACAAAGCTTAACTTTGCAGATAATGGAAGGTATGTCGTTATCAGGGTCAGAAAATACAATTGGGATACTCTCAATTTTGTTAGAGTTCTTTCTAACGCCCTCGGCATAAGCCAGAAGAGGATTGGATATGCTGGCACCAAGGATAAGAAGGCTGAAACTGTTCAGTATTTCACAATTTACGGTGGTAAAGACCTTCGGAACGTCAAAGCCATTGAAGAGAGGTTAAATAATATCAAAATCAAGGATAGCGAAATCGAGGTTCTGGGAGAAAGCAACTCCCACCTTCAGCTTGGTCACCTCATCGGAAACAATTTCAGAATTAAAGTGAGAGGAATTGGTGATGGAGACAGCATCTCAGCCACCACTGAGGAGCTCACAGAAAAGGGGATTCCGAACTTTTTTGGACTCCAGAGGTTTGGAACCATCAGGTACATTACCCACCAGGTGGGAAAGCTGATACTGTTGGGCGATTTTAAAGAAGCGTTATGGACATACGTTGCCAAGCCTTTTGAGGGTGAGAGAGAGGAGGTTAGGCAAGTAAGGGGGGAGCTCTGGGAGAGCAGGGATGTAAAGCTTGGTTTGAGAGAACTCCCGAAATATCTGAGGTATGAACGCCTGATGCTTCAGAAGCTGAGGGAGGGAAAGAGTGAGGAGGAAGCATTGCTGAGCTTGCCAAAGAATCTCAAGATGATGTTCATACATGCCTATCAATCTTACCTTTTTAACAAACTTCTCAGTCTTCGCATCCAGGAATTTGGAACCCTCAGACACGTTGAAAAAGGGGATTTTGTCGATTTCTTCATGAGGGCTCAAGGATATCTTGTAAACAGGGAGGATTATACGGAGGTTACCGGGCTCAACTTGAAGAGGATAAGGTTTCTGGTTTCTGAAAGGAGGGCATTTCTCTGTCTTCCATTGCCGGGATACGAAACAGAACTGTCTGGATGGTCAGGTGAGAAACTCAAAGAAATTCTTGAAGAAGAGCAGGTTGAGCTTGGGAATTTTAAGAACAAATATGATGAGTTCTCCTCCAGAGGAAGTTATAGGTGTGCAGAAATACCCTTTGACTTTAGTGTGTTCTCCTTTATACTTAACGAGCTTAACAATCACGCGGAATTCAGCTTTTTCCTGCCAAAGGGCTGTTACGCCACAGTCTTTCTGAGAGAATATGTGAAGGAGCCACTGGTCTAGCTTTGGCGGCAGGGTTATATTCTGAACATACTGACTTTATTCGGGCGATGATGAAAGGACCCCGCTGAATTGTGATGAGGGTTTTGAGTTCTGAGCCCTATTTACAAAAATTATTATATATCACGCCACTCTAGCATTACTTATGAATGAGAAGCAAAGGCTAATGCTTGGCATAGCCGTTATAGGCTTCGTTATACTTGTTTTGGCATCATTTATGGGTAACCTCACACCTTACAAGAGCGTATCAGAGGTTGTTGCGGCAGGAAAAATGGAAAACGTTCAGGTTAATGGAACAATCGTTCCTGGTTCAACGGTTTATTATTCTGAAAACAACACCCGAATTTTTGAGCTAACAGACGGAAAGGCCAAGATGAAGGTTGTTTTTACTGGAGCACTGACGAACTATCAGGAGGGGATTCCGGCAGTTGTCAGGGGTAGCTACAAGAATGGAGCATTCTACGCCGAGGAAGTGCTGTTGAAGTGTCCCAGCAAGTATCAGACCATTGAGGAAGAGGGAGAGTAATTGGACCCGGGATATTTTCTTCTGATCCTGTCTTTACTAAGTTCAGCTTATGCAACATATGCCTTTTATTCGGGAGTGAAGAGTAGAAGAAAGCATTTGCTTGCAAGAGCTGAAAGCACCGTTTACATTTATACTGCCCTTCTGACTCTTGCATACATTCTTCTAACATATTATTTCCTTGCCAGAGATTTTGGTCTACTCTACGTTTACAGCTATTCTGACAGGCATCTCTCAACCCTCTACACTATAAGTGCTGTGTGGGCTGGAAGAGAGGGGTCATTACTTTTGTGGGCACTGTATCTGGCAGTAATTAATTCTGCTATACTCAGGTTTGAGAAAAAGGATGCTGTAACGGCTTTTAGCCTCTCAATATCCTCTTTTGTAGTTTTATTCTTCAACATTCTTCTTCTGACACTGTCAAACCCCTTTAAACGCCTTGAATTTACACCACCTGATGGGATCGGCTTGAACCCACTACTCAGAACTCCTGAAATGGCACTCCACCCGCCGACCATCTTTTTGGGCTATGCGGCGACAACCATACCCTTCGCTTTGGTAATCTCGGCCGTGTACTTCAAAGAAGGTTGGTTGAAGAGAGCAAGGTTCTGGATTCTCTTTTCATGGCTTTTTCTGAGCATCGGCATCTTTCTTGGAGCTTGGTGGGCTTACAAAACGCTGGGATGGGGAGGTTACTGGGCCTGGGACCCGGTTGAGAATGCCTCGCTGCTGCCCTGGCTCACAGTTTCTGCATTGATCCATGGCATAATGGTGGAGGAAAGGCGAAAAGGACTGGGAGCGTGGAATTACTTTTTGGCCATCATTTCATTTGGTCTCGTAATACTTGCAACTTTCATAACTAGAAGTGGAATCATAAGTAGCGTTCACGCCTTTGGGGAGAATCCAGAGGGATGGATGTACTTGCTCCTCATCGTTCTTTCAACGGCAGTAGGTTTAGTTCTCTATAATTCCAGAAAAGAGCTGTTTCGCGACTCTCTCGATCTCTCGTTTAATAGGGAGACAACAATCTTTGCCAACATCATGCTTCTGCTTCTATCAACCTTCACAATACTGCTGGGAACTCTTGCACCCTTACTTGGAGAGGACGTTCAAATCACTAGACAGTATTATGACAGGATAGAGATACCGCTTGGAACAGCCTTGGTGATTCTGTTGGGCATCTGCGCTGCCATAAACTGGAGATCAGACAGAGATACTTTCTTAAAATCCAGTAGAGTTGCAGTTGCTGGTGGAGTCATCGCATTCATAGCGGTCTTTGCAACTACTAAGTTAATTGTAGCATCGCTGGGGGCAGCAATCTTTGCTTTCTCACTTCTTACACACATTCAGAACTTGAAAATTTCAGATACGCGAAATCCAAGGAAGTTTGGAGGATATATTACTCACATTGGGATAATCATTCTTTTCCTTGGGGTGATGGGTTCTTGGATTTATGAGGAGAGTTACAAAAATGTGGCATTGGAACTTAACCAGCCAAAAAATGTTGGGGGATATACTCTGCTGTATAGAGACAACCAGATGGTGGATGAGCACGACAAGCTGGTTGTTACTGCTGTTGTGGAAGTTTACCGTGGAGATGAGCTGGTGGGAGTATGTAAGCCCCACTTGAAAGTGTATAAGCTCAACAGGCAGGACAGGGTTGTGAGTTCTGTAGAAATTCTCTCAAAGCCAACCCATGACATCTATATTGCCGCATCTGGGTTTTCGGAAGACCTCAAGAAAGTTTTTATAGAGCTTTATGTGGTTCCACTCATCAGTTTTGTCTGGGTAGGTTCTGTTGTTATGATGGCTGGCGGGACATACGCTGTTTTCAGTAAGATGAGCATTACTGGGATAAATATTGCTGGAGAGGATAGAGAGGGGAGAGAGATTGGTATCGATGTAAGCAAAGATGGAAAGACTAGTGGAAGAAAAAGCCGGAAAAAGAAGGGCAAAAAGAAATAACTAAACTCCAAAAATCATCCTCAAAGAGCCTTTAAGGCGATAAAAACTTTAAAGCGGTAAAAACGTAAAAAGAAAAATGGAAACCTCACCTATTTAGAGGCTCACTTCCTCGATTATTTTGTTCATCTCCTCTGCCTTCTCTTTTAGAATGTCTAGGGCTTTTCTCATGACCGTTCTCATGGGCATCTGCCCAATGCCTTCTACCATAAAAAGGAACTTTCCCGTCTCTTCATCAATTTTTATAGCATCCAGTGGGCACTCTTTTACACACTCATAGCAGAGCGAGCACTCAATTACTTTTGCAGGAATAGCTTTTCCATTTTCCATCTCAAAAACATTTCTGGGGCAGACTTCAATACACTTCTCGCATCCGTCGCAATCCTCAACTACTATTTCTGGGACGATTCTGTAAGCACACACTGAGACCGGCTGAAACTTCGAATGCTCCCTTCCGGTTCCCAGCCTAGCTATTGCTTCGATCATAAGCTGCTGCCCCTCGTAAAGCTGGACTACTGGGATGTTATTGTAGACAGGGGTTGTTTCAGGGTCATCGGAAACGAAGTCTCCCGAATATACCATTTTAGGCCCTTCAACGTTTAATCTCAGACTTACTTGGCAGCTCGGGCACCCCTCGCCCCCGCATACACATTTATCCTGCATGTTGAACCTTTCAAGATCAGTCTTGAGGGGCACAAGTCCGATTCTGTGGGCAATAATCTCATCGTAAAGCAGAGATGTGTTCATGTATATGTCTACATAGTCCACTGCCATTGTTGGAACCAGACTTTTCATTGCTCTCCGCCATGAGTTGGCAAAGGCCGGGTTCGCCTCGGTGAGGATGAACCTGACTTTGAGGTCGTCCTCGTCGATAAACTCAACTTTCATCTCAAACACCGCTAAAAAAGGGATTAAACCCTTCTACCCCTCTTCCCACCTGGTGGGCGGGTACCATCATGGGGTATAGGTGTTACGTCTTCGATCCTCCCAATTTTCAGGCCAGCTCTGGCAAGAGCCCTGATGGCTGCCTGAGCTCCGGGGCCAGGAGTGGTATGTTTGTTGCCTCCGGGAGCTCTGACTTTTATATGCACACCCTCAATTCCCTTGTCCTTAGCCTTCTCAGCAGCTCTCAGGGCAGCCTGCATGGCTGTGTAGGGGTTACCCTCATCCCTGTCCGCCTTAACGATCATTCCGCCGCTTACTCTTGCTATCGTCTCGCTGCCGGTAATATCGGTAATCGTAATTATAGTATTGTTATATGAAGAAAATATATGGGCTATTCCCCAGATACCCTTCTTCTTTTCAGCCATACTACTCAGCCTCCATCAAACCCTTTGATGCGAAGGATGAGGTTCTGTAATATCCGATCTTGCTCTCCTCATCCTTCTCGACAATGTAACTGGGTGCGGTTATTCTCCTTCCATCCACGGCGATGTGACCATGTACTATCATCTGTCTGGCCTGCTTTATCGTCCTCGCCAGACCCTGCCTGTACACCAGCGTCTGCAATCGCCTCTCAAGGAAGTCCTCCACGCTTAGGTTCAGGATGTCGTCAAGTGTGGCATTTTCTTCTAGCACGCCCATTCTGTTAAGTCTCCTAATGACCTGCTGTGCCTTTGCTTTCGCATATTCTCCTTCTTTGCCCGGCAGATCTATTTTGGCCAGCAAGTCTCTGGCAACTCCCCTATACTTCCTGAGGATATTCTGAAATCTCCAGAGTTCTCTTTTATTTCTCAACCCGTACTTTACAACAATCTGGATTTCCTTCTCCAGTCTCAGCTTATCCCAAGGACGGGTTGGTGTGACGTATTTCTTTCTGTGTCTCTTTGGATCACCCATAAATAATCACCCTAACATTTCTACATTATTTCTTCCTTCTGATAACTCCAACTGTAACTCCTTTTCTCCCAGTGGAGCGTGTGCGCTGACCTCTCACTTTCTTGCCTTTAGCATGCCTTATACCTCTATAGGCTTTCATTCTTATCAATGTTTCCACATCAACCATTCTTGCAAAGTCAACGTCTTTGCTCAGCAAATGGAGATTCTGTCCGGTATGGGGGTCTTTTCTCCTGTTCAACATCCATGGTGGAAGCGTCTCGATTTCCTCCTCCACGAACTTCTTTATCTTTTCAATCGTCTCATTGTCCAGCTCTCCAAGTTTCGCTCGTCCATCAATGCCTAACTGGTTTACCACAGCCCTCGCCATTCTTGTTCCTATACCCTTGATTCCTGTTAGCGCAAACATTACACTCTTCTTTCCATCAAGATCAGTATCCGCTATACGAACTATGTGTCTGAACTCTGCCATGGCAATCGCCTAAGCACAGCCATAGGAAAAGGATATTTAAAGATTATGTCTATGGAAGGTATGCTCTTCTGCGGCATAGACGTGGGAAAGCGTTGTGCTGCTGCCGTGCTCGGAGAAAATCTGGTTTATGTTGGGGAGCTTGAGGAGGCTATGAAATTCAGCTTCAAGGTAGCCGGAATTGACGCTCCACTCACCTCTGCCACAAAGTTGAGAGATTGCGATAAAGAGCTTCTGAAAATGGGAATAAAACTCTTCCCACCAGGATGGAGGGGAATGCAGATAATTGCTAAGGAGGGTATGAAGATTGCTGAAAATCTCCGCAGAATTGGGGTTGAGGTTTATGAGGTCTATCCTTATGCAACTAGAAAAATACTATCTATTGCCCCAAATGCCAAAAAAAGTACAGCAGAGGGAAGAAGAGAAATCACAGAGGCTATAAAAAAATTCATCGATTTGTCAGAGGATTTAAACCATCATGAGCTTGATGCAGTGATAGCAGCATTAACGGTTAAACTACTCAAAGAGGGGAAAGCGAGAACTGTTGGGAAAGAATGTTCAATTGTTGTCCCCATCTAACCTTTCCAGTTCTTCAACATTCATCTTGGGTTTTCTCTTCCAGATTGCGTAATCTTTAGCCGCAACAATAACTGGGCAGTAAGGGGGACACGCTCCGTTTAAAAGTACTCTATTTGAAAAGCAAACATCTAGGTTTGTACATGAGATCATCCTAACAGATCTCTGGTTGACATTTACAATAACTTTGGCAACCATTCTCTTGGAAGAAACCATAAGGTTAACGGCGTTATCGAGGCCATCAATATCCATATTTAACCCCCGATAATAATTACTATTATCACCATATTTAAATTTTACCATCATGATGAAATATAGTAACGGATGAAACTATTGTTTGAGGACGGATTAAAAATTAGGTTAAGATAGAAATTACAGAAGTTTAATCAGAAATCTCAAAAACCTCTCCGGGTTTAAGAACAGCTACTTTCGTAGGTAGAGTCTCCTCCACTGCCTTCTTGAATTCTTCAGGATTCTGCTCTATGACGGGGAAAGTATTGTAGTGCATTGGTATAGCATATTTCGGCTTTACGAGTTCAACGGCTTTAACAGCTCCTTTTATGCCCATTGTGTACCAGTCTCCGATAGGTACCAGCATCACATCGGGCTTATGCAACTCTCCTATGAGCTGCATATCCAGAAAGACATCGGTGTCGCCGCAGTGGTAAACCTTTACTCCATCAAGCTCCACAATAACTCCAGTTGCAGTACCTGAGCTGATTATTTCATCATCTTCCTCCACATCTGCTGAATGCAAAGCATGAACCATTGTTACGCCAACTCCGGAAACTCTTGCTGTACCGCCCATGTTCATTCCCACAGTTTCCACACCTTTTCTGGCAATTATTCTGGAAAGCTCATGGATGCAGACTATAGGTGCATCATTGTTTCTGGCAATCTCAACTGCATCGCCAAGATGATCTCCATGGCCATGGGTAACAACAACCACATCTGCCTTGACATCTGCAGGTTTCAAAGGTGATAACGGATTGCCTGTCAGAAATGGGTCGATAACCACCGTTTTGCTTCCCTCAAGAATAAATGCTGCGTGTCCCAACCATCTGATTTTCAAAATATCACCTCCCCCTCAATTTACATGCTTTCGAAAATTAAATATTTTTTTACCAATGCCTCACTTTTATGGCAGAGAAAAAAGCAGTGTGCGGAGTATGTGGCCACGAATGGGATGTGTGGGAAGTTAGCCAGTCAAAACTTTGCTGTCCAAAATGCGGGGCGGAACTTAAGGGAGACTGATGGACCTCAAAGCTAATGAAAGATGTGCTTTTTTTCCACATTCATCCTGACCAAAGGCTTGGAAAGGTGTCTTCTGGCTGAAGGAGGAACCTCATAGAACCCCTCTTCCAACTCCCTTTCAACCTTTCTTTTTACCTTGCTGTAGGTCTTTGTTTTGCATTTTCTACATCTGAAACCCTGACCTTTCCCAGCAGACTCCATTCTTTTGCCGCAAACACTGCATGTAGGGTTTTCCTCAACATAGACTTCTCCAAGCCTCACCACGTTGATTTTTTCAAGGTTCAGGGTTTCATTCTTCATTGAACCAAACACCTCAACTTCGTCACCAATCTCCAGCATTCTGATAATTCTCCTGAATTGCTTCGTAGGCTCGAAAGCAGCACAAGTAACATCGCCAAAAATGGTTTCGATGACGAAGAACACATGTCCACCCTCAATATCGTAAGGCCTTTCGACTACTTTCCCTCGAAGTTTATAAGACTGGTGGTCTTTCAGTTCTGAAACCTCTTCTTGGGGGATTATATGCATATCTGTTCCTTGGTTTGTTATGAAAATCATGTCGTCAGCTTTCTCCTCTGTGACGATGAGGGATGTAGCTTTTCTGATGGCTTCAATGCTGTCTCCTCGAATACCGTAAAGGACAGGATCAGGTGAATTTGGAACGGCAACGACAACATCGTTCACCCTATCAACAGTGTCCCAGGTAAGCGGATAAGTTTCATCATCTGCCCTGAAAAAGCTGTCTCTGTCGTACTCTCTTTTCTTCCCAAATCTCTCTGGCTTTCTGTAAACCAGAAGTTCGAAGGTGTAGTCATGGAGTTCCAGCCCTACGGCTGCGAGACTCCCGATAAGCCCCCTACCAGATTTATACTTGAGGTGAGGTAACAGATACTTGCCAATTATGAAGAAGGCCTCATCCACTGTTATCACGTTTCTGACTGCCTTCATGGCGAAGACCGAGAGGGTATCGAGAACTTCATCTCTCTCAGCATCAACAAAAACCGCTCCGGGATCAGCTTCATCCATCTCTGCCAGCTCAAGGATTTTCTCATTTACAACATCAATAACTCTTCTTGGATTTTCAGTTTCAATCATAAATGATACTGCTCCATTACCCCTGGTTTTGTAGGGGATGGTGGGGTTTAGCCTGATAAGCCTTGGAAAGCCGATAAGCCTGTCGCCAAGCTCCTCGAGCTCCCTTATTATCTGGAGGGCCAAGTAGGTTGTGCACATACCTTTTGCCGAATCCGTGTCGTCAATTCCAACCCAGAGCCTCACTTTCAGTCACTTGGCATATTGGTTATTTAAAATTCAGCCTTGCACTCATTTACATTCAGCACCATTTTGCTACACTTCTCTCATTACTTTCACTCCAGTCGCAACTCCCTTAAAATTTGGGAGCTAATTGGTGGTATGAAATTTTATGCAAGTTCAGTTTTTGAGTGTATGAGGAAGGTCTATTATCAAATTAAGTTTCCCAAGCTGGTGTACTTTCCACAAGAGCTAAGAGAGAGGGGTTTGAAAGCTGAACTCAGAGCAAAAGAGGAACTCAAACATCTGAAGCTGACAAGGGGACGGAAAATAAAAATCAGATTCCAGGAGTTCTCGATAATCTGTCTGCCTGATTACATTGACTGGCGTAAAAGACTTGTAGTAGAGGTAAAGTCTGTTCAGAATGTGAGAAACCTAGCAAAGACTTGGATAGGGCAGATAAATCTCTACATGCTTGCGTTATCCTATGAAAAAGGTATTTTGGTTCAGGTGGACGATTCTGGAATTCTAGACATTTCAGAGTTCTATTTCGATGAAAATATGGCACAAGAATGCATAGCCTATTTTGAGAGGCTCAATGAATTCATTAAGAATGATAAGCTGCCTGAACTGCCGGATGTACCTTGCAGTGGATACTGCAGTTTTTCAAAAATCTGCGGAAATCCATAAGTTTTTAATGTTTAAAAACAAACAATGCCTTGTGGTTTCCATGAGGGTGATTTACCCGCCAGAGGACTTTGTAAAAAAAGCCAACGTGAGAGACCCGGCAATTTATTCCAGAACTGCTGAAGACTGGAAGGGGTTCTGGGAAGACTTTGCCAGAGAACTCCACTGGTATGAGCCATGGGATGTGTTTCTTGACGAATCAAAAGCTCCTTACTACCGATTCTTCGTAAACGGAAAGATAAATGTTGCATACAACTGCATTGATAGGCATCTTGAGGGGAAGAGAACGAAAGCTGCGGTGATATGGGAGGGTGAAGATGGAGCTCAGAGAGTTTTGACGTATCAGGACCTCTACAGAGAAGTATGCCGTTTATCAAATGCTCTAAAGGAGCTTGGGGTTGAGAAGGGTGACAGAGTGGCAATTTTCATGCCAAATGTTCCAGAAACGATCATAGCCATGCTTGCATGTGCTAGAATAGGAGCAGTCCACGTGGTTGTTTTTGAGGGTTTCAGTGCCAGAGCCCTTGCTTTCAGGTTGAAAGACTCTCATGCCAATTTTATAATCACGTGTGACGGTTATTACAGGCGAGGCGAGATCCACAGGCTGAAAGATAAGGTTGATGAGGCCTTAAAGGGTTATCAGGGTGTCAAGAGAGTGATAGTGGTTAAGAGGCTCGGAATCGAAATAAGCATGCTTCCCGACAGGGACTTCTGGTGGGATAATGTTGTAAAGGGGCAGAAGGCTAGATGCGAGCCTGAGATAATGGATGCCAATGACCCGCTCTTCATAATGTACACCAGCGGAGCCATAGCAGAGCCGAAAGGCGTTGTGCATTCCACTGGCGGTTTTCTGGTGCATGTATATGCCACAACAAAGATGGTTCTGGATTTGAAAGATAACGATGTTTTCTGGTGCACGGCAGAACCCGGATGGATAACTGGCCATAGCTATGTTGTTTACGGCCCTCTTTCCAATGGCGGAACGGTTTTAATCTATGAAGGCGCTCCAGACTACCCGCACCCCTGCAGAGTGTATGAGATAATAGAGAAGTATGGGGTGAGTGTTTTCTATACTGTCCCGACTCTTATAAGAATGCTCTCAGCATGCAAGGATGAGGAGATTGAGAAATATGATCTGTCTTCTCTACGCCTCCTCGGAAGCGTTGGTGAGCCTATAGAGCCAGACACTTGGCTGTGGTTCTATAGAAAGGTGGGGAAGGAGAGGTGCCCCATCGTTGACACATGGTGGCAGACCGAGACTGGTGGGCATGTCATATCTCCGCTCCCCGCTCTTACCCCAATGAAGCCCGGCTCCGTTACAAAACCCCTTCCCGGTTTTCTGGTGGACATAGTTGATGATGGGGGCAAGCCCACAAAACCCTTCCAAATAGGCAATCTGGTTATAAAAAGACCTTTTCCCGGAATTTTCCTGAACCTCCACGCTGACCCAAGGCACTACGTCAAGCTCTACTGGAGCAGATACGGTAAGAAGGTTTACTACACAGGTGATGCTGCTTATAGGGATGACGACGGCTACATCTGGGTTATTGGAAGGGTTGACGATGTCCTGAACATAAGCGGGCATAGAGTTTCGACAGTTGAAGTGGAGCACGTCATCATGGAGCTTGATGAGGTTAAGGAATGTGCAGTCATCGGAATTCCTGATAGAGTTAGGGGATTTGCCATCGGAGTCTTTGCCATCATAAGGGGGGAGAACTACGAAGAGGTGGCTAAGACCATACAGGAGAAAGTGAAGGAGTCAATAGGATCATTTGCAAAGCCATCTCTCATCGTCTTCACACCTGATCTACCAAGAACTGAAGGGAGAAAGGTTGTAAAGAGGGCTTTGAGCGAGTTCATGAACGGCAGGGATGTGGAGATTTCCACACTAACAAATCCCGAAATACTCAGAAAAATAAAGGAAACAATAAAGCGTGACTCCAGAGGAGTCTACGTGGTTAAATAAATGAAAGGACAAGGGATAAACTTCTAGTTAAAGGTAAAATGACTTGGAGACTCTTTGAGAAGCTGGCAGAACGCTATGATGGATGGTATGATAGAAATCAAGAAAAATATGCAGTGGAAGTAGAGTGTTTAAGAGGAATTTTCAGAAATAAGGGTATTTCGCTGGAAGTGGGAGTTGGTACCGGCAGGTTTGCAGAATTCTGTCACGTGGGCATTGATGCTTCGCTGGCTGCTCTCAAAATTGCCAGAAAGAGAGTTCAGGTTGTGGTAAGGGGCGATGCTTGCAATCTGCCATTTAAAGAGCAGAGTTTTGATTCAGTGCTTTTTATATTCACCCTCTGTTTCCTAGAATCCCCGGAAAAAGCCCTGAAAGAGGCATGGAGGGTGTTGAAGAAAGATGGAGCGGTTTATGTGCTTGCAATCCCTCTTGATTCCCCTCTTGGTCAGAAATATTCGAAGACGGACAGTCTGTTTTACAGAGCTGCCAGATTCTTTACATTTGAAGAGCTAAAGTCAATGCTTGAGCGAAACGGATTCCGGATTGATGAAGTAAAGTGTGGTTTTATAGAGCTATCGGACAGAGACCTGATATGCATTTCGGCCTCAAAGGATTGAGCTTAAACTCTTAAACTCCTAACACCCTAAACTCCAACCTTCAGCAAATTTCTGATGCTGTAAAGGACATCGGTTTCCTCAACACCTTCCATGCTTTCTACCCTCTTCTGGATCTGCTCAATTGGCTCTTTTGATGTGGCATGCACCATGAAGTACAGGGGATAATTCCAGTTTTCGGGAACCTGTCTCTCAACGAGGTGCGTTATCTCTGGAACATCCTTCAACAGTTTGAAGGCCAGCTCTTCAGGCTCGGTAGTTTTAACAACCACCATCCCGTTCTCTTTAAAGCCAGCCCTTTCACCGCTGAGCACTGCATTAAACCCTCTGGCCACACCTTTCCGTATCATTTCTTCCACTAATTCAACGATTTCAGACTCAGACATCTCAAATTCCTTGGAAAGAGATGAGAAGGGTTTTTCGGAAACAGGGAAGTTGCTTTCCAGTTTTCTCAGCAGCTCCGCATTCACGCCGAGCTCGTCCACCTTTGGAATGCTTTCTGGTTCCAGCCCTTTCTCGCTCCAAGACACACCTTTGTAGAGGTGGTATTTGACGTCCATCTTATAGACCCTCTTGCTGGGTAAAACAACGTAATCTTTAACGCCACAGCTTCTCATCAGTTCATCAATCTTTGAAACCAACGCATCATCGTCTGGAGCCTTGATGGTGTACCAGACAGTGTAGCGTGGATGACTCCTCCAGAAGTTGTGTTTAACCCTCAAACCGTTAATTTTTCTTGCTACCTCTTCAATGCGGTCTTCTTCTACAGCAGCACCTACAAGAGCTGCCCTGCTAATTTCTCTGAATGCTTTGTAATTCAGGTGAACGCCAATCCTGAGGATTATCCCTTGATTCAGCATCTCTATCGTGCTGGAGATGACGTCTTGAACACTCCTTCCCAGCCTCTCGGCAACTTCCACAAAAGGATCCTCGTTAAGAGGGAACGAGTATTGTAGCTCCATCAAAAGTTCTTTGTCAATCACGCCATCCATCATACCATCCATTACATCACCTCAAAACTGAATTTTAACGAGACTTTCGTCTATCTCCCTTTCTCCACTCACGTATTCTTCTACGAGCTTCTCTGCTAGTTTTCGAGCCTCATTCACCTTGCCTTTATTTACCAGATTCCTGAATTCTTCATCCGCACTTATAACAAAATAGAGCTTCATTCTGAGCTGAACGGGGACATCCTTGCTTTTCATGTACTTTTTGAGATAATGCATAGCCTCAAGTAGATACAATGATTCGCTATCTTCCTTCAGCGTCTCCATAAATAGGTCTCTTACTCGCCTTGCAACGACACCACTCTTCCCCTCTGTCGTTACGGCAAATCTTATGCCATTTACCTCTCCCTCAAAGGGCACAACAACCTCTGTCCTCTCAGCATCATTTGCTAGGTTAACGAGGGCTTTGTACTTCCTTGCCAGCTTGATTACAGTATCGTTTATCTTCAAATCCCCTATTGCCACCGTTACAAGATCACACCATGATATGAGATTCTCAAGAAGATTTCTGTTGAAGGCATCACCTTTAATTAATTCCACATTCTCGTCTTTAGACAGCTTAATAAGCTCCTTTGAGAACTCAAGACTCAAGACTCTGATTTCAGCTCCAGCTTCACGGAACTTTTTGGCTCTGGCAGTACCAACTCCACCACCGCCGATTATGAGAACCTTTTTTCCACTGAATTCGATGTATAGAGGTATTCTCATTAGATCACCTAAATGAGGAAGAAGAGGATGGATAAAAATTTTAGCCCTGAAGGCAGTCTGAAGGTTAGCCCTGAAATTTAGTCCTGAAGAAATTCAAAAGCCTGTTCAGCTGTAGCATTCTCGTGTACTATCATGGAAATTGCCTTTGTCATCCTGACAGGATCTGGAGCCTGAAAGATATTTCTTCCTATAGCTACACCCTTGGCTCCAGCTTCCATGGCCATCTCCACTGTCTTCAAAATCTCCATCTCGCCCTTCATCTTTGGTCCGCCGGCGATGACAACAGGCACCGGGCAACCTTCCGTCACCCTTTTGAAGCTCTCAACACTGCCTGTGAAATTTGTTTTGACTATGTCTGCACCAAGCTCTGCTCCAACTCTTGCTGCTAAAGCTACAGCTTTTTCATCGAACTGGTTTATCCCGTTACCTCTGGGATACATCATGGCAAGAAGGGGCATCCCCCACTCCATGCAGACCTTGCTCACCTTACCAAGCTTTTCCAGCTGCCTTGCCTCGGTATCGCTCCCGATATTTATGTGGATGCTGACTGCATCAGCTCCGAGCTTTATGGCTTCTTCAACATCGCACACCAGCACCTTCTCGTTTGGGTCGGGGGCAAGTGATGTTGAGCCGCTAAGGTGTACGATGAGTCCAACATCCTTACCATATCCTCTGTGGCCGAAGGGAACGATTCCCTTATGCACAACAACCGCATTTGCTCCACCTTCTGCAACTGCGTTGATAGTCTTTGGCAAATCAACAATCCCTTCGATTGGCCCCATGCTAAGGCCGTGATCCATGGGGACAATTACTGTATTCCCGCTTTCTCTGTTGACAATCCTTTCAATTCGTATCCTTTTTCCAACTACACCCATGTCATCACCTTGCAAGTGTGTCACAAAGTAGCAATATAAAAAGATTTTGGTCGACATCTTGCTATGGGTTACATAAATCATTTCCTTTGCTGGATCGAATTCTGACATGGATTTCCTAAGCAGGAAAAAATTTAGGGAAAAACAGTTGATGTCTTGGCATGGAAGTCAGGCTAACGCAAGATAGCAGCTCAATGCAATACGAAACAAATTCTTATCATTTTCCAGTTATTGCTTTTTCAGGACAAAGTAATATATTGATTCGAGATACCATATAGGTGTTGAAGCATCGAAAAGTTTAAAAATACCTCCCTCTTATCCTCAATCAGCCTTACTTTGGCTTTTCTAAAAATAATGAGAAGTGAAGAGGCATGATGCAGGAGAAGATATATAAAGGAACCACAACGGTGGGTTTGATCTGTAAGGACGGAGTAGTGCTGGCTACGGAAAAGAGAGCTACGATGGGTAGCTTTATAGCCAGCAGAAGGGCAAAGAAGATTTTTCAGATAGCTGACAGGGTAGCCATGACAACAGCCGGGAGCGTTGGCGATGCCCAGTTCTTGGCTAGGTTGATAGCAGTGGAGGCAAGTCTGTATGAGATAAGAAAAGAGGAGAAACCAACAATAAAGGCAATAGCCACCATGGTGTCAAACCTCCTTAATTCAGTCAGGTACTTTCCTTACTTTGTCCAGCTACTCATTGGAGGAGTTGACAGCAGAGGACCCAGTGTTTATTCTCTTGACCTGATCGGAGGAGCAATAGAGGAGCACGAAGTTGTTGCGACTGGTAGCGGCTCTCCAACAGCTTACGGAGTGCTAGAGGACAGGTACTCTCCGGATCTAACTACTGATGAAGGAATCAAGCTGGCTGTCAGAGCTGTGTATTCTGCCATGCGGAGAGATTCTGCATCAGGTGACGGAATAGATGTGGTTAAGATAACTGAAAAAGAGTATGTTCAGCTCACTCCCGAAGAGATCGAGGAGATCATATCTCAATTTTCCAGAAAGTAAAATCCCAATTTCATTTAATTTAGAAAAAGATAGATACAAAGGTAGATATAATGTCTATTGATAAATTACTCAGAGAGCTTAGGGAAAAAATAGAGCAGGCAGTGCCCAAGAACATCAAGATCAAGAACATCGAGTTCGAAGGGCCTATGCTCATAATCTATGTGCAAAATCCGCAGGAGTTAGCAGAGAGTGGCGATGTGGTGAAAAAACTTGCTAAAGATCTCAGGAAGAGAATAATAATACGTCCGGACCCCAAGAGTCTGAAGCCTCCGCAGGAGGCCATGGAAATTATAAAGAAGATTGTGCCTGAAGATGCCCAGATTACCAATTTCTTCTTCGATGAAGAGAATGGCGAGGTAATAATCGAGGCAGAAAAACCAGGGATAGTCATTGGAAAGCAAGGTGTAACCCTTAGAGAGATAATGAAGGCTGTTGGATGGAGCCCCAGAGTAGTCAGAACTCCATCAATCCGATCCAAGACCATAGAGAACATCAGGCAGTTTCTTCTTGCGTCAAGAGATGAACGTAAGGAGATAATGAAGAGGATAGGTGTTAGAATTCATCGAGGTATTATTCATGAGGATAAATGGGTCAGAGTAACTTTCCTTGGCGGATCGAGAGAAGTAGGGAGGAGTTGCTATCTCCTGCAGACTCCTGAGAGTAGAATACTCATCGATTGCGGAGTAAATGTGAGTAACATAAGTCAGCCACCCTATTTGTATATTCCTGAGGTGCAACCCTTAGACTCAATTGATGCTGTTGTCATCACCCATGCTCACCTTGATCACTGTGGACTTGTTCCGCTCCTCTACAAATATGGCTATAAGGGTCCAATTTACCTAACACCGCCCACAAGGGACTTGATGGTCCTCCTTCAGCTTGACTTTATTGAAGTTGCAGGAAGAGAAGGCAGTGTGCCCTACGAATCAGCTACAATCCGTGAGGCTCTCAGACATACAATAACTCTTGACTATGGGGTTGTAACTGACATAGCTCCCGATATACGGCTTACATTCTACAATGCTGGTCACATTCTGGGTTCAGCCATCGCCCACTTCCACATCGGTGAGGGGCTTTACAATATAGCCTTTACCGGCGACTTCAAGTTTGAGAAGACTCGCCTCTTTGACAGAGCTGAAACAAGATTCCCCAGACTTGAAGCCCTGATAATGGAGGCCACCTATGGCGGGAGTGAGGACTTCCAGCCTTCAAGGAAAGAGGCAGAGGAGAAACTCATACAGGTTATAACCGATACCATAAACAGGGGAGGTAAGGTTCTAATTCCCACCTTTGCAGTGGGAAGAAGTCAGGAAGTCATGATCGTGCTGGAAGAGGCTATTAGGAGTGAAAAGCTTCCTGAGGTTCCGGTTTATCTTGACGGCATGATTTATGAAGCAACAGCCATTCACACAGCCTATCCTGAGTATTTGAATGCGAGTCTCAGAGATCTAATTTTCCATCATGGAATCAACCCCTTCATAAGCGATAGCTTCGTCAGGGTCGACTCGCCCTCAAAGAGGAGCGAGGTAATTGAAGACACCAGCCCGTCTATAATTCTGGCAACATCAGGTATGCTCAACGGCGGGCCGGTTATGGAATACTTCAGGACTCTCGCCCCCGATGAGAGGAATACAATCGTTTTCGTTGGCTATCAGGCTGAAGGAACGCTGGGCAGAAGGATTCAGAAGGGCTGGAAAGAGGTACCATTCCCGGTAAACGGGAAGAGGGAGGTCATCACGGTCAACATGAGCGTCGAGACGGTTGACGGCTTTTCAGGCCACTCTGACAGAAGACAGCTCATGAATTATGTTAGATCTCTCACCTCAAAGCCGGATAAGGTTATAACCATCCACGGTGACGAGAACAAGTGCATTGAGCTCGCCAGCGGGATATACAAGACCTACCGCATAGAAACGCGAGCCCCCATGAATCTGGAGACGGTGAGATTTGTATGATTCTGAGTATCGTGGGCACTTCAGACAGCGGGAAAACAACGCTGATAACGAGGATTGTCCCGATACTGAAAAAGAAGGGCTTGAAAGTAGTAGTGGTGAAACACCACGCCCATGGGGATTTCGAGATAGATAAGGAGGGAAAGGATTCATGGAAGATTTACAACAGCGGGGCGGACATACTCATCTCCTCTCCAGTAAAAATGGCATTTATCAGGCGTGCAGAGAATGACAATCTGGACTGGATTTACGAGAGATATCTTAAAGATGATTACGATATAGTTCTGACGGAGGGCTTCAGCAGAGCCGGAAAGGACAGGATAGTTGTGGTGGATAAGGCAGAGAAGGTGGAACATTTCAAGCACGGCAGAATTCTGGCAGTTGTATGTGACGAGCCTATAGATGGTTACCCAACTTTCAGGCGTGATGATGTCGAGGAGATAGCCGAGTTTATATACAGGCTTGTCAGGGAATAAAATATATATTTCCGCATCTATCAGTTCTATCGGCTTATCAACCCCAAGCCGCCGTAGCTCAGCTGGTCGGAGCGGGTGACTCGTAATCACCAGGTCGCGGGTTCGAATCCCGCCGGCGGCTTGTATTATCTTATTTTAGGGATTGGAGAGGTATTTTTTGTGTTTTATTTATAATTTTCAGCCTCTATTGATTAAGAAGAACTTGAGACAACTACAACCATATTATTAGTCATCGGAGCTCCAAAAACTTAATCAACTCTTCTTTTAGTTCAGTTCTCTTCTGCTGAACTTCTGATTCCTCCTCAAGCAATTTGACAAACTCCTTCACGAGCCCGTCCAGAACTCTCCCCCAGATCTTGAAATAATCGTGCTTCAGGTGAATTGTAGTAACGCCAGTGGTGCTTTTCTTTCCCATCTTGACCAAATCAGGCTCCAGGACATGCAGAATATCATAAATGAGGGTTTGAAGCAGTATCTCATCCATCTTGATAAAGCAAGCATCAGCGGTCCTTGCAGCAAACTCTCCAAACTTCTCCCTTAACTTCTGTTTAGCAAGCTCTGTCAGAGTCTCTATTCTGTTCTCAGCTTCATCAAAGAGCCTGTCTACATCTTCTTCTCTGATAATTTTCTCAGACTCAAACAGCGAACCAAGTAAGTCATGAGTCAGTATTGGATTCTGCCTGTACATCTGCACAAGGTATACCAACGTTTGAGCTGGGAAGAAAGAGAGCTTGATTCCACCAGTCATGTGCCTGAACTGCAGAGCGTATTTTTCAATCTCATCGGGAAAGTCTGGGCCGACAACGACCATGTAGCGGACATAATCTCTGTAAACTCCCAACAGCTTCTCCTTAACCAAATCGATGCAGTAGGTTTTGAGCCTGATCAAGTAATCAGGATTCCTGACTATGTAATCGTAGACTCCGCTTGCAGCAGTTTTACACTCCACAACCGTGATGTATGGTGGGGTTGCATGCGTCCCGATTACCAAGAGATCCCACCCAGCCCCTGAAGTTCTGGTAATGGTATCAAACTCCAGTAGCTGGAAAGCCTGCTCCGTGAGGTCTTCAAAAACTTTCTCAGGTGGACTGTTGTATTTTTCTCTGGCAACTCTCGTATTCTGCCTCGAAATCTCAATGTAATCCTCAACAATCCGCTTCAAAGATCCTTCTATGTCCCTCCCGACTGGTGTTAAAACTCCTTCTTCTTTCTTCCGCTCTTCTACGAGGTTCAGCAGAACATCCAGAACTTTACCTGTAATATGATTCAGACCCTCTGGATCCACCAATCCTTGATAGACAACCTCGGCCAGAACAGCTGGATAGTGTTTGCAGAAGGGATAGCGCCCCTTCTTAACTTGGTAAACGTAATCAGCACATTTCTCATCGCAAGAGTATGAGAAGTCATCCTTGCCAAGGTTAGAAATCTTAACTCTGTAGCCTGAAACATCCGCTATTATCATGTCCTCGCTGAAGTGCTCGATGCTGACTTTTTTCAGCAGAAAATGATCTCTTGCATCGTTAACCTTGGCTATCAGCTTATGTTCGATAAAAGAGCTTACGAGGTCTTCGAGCTCCTCTAAACTCAAATCGCAAGTTTTTGCAATGTATTCGGCCAATTTGGCCTGACTTAGCCCAGAATAACCCTTAATTCCATGATTTTTACAGATTTCAATCAAATCATTTTTCGTCAGCTTTTTGAGAAGTGCAACTTTTTTCTTGATGGACACAGAAAAATTGTTAAATTCAAAAAATAAAACTTTAACGATTCACAACACTACAATCTTATCCCCCACGGCTTTACGAATGTCTTACCATTGTCAGGAGGATAAAAGCTCTTGAGGTTGAATTTTATCTTGACAAGAAAATCAAGAGCCAAAAAACATTTAGTTTTTGCGAGCTGATTGTTACAAAATAATTTATGAAATCCACTTTGACATCCAATAAATTTGGATTCTGAGAATAGATAGGATGTGGGGGGAGAGCCTATAAGAGAATTTGAGATTATCAGAACTTCTCTCCAATCTTCATCGCAAGTCCCCCACCCATTTCTTTTGCCAAAAACCCATCAATTGTTCAGACCTATGGAATCTTATAAAGTCAATCCGCAACATCCAACCACCCTTAAAGCTTTATTATCTGAAGTCAAAAACAACCCTATGAAAGGAATTTCACACCCTACAAAAATTAAGGTGCTGGAAACCCTCAAGGCCAATGAAGTTAGCATGGAGAAACTCTCAAAGCTAACCAGAATCCCAGCTGTGATGCTCAAGGGAGTGGTGGCTGAACTCAAAGCGGATGGCTATATCGAGGAGAAAGAAGGAGTGCTGAAAATTACGGATAGTGGAATTGAGGCAATTAACAGCCTTAAAGAATTCTGACAATTCTGAGCATGCTGAAGGAGTACGAAATCTCTGGTGAGAAAGTCTTCCTCATAAGGAATTTTGTTGAGGTCAGAATTCCCAAAGGCCATTATGAAAAGCTCATTAGAAGGCATCCTAAGGAATACATTA
The DNA here is from genome assembly GCA_002010215.1 of Archaeoglobus sp. JdFR-37. Classification (GTDB taxonomy): domain Archaea; phylum Halobacteriota; class Archaeoglobi; order Archaeoglobales; family Archaeoglobaceae; genus JdFR-37. The sequence continues at coordinate 36,929 of MTMY01000047.1, forward strand.
TCTCTCTGGCCGAACCTCGAAGAGTTCTGAGCCATGTCACCAAAAGGAATCTTGTTTTTGTAACAAAAGAAAGTGGAATTCCTCTTCTTGGTCATGCAGCCTTCGGACTTATTGACAGAGGAACGAACCTGATTCAGGTCAGGCCAGTTACTGGCTGCAACCTCAACTGCATTTTCTGTAGTGTTGATGAGGGCAGAGAATCCAAGACGAGAGTAACCGATTATGTGGTAGAGCCGGATTACCTCGCTGCAGAGCTTGCTGAGCTTGCAGCATTCAAAGGAAAAGGTGTTGAGGCACACATTGATGGGCAGGGGGAACCCTTAATTTATCCCTACATGGAAGAGCTGCTTTCTGCTATTTCTGAAATAAAGGAGATAGATGTTGTTTCAATCCAGACAAATGGTGTTGTGCTGAATGAGGAAAAAATTGAGATGCTGGAGAAGTATGTTACGAGAATAAACCTTTCGATAAGCACTCTCAATGCAGAAAAGGCTGAAAAGCTCTACGGGGTAAGATACCCTCTGGAGAAAGTTATGGAGAATGCCAGAATGATCGCCGAAAGCAAAATGGACCTTCTGATTGCTCCGGTATGGGTTCCGGGTTTCAATGATGAGGAGATGGAGAGAATAATCCAGTTTGCTCTGGATATTGGTGCTGGGAAGAGACATCCGCCCCTTGGCATCCAGAAATACATTCCATACAAGACTGGGAGGAAGCTGAAGAAGGTGATATCCTTCCGGGATTTTTATGCGACTCTCAAAAAGTGGGAAGAAGAGTATGGTGTAAAGCTCGTCCTGAACCCAAAGGACTTTGGAATGGGGAAGAGGGAGCGTTATCCAAGTCCCATAAGGAAGGGTGAAGTTTACCGCAGTAGAATTCTGGCAGAGGGCAGAATGAGGGGTGAGATGATCGCTGCTGTTAAGGGAAGGGCTGTGACTGTTTTGACGAACAAAGGCATTGGAGAGGGTGTTAAATTCAGGATAATCCGGGATAAGGATGGTATTTACCTGGCTGAAGAGTTATAAGGCGTAATGGGTGTAAAAGCGCGTAAAGGTACGGAGAGGTGTAAGGCTTGGAGGGCAAAGAAAGCAGAACATCAAAGCTGAAACACCTTGAATTTAAGGAGAAATTCCGAAGACGATTGGTGAAAGGAGAGAAGAAAGCCACAGTACGGCTTTATACTTCACTTGAAGAAGGAGACAGAGTTTTGATTCATTGCGGGGGCGAGATACTGGGAGAAGGCATAATCGAGGAGGTTAAGCAGAAAACTCTGGATGAGCTGACAGAAGAGGATGCGAAGGCCGATGGCTTCAAATCCCTGGAAGAATTGCTTGGAGAAATTAGGCGTCTTTATGGAGATGTGGATAGGGTTCTCATTATACGCTTTTCCATGAAACCCTTCAGTCATGGAAAAAATCCTCATAACTTCTATTATGGTCAGGTAGACTTGAGAGAGATTGCAAAGCTTGGCCTCAAAAACCTTCAGCTTGAAGAGAAAGATAGGCAAATTCTTCAGCTCTTTCTGGAGACTGGCAGCATCATCAAAGCTGCAAAAAGACTGGGTGGGCTGAGAAAAAGGGGAATGATAAGGGAAGTGCTCAGGAAATGCTACAGAGAGCTGGTGATGAAGGGGATGGTGGATGACAAGCAGTTCAAAGAAAATGAAGAAAAATGAAAAAGTTTAAGACTGTTCATCTCTCACGCATAGCATGAACCTGATTCTTCTCGGTGCTCCGGGAGCCGGAAAAGGGACGCAGGCCAAAAAAATCGTTGAGAAGTACGGAATTCCTCAGATTTCCACTGGAGACATGCTCAGGGAGGCTGTTGCTAAGGGTACTGAGCTTGGGAGGAAGGCGAAGGAATATATGGACAAGGGCGAACTCGTGCCGGATGAAGTGGTTATTGGGATAGTTAAGGAGAGGCTCAGCCAACCTGATTGTGAAAAGGGCTTCATTCTGGATGGTTTTCCAAGAACTCTTAAACAGGCAGAGGCTCTTGATATCATGCTTGAAGATCTGGGAAAGAAAATAGATGCCGTAATAAATGTTGATGTTCCTGAAGAGGAAATAATCAAGAGGATAGTTTATCGTAGAACCTGCAGAAACTGCGGGGCTGTCTACAACCTCATCTACAACCCACCGAAAGAGGATATGAAGTGTGACAAGTGCGGAGGAGAACTCTATCAGAGGGATGATGACAAGGAAGAGACGGTAAAAGCTAGGCTAAAGGTTTACAGAGAGCAGACAGAACCCCTGATTAACTATTATACCCAGAAAGGAATTTTATACAATGTTGATGGTACCAAAAACATTGATGAAGTATTCTCTGAGGTGGAGAAAATACTTTCAGCCATCACAGGCTGATAACTTCCTGTGAAACACCTTTTTTCTCCTTTTTCATCCACTCGATAATTTTCTCAACTACAACTCTTTCCTGCCTGAGGAAATGGCTTCCATTTCTCACCTCAAGAAATGTCTTTGGCTCGCTGGCTTTTTCGAAGAGCATTATCCCGTTCTCAAAGGGTACCACGTCATCTGATGTGCCGTGAACTATCAGAATTGGACATCTAACTTCCGAAATTCGCCTGATGGGTTCAAATTCTTTCATTTCATGCCTGAGCATTTTTTCAAAGCTTTCGAAATCGCTTAAACCCCTTAGAATCTCCTTGCTTTTTGCGTTCTCATAGATATTTTTGGCGTTTCTTATAGTATCAGCACAGCAAGGGGATGATGCTATCACCAAAGACTCAACGTTTTCTACCTCTGCTGCAACGTTTGCAGCCACAACACCGCCCATGCTAAAGCCCACCAGATTAACGCTATTGAACTCACTGCATATGTTTTTGAGGTCCTCCACCCAGTTTTTTATAGAAAATTCACCATCGCTGAATCCAGTCCCAGAAAAATCGAATATCAGAGAATTTATCCCATTTAAAGCAAAAAATAGAGCCAGATCATTATAGCCTTTTTCAACAACACTTCCTCTCTCAAAAGGCAAGCCATGACATAGTATAGTTATGTTCTCTATATGGAGTCTTGCGTAGTTTCTTCCTATTTTTGTGTCGAAGTGCATGTTTATTTATCTGAGTTTATTTCAGACCAACGAGCTCCTCCAGCTCCACAAGATCCTTTTCGACCCTTTTTATCTCATCTCTCTTCTTGGCGACGAGCTCCGCCACTATCTCCTTCAAATCCAGAGTAAGTTTGTAACTCTTGAGAGGTCTCCCTTTCCCCTTCTTCTTGAGTTCCCTCTCTTTTACCCATCCCCATTCTTTCAACTCTTTCATTGCTAGGCTAACTTCTGGTTGCCTGAGATTAGCAGCTCTTTCAATATCTCTTGAAATAGCTTCACCTGCTTTAGCGAGAAAAACTACTACTTTTGCTATATTTCTGTTAAGCCCAGTTTCAGCAAGAAGATCAACCACTCTCTCCTCTCTATCGGTAAGCTCCTCAACCATATAATGACACCCCTGCAGATAGAAGTTATACAAAAAACTATATAAATATTTTTCCATTTACCTTTTAGTCTAATAGAAATGCCCTGAAATAAAACAAATATAAATGGCTTTAAATAGCTTACTCGGTAATGTTAACTCCTACAACTGTTATTTAAGTATCACATCCATTAATTATCCGGAAGTTAATTTCGGAATTTATGGAATCTGTCGGGGATTTTGGAGTATGACCACCTATTACATTTCCAAAGTTTTTTAATCTAATCAAAGCAAGAAATTCCAATGAGGATTGTGTTATCTTTAGGTGGGTCTATGCTTATACGAAATGCCTCTGGTGAGAGCCTGAGAAAGTATGCAGAGATTCTCAAAATGCTATCGGAGCAGCATGAACTCTTTGTCGTAACAGGTGGTGGAAGAACTGCCAGAGAATATATTGGAATTGCCAGAGAGCTTGGAGCAGATGAAACTTTCTGTGATTATATTGGAATAGCCATCACCCGTATAAACGCCATGCTCCTAGCTGCAGCTCTGCGAAATGCTCCTAGAACGATACCCCAGGATTTTAGAGAAGCTCTGGAGCTATCGAGGAATTACAAGGTTGTAGTGATGGGAGGAACGTTTCCGGGACACACCACTGATGCAACTGCAGCACTGCTTGCAGAGTTTGTGTCAGCTGACATGCTTTTGATTGCCACTTCAGTGGATGGTGTATATTCAGATGACCCTCAGAAGGATCATAAGGCGGTTAAATACGAGAGACTCAAACCATCCGAACTCGTCCAGATAGTTTCGAAAATAGTTTCGAAGGCTGGTAGCAGTAGTGTAGTAGATTTGCTTGCTGCGAAAATAATTGAGAGGAGTGGCATAAGAACCATTGTTTTCTACGGCACCCCTGAAAATATAGAGAAGGCCGTCAGGTTTGAAACGGGAACAGTGATCGAAAAATAAAGGCTCAACCCGCTCTCTGCCAGAAATAGACCATCCTGTGTATTGTTGTGATAACTCCAAGAGCAAAGAGAATTGCAAGGGTTTCGAAAATCAACCCAGTGAGCAGACCAACCATGATGAGGAAGAGTCTGGTGTCTCTGCTTCCAATGCCTACCTTAACGCTGACACCCTCAGCTTCTGCCATGGCCCTAGTTATGCTGACTCCAAAAGAAGCAGTTAGTGCAAGCATTCCTATGAGCCAGAGGTCAGGATTTACTGAAACTAGGCCTATTATCAGGGCAGCGTCAACGAATCTATCCAGAACCCTGTCTAGATATGCCCCTCTTCTCGTAGTTTTCCCCGTTAGCCTTGCTAGGTCACCATCAGTGCAGTCCAAAATTTGTGAAATAAAGATGGTGGCAACTGCCTCGTAAAACCTGCCATAAAAGATTAAAAAGGCAGGAATTATGCCGATGATACTTGCAAAGATGGTTAAATGGTTTGGATTCAGGTCGAATCTTGATAAGAATCGTGCAAGAGGCTTTGAGAACCGTCTGTAAACTTTTTCCGTCAGCAAATACTCTAAATTGCCTCCCATTAATCACCTCACCTCGCAATAAACTTTTTAAAAAAGTGGTTCTATAAGCTTTTCCATGAAAGCTGTGATACTAGCGGCCGGAGCTGGCACCAGACTGGGTAAGTATACTGAAGAGCTGCCGAAAACATTGGTGGATGTTGGAGGCTTCCCAATCCTTGCCCATACCCTGAACAGCATCATAGAATGCGGAATTACGGACATTATGATTGTGACTGGTTACGAAGCTGGAAAGGTTGAGAAATTCGTGGAGGGTATGGATATTGACGCTGAGTACGATGTTGAGTACATCTACAACAAGAAATATGGCGAGACCAACAACATATACAGCATATATCTGACGAGAGATATACTGGAAGGTGAATCATTCGTTCTTATCAACTCTGATGTATTATTTCATCCCGATATCCTGAAAGGGTTGGTCAACTCACCTAAAAGAGGTGTGATACTTTCTGTTGACTTCACCGTTGAGATTGCTGAAGAGGAAATGAAGGTGAAGGTAGAAGGGGATAGAATAGTTGCCATTTCAAAAGAGATACCGCCAGAGGAGGCGGATGGGGAGTACATCGGGATAACCAGAATAGATGCTATCGGTAGCACAGAATTCTTCGATGCAGTAAGCAAAACACTGAGGGACGAGGGATACAATGTGTTCTATGAAGCGGCATTTCAGAGGATGATTGTGGAAGGCGAATATGTCACCTTTGAAGACACTGGAGGATTGCCGTGGATAGAAATCGATACACCTGAAGACCTCCATATAGCGAGAAAAGTCGTTGCCCCCAAAATATTGGGGGGATAAAGGGGATAGGTAAATAGCATTACATGTGGGAGTATCCTCTAAACTCTACCTCCTTTAAACCATTTTCTGTCTCCAGATATACTCCTTCTCCTTTTATAACCTCTCCAATCACAAATCCGTGACTACAGTCGTCGGAAGTATAAACAAGCTCATAATCTCCTCCAGCGTACAGATAGAGCTCAAGGGCTTTTTCATAATCTACAAAGTCGGTGAGATGCTGGAGGTTCAACAACTCCTCGTAAATGATAATCCCCACACTGCTTTTCTTTGCAATGAGATTCAGGCTGATGGCTAGACTATCGCTTATATCAGTCATGGCTGATGCGTGCTGGGCCAGCTCTACCCCTTCTCCCACTCTAGGTTCCGGTGTGAAAAGAGACTCAGGATATGCAAGTTCTCCACGCTCAGCACCTGAAAAGAGCTGTTCCAGACTCAATTGGGCTTTTCCGAGCTCTCCAGTAAGACATACTTTCTCCCCCGGCAGAGCACCTTTCTGGGTTACAAATCTCTTTGCAACCCCTACAGCGAAGCCAGCAATGCTGAGCTCATCTCCAAAATCTGTGTCCCCCCCGACCACTGCGACTCTGTATTTATCCGCCAGTTTTTTCATACCTTCCAGTATCTTTTTGTAAAATTCATCGTCAATTCCATCTCTGATGGTTATTGTGTAGAGGAAATAGCGTGGTTCAGCTCCGCTACCGGCTAGATCGCTGAGGTTTACAGCCAGACTCAGGTGACCAATCTCTTCAGGTTTTATACTAGGGGGAAAATCCGCCTTTTCATGGAGGTTGTCAGCTGTTAATACTACATTCTCACTCCCGAGTCTCACAACAGCGCAATCGTCGTCTCCAGCACCAACAAGCACATCGTTCCACTCCACTCTGAATATCTGTGAAGCAATATCGATGAGTCTGAACTCTCTCATTGGAAAAAGTAGGGGAGGGTAATTGATATGCTTTTGCCAATGTTGTCTAATGTTACTTAATAAGTCTTTAAGTCTTAAAGCGATGGAGTTGAAGCGGGGTCAGTCTTAATGAGCCTCTGCAGGTATATGAGCTGCCCTCTCCTTCAGGGAGTCCACCATCTCGCTTAGTTTTTCATACCATGCTTCAAGCTCTTTTATAAGCTTAATTCTCAATTCTTCCAGCGGGACAGGATAGTATATGTACCTGTACCCACCATTCTTCAGAATGCGGTACTTTCTCTCAACTAGACTTTTCTCCATGAGTGTTTGCAGAGTTCGGTAAACTCCGCTTTTATCTCTGCCTATGTATTCAGAAAGTCTACCAACATCAATCCCCGGATGTTTTTGGAGGGCAAGATAAACATCGATTTCTGAGGCCGTGAGCTTCAAGACGCACTTCAATATGTGCTGAAAGGTTAAATCCAGCTCAAAACCATCTTCTGGCTTATCCATTTTTGACACCATACACCATTCTTGATAACATAATATGTTTTTCGAATACTTAACTTTTACTGAACCATATTCGAACTTAAAGTGTCAATTTCAGGACAGTATTGGATGGAATGGATTTCTGACAGGTTAAATTTGAGGGGAGAACATTCTTTCGTACTCACAAAGTACCTTTCCGGTGACATACAGACTGGTGAGGGGTTCACGAGATATAGAAACGAATTCGGCGTCGAATTCTTTCAAAATATGGAGGGTTTCCTTCTCAAAATTGCCATGAGGGTAGGCACCTATGCACACCACAATGTCCTTTTTGAGGGATTCATCCAGTTTTGGATCACCCTTTTCATCCATAACTACTATCTGACAATTTAGACTGGTTAGAAGGTCTGAAAGAGTGATGTCTGTAATCTCAATAAGCTTCTTTCCTCCCGAACTGATGCATCTATTCTCAAACAAATCTTCCATCAACCCTATAAAACGGTTGTAGTTTCTTGGCAACCTCGTCTCCCTGTTGATCCAGATAATTTTTCCATGAAATGTGTGGACATGGATGCTCAGCTCTTTTATGGGAGAGTCAAGGGCTAAAAGAAGGCATGTATGGATTATGTCAGGTCTGCCTCTCTTTTCTGCTTTGTACAGCCTCCTCATAGCGGCATGATGCCTAGAGTCATCTAGGATAATTCCAGAGGGGTTCTTTTTCCGTCTTCTGGCATCCGAAATAACTGCAGAATGCCGAAATATTTCGGGCGGGATGAGCTCAAGAGAGGATTCGAGGAAAATGAGATGGAGCATATTTAGAAGGCATGTTTATGCATGCTGTTCTACCTCCAGCACATCGAACTCGATATAGCCCAAATCCATTATCTTGTGCTTCCTTATCACGTCCATGGGAATTTCCCAGTGGTGGGGGTGATGAGCATCGCTTTCAAATTCAACAACTCTCCCGGCTTCATCAACAACCCTCATTTTGGGGTCATAAACTCTGAGCAACCTGACCTTTATTTTCTCCCCGCCCTTTATTTCGAGCCCCTCCAGAACTTCCTCTGGTGGAATTATGAAGCAGATATCTCCTTCATACCTTATTCTTTCAAGCACTCTAGTGGATGCACCCATTGCACTCATGAAAATTTCTCAACGCGGCAAGTTTTAACTCTTTTCTTTTGGGGGCAATTTCATGAACCGGTAGGATTATTTTACCGTAAATCGGATTATGAATATGGAAAGCCATGTGAAGTGGGGCTTGGGATTCATATTTCTCGGAATTGCCATAACCTTTGTGTCATTAGGCCTACACCTCTTCATCGCTACACCTTTTCTCACCATTATATACTCGGTTTCTCTGATTTTAATCGGTATTGCCCTTATTATGTTTGGAAAAAGGGAGCGTAAAATTGAGGAGGTGGTAAAGTGAGTGGGGTAAATAGAATGAATGGAATGATTGTGACGAACACCGAAGCTGTTCCAGAATATGATGTGGAAGATATTCTGGGCATTGTTTTTGGCAACACTGTCAGAGCCAGGCACATCGGAAAGGATATACTTGCCGGACTGAAAAACGTTGTTGGTGGGGAAATAGAGGAGTATACAGAGATGCTGGCAGATGCCAGAAAAGAGGCGTTGAACAGGATGATTAACGAGGCGAAAAAGCTTGGTGCTGATGCCGTGGTGAATGTGAGATTTACGACCTCTCAAACAATGGCCGGTGCGGCGGAATTACTGGCTTATGGCACTGCAGTGAAGCTTAGAAAGGTCTGAAGTTTAGATCAGTGTCTTTTTTACTCTTCATCTCCTTTAATCTACTTCCCTTTATCCCCTTTTACCTAGGTTATTTAATCAAGATTTCAATCAAGAGCTAATGAACGAAGTTGCTTCAGGATGCCATATTGCTACTGTAGCTACATTGCTACTATAACATCTCCTCGATGCTAAACTTTTTTATTCTCTCTATCATCCATCACTCGTGAAATCACTCAGGGCTGCTATGTCTTTCTTCTCCACTCTGCCTGCTGGAGAAGGTTATGAAGAATATGACGCATTGAGAAGGAATTTGCATGTCATTCCTGTAGCTGGAACGATAATTGGGATTCTGATTGCTTCAATCACCGTTTCCATATCACTTTTCGCTCCCAAACTGACTTTTCTTGGCGTTATAGTTTATCTGGCCTTTGAGGGGATAAACCATGTTGATGGGCTGGCGGATGTTGGGGATGCTATTTTTGCTCCCAGACATAGGAGAAAGGAGGTTCTGAAAGATGTTCGGGTTGGTGCCGGTGGAGTTGTGTTTGTTGTGTTGTATCTCTTTCTGCTCTTCGAATCTTTCAGAACTTTCAAGAGCTCAACAGATCTGCTGAGTGCAATTATCCTTTCTCAGACCTCTGCCAAGTTCAGCATGCTGCTTCTTATCACAACGTCAAAGCCACTCTGGGAGGGTATGGCCTCCAACATAATGGAATTCGCAAACACATCACACCTCATCAGGGGTTTTCTGTTCCTTGTTGCTGTCTATGCATCTTTTGCCGTTCTGAGTGGGGATATAGTCGTCATCTTTGTTCACTTTGTCGTCTCCCTCTTCGCAACACTATTTATAAGAAACGCTGCCCACCATCTTTTTGGAGGTGTCAGCGGAGATGTTTTTGGTGCTTCCAACTGTATTGTGTTCGCATTGGGTATGCTTGTCTTTGTAGCGGGGTGATTCGTGCTCAGTAGGCGGTTGGGTGATTATAATGGGAAATTCATTGAAGGCTCTGCTCATGTGCGGTGGCAGGGGGAAGAGACTTGGAATGGGCGAAAAACCTCTTGTGAAGATAAAGGGTAAGCCTCTTATTGATTATGCTCTTGATACCTTGTCTGTCTGTGAAGAGGTAATATGTGTTGCATCACCTTTGACACCTGAAACCGCAGCTTACCTCTCTTCTCAGGGTCTTGAAGTATTCATGGCTCCCGGAGATGGGTTCATAGAAGACATGCGTTTGGCCATCGAGACATTATCCATTACGGAACCTGTAGTAGTCATGTCCTCTGATGTAGTGTTGCTAGAAAGTATTTTAGAGGACGTTATTTCCTTCTACTATTCCTGTGAAAGTGAAGCTGTAGCTCTTTATTCAAACGGGGAATCTGGGGAGAAACCTGTCGGGATAAACATACTGGATGGATTTTTCATCGACAGGGAACAATCCCAATCAATCTTTTATATCTCGGAGAATGAGTATGTGAATGTTAATACTCCCGATGATTTGAAAAGGGCAGAGATGATGCTGGATGGATGAGGAGAAAATCTATGAGGAAAAGCGGAGGAGAATGGTTGAAAGGCTTGTTGCAGAGCTAAATCTAAGTCAGAAGGTTGCTAAGGCAATGCTCAAGGTTCCACGACACCTTTTCGTCCCCTTCCCATACAGGAAGGAGGCATACATTGATACTCCTTTGCCTATTGGCTCTGGCCAAACCATCAGCGCCCCCCACATGGTGGCCATAATGTGTGAGCTACTCAAGCTGGAAAAGGGTATGAAGGTTTTGGAGGTGGGGACTGGCAGAGGTTACCATGCTGCGGTGGTTGCGGAGATTGTTGGGGAGATGGGAATGGTAGTTTCAGTTGAGAGGGTTCCAGAGCTGGCAGAGGAAGCAAGAAAAATTCTGGAAGAACTGGGCTACAGAAACGTGATGGTGGTTGTTGGGGATGGCAGCGAGGGTTATGAGCCCGAAGCGCCTTACGACAGGATTTATGTTACTGCTGCCGCCCCCGATATTCCGAAACCCCTGATAGAGCAGCTCAAGATAGGGGGTAGAATTGTGATACCAGTAGGCTATGATATGCAGTACCTCTACGTTGTGGAGAAGCAGGAAGATGGAATAAGAAAGGATATATGGGGAGCTGTAAGATTCGTACCTTTAGTTGGAAAATACGGGTTTCAGGATTGATGCAAGGTTGACGGTTCGGGATTTGGTTGCGAATCCGGGGGTCAGGTAATAGCTATCCTCTGATCTCCAGCTTTTCCGGGTTGTGGATGATGGTGAGACAGAGGGCAATTAATCTGTCGAAATGTGGTAGCTCTTCATCGCATTGGAAACAACCCTCTTTTCCGTCAATAAATAGCTTTAATGTCTCTATCTCGATTCTGTAAGTCTTGCCTCTTGATTTTAATGTGATATAGCCATTCTCCGGCCTTGGTAGCAACCCAAGATCAACTAATTCTCTGAAAAGCAGCTCTGCTTTACCCTCTGGTGAGGCAAAATAGAGGGACAGAATCTCTTCTTCGGTTACACCTATCTGATTTAGCCACTCATCACCTTTTATTCTGCAATCCCTGAACAGAATATCCAATTTAGTCAGCTTGTCCCGACTAAGCAACCTGTATAAGGGTATTATTCTTTTGTAGCCATCAGTTTCCTGAAGGCAAATGTATACTTCTTCCGTAGGGTACCCTCGAAGGTTTACACATCTAATTTCCATGGTCTCCATGGTCGTATCCATGGGAACCCTTCAGCCACCTTTTATGGCCGGGATCAGGAGAACCTTGTCCGAATCCTTAACCTTGCTCACGTCATCGAGTCTTATGCTTCTTCCTTCCTCTGTAACTGCGATTCCTCCTTTCGTCAGGTGTCTCAGGATTTCCTCAACAGCGGTTGCGTGAGGCACCTCCACCTCGGTATGTCCTCCACTGCCCAGCCTCTTAAGGAGGACCATATAGAGTAGTTGGAAGAACAGGATAAAAAATTAACGGTAAATCGTGATAATTTTGGATGAAAAATATTCATTGGGTGATATTAAAGAAGTTCCACTTCTAGCTCTTCTATGCCGTTTCTGTAGATGAATGCTTTTATTCCATCAATTCCCACAATCACCCAAGGCATCCCTGTCTGTTTCAAGCCTTCCAAATCGAAGGCTGAAGGCCTTGCGTTGCCGGTTGGATGGGTGTGGAAGACAGCAACAACATCCATACCTTTCTTTTCAGCATCCATCCAGGCTTTATACAGGCCTTCAGGACTCATCTCAAAAAGAAAGGGACTCTCTGCGATATTTTCAATTTCAACAACCTCTTTAACGGTTATAACGTCATCTACTCTGGTTCCAATCAAGACTCCACATCTCTCGTGAGTATGTAGCATCGAGATTTCTTCTTTCTCGTCTCGTATGGGTACGAATCCCCTCAGACTGGCGGGAATCCTGATTTTCATTGAACCACCCTTAGATTTCTCTTAGGATTTGCATCCATAATTTAACTTTGGGTTTCAAATTTTTTTAACCTACCTGTTTAAGTACACATTTGGTGTTCATTTGAGATACAAAAAATTTCATATTTTGGTTCCCTAATATAACTCCCACCGATAATCTTATTTTCCCGCTGCTTAATCAGCTTCATGCTCACTTTCATCGGAATGGGCCTGTATGACGAAAAGGACATCTCTATTAAGGGATACGAGAAGGTAAAGGAGGCTGATGAGGTTTACATTGAATTTTACACCTCCAAACTGGTTGGAACTACGAGAGAGAGACTTGAGGAGTTTTTCGGAAGAGAAATTGTGGAGCTGAGAAGAGAGGACCTTGAGGACAGAAGCAGGGAGCTGGTGGAAAAAGCTAGACATAAAGATATTGTGCTCTTGATTCCGGGGGATGTTGCAGTTGCAACCACCCATTCCTCCATAATGCTGGAGGCAAGGCAGAAGGGTGTGGATATACAGCTCATACATGGTGCTAGCATAGTTTCTGCTGTATGCGGGCTTACAGGACTTCACAACTATAGATTCGGGAAATCTGCTACTGTTGCATATCCCTATGGTAAAACAGTCTCTAGGACTCCCATTAGAGTCATACTTGATAACTGGAGTATCAACGCCCACACGCTGCTTTACCTTGACCTGCACCCTGAGCCAATGACCATTGCAAAGGCTGTGGAAATCCTGAAAAAAGCCGATGATGATAAAATGCTGAAAGATGCGTATGCTGTGGGCCTTGCCAGAGCTGGCAGCGAGAAACCTGTAGTCAGATGTGACAGGCTTTATGAGTTGCCTGAACATGATTTTGGTGACCCCCTCTACATAATGGTAGTGCTGGCTAAAAAGCTCCATATAACTGAGTATGAATTTCTCTCAGCCTTTGCTAATGCTCCTCATGAACTCTCACTTTCGGTGGAGTAGAAACTGTTTTTAACATGGCACGAGAGGGATTCAAAATGAAAGGCGTCGTGGGAAGAATCTATGGTGAGGCATCGTCAACTGAGTTCACTTTTTTCATTTTTAATCCTCGGGAAGTGAAGAGAACAGATTACGTGAAGGTATGGAACGACATCGATGGCTGGGTTGTTGCCCAGGTGGTGGATGTAAAGGCAACTTCTGAAAGCGTGGCAGAGGGAAGGAATGTTGAGAAAGAGGTTTACATAGGGAAAGCAGTTGTCATAGGGAAGAGAGATGAAAATGGGGTTTTGAGAACTCCCAAGACTCCGTTTGTTCCAGGTGAAAATGTTTTCAAGGCTGAAGAGGAGCTGATAATCGACGTGCTGGGTCTAGAAAGGGAGGGAGTATATATCGGGCTGCTGGAGGACCATGACATCAAGGTCAGGCTGGATACGAACTCTCTGGTCCAGAAACACTGCTGTATTCTGGCTAAGACTGGAAGTGGAAAGAGCTACACCGCAGGCGTCATCATGGAGGAGCTGATGGAAAAGGATGTCCCACTTCTGATTATAGACCCACATGGTGAGTACGCCACCATGAAGGAACCCAACCGAAATAGAGATGAGCTGGAGAAGATGGAACTGTTCGGAATAAAACCGAAAGGTTATGGCGATAAAATCAGGATTTACGTTCCACCAAACTCTCCTTTCACAGACAGAGCAGACGGCGTGTTGAAGCTCGATGGTAAAAACCTATCTGCTGAGGAGATATTTGAGCTGACGGGTCTGAACAACTCATCTGCCCAAGCACTTCTATATCAGGCCATCAAGAATCTGAAGGGCACGGATTACACAATCGAGGATATAATCTCTGAAGTGGAGGGGATAAAGCACAACGCCAAATGGACACTACTGGGGGCTTTGGAGAAGATCGTTGAAAGCGGACTTTTTGACAGCGATGCCACACCTCTGGACATTCTCCTCAGAAGAGGTAGAGCTGTTGTTCTTGACATGCGAGGAGTGCCACCTGAGCATCAGCAACTCATCGTTTCAAGAATCTGCGGAAGGCTTTTTGAGATGAGAAAGCGAAATGAAGTGCCAGCAGGCATGATTGTCATTGAGGAGGCCCACAATTTCATTCCAGAAAGGGGGTTTGGAAAGGCAATATCCACACCAGTTCTCAGGACAATAGCCAGCGAAGGCAGAAAATTCGGGCTTGGCCTGATGGTGATAAGCCAGAGGCCTGCTAGGGTGGATAAGAACGTGATAAGTCAGTGCAACACTCAGATTATTATGAGGGTTACAAATCCCAACGATATAAATGCTGTGAAAAAGGGTGTAGAGGGGCTCACTTCTGAAATGGTAGATGAGATAAAAAGACTCCCACCTGGAACTGCGATGGTTGTATCTCCTGAGCTGGAAAAGCCGATAATTGTCAGAGTTAGAGTGAGGAAGAGTATGCACAGCCAAGCGGTTGGAGTTGTTGAAAAGACTTCCAAGCTGGGGAAACTGGAGAAGCGAAAGGGAAAATCTGAGAGAGGGGAAAAGGGGGATAGTAGGAGTATATTCAGGAAGATGTTTGGCGGTTGAGCGGCGATAGTTCAACGGTGATACATATGCCCGACTATTTGGTTGTGCTGCAGGGTGCATGGGTTGTTAAAAAGGCTAGGAGCATTGATGATGCAATGAACATAGCGGTTGCAGAGGCAGGAAAACGCCTCAATCCCGATCTGGACTTTGTAGAAATTGACGTTGGATCGGTTGAATGCCCGAAATGTGGTGAACCTTTTAAAAGTGCTTTTATGGTAGCTAAAATGGCTCTTGTAGGACTGATATTCGAAATGAAGGTTTTCAATGCGGATAGTGAAGAGCATGCGGCCAGAATAGCCAAGTATGAGATAGGAAAACGGCTGCAGAGGATACCTCTAGAGGTAATTGATGTGGTGAAGCTTGGCTGATTTAAGAACTGAATAGGTGGGGCACCTGCCTAGTACTGTTAAACATGTTAAATACTGTTTAATGAAGTTCAGGGCTGTGTGGGCAGGCATAAAGGTTGGTGTTAGACCAATCTTTGAAATCTTGGATACTTTGTAGATACTCCGAATTAAGTTGAGCTTACTTTTTGACAATTTTTTTATCCTGAATTCCTGAATTCTTTACAATGCTCAGGGTCAGCGATCTAACGTCTTATCTCGTCTGCCCACGTCTCTGCTACTTCTGTCTGAGATTCGGTGAAGATATTGTTACAGAGAAGAGGGCTGCTAAGGAAATTTATCTGGTTATAAGAAAGGGTTTCGGAATTGACTGGGCTGAAAGGAGATATATTGAGCCATATTGAGAGATTGAGATTTTTGAGAAAGCAAAATTTCAAGTTATCCCCAGAGCTTGAATCCATCAATTCCATTGAATGGGAGTTTCTCTGATGTCAGACAAGCTCAATCTTTCAGGGATTGTGGATGAGATCGTGGAAAAAGAAGGCAGGCTGAACTCACTGATAATCTCGCTGAAAGCTCTGGATAACGGCATCTGGTATGTGGACAGGATCAAGCTTGCGTCGCTGAAAATCATTGGGAGGGATGTAAGTTTCGACTTTGATGGGGGCTTTGTTTACTACTGTTACGATGGAAAGCTCTGTCATGTAGAAATCACTAGAAATGACATCTACAGCATTTTCAGGATTGTTGAAAAAGTTAGAAGGCTGGAAAAAGGATTTGTCCCCGAGAAAATTCATGGAAATTATTGCAGAGTATGCAGTTTCAGAGAGAGGTGTGATATGCAGCCATCTACCTTTGCAGCCCGCTTTCTTTTATAAAATGTGCTACCTTGCTCTCACAAACCTTGCAGTATGTGGCAGGCTTAATGTCAGTCTCTTTAACGTTTGAAGAGAAACGCATTACGCAATTGTTGGTGCAGTGGGTCAGACCAAGGAGATGTCCAACTTCGTGGAAAACCTCTTTGAGAACTCTAGTATACAGCCCATCCCCCACAAGTCTGAAGGTTGATATTAGAGCTGCTCTGCCATTGAGTTCAGCCAAACCAAAGATGTATGAGGAGTTTTTGTGATAGATGTCCTCGTGGAGTATGCCCAGTCCTTTGAAGTATCCTTTGTCCTGAACTATTTTTTTGACTTCTATCAGGAGGGGTTTGGCGTAGACCTGATTTCTGAGAGGGTTGTGGAAGCTTGAAGGCATTTCTGCTCTTATCACATCCACTCTGAACGTGAAAAAATCCTCCAGAATCCCTCTGGCAAATTCTGCCACTTTTACAGAATTATTAAAAGAAATAACTGCAAACTTCATCTCAGAACAAGGGCTCTATGTCTTCATCGAAGAGGGATATGGTTCTCTCTATCCTCTCCCTCTCCGCAACCTCAACCTCATCCTTGGCTTCAGCAGCAAGCCTCTGCAATTCCCTGACTCTGGGAACATCGGTGACATTTGCCAGAACTACGAGAGCTGCTACATGCTTCGTCCTTCTGGTTGGGTAATCTCCAGCCCTCACTTCAACACCGGCAATCTGCTCTTCGAGCCAGAGCTTTGCTTTTTCTATCCCTTTCCTGTCTAGATGTTCAGGTGGGCCAGCTACAAGCACTAACGCCCTCTCAGCACTCTGGATGTTACATGGGATGGTTAGCCTTCCGAGGGCAGCCCTTCTCACCAGAGAAGCTATTTTCATTGACCTGTCTTCTTCGCCTATGACTTCGTCTGATGATCTCTTCCTGAAAAGGCTGAAAAGTCCACCCCTCTTCTTCTCTTCAGCCACCGACGTTGCATAGCCAATGGATGTGATGCCGCCACCTTTGAGAGTGTTAATAACTTCAGAGCTGTCCACAACCATCTCTGCAACCATACCTTCCTCCACCGGCTCACCAGCTCTGGCCAGAACCGTCAGACGCCGTACGATCTCTTCATTTATCCTAGCAAAGCTCTCTCTCAAACTTAATCCTTCAAACTTCCAGGCTCCATTATCCACGAGAATGAGATTGTCAACGTATTTCAGCATGGTTATCATGCTTCTCGCAGCGTTAAGGGAGTAGAGCTTCCCCTCTTCAGGTGCGGGCAGAACGCCTATTGCGTAAACGGGTTCTGAATACATCTCACTCAGATATTTTGCGAGAACGGGAGCACCACCACTTCCGGTACCACCACCCAAACCTGAGATTATCAGGAATGCATCAATCTCATGAGTCCCCCTTTCGTCAATAGCGTTGAGAATTGTTTCTATCTCTTCCTGAGCCACTTTTGCACCGAGTTTGTTATCTGTGCCGACCCCATGACCCTTTACTGTTGTCTGGCCGATGAGAATTCTGTCCTTCATCGGCACATTCTTTAAACCCATGAGGTCTGTTCTTGCAGTGTTAATGGCAAGTACTTTCATGTCTGTCCGATATCCTCGCATCTTCTCGTTTTCTATGAAGAGATCAAGGATTTTACCGCCAGCCTGACCGAATCCGATGATGAAGAACCTCATGATTCCACCTTTCAAAATCCACAACTGGGCTTTTTAATTTAAGTCTTTCCATTGCACTTCTACCGCTTTTTTATGTAGGATAAAAGTGACGTGATAAGTTATATATTTTCCTTATCGCAAATTACGTTTCATGGCCGACGCAATCACAAGAGAAGAGCTGAAAAAACTTCTGGGAAAAGAGGATGTTGTTATAGTGGATGTCAGACTGCCCGAGTATTATGCCAAGGAACACATTCCTGGGGCAATAAACATCCCTCTGGAGGAACTTGACAAGAATTTGGATAAACTGGACAAGGATAAACTGGTTGTTGTTTATTGTGCATCCTTTGACTGCCGCCTGAGCCCGGTTGCATACAGGAAGTTAAAGAGGTTGGGTTACCAGGTTGTGGACTATGAGGGTGGCATGATGGACTGGAAGGAGAAATATCCTGTTGAGTCAGCAGAGTTTGCAGATGCTGCGGAGGCCGGAGAACTAGGTGGAAAAGATGAGTAAAGGTGACAAAATTGGTGGAGTTAGCAAGACTAAAGTTGGTGAAAAGACTGAAATTTAAGATGTCATAATTGTTGGCGGAGGCGTTGCCGGCTTGTCTGCTGGGATGTATACGGTGAGACTTGGCCTGAAATCAGCCGTCATTGGTAAAGATATTGGAGGAATGATAACTCTAACCCAGTATATCGAAAACTGGCCGGGTTTCAAGAGAATTAACACTTTCGAGCTCACAGACATGCTGGAAGACCATGCTTCCAGTTATGGCGTCAAGATTATTGAGAAGGAGGTTACGAGCATATCAATCGAAAGAAACAGGTTCAGGTGCGTCGTTGGAGATGATCGCTCTTCTCCTATGCTGTTATAATTGCAACAGGGACAGAGAGAAGAAAGCTAAAGGTGAAAGGATATGACAGATTTGAGAACAGAAATATCCACTACTGCGCCTTCTGTGATGGACCTAACTATCAGGGCAAAAGAATGGCAGTTATCGGAGGAGGAAATGCTGCGGTTGTTGAGGCCATGGTTCTTGCCGGGTATGCGGAAAAGGTTTACATCATAAGCAGGTCAGAACTCCATGCTGAGCCTGCAAATCTCAAGAAGCTGAAAAATCTGGAAAATATCGAAGTTCTCAACGGATATAACGTTTTAGCCTTCGAAGGTGGGGACAGGCTAGAAAGGATAAAGCTAGACAAGGAGTATGATGGAGAGAATACTCTTGAAGTCGATGGCGTATTCATTTCCCTCGGTGGTGTTCCCAATTCGAAGCTTGCAGTAAAATTAGGCGTCAAAATAAACGAAAAGGGAGAGATTGTGGTAAATGAGGCCATGAAAACCAACATCCCTGGAGTTTTTGCTTCTGGCGATGTTGTGGCCAACCCCTTCAAGCAGGCAATAATCTCATCGACCCAGGGGGTTATGGCAGCATATTCAGCATATCGCTTCATTACGGGCAAACCTGTCTATACTTGTAATCATAGAACCCTATGCAGAACCAATGGTTGCAGATGCTGAGGATGTGAAGGAAGCACCGGAGAGAAAGGCTCTTATAATAGACGTCAGGGAAAGAGAGGAGTACGAAAAAGCCCACATCCCAACAGCAATTTTTGGGGAGATAAAACGGCTTGAAGAGCTGGAGGACATTCTGAAGAATGTTGAGGAAATTTAATGTGTATTCAAAAGATTATAATTGTTCGGCCAGCACCTTAGCAGCAAAAAAGCTTGTTGAGATGGGTTTTTGCAACGTTTATGATTTCCAAGGCTCTTTCAAGGAGTGGATGGAGAAGGGCTACGAAATCGAAAAATCTCATCCATAGCGTAATCCTCAAAGCTCCTCTCTCCCAGAACAATCTGGAATTCCTGGGGTGTCAACACCGGGACATGGAAAGCTTCGGCATCATCGTAGCTGATGCGGGGGCAGGCAGTGTTCACAAGAAAGTCAGCTCTGAAATTGTAAATCTTCTCAGCAGAAATTTCATCAGTTAAAATTACAAAACAGCTCAGTCCCTTCTCTTTAGCCCTCCTCTTAAGCTCCAGAGCCAGCCTCTCTCTTTTCTGCCCAGGTTTTGTGCTTACAATGATTCCGCACTTTCTGCCATCCATTGCTTTTACTATTGCAGCCATTCTCTTTCTTATGAATCTCTCCACATTAACTTCCTCAAATTCATTGCTCAACGGAGAAAGGCGGTAAACCTTCTTTCCAGTATATATGGCAGCTCCAATAGGGTGAAACAATCCATCACCAACGAATAATACAGCATCAGCCTTCACATCCTGTAGGGCGGTATAATTGCAGCCCAGCACCTCCCCTGGATACTTCAGCTCTTTTCCGGTTTTAAGCTCCACTTCATAGCCTTTCTTCTCCAGCACAGCTTTAACTTCTTGGAGCTTCCAGGCGTACTGGGCAGTTGCTATCAGAGCAATACTTTTCTCAGGAATTTTGACTTGGTAAAAGGGCTCAAGTGGATAGTCCACTTGGTAGGGTACATAGATCACCCTATCAATTCTCAGGATTGGGGTGTGGGCGAAGTGAAGCAGGTAATCGCAGTGGTCGAGGAGCTCCAAGTCCATATCGCAAGCTCCATAACTCCCCTTACCCGATACAATGACCTCGAATCCCTCTTTCTCAAAAATTTCGGTTAGTTCGGCAGCATAGAACTTCAGGCCATCAGGAAGCTGAACCCCAACTTTTCTGGCATTAACTTTCCTGAGCTGGGAAAAAATGGATGAAAAATCGATTCTATCTAAAATCCTATCTGAGATGGTCGACAACTCTGACCCCTTCAGGACTCACGTCGATCTTCACCAGACTCTTAACTTTCATACCCATTTTTCTGAGCTTTTCTGCCCCATCTCCCTTCTCTATTACTGCCACAAAATCTCTGACTTCAGCTCCTGCCTTTTCAAGGGCTTTCAGCGTTGCCATGGCTGTTCCACCTGTAGAAATCACGTCATCAACGAGAATGACTCTGTCACCCTTCTCGATCCCGTTGATGTAGAGCTTCCCTTTGGAATAGCCCGTTTCTTGATCCACAACTATCTCATTTGGCATGTTGTAGGCCCTTTTTCTCACAACCACTATAGGCAGGTTTACTGATAGGCTTAAACCCACTGCTATGGGTATGCCCATGGCCTCCACTGTCACTATCTTGTCCACATCCAGATCTGCTATCCTTATTATTCCTGAAACGACTTCTCTGACGATATCTGGATCAAGCTCGGGCACACCATCGGTAAGGGGGTGAATAAAATAGGGGTAGTCCCCCTTCATTATAACTGGGGCGTTTTCCAGACTTTCTACCAGCTTTTTCAGTATCATTCCCGTATCAACCTCTACTTCATCTCTTCCTGTATCAATCTCTGAGCCTCTCCAGCATTATCCTTCTCTCAGTTCTCGCCACTGTCTCCTTTATCAGCTGAACAGCATCAGGATTAGCTGAAACACTGTCTATGCCCATCTCAACAAGCTTCTCCACGAACTTTGGATAGCTGCCTGCCTGACCGCATATAGATGTCTTAACTCCGTGCTCCTTGCAAATCTTTATGACCCTCTCAATGAGCTTGAAGACTGCTGGGTGCTCTTCGTCGTAGAGATATGCGACATTCTCATTGTTCCTGTCAACAGCCAGGGTGTATTGCGTTAGGTCATTGGTTCCGAAGGAGATGAAGGTTATGCCCTCTTTCACTATGTCCTCGATAACCAGTGCTGCTGCAGGTGTTTCCACCATCACACCGAAATCGATTTTTGAAAGTGACAAACCCTCCTCAAGGATGATTTCCTTGGCCCTTCTAACCTCATCTGGATGGGTTACCAGAGGCAGCATGATGCCAACGTTGGTATAGCCCTCTTCAACCAGCTTCTTTATTGCCCTTATCTCAGCTCTGAAGTGCTCGTGCTCTATCAGATCCCTCCGTATCCCCCTGAAACCCAGCATGGGATTTGCTTCGATGGGCTCATCTTCTCCACCTTCCATGGCTCTGAACTCATCTGTTGGGGCATCCAGCGTTCGAATCCACACCATTTTGGGATAGAATGCTTGGACGACCTTCCTCATCTCTCTGTAGAGCATGTCGATGTATTTGTCCATCTCTCCGTCCTTTATGTACTTCATGGGGTGCTTTTCGAAGCCTAGGACCATGTGCTCAATCCTGAAAAGCCCAACACCATCAGCTCCGGTAGCAGCGGCTCTTGGAGCCGCATCGGGTATAGATATGTTAACCTTAACCTCTGTTGCCGTAATAATGGGTGCAGAAGCAACCGGAGTTACCTCTACCTTCTTTTCTTCCTTCACCTCACCCTTGTAGATCACTCCCTTTTCGCCGTCAACCGTAACAATCATCCCGTCCTTCAGAACCTTTGTGGCCTCCTTTGTTCCAACAACTGCCGGAACGCCGAGCTCTCTGCTCACAATGGCTGCATGGCAGGTCATGCCTCCTTCATCAGTCACTATTGCAGCGGCTCTTTTCATGGCTGGCACCATGTCAGGAGTGGTCATGGTTGTTACCAGTATGTCCCCCTCTTCAACCTTGTTAATCTCAGCCTCGCTCATTATCACTTTCACCTTACCAATGCCCACGCCTGGCGAGGCTGCCAGACCTTTGAGAATAATCTCACCACCTTCCAAGGCAGCTTCTTCCTCTTTCTTCTCTCTGATGGTTGTAACAGCCCTAGACTGGAGAATGTAAATCTTTCCCTTCTCAATGGCCCACTCAACATCTTGGGGATGCCCGTAATGCTCCTCAATAATCTCTCCAAAGTTGACGAGCTGTTCAATCTCTTCATCACTCAAAACCCTTTCAAAAGACTTCTCCCCCAGCTCAACTTCCACAGTCTTGCCATCTTTTCGAGTCAGCATCTTCTTTTTCTCACCAATCTTTAAATCCACTAGCTTTCTGTTTACCCTGTCATAGGTGTATGTGTCAGGAGTTACCATACCGCTGACTATTGCCTCACCAAGCCCGAAAACCGCTTCGATTATGCAGAGCTTCTCCCCTGTTACTGGATGAGATGTGAACATTACCCCACTCTTCTCACTATTCACCATTTTCTGTACCACAACAGCGATGCTGACGTCTTCATGCCTGAAGCCCTTCTGAACTCTGTAGTATATTGCTCTGGGTGTGTAAAGGCTGCTCCAGCACTTTTTCACGTTCTCAACTACGTCATCTTCTCCTTTAACATTCAAAAACGTCTCCTGTTGACCCGCAAAGCTCGCATCTGGCAAATCCTCTGCTGTAGCAGAACTCCTTACAGCCACGAAAACCTCTTCGCCCTCTTCCTCGCACAGTTTTTTGTATGCCTTTCTAATTTCCTCCTCAATTTTTTCTGGCATCTCGCTGGATTCTATAAGTTCTCTAATCTTCTTAGATACTTCATTCAGTTTGTTTGTGTCCTCTACATCTATGCGGAGTAAGTCCATAATCTGGTATTTTATTCCAGTTGCCTCAAGAAATTCCATAAAAGTGCGGCTATCAACGATAAACCCATTTGGAACAGGAATTTCGTTCCTAATCAGCTCACCAAGGTTTGCCCCCTTCCCTCCTACGAGAGCTACATCATCCTTACCTACTTCGTTCAGCCACAATACGACCATAAGAACCACCTGATTGATGCGTAAAGTTTGAAACTTAAAAGATTTTTGTCGAAGTAGGTCGGGAAGCAAAAATTTATAATCCGCCATCTTCTCGCTCTTTCCAATGAGAGTCCTCGTTGCCGACTCTATCGCAAAGGAAGCCATTGGAATGATGGAAAGAGCAGGGCTTAAGGTAGATGTCAGGTCTGGAGTGACTACAGAGGACCTTCTTGAGATTATAGGAGATTACGATGCTCTGGTTGTCAGAAGCAAGCCGAAGGTTACAAGAGAAGTCATTGAGAGGGCAGAAAGGCTCAAGATAATTGGCAGAGCTGGTGTTGGTGTTGACAACATAGATGTGGAGGCTGCAACCCAGAAGGGTATAGTAGTTGTGAATGCTCCAGGAGGCAATACTGTATCAACTGCTGAGCACACTTTGGCAATGATGCTTGCCGTTGCAAGAAAAATACCCCAGGCCGACAAAAGCGTCAAAGAAGGGAAGTGGGAGAGAAAGAAATACATGGGAATGGAGCTGAGGGGAAAGACTCTTGGCATCGTTGGGCTTGGAAGGATAGGCTTCGAAGTTGCGAAGAGGGCAAAGGGCTTTGAGATGAACGTCATCGCCTTTGACCCCTACATATCAGAGGCGAGGGCAAGAGAGGCCGGAGTCAAGCTTGTCAGCCTTGAAGAACTCCTGAAAAATTCTGATTTTATCACGATACACGTTCCAAAAACTAAGGAAACTGAGAATCTCATCTCTAGAAAAGAGTTTGAGATTATAAAAGATGGTGCTTATCTGATAAACTGTGCAAGAGGCGGAATAGTTGATGAAACTGCCCTTTATGAGGCGCTTGTGAATGGGAAAATTAGTGGGGCAGCCTTGGATGTTTATGAAAAAGAACCCCCGTCCCCCGATACCCCCCTCCTGAAGCTTGAGAATGTGATAACGACACCTCATATCGGTGCATCCACTAGAGAAGCTCAGATAAGCGTTGGATTAATCATAGCTGAGGATATAATTAACATGGCGAAAGGTCTACCAGTTAAGAATGCCGTCAATCTTCCGAGCCTTGAACCGGCTGAATTTGAGTTCATAATGCCTTATATAACTCTGGCTGAAAAGATTGGTAAAATTGCAGCAGCGAAGCTTGGTGGCATGTTCACCAAGGTCAGAATTACATACAGAGGAAGGATTGCAGATAAGAATACGGAGTATGTAACAAGAGCCCTCCTTAAGGGATTGCTGGAACACATTCTGGGTCAGAACATAAATCTGGTTTCGGCGATGCCCATAGCAAGAGAGAGAGGAATATTGGTGGAGGAGGCAAGGAGTGAAACTTCCGAGACATATGAAAGCATTCTTGAAGTTACTGTGGAGGGAGGGGACAGCATAACCATCGCTGGTACCTGCTTTGGTAAGGATGACTACCGCATAATAAGGATAGATAAGTACAAGGTGGATTTCGTGCCCAAAGGGCATTATGTTATATCTCTCCATGAAGACAAGCCCGGAGTTATAGGCAGGGTAGGGACACTCTTCGGCCAGTACAGCATAAACATTGCAGGGATGATAGTAGGAAGGTACGGGGACAAACCTGGAGGAGTTCAGCTGATGCTTCTGCTTGTGGATGATCCACCCACGGAAGAGGTGTTAGATAAGATGACGAAACTGGACGGCATAATCGATGCCGTCTATATATATCTCTAAACTGCGGTTTTGAGCATGGAACCTTTTTTATCCCTTCTAATTTCTGTTGTTGTAATCCTCGTCCTTATCCGGAAAATCAAAATTGGTTATTCCGTTCTCATCGGTACAGTTTTGCTCTCAGTCCTCACTCTCGGGAGTAAAGGGATTTACGAGATCTTCAAGTCGTTTCTAGACATTTCCAATGCAGAAATTGTTGCTATCGTCATCCTCGCATTCGCCCTAGCCCAATCAATGGAAAAGATGGGTATGCTGAAGGGGGTTTCATCTTCTCTATCTCCACTCTCTGGAGTGGAAGTAGCACTGATACCTCTTCTGATAGGTCTGCTTCCAATGCCTGGAGGTGCTCTAGTTTCAGCGGTGATGATTTCGAGCCTCGCATCCAGGTATCAAATCGACCCTGAAAGAATGACCTTCATAAACTACTGGTTCAGGCACATCTGGGTGACTGTATGGCCATTGTATCCCAATGTCATAATTGCTTCAGCAGTAATGGATACTGACTTCCGCCATATTATTGGAGCGACTTATCCTATAGCGCTTGCTGCCATCATATCTGCTATCCCATTCTCGAGAGGATTGTTTAGAAAACCTAGTAAGCCAGATTTGCATGAGCTGGTGGTCTCTTTCTCACCCATAATTCTTGTCGCAGCTCTTGCCCTGCTTTTCAAGATGAGCCTTCTGCTTTCGCTGCTTATAGCCATCCTGCTGCTTTTTGCAATAAAAAGGGAGTTTAAAGCCATACCTGAAGTCTTCAAACGCTCCGTTGATCTGGAAATCCTAGTTCTGGTTTTTGCTGTGTTGGCGTATAGAGATCTGATAATCATTTCAGGAGCTGCCGAGGATTTCCTGAATGCCGTGGTCTCTGCTGGCATCTCATCTTACGCTGCAGCCTTCTTGCTCTCTTTCTTTGTAGCTTTTTCTACAGGGATCGAGATGTCATATACTTCAATAGCTCTTCCACTTCTTACTCCTTTCACCGGAACTGGAGATATAAACCAGAATTTTGTTCTGCTAATTTTTGCTGCTGGTTTTGCAGGTGTGATGCTCTCCCCACTTCACCTCTGTATTGTGCTATCTGCAAAGCACTTCAATGCTAATCTTAGAAAGGTTTACCACTACCTAATCCCAGCTTCAATCATCATGCTGCTGCTGGTTTTTGCTTTTCTCTGAGGTTGTTGTTAAACCTTTCTGTAAACACTAGAAAAGCGGGAACGATAGTCAATGCAGCAATCAAGCTGAAAACTATTGCAAGAACGCTCACAACCCCAAAATTAGCCATGATGGGGAAAGGTGAGACCAGCATGGCTGCAAAGCCGCCTGCCATAGTAAGGCCAGAGGTGAGGATGGCCTTGCCTATGTTCTCCACCGTAACTTCAACAGCCTTTTCTGGCGATAACCCTTTTCTGCGCTCTTCAAGGTACCTCTCCATGACATGAATGGAGAAATCTATGCCCAGACCAATTGTAAGAGAGTTTAGGGATGCAGATATGAGGGTCCTCTCTATTCCGAACAGATACATAACTCCGCCTGTGACGGCTATAACTGTTGTGATCGGCAGCAGTGGAACTACAGCTTTGGAAATACTTCGATAGACCACGAGAAGCAAGAGGAAAACCAGAATGAAGCTGGCAATTGTCATCCTGTTCTGCCCGTTCACTATCAGGTCTGCCACAAACATCTTTAAAACTACATCTCCTGTGAGATAGTACCCATATCCTGCTCCGTAGAAGTCAATTTCTTCTTTGACTCGATCGTAGAGCTCTCTGAATTCTAGCCAGTCCATGGGTGCAACGGTGAAATAGATTGCCATGGTGCTTCCCGCCACGTACCTTTTGACGTTATCTTCAGGCACAAGTTCCATGAATTTATAGAATTCCTCCTCATTCTCTGGCTGTTTTCCGAATCTAAAAAAGAGAGTAGTCAGATCTGCATAATCAGTTATTCTAGGTTCTGAAGAGGTGACATATTTTGCAAGGTTATTTATTTCATTTACCGTATCAAAATTCACTCCATCCGTCTCAAAAACGGCTATGATTCTGTCCTGGCTCCCCACCAAGCTTTGAAGCTCGTTGAATTTCCTCATGGCTGGCAAATCCTGGGGTATATACTTGAAGAAGTCTGTCTGAAGGTTTACGTTTGAATACCCGTAGTAACTAGAGACTATCACGATAGCTGTAATCAGCAAAACCGCCGAGGAGTATCGGGCAGTTCTGGCGGCAATTTTAAGCCCCTTATCAGTCACCCCTAGTTCTCTCTTCTGCACTTTTTCTCTATCCGTTCTGTCAGTAACAACCAGAATCGAGGGGAGAAAGGTCAGGCTGAGGATGTAAGCTATCACAAGTCCTATAGCTGACAGAATTCCGAACCAGCTCAGACTTGGAACGCCGCTGAATACCATGGATAGAAATCCTATTACCGTGGTAATCATTGCAAGGCTCAGAGCTACACCAACACTTTTCACAGTAGCCGTAGCTGCCTGAACAGGTCTGACACCGTTTCTCCGCTCTTCCTCATATCTGCTCTGGAACTGGGCGGCATACTCTATGCTTAATCCTATCAGAACTGGAAAAAAGGCGTTAGTTGTTTCGGTTAGCGGAATACCAAGCAATGGCATAAGACCGAAGGCCATGGTGGCTGTAAGTATTGAAATAAGGAGTGGGAGGAGCAGGTACTTTTTGCTGGTCACAACGCCTCTGAAAACGATGACAAGAATAGAGATCATCAGAATAACTGCAGCCATCCCCATTGTCTGCATGCTACCCTTTATGCTCTGGGTGACTTGGTACCTTATCATGGGGTTCCCGGTTGCTTCAACGGTTACTCCAGGAGGTGGAGTGTAAAAGGCAATCTTTCTCTCTATCTCCTTAGAAAGGCTCTCGAATTTGTCCTGAGATGCTGTAATCTCCAGCTCCATCAAGGCAAAGCTCTTCTTCGGGAGGTAGAAGTTCCCGTACTGGAATGCAAGCTCAGAAAGCAGCGATTCATCACTCGGCAGGTATCCAAGGCGGTTGTATATTGAATGGGCAGGACTTTTAACCTCGCCAACTCCGTCAATTGCTGATAAGGCATTTCCAAGTTTAAGCATGAATTCAAAGGTTTCATAATTAACAACATCATCACCCTTTATGAAAACATATACTGAGGCTATCGTCGTCCCAAAATCCTTGCTGAAGAGCTTATACTGCTTGAACTCCTTGTGCTCTTCACTGAAATACGTGTCGTATCCCTGAGCGTATTTGACGTTGCTTGCAGCATTTATTGCCAGCAGAAAAAGGATGAAGGTAAGGGCTAAGGTTGTAATAGGGAATCTGGAGGACGCAAGTGAAAAGAAATCGAATATTTTGTCCCTCATATGTTTCTCATCTCTTCTTCAACTCTTCCTCATCCCTTTCTCACTTCCACACTTTTACTGCTCACCCTTTTCCTCTTGCTTTTTCCTGCTCATCCCGTATGCAATTGCTGAACCAACAAGTATCACCAAAGTAATAGTTCCAGTGAGGGGTATCTTGGATTTTTTCTCCCTCACTTCTATGGGCATCTTGACAGGCTCGCTTATAACCCACTCACCGCTGACATCCCTGTATTTTACCTCAAGATTCAGGGCGTAGAGCTTCGGCGTTGCATCGCTGTCCACTTTCAGTTTAAATGTGACGTTTTTTGCCTCTCCTGGTTTGAGGGTGCCGATATAAGCGGTATCATCTGTTGTTGAAAATGGATCAACGACGGTTATTCTGGCTGTGGCGTCTCTAACTTCAAAATTGCCGGCATTTCTGACCTTAACACTTACAAGCCTCTCGCTACCTGCCTCCAAGGTGCCTTCCCCTACAACTTCAAACTTCATCTTTGGTTTTACTTCAACACCTGCATCTATCTCCTCGCTTATCTCCTCGCCACCTAAGTTGTACGTGAACTTCAATTTGGCTGGATAAACGCCTTCTGCATCTGAAAGTGCCTTCAGTTTGAATGAGACATCAAAAATTCCATTCATGTCGCCAACAAAGGTCTCCTTTACGATGGCGGACAATGGGGGATTGGTTACGATCTCAACCTTCAGATTTTTGACAGGTTTACTAACTTCTACTGAAAAAGCAACATCCCCTTTGCTTCCAGCGTAAAGGCTTGATGAAGAGGACACGACCTTGAACTGCGGGGTTTCTTCTATCTCAACTCCAAATGGAATGGTGTCTGTCTGCTTAACGTTCCCATTCTCATCAACATAAACACCTCTTATCTGAAATGCATACAGCCCAGGCTCATCCCCGGCTTTTATTTTGAAGGTTGCATTGGCTTTTTCGCCAGGTTTGAGGTCACCAATAAAGTAAACACCTTTTGACAGGGCTGATTGGGCTTCGGGCGGGAGTTGAAGGGTTTGCTGTGGAATCTCGAAGCCAGCTATGGTGGGTATCATCTGAGCCAGCATCGAGAGGTCGAGTTCTGGAAGTTTCTGCTGGGTTGAAATCGGGACGATTCCTGAAGGAGTACTTAGAATCAGAAAGAGGTTTTTAGCCTCTTTTTCTCCTGCATTGACAACTTCTAACTCAATTTCACCTTTTCCTTTTGCCACAAGGCGGGATGAGACGTTTTCAATTCTGAGTTGAATGCTCTCTTCCACAACAACCTCCAGAGTTATTTCCTGCTCCTTTTCATCGAATTTGTACTTCAGATAGCTTGTGTAGGGTTGCATAGGCTCGTTTACCACAGTGGTCTTTTGCAGGTTTTGGGTAGGATTCAACGGGTTGTACGTTCCATTATACTCATAAACAACTTCTTTCGTTGCTTCAGGGTATGTTGGAGTTTTTGTAGAAACTGAAATTGAGTCTATGACTTCATATTTCACCTTCACTTTAATTTGGTGCTCTCCACTGCTAGCGTTCCCACCTATCCTTACTTTGAGGGGGATCTGGAGGGGCTGGAAGGGTTTTATTGCTGGGAACCTCATCACATCTGTGAGAGGTATAACCTCACCATCTCCTTCGAAACTCAGCGTAACATTGTAGGCTACGAGGAGCTGTGTGGGATCGCTGCTGAATATTTTATATTCCGTAAAATCGTCGTAGATTACCTTTCTTAAAATGGCATTATTCTGAATTACAAGCTGAAGCGTTGTATCTCCACCCTTATTTACATAATTGCTTCCAGCAACATATGCAGTAAAGAAGGGTTCATCGCTGTAGCTTAAAGCTTGGACTCCGGGTGTTAAAATTGCCATAATCAGCATCAGAAATAATATCCGTCTCATGTATATCACCTTGTAGTAGCTGAAACTACGACAAAGTTTTAAAAAAGTTTCTGAAAATTATAGATGTGGAGAAGCTGTTTGGGGTGATGAAGGAGTTTGGACTGAGTGAATATGAATCGCGAGTAATGATTGCGCTTATGGTGACAGGCAGAGAGATGGGTGCCAGCGAGCTTTCGGAAATCAGCGGAGTTCCGCGAACCTCTGTTTACTCAACGGTAAAAAGCCTTTCGGAAAAAGGTCTTGTTGAGATTTTCGGAAAGCCCATGAAAGTCAGGTCTATTCCCGGGGAGGAGCTTATGAACATATTTTCCAGAAAGATGAAGGAGCGATTGAGTCTGCTGAAACGTGAGCTTGACAACATACCCAAAAGGTCAGTTGAGGAGGTGGGTTTTTACTCAGGGGATGCAGCAAAGGAGATTCTACAGAGGGAGCTGAGGAATGCAAGGAAAGAGGTAATGGCTGTTTGTATAGGTGATTCTACCGTTATCGAGGAAATTTTCAGGGATGTAAAATGCAAGATAACTTTCAGAAAGGTTGGGACAGGAAGCAATTTTGGTCACGGATTGATTCTCGTAGATGGTAGTAAGGCACTGCTATTTTTTGTCCAGTCTGGTCTTACAAGAGTTTTAATCGGAGGCGGGGAATTTGCCTCCTTTTACAGAGAATTACTGATGGCTTATTCTGGAAAATTTCCGGAAAATACCTCGGAAAATTAGAAAAAGAGCAGTAAATTTTCAGCCAGCCTCCAGAAGCTCTATACCATCATCTGTCAGTTTCAGCCTTCCATTTTCTTCCACAACAAAACCCTCCCTGATCAGCCAGTCAAGATTGAATTTGAACTGGAATTCTGTCAGGTTTAACTCTTTTTTCAACTCTTCTCTGCTCTTTCCTTGTACACCTATTGCAGCAACGATCTGCCTTCTGATAGGGCTCATGGACGCTTTGAATAACCTCTCGTGGTGGCTTCTGTCTCTCTCCTTTTTCTCAACCATGGCAGACACCTAGGCATTGTAAAATGTCGATAAGATATATTTTTTTCGAGATGGTGAGGTTGAGGGCCAATATTATTTTTCGAAACACTTGTAATAAGTAATTTATCCAATCAATTGCGAAGCTGAGCCCCGATAATCCCATCCAGTTCCTTCAAAAAGGCATCTTCGCTACCCTTCGGAATAGTTGCACCTGCAGCAATACTGTGCCCTCCTCCCTTCCCCCCAACCTTCTCCGCAGCAATCCTCAAAGCTTCTGCGAGATGAACTCCTTTCTCCACAAGTCTCTGGGTAGCTCTTGCTGAGACCTTAATCCCATCCTCGTTCTCTGCAAAGGCTATAATTGGCTTATTCAGGTTTGCTTTTGAGAAACTCATTCCTGCTACTATTCCTACTATGGTGTCCAGAATCATGTTTCCGGCATGAAAATACTGTATATTCTCCAATTCATTCATTCCTATCTCGTCCACGAGCTTCAGACCATCTGAAAGATTTCTCCTGTGGTTTCTCAACAGCATCGTTGCTTCTTTCAACGCATCTCCTCTGTCACCCATACAGACTTTCAGTCCAATCTCTTCATACCCGTATCTGGCTGTGGCATTCAAGAGGGTGGAGAATTCCATAGCATCTCTGAGTTCCGTCCCTTCTTCTTCATTCAGCAAGATGTATGTCTCTCCAACAATCCTTTCAATCGTTCTGACGCTGGCTCCGTTGCCTACCAGCACCTTTATAATCTCGGATATCACAAGCTTCTTCTCCTCTCTACTCAGATGTATCCAATGCCTCCATGTTCCGTTCTCTTTGAGGTCTATTCCAAGAGATGTCAGGAGCTCAATTGCCCCCTTCTCATTCCCGCTGATTCCCGGGAGGTAGGGGTCGAATGTGTATTCCAGCATTTTGTAGACTGGTCTAGTCTGTTTACCAAAAAAGCGTAAATCTCTCTCCACAGTCAGAGCTTTGCATGAGACTGCCTCTTTTAAAATAAACCTATTTAGACCCTCTAGCCTTCCGGTTCTTGAGTCCTGTAAATCACCCACTGCCCCCACAACTGAAAGGGCAGAAAGATCAAGGTTCGTGCCGACAAATCCTATGTATCTGGCGATGAGATATGTTGTTGTGGCTCCGCTTAACTCCGTGCTACCATCAAAACCGAAATCATGGGGATTAAGCTGAAATTGGAAGTTTTCGAGTGGGACGTGATGATCTGAGATTGCACACTGGCTATGAATACCGTGCTTTTTAATGAGATCCAGCTGCCCGCTTCCCAGATCCGTGAACCATACAAAGGAGCCATGGTCAGCTATTTTCTCAATATTCTCTTCATCCAGCTGCTTTACGAAGACAATATCGCTTTCAAATCCTGCCCTCTCAAGGGCCTGAAGAGCTATGGCTCCGGCAGTTATACCGTCAGCATCTATGTGGGTGACAACAAGAGCTTCATCCACTTCAGAAATGTGCTTGGCAAGCTCTTTGGCTCTGTTTAGAAGGTCACGTAAAGCCATTGGACACACAACTGCATGGAAATATTAAGGATTTTTGGGTGGGGTGAAAGTAATGTGGAAAATGATAGCTATGCTGTTAAAATAATTGACTTCTAATAGTTAACCTTCAGTTTTTGGAATGGAAATAAGATGTCGGGAGAATTAGAGGTTTTTAAACTTGGAAATGTAGAGAAAAATCATTGTTTGTAATAGAAGAAAACTCCAAAGTTCTATAAGACCAACTCAAGATTAGATTGATAGACTAAGAGTAAATTAAAGAGGAATTCAAAAGCATCAAAAGTGATTAAACAAAAAGAATATCAAGCTTTGGTCTCTTCAAAACCCCCTTCTCTACAGCCATCTCAAACATCCGCTCTATAGCCTCAACAACGCTTTCTGGCATTTCATAGGTGTACTCGTTCACATACATGGTGGCAAACTTTTTGGTCATCTCTTTGTCCATTCCTCTTGCAAATTTCATGGCATAATCCACAGCCTCATCCGGATTCTCGATAGCGTATGCAATACTCTCTTTCAGAGCCACCAGAAAAGCTCTCTGAACCTCTTCAGGCAAATCTCTGCGGATGACATTGACACCAAGGGGAAGAGGCAAAGAAGTTTGCTCATACCACCATTCCCAGAGATCCAGAACCTTTGGAAGGCCGTGTTCAGCGTAGGTTAGCTGCCCCTCGTGAATCAGCAATCCGGCATCCACATCTCTCCTTTTCACTGCATTTATTATTGTGTCGAATCTCATCTCAACAGGGTGATAGTCATCTATAGCTAGCTTCAGCAGCAGATTTGCCGTGGTGTATTTTCCGGGAATTGCTATTTTACAGCCTTTAAGCCTTTCAAGTCCTTCAGACTCCTCCAAACTCACGTCACTCCTAGCAACAACTATTGGACCATAACCATCTCCTACCGAGGCACCAGCAGACAGGATTCGGTATCTCTCATGAAGATATGCGTAGGCATGGAGCGATAGGGCTGTAACATCAAGCTGCGCATCAAAAGCCATTTTGTTCAGGGTTTCAATATCTTCTATGAGGTGTTCAACTTCAAAATCCATCTTTATTTTCCTAGATACCATGGCATAAAACATGAAAGCATCATCAGCATCTGGTGTGTGGGCCACAATCATAAGGGCAGGGCTGTAAAGTTAGTTTAAATATGCTTTGCTGTTAGAGGGCAAGGGTGACAACTCAGAAATGGGACGACTCTAAAACTCTAAACAACTCTAAACACAGAAGATGAAAAGTTGATCAAGCTAAATCAGTCAAGTTAAGTAATTAAAAGCATTAAGAGCAGTAATTAAACAAAAATTAAACAAATATATTGGCACAGCACTCCCTGAACTCCTTGTAGGCCTCAACCACGTCTTTTCCTTCCACAAAGGTCAAACTGTTTTCCTCAGCGTATCTGATTGCCTTAGCCTTTGGCAGTGCCTTTCCCGTTTCGGCATCAAGCATCTCGCAAATGGCAACAGCAGGAGCGATTCCAGCCATCTCTGCTATGGCTACGCTCAGCTCTGTCTGCCCGACTCTGGAATATGTTAGGTCAGTTGAAGCCTTAAGGACTGCAACGTGTCCCGGACTTCTGAATTCTGATGCAAAATCGAAGTCTCCGCCATTCAGAACTGAATCAACAGCTTCGCCAAGTTTTCGTATAGTTAGGGCCCTGTCAACATCGGTAATGCCAGTAAAGGTGCTTCGATGGTTGACCCAGAGTGAGAAGGACGAGCGGGAATCGTAGCGTATGTCAAATCTGGAGAGGTCTGCCAGCAGAGGGAATTTTTGAGATGCCTCCTGTAAAACATCATGCATGAAAGGCAGGCCAAGCTTGTCAGCTGCCACAGGATGCAGAGCCACGCATATAAGCCCGCCACCATCCATTCGCATCATTGTCACATCTCTAGGCTCAACGCTGAAGGCAGGGATGGCTATATCGGTTTCGCCCTCCCTATCATCAAAATCGTATATGAGAATTGCTTCACCTTTCCTGAAAGCCTCAAGAGCATCTTCAATCACAGTATTGGTCACAGAATCACCTCCACTTCTACAACATCTCCGTCCTTCAGATTCAGCCTATCCCTAAGCTTCACAGGAGCTATGACTTCCAGCACATCGGCCTGATAATGGCTCCTGACTGGCAAAACAACAGCTCCTTCAACCCCATCTATTCTGCATCTAAAGGCTTTAACATCTCCAAAGGTCCTGTTTTCAGAAACAAACCCAGAGATAATTATACCCTCCTCTTCATCCAGCATTTTTCTGAAATACATCTGCTCTTTTGGAATTTTCAGGTTGAGAGTTCCAGGATATGGATCAAAACCCAGCTTCTCCACAAACTGCTTTCTGTAACCCTCCAAGGATACATAATAGCCTCCTTCTCCCATCCCGCTCATAACTTTCCCTGATATCACAATTCTCTCCTCACCCTCAAATATTCGCTTGTAGTCGAGGTACTCCCTATAAAGGGTGTCCCTGCCTTTTCCAGTTATCACAACATACTGGCCATCTTTGTCAAGCATTCTTTCGATTAATTCGGCATCTTCAAGCTCCTTCAACTTTCTTGCGGCTGTTTGTAGGCTTTGACCAATCTCAGCAGCCAAATCTTTGGAACTGAGCTTTATAACCTTCTTTATTGCGCCAAGCTGTGCAAGCCTCTTGAGTACCTCAAGCATCTTCTCATGATTGAGAAGCATCTCATAAAAATGTTTTGGATTTTGGTAATTAATTGTCTTTTCCTCGGATATACTCTTGCAGCATTTTTCAGACTTCCCAACCACTTTCAGTCATTTTCAACCCCTCCACTCATGCTCCTCTATCTCCAGCATCCCGATTCTTGTTGAAATCACATAGAACTTCATGAGTTTGAATTTACGAGAGCATTGAGGTTATAGGAAAATCAATCAAGGATGAATTTAGAATAACTCTAAGAAAAGATAAATCTAAAAAACAACAGAATTATGACGGTAATATATAGAAGGTGGCAGTTCCAAATGCGATTAGCTCTCCCTCTCCTCGCACTTCCGCATAAGCTGTTGCAATGCTGGATTTTACAGAAATCACCTTTCCCTCTGCAATCAATTCTTTACTGGATGCGGGATTGATGAATTTTATGTCCAGCTCCACTGTAACCACCCTTTTACCCTCTCCCACCAGCAAGCTGTTTACTGCAAGTCCTGTGGCTGAATCTATCAGCGTTGCAATCATGCCCCCATGAACTGTTCCGTATGCCTGAAGGTGTTCTTCACCAACTCCCACCCTCACAACTGCCTTCCCTTTTTCAGCCTTTGGTTCCATTCCCGTAAGCTGGTACCACCCAGAGCTTTTTACCTCTCTCAGGAAATTCTCGAAGTCCATGCAGATGGATATTCCAAAGCTTTTTAAAAACCCATGCTTACTGGCAGGTATGGTAAATGTTGGGATAATAGGCGGAACAGGCTACACAGGCGGAGAACTGCTGCGGGTTCTTGCATTCCACAGCAAAGTGGAAGTTATGGCTGTAACATCCCGAAAAGAAGAAGGAAAAGAAGTATGGGAAATTCACCCATACTTAAAAGGATTTTACGACCTCAAATTTGTAAAGCCTGAACTGAGGTATTTTGAAGATTGTCAGCTTGTGTTCACTGCCGTTCCGCACGGAGAAGCGATGAGGTATGTTCCCCAGCTTCTCGATGCTGGCATCAGAGTCGTTGACCTATCAGCAGATTACAGGCTTGATAAAGAGACCTATGAGGGGGTTTACGGGCACAGACATGAGGGGTGGAGAGATGCAGTCTATGGTCTCCCTGAGCTCCACAGAGAGGAGATAAAGAAGGCTGAGCTTGTTGCAAACCCCGGCTGTTATCCTACAAGCACCATCTTGGCTGCAGCACCACTGGCTAAGATGGAGCTGATAGAGAGCGTCATATTCGACTCCAAGAGCGGTATAACGGGAGCTGGAGCTGAGCCAACCTCTTTTACTCACTACCCCAACCTTCATGAAGCCATAGTGCCCTATAAGATTGTATCTCACCGCCACTACTACGAGATGGTTCAGGAGCTGAAAGCTTTTCAGGAAGACATCAGGATTCATTTTACTCCCCAGGTATTCCCGGGTTCAAGAGGTATTCTGACTAATGCTCACATCCTGCTGAGAGGAGAACTGGAAAAAGAGGAGCTGGAAAAAATTTACAAAGAATTCTACAGAGATTCACCCTTCATAAGACTTCAGGAAGAGGTTAGATTGAGTTACGTGAGAGGCAGCAATTTCTGCGACATCTCAGTCAATGTTGGTGGAGAGAGAGCGGTTATTATTTCAGCCATAGACAACCTTGTGAAGGGGGCAAGCGGGCAGGCAGTTCAGAACATGAACCTTATGCTGGGCTTTGATGAGGCTGACGGGTTGATGTTTCCTCCTTTGTTTCCGTGATGGCTGAATAGTTTATTAGATAGTGATCCGTATGGATGTTGGCATGATGGAAGTGGTCGAAATAACAAAGGAGCTCATAAGGATTGACACAAGAAATCCTCCTGGAGAGACTGTGAGGGCTATTGAATTCCTTGAAGAGCTGTTTTCCTCCTTTAAAACAAAAATCTACGAGAAGGTGGAGGGTAAGCCCAGCTTAGTGGTGGATGTTGCAAAGGCTTCTAAAGGGAGCCCTGAAATCATGCTCACTAGCCACCTCGATACAGTTCCATCTCCAGATGAGCTCCTTAACCCAATTATAGCTGATGGGAGGCTTTACGGCAGGGGAGCATGTGATGCGAAGGGCTGTGTTGCAGCAATGATTGTGGCAGCCTTTGAGTATCTTGAGCACCTTGAACACACAGAAGATCCAAGAAATGCCGCACTGAAGCTGGCTTTTACGAGTGATGAGGAAGTAGGTGGTGTTAATGGTCTCGGCCACGTTTTCAGGCATGAAAAAAGCGATTTTGTCATCATAGGCGAGCCCCTAGGGATGGGATATGTGGGAGTTCTGCAGGCATGTGTCGTCAGCGCTGACCTCACCTTCAAGGGGGAAAGCGGACATACTGCCACAAAAGATGCCAGCGAAGGGGCAATATACAGGGCGGCAGAATACATTATATCCAAGGTTGAGGAGTTCTCCAGATTGAACGGCAGTTATTCAAGTATAAAAGAGAGATTCTCTAGAATTGGATACGATTTCGAAATTCGGGGAGTTTCTCATGCTGTCTTCAACCCATCAGTCATTTCTGGGGGGACAAAGAGGAATGTTGTAGCAGACAGCTGCAGAGTGGAAGCGGACATCAGGTTTGCCCCGTGGATACCCAAAGATGAGGTAAGAAAGGTTCTGCGGGAAGAGGGTGTAGAGATAAAGATTAATGGAGTTCTCGAACCCTACGGCGTTTTTATGGATGAAGTTCAGGAAGAGGACGACCTGAAGCTTTTGAACGCCATAAAAAGGGTTTATGAAAGAGGAGGAGTTGCTGCTGTGGCTCTTTTCTCCCTAGGTGTGGGAGATACGAGACACGTCAGAAAGTACGGGGTTCCGGCGGTGTATCTGGGCCCTGGAGGAGGAGAACTCCACGGGAAGAACGAATACGTCAATCTAAATGAACTGAAGGAGTTTCCCTCTGTATATGTTGATGTGATAACTGAGCTGGCAAAAGAGGTTACTTCAGGAAGATAATGTTTCCTCTACCTTTCTTCACCTTCTCAATTATTCCTCTTCTCTCCAGATCTGCGATTATCAGACTCATTTTTGCCTCACTATAACCAAGCCTTTTCCGAAGTTCTTTCTGAGTTATCCTCCCACCTACCTTCTTTATCTCTTCTAGTACCTCGTTCAGTTCTTCAGGGAGCGGCTCCGCCTCTTCCCCCTCAAACTGGACAGTTCTTCTCTTATAAAGATACACTACAGCAACCACAATAAGGGCGAGGATGAAGGGAATAGCATACATGAAGTAATTCGTCCCTTCATCAACCAGATAGAATTCCGGCTCCACCGGAGTTTCAATCTGGGGGAGCGGCGGGAAGAGGATGAGATCGAGAACGAACTCTCCTTCGGTATCAATGGAAACAATTTCCTCAGCCTCAAGCTGAATTTTACCGTTCTTCATGTAGTAGGCTTTGATGGAGTAAATCCCGGGAGTTACGGTGAAAGAATAGCTACCATCTGCTGCAACGTAACGCTGAGGAGGTGTTGTGTTTATCTCCACCACTGCATTCTTCAAAATATCCAGAGTTTCCCAGGAGTAAACCTTACCCTGAATAACTGCAGCATCGGCAGGGAATATCAGCAAGAGCAGTACTATTAGCACGAATCTCATTCTTAATAAATAAAATAAAGAAGATAAATAAGTCTTGCGGTTTACTTAACCCAGCTTGGCATCACACCCCATTCGATGCCGAAAATCAGCGGTACTAGGAAGTAACTGAAGAGGGTGACGATCAGAATGCCTATTATGTTCATCAACAGTCCGTTTCTGGCCATTTGGGGGACGGTAACGTAGCCGGTACCGAACACTATTGCATTTGGAGGCGTTGCGACGGGCAGCATGAAGGCATAGCTGGCAGCTATAGCTGCAGAAATCATGAAAGCTCTTGGGTCTTCCCCCATAGCCAAGGCGAAAGCAGCCATTATCGGCATCATTAGTGTTGTTATTGCAGTGTTGGATGTAAGCTCTGTGAGGAAAATCACCAGAATTACCACTGCTGCCAGAACGAGAATTAATGGAAATCCTTTCAGGAACGTCAATTGCTCCCCAATCCAGGCAGCAAGTCCGCTCTTTGTAAAAGCTGAAGACAGAGCTATGCCGCCGCCGAACAGCAACAGAATTCCCCACGGGATGTCCTTTGCATGATCCCAGTCAAGGACGAACTCACCTCTCTTCAAGTCCACCGGGATGAGGAACAGTGCGATGGCTGCAATCATCGCTATAACGTAGTCGTTGACGAAGGGCAGCCAGGTGGTGATGCCGGGGATTGTTATGTCTCCTATGGTCTTGGGCTTGCTGCTTATCCAGGCCAGTGCTGTGAGGGCAAAGACAGCCAGAACTACTTTCTCCCCCTTGCTCCACGGCCCTAGCTTCCTTTTCTCTTGGGTGATAATCTCCCTGCCTCCTGGAAGCGTGTCGATTTCTGGGGGATTGAGTATATAGACCATGACGAACCATGCGATAAAGAGTGTCAACCAGGCAGTCGGGATGCCCACAGCTAGCCAGTCGGTGAATGTTATTTCAGGCGCCTCGGGGAATAGTTTGGGCAATGTTCCTGCCAGTATGGCGTTTGGTGGTGTACCGATGAGGGTTGACACTCCCCCAATAGATGCTGCATAGGCAATCCCCAGCATAAGGGCTGTTCCGAACCTGAAGTTCCCAGCCCTGAAATCAACGCCCTTAAACTTCCCCCTCTTCTGCAACTCCATCCCAACACTTGCCACGTGGAGGATTATTGCCAAAGCAATAGGCATCATCATCATGGTCGTCGCCGTGTTGGATATCCACATGCTGAGGAAAGCCGTTGCCACCATGAACCCCAGCACTATTTTGCGGGGGCTGACGCCTATCGCATCGATTATTATCAGAGCCAGTCTCTTATGGAGGTTCCACTTCATCATTGCTGCTGCTATCATAAAGCCGCCCATGAACAGAAAGATGATTTTGCTTGCATAGCTTTTAGCAACGTTGTCAATTTTGTCGACACCAAAGAAAGGCAGAACTACGAGGGGCAGCAGTGCTGTTGCTGGAAGAGGAATTGCTTCGCCAACCCACCACACAGCCATCAGAATTGCCAGAGCAAGAACGTATTTCATGTCTCTTGCTTTCTTTAGAATTTCTGAGTGAGCTTTACCATCAACACCCTTCAACCATTCCATGAAGGTGGCGCTGTCCACAGCTTTCAGCTTCTTCCCTTCTTTAACCAGATATCCTGAGCTTATTGCCTGAGTTATTATTTCATCGGACAGCTTTGCATTGGAGATGGCTGAATCTACAAAGGTTTGCGGAACAGGCATGGCAACAACTGCCAGAAACAGCAGAATTCCAAGAACCAGTGAAATTTTCTGTCTGGTAGTGTATTTGTGTCCATCAGGTTTTCTCTGAGTCAGAACGTCACCAAGCCCACCCTCGTCAATCTGCTCTTCAACTTCTTCCATTATCTTTTGCTTCATCTGTTCTTCGCTGGCAACATCTGCATTGGCCTTGGATCTGTTCAATTTCCAGATCCGGTTGGTAACATTAAAAGCGTCCATTTCAGACACCGGCCGGAGACCTCAACTAAAAATATTTAAAATTTATTATTCATGATTAATACAAAATATAGAGCTGTTCACAACTTTTATTACATTGGTAGTGATCCTCATATATTAATATTTTAAATTGAGCTCGTGATCGATATGTCATTAACAGCTAAGTAGATATATGGGCTAAATCAACCAAATACAGGTGTTTGGGTATGAAAGAGTCTCTACAACCTGGCATTCAGCACCAGCTGAAGTATCGGGTACCTGTGCACAAAACTGTACCGGCTCTCTTCCCTGAATCGCCGGAGTTCCAGGCCATGCCAGAAGTTTTCGCCACAGGTTTTATGGTGGGGCTGGTGGAATGGACGTGTATTCAGGCTGTTAATCCCTATCTCGACTGGCCACGGGAGCAGACTGTGGGTGTGCACGTAAATCTGAGTCACGAAGCCCCAACACCTCCTGGCCTTGAAGTGACTGTTCGGGTCAAGCTTGTGGAAGTGGATGGAAGACGACTTGTGTTTGAGGTAAAAGCGGACGATGGTGTGGATGTCATCTGTCGTGGAACTCACGAGCGCTTCATTATTAACTTTGATCGCTTCATGCAGAAAGTTGCCAGTAAACGGGAGATGATCTGAGAAAGTTTCGTTTCAGGAAAGTTTCAGGAAAATAATTAAGCGAGCCAGTGAGAGATAAAGGAGGTGAGCTGAGCAGAAGCTTTAAATCGTAAAAATCTGAGCCCAAAACCCTTTAAATCATCTTCTGAATCCTCAACTTACCGTAACTCTCTCGAATCTCCACTTCCTCCCCCTGCCCCTCAAAAATTCCTGACAAAAAAACCTTCAGAAATTTTGCCTCTGAAGGACAAGAGAGTATGAGGGTGTATTTGCCCTCACCATCCACCTTTATCCTGAAGAAGTTGCCAGCTTCCATGTATCGCAGTACACTATAGATATCCTTCAGCCCCTTGTCTGCGTACTGAATCCCATGCTCAATTCCCGACCTCTTTATGATATCCCAAAAATCCTCCGAAGCTTTATCGTTCAACTCTTCCCATATGACTGCCCAGTGCTCAATGTCAACGATGCAGTGCTCTCCCGCTGAAAGAAAGTCAGTATAGATTTTTACAAGCTCTTTTGTAGCATCATCCATACCTTCTAGCTCAAAATAGACCTTGAGCGCTCTTCTTACTATTTCGGACGCTGAAATGCCCTTCTTCTTTGCCAGAATTCTGAGCATCTCTAATGATTTGCTGTCAAGGTTGACGGATGTTCGCATGAGGGTGAGGGGAGAAGTATATCCTATAAAAGTTATGCTAAATTACTACCAATTGTTAACACGTGGCAAGTTTTCGGAGAAAGTATTATTACGTTTCACAACATCCCCAAATGCTTATGGAATTAGATTTCGAAAAGAAGTTGATAGAGGAAGCAAACAGAGCAGAAAAACTTGCTCCTGAGCTCCATAGTAGGTATCACGGTAAAATAGAGATTTTTCCCAAGTGCCCTATACGAGGCTTGGAAGATTTTGCGGTATGGTACACTCCAGGCGTCGCTGCGGTGTGCAGAGAAATCGCAGAGGATGAGGACAAAGCCTTTGATTATACCAATAAATCCAACACCGTTGCAATAGCCACTGACGGCTCTAGGACTCTTGGTTTGGGAAATATAGGGGCTACAGCATCACTTCCCGTCATGGAGGGTAAAGCTCTGCTCTTCAAGTATCTGGGGGGTGTTGATGCGTTTCCTCTTGTTATCCAGCAGCAGGAGCCCGAGAAATTTGTGGAGATTGTGAGGGCTGTGTCTGCAGGTTTTGGGGGGATAAACCTTGAGGACATAGCTACGCCAAAATGCTTCCACATCCTCGAGAGGCTAAAACAAGAGTTGAGCATCCCGGTGTGGCATGATGACCAGCATGGGACAGCTACAGCCACGCTGGCAGCACTGATAAATGCTCTTAAGGTGGTAGGAAAGAGGAAGGAGGAGGTTAGAATAGTAGTATTCGGTGTTGGTGCTGCAAACTACGCAACCATAAACCTGCTGATTGCAGCAGGGTTTAATTCGGGAAACATACTGGCTGTTGACAGCCGTGGAATACTTGGAAGGCATCGAGATGATTTGAAAGGCAGCTACAAGTGGAGAATCTGCGAGATTACCAATGCAGATGGGATTGAGGGCGGAGTTGATGTGGCCTTAAAGGGTGCTGATGTTCTTATAGCTGCCTCAAAACCCGGGCCGGGTGTAATCAGGAAAGAGTGGATTTCAGAAATGAATGATGATGCCATCGTTTTTGCCCTCGCCAACCCAGTTCCAGAAATTTACCCATGGGATGCTAAGGAAGCTGGAGCGAGAATCGTTGCAACAGGGAGGAGCGACTTTCCCAATCAGGTGAACAATAGCTTAGTTTTTCCAGCACTCTTTAGGGGTGTTCTGGATGTTCGTGCGAAGGGGATTACAGAGGAGATGGCAGTGGAGGCTGCCTTAACCCTTGCCAGATTTGCCGAAGAAAAAGGGCTAGGCGAAGAGCACATAATACCCGATATGATGGAAACTGAAGTCTTCCCCATGGTTGCTGCTGCTGTGGGAGTCAAAGCAATCCAGCTTGGAATTGCAAGAAGGGAAATGAGCTTTGAGGAGCTAAGAGAGGAGGCAGAAAGGAAAATTATGGTGTCAGGGAGGAAGCTGAAAGTGCTGATGGATAGCGGGCTTGTTTAGCCATTGATTTTTAATTGTAAACCATTTAGCCCGTTTTTAGCCCACCCACCGTTCCCAAGCTTCATTCTGACAGTACATTCTAAATCTCATTAAATGAACCGAAATGAAACTCAGAGATGGCGGAGGGGCAGGGTGAGCGGGAGAAATGAAAGTTACCTTAAGTGAACCTTAAAGTGAAACGTGAGAATAATTTGAGATAGGAGAATAAACCAGAAGGGCGATATATTTATTAACTGTCCCACTGCCCCAACATCAATTCACGCTAACAGAGGTGTAAAAAGATGAAATCCGCATACACTTACATCAGAGAAGCCTGGAAAAAGCCTTGGGATGGTTACGTGGGCGAGCTGATGTGGTTGAGGTTGCAGAAGTGGAGAAGAGAGGGAGCGGTTGTCAGGCTGGAGAGACCAACCAGGCTTGACAGGGCCAGAGCTCTTGGCTACAAGGCAAAGAAAGGAATAATTGTTGTTAGGGTCAGGGTCAGAAGGGGTGGAAGGTACGTCAGGAGACCCAACAAGGGCAGAAAGACGAAGGGATTGGTTGTACACAGAAGAACGCCCAAGAAGAGCCTTCAGTGGATTGCAGAAGAGAGGGCAGCAAGAAGACATCCCAATATGGAAGTGCTCAATTCCTACTGGGTTGGAGAAGATGGAAAATACAAGTGGTTTGAAGTAATACTGATTGACAGGAACCATCCAGCCATAGTCAACGACCCGCAGCTTGGCTGGATATCTACCAAGAAGGGTAGAGTCTTCAGAGGCCTCACCT
The DNA here is from genome assembly GCA_002010215.1 of Archaeoglobus sp. JdFR-37. Lineage (GTDB taxonomy): Archaea > Halobacteriota > Archaeoglobi > Archaeoglobales > Archaeoglobaceae > JdFR-37. Next base: position 81,344 of record MTMY01000047.1, read on the forward strand.
CTGCAGGCAGAAAGTCGAGAGGGTTGCGAAGAAAAGGCAGAGGTGCTGAGAAAGTCAGGCCAAGCCTGAGGGCCAACTTCAGGAAGTAATTCTTCTATTTTTATGAAGATTGAAAGAATTAACGTTAACGCTGTTGTTTACTCCACAGAGGATATGGAAAAGGTCGGAGAAGCCATAGCTACCCTTTTTCCATTCGAGTTTGAAATAGAAATTACAGATGCAACCGGCCACTACGGAAATCCCCTGAAATTTCTGGAAGTAAAACTGACGAAAAAAAGAGAAATCCAAGAGTTCTTGGAACACTTCGTATCCTCCTTAAGCGAAGAGGATATCCAGTATCTGCTAGAGACTCTTGAAGACAGAGTGGATGAGGAGGGAGTGCTACACCTCAGAATAGACAAGCAGAGGGCGTATCTCGGGGAGTTAGGAATTGTGGAGAGGGGAGATGCAATAGTAGTACGAATCAAAATCGTCACTTATCCTGCCAAGCGAGAGAAAATTATAGAAGCTGCAAGGAACCTCATCCGGATCAGTTTTGCTCCCCAGAACACACAGGGTTGATCTTCGATGCAAATTGATTTTCTGCGCTTCACGCCAGATAAAGAGTTCCTAAAATGTCTTGGATTTGAAAATGCAGTTGTTTTTGCTGAGAATGGGGATTTAGAGGGATATGAGAACCACAGTTATGTGAAAGGAGAAATTATAAGACCGGAAAATCCAGAAGATTTGAGAAAAAAGCTCAGAAAAGTAAGCAGAAAGAGTGTTGTAGGGGTTGAAAGCAACAGCATTTCCATAAATAGAGAGGCTGTGACAAGAAGAAGGGTCGATGTAATTCTGGACTCTGTGGGGCGGAGAATCGACTATGTCACCGTAAAGCTTGCCGCAGAAAAGGATGTTGTTATAGAAGTTTGTCTCTCCAAGTTCCTACTAACTAAAGGTGCAAGAAGGATGAGATTGCTGAGAGAGACAGAGGAGCTTCTTCGTTTAATAAAAAAGTTTGATACACCATTCGTTATCACCTCTGGGGCCTCAAACATTTACGAGATCAGAAGCGCCAGGCAACTGAGGGATTTCTTCTCATTTCTGGGTGCTGAGATCAAAAAAGCCGAAAAACATGCAGAGATACTCTTCAGGAAGTTTGCTGACGCAAATTTCATAATGAATGGGCTCGAAATCGAAGAGAGACCATGAAAGGTTTGCCACCCTCACTTCGTAAGAGAAAAAGATATATTGCGTTCCACTTGATAGCTGAAGACAGAGTAAGCAAAGTGGATCTCAGCAGGGCACTGCTTGACGAGTTGCTGTCTCTCTTCGGGGAATGGGGAGCAGACGAAGTGTGGTTGGAATACTTTGATGGCGAACTTGGCATAGTTGGATGTTACCACGCATCCTTGGAGAAAGTTAAAGTAGCTATAACTCTCATGAGCAGAGTAGGAGAAGTGAAGGTAAATCCCGTAGTCCTAGGAGTCAGCGGGACAATAAAAAGGTGTAAGAAAAAATACTTGGAGGTGTTGAAAGGTGCATCTTCCGCAAATGGGTTATGATCGGGCTATAACAGTGTTCAGCCCGGACGGAAGGTTGTTTCAGGTTGAATATGCCAGAGAGGCAGTTAAAAGAGGGGCAACAGCCATTGGTGTTAAAACTACTGAGGGAGTCATTCTTGTAGCCGACAGACGTGTGGCCAGTAAATTGCTGGAAGCCGATACAATTGAGAAGATATACAAGATAGATGAGCATGTTTGTGCTGCCACTTCTGGTTTGGTTGCTGATGCTAGGGTTTTGATAGATCGGGCAAGACTGGAGGCCCAGATCAATAAACTGACCTATGACGAGCCAATAAGTGTTAAGGAGCTTGCAAGGAAAATCTGCGATTTCAAGCAGCAGTACACCCAGTATGGAGGCGTCCGCCCCTTCGGTGTTTCACTCCTGATCGCTGGCGTTGATGAAAAGCCAAAACTCTATGAAACCGACCCAAGCGGTGCGTTGCTGGAATATAAAGCAACGGCAATCGGAGCGGGAAGGAATGTCGTCCTTGAATATTTCGAGAAGGAATATAGTGATGATATCAGTTTTGAAGATGCAATAATAAAAGCCCTCGTAGCCATGGGTAAGGCCATTGAGGGCGAATTGAGCGTTAGCGGAATTGAAATGGGTATTGTTAAGGTGGAAGATAAGAAGTACAGGGAAGTAATCGGAGAAGAGCTTGAAAAATACCTTGAGAAAGCCAACGAGATCATAAGGAGTGAACTCTCCAAACAGTAAGGTGTCCGGAAATGGTATCTCTGGACAAGGCAGTGATTGCACGGCTTAAGAAGGGAGGAGAGAATTTCGAGGTTCTCGTAGACCCATATCTGGCAAAGGATCTGAAGGAAGGTAAGGAAGTTGATATGGGGGAGCTTCTTGCAGCAGAAGAAGTGTTCCATGATGCAAAGAAAGGGGAGAGAGTTAGCAGCGAAGACCTGATGAAATTTTTCGGGACGACCAACGTTAAAGAAGTGGCAGAGAAGATAATAAGGGAAGGTGAGGTTCAGATAACTGCTGAACAGAGGAAGGAGATGCAGGAACAGAAAAGAAAGCAGATAGTGGATTTCATAAGGCGAAATACCATAGATCCGAGAACTGGCGCTCCTCATCCTCCTACACGTATAGAAATGGCGATGGAAGAGGCTAAAATCCATATTGACATCTTCAAACCCATTGAAGCCCAGATTAAAGACATAGTCAAGTCCTTAAAGCCAATATTGCCCCTGAAGTTTGAGGAAATAGAGATTGCCATAAAAATTCCGCCGGAACATGTAGGAAAGGCTGTTAATACCCTCTACAGCTTTGGAAACGTAACGCAGGAAGAATGGCAGAAGGATGGGAGCTGGATATGCGTTATGAGAATACCATCTGGAATGCAGGGAGATTTGATGGATTTGCTGGGCAAAGTGGCCAAAGGAGAGGCCCAGACAAAAATATTAAGGAGGATTCAGGGATGAGTGAGAAAAGTGAGAAAAGAGTAATCGTAATGCCCGGAGACCTTGTTTCCACCAATCCGAGAGCAGCCGGTTATGGCACATATGTTGAGAACGGAAAGGTTTACGCAAGGGTTTTGGGGTTGCTTGATAAAACAGACACATCCGTAAGGATAATACCCCTTAATGGAAAATATGTCCCATCACCCAACGATGTGGTGATAGGCATAGTTCGGGAAGTAGCCGGAAACGGCTGGGTTGTTGATATAAACTGCCCTTACCAGGCTTTTCTCCCAGCTCAGGAGAACCCAGAATGCAGGCCGGGGAAGAAAGCCAACGATGTTCTTGACATAGGCGATGCAATTATAGCAAAGGTCGTCAGCATAGACCCCAAGATGAAGGTGACGCTTACAATGAAAGACAGAGTTTGTCGACCCATAAGGTTTGGAAGGATCGTCGCAATCAACCCGGCGAGGGTCCCCAGAGTCATAGGAAAGAAAGGGAGCATGATAAAGCTGCTCAAGTCCGAACTGGGAATACAGATTGTTGTTGGGCAAAATGGTCTGGTTTGGATAAGTGGAGATAGGAGAAAGGTGAACATCGCAGAGGAGGCTATCTACATTATAGAGAGCGAAGCTCACACCGAAGGGCTGACGGACAGGATAACTGAATTTGTGAAGAGAAGAAAAGAGGAACTAGAAAAGGAAGGTACTAGAAATGGTTGAAGTTGATTTAAGGAGGTAATTAACTTGGAGGAATTGAAGCTTATTATGGATGGAAAAAGGCTTGATGGTAGAGGTTTTGATGAACTCAGGCCCATTAAAATTGAGGTTGGCGTGCTTAAGAGAGCTGATGGCTCTTGCTATCTCGAAATGGGTAGGAATAAGGTTATGGCTGCGGTTTACGGGCCGAGAGAGGTGCATCCAAAGCATCTGGCCGATCCCAGTAAGGCTATCGTGAGATACCGCTACAACATGGCACCGTTCAGCGTTGAGGAAAGGAAGAGACCTGGGCCGGACAGAAGAAGTGTTGAAATATCAAAAGTTAGTAGAGAGGCGCTGGAGACGATTATTATGACTGAAATGTTTCCCAGGAGTGCTGTGGATATATTCGTCGAGATACTCCAAGCTGATGCAGGAAGCAGAACAGCCTGCTTGAATGCTGCCAGCGTAGCACTCGTTGATGCAGGCATTCCCATGAAAGGAATCGTTACCAGCGTTGCTGTGGCTAAAGTGGATGGGCAGATTGTCTTGGATCCCATGAAGGAAGAAGACAATTACGGCGAAGCAGACATGCCCTTTGCTTTCGTAATAAGGAATGGCAAAATAGAGTCAATCGCTCTTCTCCAGATGGACGGCAATATGACGAGGGATGAAGTTAAACAGGGACTGGAGCTTGCCAAGAAAGGAGCCATGGAAATTTATCAGCTTCAAAGAGAGGCGATTATGAAAAAATATAGAACAGAGGAGGAGGAAGAATAATGCCTGAAGATATCCTTGTTGACATCAGGAGAGATTATGTCCTCTCGAAGCTCAGGGATGGGGAGAGAATAGATGGAAGAAAGCTTGATGAATTCAGGAAGATAGAGATAAAGACCAACGTCATTGAGAAAGCCGAGGGCTCAGCCCTTGTGAAACTCGGCGATACTCAGGTTATGGTTGGCATCAAGATGCAGCCAGGTGAGCCTTATCCCGATACTCCTGACAGGGGCGTAATTATAACGAACGCCGAGCTTGTTCCTCTCGCCTCCCCGACCTTCGAGCCTGGCCCTCCCGATGAGGGTTCAATCGAGCTTGCCAGAGTGGTTGACAGAGGTATAAGAGAAAGTAAGGCCATAAACTTGGAGAAGCTCTGCATAGAGGAAGGAGAGAAGGTGTGGATTATTTTCATCGACATACACGCTCTCGATGACGACGGAAACCTTATGGACGCTTCAGCTCTTGCAGCAATCTCTGCATTACTTACAACAACCGTGCCAGCAGAGAAATTTGAACTTGGAGATGACTACCCGCTTCCGGTCAGAAACCTACCTGTTTCAGTCACATCGTTACTCGTTGGCGAGAGAATACTGGTTGACCCTACAAGAGACGAGATGAGCGTCGGTAACAACTTCGTGACCATGATAACCGATCAGGACGACAACTTTGTAGGCATGCAAAAGAGCGGAACTTTCTTGCTGAGTGAGGAAAAGTTTTATGAACTGATGGACGTCAGCATCGAGAAAGCCCGACAGATCAGAGAAATACTCAAAGATATTTAGAAATATTTAGGGTTACTGAAGTTATTGGGGTGTCAGAAGATGGCGAGAACAAAGAAAGTTAAATCCGCTGGAAGGTTTGGTCCAAGATACGGTATCAGGGTCAGGAAAGTAGTGATTGCTATTGAAAGGGAGCAGAGGAAGAGATACGTGTGCAGAAAATGCGGCAAGAAAGCTGTTAAAAGAGCTGGAACCGGAATCTGGGTGTGCAGAAAATGCGGCCACAAGTTTGCTGGTGGGACATACATACCGGTAACCTCTGCTACAAAGATGATGGAGCAGGCAGCTGCTAAGGCTGCAAAGGGGTGAAAACAAAGCATGCAGTACAGATGCTTGGTTTGCGGTGCTGAAGTTGACGCAGACCTTGAGAGAAACATTTTGCAGTGTGTTAAGTGTGGAAACAGAATATTGATGAAGCCAAGGCCACCAGCCTTAAAAAAGAGAGTGAAGGCCATTTAAGGCCTTAGGTCCTGTTTCAAACCCAATTAAATTTTAAATCCATAAAAATCCATAAAACACTCTCTAAATTCTTTTTCTGTTTTTCCTGAATATATCTAGCAAGCCCACGCCAGCCAATGCGAATACAACCATTGTCACTTCAAAGCCCGGTGATTTCTTCTCTGTAACTATTTTCTCTGGAGTTTCTGTCTTTTTCGGAGTTACTCTTGGTGTTGGTGTTTCTGTTACCCCTGAACCAGTTCCTGCGAAACTCCTAATATATTCTAGTACCTCAGATATTTCTTTATCAGACAAATCTGAAAATGCGGGCATGTTCCCCTTTCCATTCTTTATTGCATCTATCAGCTCTTCATCCGTCTCCTTTGCCCAGAATTCCTTGTTCGAAAAGTCAACACCATTCATTTTCTGGCCATCTCCCTTCTCTCCGTGGCACATGAGGCACTTCTTCTCGTATATCTCTTTTCCGGAGTCTTCGGAATCCTCAGAATCTGCGGAAGCCACAGGGATCACAGGAATCGCTATTATGGTAGCTAACACTACAAGCAAAATCAGAATTGCAGACACTCTTAGTATTCGTCTGACGTTTCCATCTATATTTACATCTATACTTACATTTTCCTTACTTCTCATCTCATCACTTTTGCTTTCCATACTATCACCCCATAAAGACTGAGAGGAGTAGATACATCAGAAATACTGCCCCAAGATGGGGGCTGCTCAGCCTGAAAAGCCTATAATGGTTGGTTCGTACATTAAACAGCAATTTTACCAGCGGGTAATTTAGAAGTCCGATCATGAAGAGACTCAACCATATTGGCTCCAGCATCAAGAAGGCTGCAAAGCTGTCAGCGATATAGAGGGCCGTGAACACCAGTATCATCCTCAAAACTTTCTCTTTGTCACTGACGACTGGAAGCATCGGAACTCCTGCTTTTTTGTAATCTTCTTTGTAGAAGAGGGCAAGGCTCCAGATGTGTACGGGTGTCCAGAATATTATGAGCAGGGCCAGAATCAGGGGTTGAAAGGCTATCAACTCACCGGTCATTGCAGAGTGGGCCCCCAGAATCGGTGCAGCCCCTCCAGGAGAAGCGATCAGTATGTTGTAGGAAGTCTGAGTCTTCAGTCGGTAGTTGTAGGAAATAACAAAAACTGCCCCAATTATGCCCCAGAAGAGCACGTAGATGTTTATTGTGGCTGCAAGAATCAGACCGGAGAGCAGCAGCACCACTCCGAAAATCAACGCCTCCCTAGGGCTGACCTCTCCTTTTGGCAGAGGTCTGCTTCTTGTTCTACTCATTATGGAATCCATTTCTCTGTCTAAATAGCATGTTATGGTGTTTGTACCCATGCAGCTCAGCAATACAGATAGCGTTAGCACTCCAAGGGCCTTCGTGTTCTCTGCATCTCCACTATAAACAGAGAAAGCCTCAACTACAGCCGTCAGCAATAGCAGAGCGGACAGTTTGGGTTTTGTCAGGATGACAAAGCTCCTCGCTCTTGAAAAAAATTTAAAGAAATTATTCCAGATAGTGGCCATACTCGATCCCTCTGGCAAGCTTGCTGGCCATGAGGACTGCTATAATGCCGAGACCGATGTAAGCAACGGCTGACAGAGAGTATGGAATCCAGATGTTCCCGTACTGAAGGACGCTGCTGGACGAAAAGCTCCAGAGTCCAGTGGTTCCGATGAGGGCAAAGAATACGGCTAGCACAACCAAGAATGGAAAGCCCTCGAAGGTTGTAAACCAGCTCCTCTTTACCTCTGGAGGCTGATAGCTTTCGTTCTCCACCGGGAATAGCAGATGTCTCAGCATTGATGATGCAAGGTAGATATAGCCCAAGAACACCATGCCCCCTCCAATCACAATCCCAGGAACGAAGGGGAATCGGGCTTCCAGCACTTTCTGCCAGGGTTCCGCAAGAATCCAGTAGTGGTAAATCTGGACTGTTCCAGCAAGGCCGAAAGATGTAGCCAGCACTATCTGTCCCACAAACATGAGCCAGAAGGCCTTCTTACCCCATGAGACGAAGGTTCTGTCCACAGGCTTCCCTGTCAAGTCCGGGATTGCAAGATACAGCAGGGCTATTGCTCCCATTGCAAAGGCCATCATGCATTCGTGTCCGTGGCTGGGTGTAACCCAGGTTCCATGCTCCCACCAGTTAGTCCAGGGCCAGGTCTGGATTAAACCCAGAAGTGAAACGCCGACGAATCCGAATATCAGAATGCCAACCATGAAGTAGAGACTTGGAATGTTGGGGAAGGGCTGCTCGAGTTCTTTGGCAATTTTCAGAGATTCGAGGGCCATAAGAGCTAGCGGAACAATCTCAAGAACGCTGATGACACCACCAAGCATTATCCAGAATGTGGGTGTTCCTATCCAGAAATAGTGGTGCCCTTGTCCAACTATACCAGAAGTTGCAGCCAATATCACGTCGTAGAAAATATACTTATCAACCACCTTCCTGACCCTCGGATCAGGGATTATCAGCATCAGAACTAGACCTATTGCCCCCGCATATGCGATTTCCAAGGCTCCTTCCACCCAGTAGTGAACTGTCCACCATCTGAAGTACTCACTGGTAACCACGCTCTTGAAGAACAGGTTGCCTGGGATGTAGAGTAAGAAAGTGCCAGCTGCTCCAATCACAAGTGCCCACAGGGCTAGAGGCCACTCTCTCGGGCTGGGCAGGGTTTTTTGAACCACCAATGCAACAATCATGAAGCCTATGAAAATCAAGATGTCCCACAGCCTTCCTGCCTCAACATACTCCTTGCCTTCAACCAGCATTGGCTGATTTGCAACCCATATATTGTTCCCAGTCTGCATAACCGGCAGGGTTGCGAATATGCCTATGGTCACTAAAACCAACACCACTGCCAGCAACTTAACCAGTCCCTGCCCCCATAAGTCTCTCTTAGACAGCATGGGTGTCATGTAGAACACAGCTGCAAAGGTAGCAGAGAAAAGCCAGAGTATCAGTGCATTCAAGTGATAGGCTCTTATTAGGTTGAAATTTGCTATGCCCGATAACAGATCTGGGTTAATGTAGTAGAAGGCTAGAAATCCTCCGGCAATTAACTGAACCAGAAACAATACCAGCGCTACAACAGCAAAGGGCAGTGCAAGCATTTGGGATCTGTACTCAGGCATACTATCACCCCCTCGCATACCAATAAAACATTCCAAAGACCAGAAACACCGTAAACACCACTGTCAGCACCCAGTAAACGAGCCATGCGTCAAAGCTTTCGTACCACCTCACTGCATTCTTATCGAAGCTGGAGGCAAAGCTATAGTCATTGTCTTTCATAGGTGGCCAGTTGTTGGTGTTCAGATCTTTCAGATAGAGCATCCAAGCAGTCAGGGCATCGATTTCTTCATCTGACAAGTGGAAGGGCATGAACTTGGTTCCAGCGTAGGCAGAGAGCAGGGATTTGATATTGTCTCCATCTCCAGCCTTTCTGGCAACGTATGTCAGTTCGGGAGCATAGTATGCTCCATTACCCACGATAGTGTGGCAGCCCATGCAGTTGTAGTCGATGGCCACCTTCCACCCCTCGAGAGCAGTTGAACCTCTATAGGTTATAACCTCTGGGTCTGGGTTTCTCCCAGGATCAATGGACAGTGGCGTCAGTATCACAATCAGTAGAATGGCGAAGGCCACCATGAACTTTCCAAGCCTCTCGAAGGGTATTTCCTCCGCTTCAGCCCTCTTTGCCTTTCTGGCATAATGGACGTACAGAATCAATGCCGCTGCTATTCCCGCTATAAAGGCACTGAAAAAGAATATTTCATAGGCGTACGTCATGGTGTAATTTTTATTCATAATTAATTTCTTAATTTTCCCTAAAATTTAAGGGTATAATCCTTTTAAATATCAGTTTTCGGTCACAATCTTCCCTAAAATTTACGGGAAATGGTTGATATACTTAACAGTGTTAAATTTGAATGGTGTCGGGTATGGTTGAGCTTGACCCAATTGCAGAATTTAGAGAAGATCATAGAAAGGTGAGAGATGGATTGCTTGGGCTTGCAGATGCCCTTGAATCCAAGAATATTGGAAAAGCGGGAGAAATCCTTGGAGAGTTGAACAATTTGCTTGGGCCTCACTTCAGATTTGAAGAAGAAGCTTTGTACCCAGCCCTCAGGAGATTTTTAGGTGAATATGTGGATGAACTTTTGAAAGAGCATGATGGGGCGATAGAAGCAGCAAAAGAGCTTGCAAGATTGATCGGAAAAGGTGAAATTGGAGATGATGAGGCAAAGGAGGCTGCCAGCAAAACAAGAGCACTTTTGGTGCATGTTTCTAACTGTGATGGATTAGCTATACTGGCTGAGAGGCTTGATGCTGCTGAAATTCAGAATCTTGGCAGAAAATTTGCTGAAATTAGAGATGAAGGAATCCCATTACTCGACTGGGCTGAGAAAATCAGGAAAAAGGGATCTTGATGAGCAACAATCTTGCCATAATTTTTCATAGCGGAACATATGATCGGGTCAATCACGGATTGTCCTTAGCTTTAGCCTCTCTGGCCATGGGAAATAAGGTGAGGATGTTCTTTACCCACCTTTCTCTGAAATACCTGATCAAAAACGAGTCAGAATCAGATTTTATGGCCCTTCTTACCTTCAGTGAAGATGATGAGTATTACAAAACCAGATTCGAGAACTTTCTAAGGGAAGGCCATATCCACAGCATTCAGGAGTTACTAAAGGAGTGCAAAACCCTGAAAGGGGAGATTTACGTTTGTGCAGCGTCGATGGCCCTTCTAAACATCACAAGGGATGAGCTTATTCCTGAAGTAGACAAGACAGCTGGCATAACCACCTTCCTGTCAGAGGTTAACGGTTTTCAGATTTTGTTTATTTGATTTTACCTGATTTTACTAAAATCTGTTTTGAAATCCTTTTTGAACCTCTGAAGGGAGTTTCACAATCTTATAATCTTAAACCCAATTACTTTAAATCTCCTACCATCATCAAATCTACTCCAAGAAAGTTGTAATATCAGAAATCTGAAAACTGGAAAAATTCGAGAAAAAAATTATGGTCAATGTATCTCGCTTCCGTATCTCTTTTTCAGCATGAAGGATATTGTTATGGATATCAGTGCTAGAGCCACGTAAACAACAAAACCTCTGGCGTATCCTAGCTCTCCGAACATATCCACGAAAACTCCTAGGATTGGTGGAACTACGAATCCTCCGAAGGCGCCCAGACCACCGACCCATCCGCTTGCACCTCCAACAGCCTCTGGCACATATTTGGCTACGAGCTTGAACACTGCAGCGTTGGCTATGCCCATTCCAGCACCGATGAAAATTTCTCCGATTAAAGCGGGACCGAAGCTTGTGGAGAACATTAGTATTGCGGCTCCAATTAGAACTAGGGAGAAGCTCATTATTGCTGTTCTCTCTCCACCCATTCTGTCACTGAGATGCCCACCGTAAACTCTGATAAAGGATGCCAGCAATGAAAAGCCGACGCCACCAAGAATGCCGGCAGTCCTTATGTCAAAGCCGTGAAAAAGTCGCCAATAAGTGGGGAACCAGGTGGTCAGAGCCAGGAAACCACCGAAGGATGTGAAGTAAAGAGCAACAAGAGCCCAGGTTCTGCTAATCCTTGCAGATATCTTGAGGGCATCGATGAGAGTCCCTGAAGGGAACAACTCTTGGCCAAGTTGCTTTGCAACACTGACTGCCTCATCTCTCGGCACACCCTTCTTTCTTAGCTGGAAATAGTAGGCATCATGGGCAATTATGGCGTAGATAATTGTTCCTGCCAGTAAAAACAGGAACCATGCAGCATAAGCGCCTGCAAGCCCTAAAGCAGCCAGTGCAAAGGGAATTATCAGAGTAAAGAAGCCTGGAGCAGTGTTCCCAAGTCCGGCATAGGTGCCCAAAGCCCAACCCTGTCTTCTCTGGGGGAACCAGTAGGAGGTCTGAGGGATGCCAACTGAGAATGTGGCAACTCCACACCCGCTCAGAGCCCCGAACAGAAGGATGAATGGATACATCTCCATTGTGAGATTATCTGGGTAGTATGCAAATAGTATTGCTGTAAGTCCTGCCATACCTATTACAGACAGCGATAGCAGCGTTAGTAGAGGTTTCTTGCCACCAACCTTGTCAACCCATGCACCGAATGGAATCCTGAGTAAGGAACCGGTCAGCTGGGGTATTGCCACAAGCAATCCCAGCATGGCTCCAGAAAGCCCCATCACATCCTTGAACTCCTTGGCGGTTGGCCCGTAGAGGGCGACAGCAGCAAAGCCGACGAAGAATCCAAGAGTTGCAGCTATCAGTCCTTCAGTTGGATTTCCTTTTAGCCCATATTTATTTTTCAGCTCCTCAACACTAATTTCCATCATTTTCACCACCTCTTTACAACTCCTTCACATTCCTGCATTCCTTCCATCATTCCTCTTCATCATTCCCTCCATATTCCAATATCCAGGTCTCACGATCTCACTTCCCCAGTTGCTTCTCTCTCCTTACCCACCTGTAAAGAATCGGCGGGTCTTTCAAGTAATCCAGTGGAAGGAACAGAAAGTGTACCAGTTTTGTGAAGGGCAGTACTGCCAGAATCAGAAAGGCTCCAGCCACATGTAATTTGAACACCAGTGGGAGTCCGGAAACAAAACCTATTTGAGGGTTCAGAGTCAGCAGCGAGTACAGCCAGGGAACAGCTGTATGGAGGTACCATTCCATCCCCCACCTGACAAAAAGCCCCATGTAAACTCCAGTTGCTGCCTGAAGAAGTATGAGCAAGAGCAGTACCCAGTCCGCATAGCTGGTAACAGCTCTGACGACGCCTGAAAATCTCCGCACGAGCAGTATAATACTTCCAAAAAGAGTCATCAGACCGAGACCTAAAGCTATGCTTTCCAGAGCGATGAGAGCTGATAAATCGGACAGCAAGGACTGGATAGTTGAGGGGAAAAGAAAACCTATAATGTGGCCGGCAAGAATCAGTACCACACCATAGTGCCAGGGAATACTACCCCAGTACAGACTCCTCCTCTCCAAAAACTGTGTGGAAAATGTACTCCAGTCCAGCCTGTTGGAGAAGTAGCGGTATGGTGTCACGAAGATTGCGAGAGCTATAGCAAAATACGGCAGTACAGCAAAAATCAGAACATCGAGCATTTTATCACCCCCTTACCTAGGTTTCTCCCATTTTTTGGATTTTCACCACCACCTGAACCAACATCTGCATCAGAAATGCATAAAATATATGAGAGGAGAATAGGCTGCCTGTAGGGAGTATCCTTCTTCTCCACTTTTCTCCGCATCTTATTTAGCCCATCTATTACGAAATTAACAATAAACTCTTTTCTATCCTCTCTTCCAAGGTAGGATAGAAAATCCATGATAACGGAAATGTGGTCGGGCAACTCATTTTTGGGCACTTCAAAGCCGTGAATTCTGTAGATTTCCTTAAGCTTCACCATGTATTCTCCTTTTTTATAACTTTCACCATATAAATAATGTGAGATGTATGGTGGGCAGAGGGGAAAGATATCAAAGGTCCTGACGTATTCCTCCTGCACTTCCCACAGCTCAGAGGTATTCAGAAATTCTGCGAACTCGTCTAGCAGTTGTTCAGTATAGATTTCGTTTATAAGATATGACAGCCTCTCTACAGACTTTTTCAGCTCTGAAATATCTCTGGGATCTCTGAGATATTGAAAAAGAGTCGAGAGAAGTCTGTAGCACTCAGCCCTTGAATCTGCCGACTCCCTCATAATCCTCCCCTCGGCTTGGCAATTATACCAAACCCTCTACCACCCCTCCTTTCATCAGATGGGGCAACATCTAGGTACTCCCTGTGCAAGGACGGTATTGTGTAGCGTTCATGGTAACTTGCGACGGTGAAAAGGCGATAAAGTCTCTCTGTTGCGCCAGTATCTAGGGATGCTTTCCTCAAAATCTGTTCATCTGGACTCTCTCCCAAATTTTTCGCCCTCATATATGCTCGCAACGCAATCAGCTTCTGAAGGGCGTCAACCACCACGTCTTCATTTCCAGCTGAAAACAGCTTGGATAGGTATCTGACGGGAACTCTCAGGTGCTCCATATCTGGAATGGCTTCATGGTCTTCCACATCATAGGCTATTCTCTGGGTCGCCAGTACAGGTGAGAGTGGTGGTACATAGAATGTCATGGGCATTGTTCTGAATTCTGGATGGAGAGGCAGAGCAACTTCGAACTCTCTAATCAGAGCATAGGCTGGAGATTTGATTGCAGCATCAAGCCAGCTGTCCGGTACCCCATTCTCTTTTGCAGCTCTTCTTATCATTTCATCCTTTGGATCTAGAATTATTCTCCTCTGGGCTTCGACAAGCTCCTCGTCTCGGACTTTCAAAGCCACATCCAGTCTGTCAGCATCATAGAGGATCACTCCCACATATCGAATTCTTCCAACGCAACTATGGGCGCATGCGTTCGCCTGGGCAGTTTCAGTCCGAGGATAGCAAAAAATGCATTTCTCCGACTTGCCAGTGTTCCAGTTATAGTAAACCTTCTTGTATGGACAGGCAGATACACAAAATCGCCATCCTCTGCATGTGTTCTGGTCAACAAGCACGATTCCGTCTTCTCCACGCTTGTAGATGGCGCGCTGTGGGCATGCTGCAACACATGCCGGATTTAGGCAGTGATTGCAGATTCTGGGAAGGTAGAACATGAACAGCTTTCCGAAACTGCTTATGATTCTCCTTTCATCCAAATTAACATCGTTTTCTGCATAGAGGGGGGAGCCGCTCAGATCATCGTCCCAGTTGGGGCCGAATTCTATGTCTATTTTCTCTCCTGAGATGAGAGACACCGGTTCTGCAACAGGCTGGTCATCTGCCTCAGGTGCATTGTAGAGGTTAGCATAATCGTATGTCCAGGGATGATAGTAATCCTCTAGCTTTGGCATGTAAGGCTGGTAGAATATGTTGAGGAGGGTTGAGAACTTACCAAAGGCTCTGAGCTTGACGTAATTCCCCTTAAGTACCCATCCGCCTTTGTACTTTCTCTGATCCTCCCAGAATTTCGGATACCCGGCTCCAGGCTTTGTCTCAACATTGTTCCACCACATGTATTCCGCTCCCCTCCTGTCACTCCAGATGTTCTTGCAAGCTATGCTGCAAGTGTGACAGCCAAGGCATTTGTCCAGATTGAAGACCATAACAAGCTGAGCTCTCACATCCATGGCTATCACCTCCTCAGCTTCTTTACAACAACGTAGGTGTCCCTGTTCACACCTGTCGGCCCCCAGTAGTTGAAGTAGTAGCTAAACTGGGCATAGCCTCCAACCATCAGAATTGGCTTTAGGCGGGTCCTAGTAACGCTGTTGTGTACTCCGCCTCTCCTCCCAGTTTTCTTGGACTTAGGTATGTAGAGTGTCCTTTCTGGAGCATGGTACATTATGGCCATTCCTCTGGGGACTCTGGCAGACACAACGGCTCTACAGACAATTACACCGTTGCTGTTATATACTTCAACCCAGTCGTTATCGTTTATTCCGGCAGTTCTGGCATCCTCATCGTTTATCCAGACCACCTGACCGCCTCTGGATATTGTAAGCATTCTCAGATTGTCGTAATAAGTGGAATGAATGCTCCACTTCCCATGAGGTGTTATGAAATTCAGAATAAGGCCTTCATCACCCTCTATCTCGTCCAGCATCCTTGGACTTATTTTAGGCTTGAATGTTGGCAGCATTTCATAGAAAGCGAGATAATAGGGATGATCTAAGTAGAGCTCCTGTCTTCCGCTAAGCGTTCTCCAAGGTATTTCATATTCCACATTCAGGGTATATGGTGCATAAGTTCTTCCGTCGTTTATGTTCCCACTCCAAACTGGGCTGGTTATAATGCGTTTTGGCTGAGCCTTAACGTCTTCGAACGTTATCCTATAGCTCCGATATGGCTCCACTATCTGGCTTAAAGGCTTTCCTATTTTCTTTTCCAGGTTCTTGAATCCTCTGTAGCTTATCTCACCATTTGTTTCGGGAGCGAAGGTAAGAATGATGTTAGCCACGGTCACATCTTCCTCGAGAGAGACGTATCTGTTGCCATTCCATTCAATCGTTGGAAATTCATTGAGAATTTCCTCGTAAATATCGCTGGCATCCCAACTAACGCCGTGGGCACCTAGAGTTTTTATTCCTGGCCCGAGAGTGATGAAGCGTTTATAGAGATTGGCATAATCCCTCTCCACGATTATAAGTTTGGGCATAGTTTTGCCTGGTATGGCCTCACATTGACCGAGTTTCCAGTCCTTAACGTCACTCTGTGTTAGTTCTTCCGGTGTGTCGTGTAGCAGGGGTGCCATTATTACATCTTTGACAGGCTTCGGGAAGTGTTTCGATGCCAGTTCGCTGAACTTCTTTGCTATAAGCTTGAAAATTTCCCAGTCAGATTTTGCTTCCCAAGCAGGTGATGTAGCCCCTCCCAAGCAATTTATGAACGTGTGGAGGTCCGTTGACTGAATATCGTTCTTCTCATACCAGTGAGCTGCTGGCAGGACGATATCTGAATAGACGGCAGTTGAATCCATCCTGAAGTTAAGATCAACTATGAGGTCAAGCTTTCCTTCTGGCGCATCTCTCCATACTACTTCGCTGACAAAGTCCTTTGCAACTTCTCTCGCCATTACGTTGCTGTTTGGAGCTCCAACAAAATGCTTCAGGAAGAACTCATGACCTTTCGGGCTTGAACCTATGGCATTTCCTCTCCAGATGAACCAGATTCTTGGCCAGTTCTCTTCGGCATCAGGGTCTTCGATAGCAAACTTCAACTTACCTTCCTTCAATTTGTCCACAATCCATTTTCTCACTTCATCGTCACTCTTTGCTCCCTCTTTCTGGGCTTCCTCTACCAATTTTAAGGGGTTCTCGTTGAATTGTGGATAGAAGGGCAACCATCCTAGGCGAACTGCCTTGACGTTGTAATCTATTGTGTGCTCAGGCAACCCATCTCCATCAACGGGTTCAATGTAACTGCACCTGTCGTACCTCCACTGGTCGGTGTGGACATAGTAGAAACTCGGGGAGTTCTGGAGGCGTGGTGGTTTCACCCAGTCCTGAGCAAAAGCAACGACAGCCCACGAAGCAACTGGAGCCACCTTCTCCTGACCAACGTAATGGGCTAACCCCCCACCATTTTTGCCTACACTTCCTGTAAGTATCAGAGCTGTTATAACAGCCCTGTAATTCAGGTCGTTGTGGAACCAGTGATTCAGACCTGGGCCGATGATAGCTAAGTTTCGCCCCTCAGTCTTCTCTCCATTCTCAGCCCATTCTCTGGCTATTTTGATTACAGTCCTTCTGCCAACTTTAGTATACTTCTCTTGCCATGCTGGTGTGAAGGGTTTATTATCGTCGTAGCTTTCAGGATAGTCCCCTGGCAGGCCCCGAGAAATGCCGAGATGTGCTGCCAGTAAATCGAAGACTGTTGTAACAACTACTTCCCCTTCCTTAGTTTTTACAACCTTTGCAGGAACGCCTCGTATACTCTCACCGTATTCGTCATAATAAAATCTCACCATTACTGTTTCTTCACCCATTAGACTGAGTTTTACGTCTATCTCTTCTCCATCTACTGCGTCCTTCATTTCCAGATTCCATTTACCTTCAATACTGCTCCATCTGAAGCCGATGCTTCCGTAGGGTATTCTGACCTCTCCATTGTCGTCTATTACACAGAGAATCCATTCAGCATTCTCAAGTACTTCACCCTTCTCAATTTCAGATGCCCTCAGAAAGCGATCCGGGACGTAAACATCTCCATCTTTTCTAAGTTTTACTAGGAACGGCATATCTGTGTATTTCTTGGCGTATTCTAGGAAGTATGGAGTCTCTTTCTCGAAATAAAACTCTTTCATAATGACATGGTTGGCAGCCATCCAGAAGGCAGCATCATGTCCCTGTTCAACTGGTACCCATACGTCTGCATACTTGCTGACTTGGCTGTAGTCTGGAGAGAACACAACAACTTTTGCACCTCTATATCTGGCTTCAGAAAGATAGTGGGTGTCAGGCGTCCTGGTCATATTCAGGTTGGAGCCCATTATGGCTATGAATCCGGCATTGTACCAGTCAGCTGACTCGTTAACGTCGGTCTGCTCACCCCATATTTGCGGTGAAGCTGGTGGTAAGTCGCAGTACCAGTCATAAAAGCTTAGGCAGACTCCTCCAAGAAGCTGGAGAAATCGGGCTCCAGATGCATAGCTCACCATCGACATGGCAGGGATGGGTGTAAAACCGATTACTCTGTCAGGTCCGTATCTCTTAATGGTATAGAGGGTTGATGCGGCTATTATCTCTACTGCTTCATCCCAGTCAGCCCTTCTGAATCCACCCATTCCCCTCTTTTTTACATACTTGTTTCTGAGCTCAGGATTTTCAACTATGCTCTTCCAAGCTTCAACAGGGTCACCATATTTTGCCTTTGCCTCCCTCCAAAGGTCCAAGAGAGCTCCCCTTATGTAGGGAAACTTTGGACGGAGTGGGCTGTAAAGGTACCATGATGCGCTAATTCCTCTTTGGCACCCTCTTGGCTCATAATTTGGTATTCCGGGGCTGAAACTGGGGTAATCTGTAGCTTGAAGCTCCCAAGTTACGATACCATCCTTTACGTAAATCCACCAGCTGCAGCTTCCGGTGCAGTTTGCTCCGTGAGTACTCCTAACAACTTTGTCATACTGCCACCTGTTGCGGTAGAATTCCTCCCAGCTCCTTAATTCTGGAGAAAACACATCCTTTATACGTTCTGACATTATTTCACCCTCCCGTAATATATAGCTGCGACAATCATGGCCAGCAGGAAAAGTCCGAGACCTGACATTGGATAGATTGTCGTACTTCTTTCTTTGGATTCAGCAGCTTCCTTGAAAAATTCGATTAATGCAGCAATTTCATCGTCTGTCAGCCTCTTTCCGGCATAAATATCTTTCATAACCGGAAACTGGAGACTTTTAAGTGCACCGTAAACTCCCTTATCCCCCAATCTTGTGTAAAGGTCACTGAGGTCTGTTGCAAGACTCCCACCACTAATTCCAGCACTGTTAACAGAGTGGCATGAGATGCACGGCGCTCCACCATTTACGAATCTCTTTTTTCCCACAAACAGAGCTTTTCCAAGTTCAGGATCAGATGCAGAAGATGGTACTGGCTCAGGTGTCTTTTCAACTGGTGTCTCTTGAATCTCCTGTACTGTCTGAGTTTCTTCAGGTCTTGGTTCAGTTGCGGAGAACTGTTTTAGGTACTCTATTATCTTGACAGCTTCGTCTTCTGTCACACCCAGATTTGGCATCTGAAATCCGTATTTGGAAATTAACTCCATCTGTATCGGATCATTCTCGGCTGCAAGTTTATCGGGCTCCACTATTACTCTTATGAGCCATTCTGTATCTCTTCTGTCGGTTACACCCAGTAAATCAGGCCCTGCAAGGTCACCACCACCGATGGTATGGCATCCTGCACACTTGGCAGAATACAACTCCTCGCCACTTTGAGCATATACGATATCTAACGTAAATATCAAAAATACAAAAAATATCAGAGACCTCTTCACATTATCACCCCAGACCACCACCAAGTTTATTCCCACACTATAGATTTCCACCATCGAGAGCTTTTTTCTTCGGGTAAAACAGATCTGCTGTCGTCAACTAAAAACAGGCGTTCCATGACTCTCCACTGGTCTATGGATAGTCTGTGACACATATTTTCCACAATCATAAATGATGGTTGGAGAGTATATAAAGTTTTTCCCGGAGAATTTCGTAAATTAAGACTTACCATATGTAACATAGAGCAGAACCCCTGTGAAAATGGCTCCACCGAGGATGTTTCCTAGAGTGACAGGAATCTGATTCCATATCCACCACTGATAAACACTTATGTTGGCTCCAAGCATCATGCCTGTGGGGATTACAAACATATTTACTACAGAGTGTTCAAAGCCCAGAGCGAAAAAAGTCATTATTGGCAGCCATATGGCGGATATTTTACCAAATGTTGAAGTGGAGACCCAGCTGAAGACTGTACCTAAAGTAACCATCCAGTTACAGAGTATTCCTTTTACAAAGGCTGCAATCCATCCGTTTATACCGGCTGTCTCGTAAGCCAGTGTTTTTGCCTCTGCAATAGCAATTATCTTGTCTGCAAGAGGAGTCTGCGAGAGTGCAAACCCCTTTGTTATTGAAATCACCAAAAAGATTCCGTAGAAAACGCTGCCTACAAGATTTGCGATGAAGACCCACCCCCAGTTTCTGAGCAGGTTGTTGAGGTCAATCTTTCTGTCTGCTGAGGCCATTGGAAGAAGAGCGAAGTTTCCGGTGACAAGTTCGAGGCCAAGTAAAACAATCATTGCAAACCCCACAGGGAATACTGCTGCTGACACGAGAGTTGCCGCTCCACCAGAGAAACCGTTTGAGACGGTGAATGCAAAGGATGTGGCATATCCTAAGAATACACCTGAAAGGAACCCTCGTATCAGCATGTCCTTCCATTGCAATCCCGCTTTTTTCTCTCCAACCTTGACGGCCTCCCTTACCAGCTCAACAGGTGGTACATAATCCATCCACTCACCCCCTAATGTAAACCCTAAGTTCTGTCAGAAGCCTAGTTAGAACGATGAGTACTATCAAGGCTCCTGCCAGATCAGACATAATATGAGTAAACAGCAGTCCAAAGTTGGCAGATAATCCTGCAATTGCAATTAGTGTGAACGTTACTATAATTCCCTTCAATGCCTCAATCATGTCCAGAGGCTGCATCATGTGCCTTTTCATCAATTTTCTATACCTCATTAGAAGTAGAGATGTGGTAAACATCAGCAGGGAGATTATGAGAATGAGAAGTGCTAAGTACCCCATTATACGACCAGTATCCATCAGACCTTCCAAATGATATATCAACAACCAGTAAATCGAGATGTATGTGAGAACGTCAAGAAAACTTCCGTTTGGAACCACAAAGAATCCTACTTTGCTCTTGACACCATAAAGTACTACAATTACTATAGGAATAGACATCACAATTACTCCCTTCATGAGTAGTTTCATCAAAGAGAGGTTTTCTAAGAGAAAACCGATGGAAACTGTGAAGTATATCAGGCCTAGGAGGATTAGAAGTGCAAATATTCCAAGAGTTATCATCTCCCAGTAGCTGTTTAAAATGGCAATTCTCTCCTTATCATAAGAGTATAGGGCCATGAGGGTATAAAGTGATACTACAAGAAGCAGTAGAGGCACAGTCACAAAGTCCACGAATCCCACCTTTTTTCGTTGTCCATCGTATTAACATCGAAATGATATCTAGGAAATTTTCCTCTTTCAGACGAACAACAGTACAATATATCCCCTTGATTAAATTCAGCCGCTATGGCTAATCTAATCAACTTTATATCCATCAGGTAGTACCGGATTATAAATAGTTAATAAATTTTTCCCAGTATTTACGTTCATGAACATATATTCACGAGGTCATGGGGGGATTACATGCACTTTGTTTTTTCTGAAACCAACTTTCACCTCATTTCTAGTTCCCAGTTTTAATTTGTGATATGCATGGTCTGGGATGAGAGCAGTTACGTATTCAGAGCGAAGTTTCACAACAATCTCGTGCATGCCTCCGGTATTAACTCTCCCGATAATTCTGCCGTGGTAAACATTTCCTTGAAGAGCTTCTCCTAATGGCTTCCCATCTCTTACAATCATGACATATTCTGGTCTGATACAGAATTCTACTTGATCTCCTGGCTTGAATCCACTATTTGGAGCATAAACAACTCCTTCACTCCACTCTATTTCAGCCCATTTGTCTGCTTTTCTGACGATTCCATTGAAAACGTTTTCAGCACCCATAAACTCTGCAACAAGCCGGTTTGCTGGCTTTTCATAAACTTCCTCTGATTTCCCTGTCTGGAATATTCTGCCGTTTATCATCACTGCAATCCTATCAGCGATAAGCAACGCTTCCTTTCTGTTATGGGTGACGTATATCACAGGAATTTTAAATTCCCTTAAAATTGATCCCATCTCCACGATAAGCCGCTTTCTCATAAATTCGTCAACACTGCTCATAGGTTCATCCAGGAGCAGAATTCTTGGCCTGTTGATGAGGGCTCTGGCTAGAGCAACCCTCTGCTTCTCTCCACCACTAAGCTGTTCTACAGGTTTCTCGAGGAGATGGGATATTCCCAGCATCTCGACGACTTCATCGACCTTACTGTTTCCACCATATGTGAGGTTCTTCCTTACAGTCATATGGGGGAAAAGTGCAAAATCCTGGAAAACGTAACCAATTTTCCTTTTCTCTGGTGGGAGTACGGAGATATCCTCACCGTCGAGAATTATCCTACCCTCATCCTGCTGGATCAGTCCCGAAATTATGTTCAGCAGCGTCGTCTTTCCGCTCCCGCTGGGGCCCAGCAAGGCGGTAACTCCCTCAAACTTGGCAGTCACTTCCAGCTTGAAGTTCCCAAACTTTTTAACCACGCCTTCCAGCTCCAACAACTCCATCACCCATAAGCCTGATGGCCACAACAAACAGCAAACTCAACAGCCACAGCATCAAAGCTATTGGCGCTGCTCTCTCAATACCTCCCCCGAGATATGAAGTGTATAGATATATTGGCAGTGTTTTGGGAAAGTATGCCAGCATGAAAGTAGCACCAAACTCTCCAATACTTCTAACGAAAGTCATCATTAGCCCGGCAATTATACCGTGTTTGGCAAGGGGGAGGGAGATTCTGATGAATGTTTCAAGTCCGCTCTTCCCCATGAGCCTGCTGGCAAACTCAAGTTTCGTATCAACTTCTTCAAATGCCGCTTTAGCGGAAATTATTGTGAAAGGAGATGCAACTGCCAATTGAGCTAACACAACAGCAAAGAATGAACGGGTGAGTGGTATCCCCATCTTATCTGCATAACTCCCAACAAGATTGGCTGGAGAGAAGATGGAGAGCAGAAGTAGGCCTGTTACTAGCGGTGGGAGTACTATGGGTGATATAATTATAGCCTCAAATAGCCCGTTCCACCTGCTTTCGCTTCTAGCCAGAAAATATGCCAGAGGAACGCCAAGAATGGCGGAGATGACAGTGGTTAGTGCAGCGGATGATATGGAGACTACGAAAGAATCTATGAGGTCCTTTTCGTAAATGGCTGCAACTGTTGCAGGAGTGACATTCATAAGAGCAGCAACAGCAGGAAGAAGGAGATACGCAAGGAGGATTAATGAAAGGTACTTAACCAGCTTTGCAGAAATCATAACTCTTCACCTCCGCCTGACCATGGTGTTAAAACCGTACTCCCCCAGAATTCTTCGCCCATCCTCTAGCATAAAGCTGACAAAGTCTCTTCCATCCTTGCCCGCCCATTTCGTTGCTGCAATTCCGTAGAGAATTGCCATCCCTTTATACACCCTCTCTCCAACCTTCACTTCTACCATCCGGTAGAAATCCTGGTAATCTAGGGAACTCAAATCAATCTGCTCCGGGAGCGACAGGAAGGGGAGATTGTGGGTTGACGCCATGTTTTTGTAGAGGAAAGCTATGTCGATGGTCCCTGCCTTCAGGTTGGCAAGCAAATCGGTTTCAAGCCCAAAAACCAGCATTTTTTCGACTAGTTCATCATAAAATTTGCGCCCATAGTATAGCTCGGCCAGCTTCAGCGTGAGAAGAGTGCGGTAGCCCAGAGGATCGGAAGAAGGGTCGCTTATTCCTGCCTGATAATCCCCGGAAAGTAATAAATCAATCCAGTTTTCCTCTTTGATGTCCACCCCTCTGTGGGCGATTACGATACTGTTGGATGCGAAGATGGCATAGCTGCTTATAACTTCATCCTTCAGCTCGTCCAGCAGTGAGGCATCGGCGGATATCACAACATCCGGCCTTCTGTAACCATCCTTCACAAGGTTGATGATTGTAACCGACCCCTTCGCTTCAGCATAAACATCAATCCCTACTTTTTTCTCAAAGGCCGGAACGATTCCCTCTTCCATCTCCTTTTGCAGGCTGGCAGCATACATAACTTCAATACTCTTCTTCCCGGAACACCCTATGAGTGCAAAGACAGACGTTAAAGCTGCAAATTTCATGAAATCCCGGCGTGAAAGCATCGAAACCTTTAAATTTTTTACCTTAATTTAAGCCTTTTGTTGAATAGATATGTTTAACAGCACGTTCCTGACGGAAAGGCAGCTGGAAGTGTATATCAGGAGAAAGAGGGGAGAAAGCCTGGCTAAGATAGCGAAAGAGCTTGGAACTACGAGAAGTAATGTATGTGCTCTGGAAAAGGCAGCAAGGAGAAATATAGAAAGGGCTTACAACACTATAAAGCTGGTTGAGAGCCTTTTGTATAAATCTGTGGTGACAGTGCCTTCTGGAACAGATCTCTACGACATTCCAGGTATAATTTACAGAAGAGCTGATGAGTTGGGAATAAAAATTCAGATGAGTGGGCCCATGCTATTAAAGTACATAGTTGAGCACTGCAGCGATAAACTTAGGAACAGACAGGTTTTGGGAGAGATAACGATAGGTATAGACCAAAATGGCAGCATAGTTGTCCTCTGATTCAGGAACTAGCCCGGCAAAAGCAGATAGAAAAGATTTTTCAATGATACTTGAAAGTAAAAAACTCTATGTCTGAAGAGGTAGATCCTTGGAAAGGTTCAAAAATCATTCTAGTTGTTCTAATTGTACTT
The DNA here is from genome assembly GCA_002010215.1 of Archaeoglobus sp. JdFR-37. Classification (GTDB taxonomy): domain Archaea; phylum Halobacteriota; class Archaeoglobi; order Archaeoglobales; family Archaeoglobaceae; genus JdFR-37. Next base: position 105,724 of record MTMY01000047.1, read on the forward strand.
GGCATCGCTTTTGCAGGATGCGGTGAGAAAGGAGGGGAAATCAAATCAACTCCAGAACCGACTCTATCGACTCCAATGGGGCCTCTAGAAAGCCAGCAGGAAGTTGCTCAGCAGTTACATGGTAAGGGGACATGCGATATGTGTCATGATGCGCCGACACTGGAAGAAATGCGCTCAGGAGACCACAAATTTGCATTTGAAAGAGATCCTGACTTGCACAAAAACCTCTGCAGCAAGTGCCATGAGGTTAGCAGCTTTTGTGGAAAGTGCCATCCTGTTCCAGAGGTTATAAAGGGCTAAGTGGTTCAAAGAGGCAAATTATTCATAATCCAAATAAAAAATAAAAATCAATTTTTCAGCCTTAAGTCCGTTTCAGTAGGGCACAAAGGTCAGGCCGATGGCGTAGAATATTGCTGCCAGAAGCATTAGCGTTATACAGTAGCCAAATACGTCTCTGGCCCTCACGGCACATATTCCCAGCAATGGTATGGCCCAGAAGGGCTGGAAGAGGTTTGTCCACTGGTCTCCAGCACCGTAAGCAATTATGGCCTTGCCCACAGGTACTCCGAGCTCTATAGCTGCTCTTGAAATGGTCTCGCCGATAACCGCCCACTCGCCACCGCCTGAGGGGACGAAGATGTTGACGAAGCCACCCACAAGCCATGCAACTGCGGGGAAGGTCAGGGGAGTGGAGATGCCGATGAGCCATCCAGCCATTATTTTTCCGAGTCCTGAATACTTTATCATGCCCATTATTCCAGCATAGAAGGGGAACTGCAGAACGATGCCAGCTGAAGATGGAATGGCTCTGTAAAAGGCTCTGAGATATCTTATCGGTCTGAGATAAAGCAGGAGGCCCACAAACAGGAAGGTAAAGTTGACGATGTTCAAGTTCAGCCCCTTCTTTAGAACTCCAAAGTAATAGATGATGTACACAAGACCCATGATTGAGAGCAAGGCTCCAATCACAACGCTGTTCTCAATTCTATCTGCAATTGTTATCTCTTTTGCCTCTTCCTCTGCTTCGCCCGCCTCTTCAAGGAGATGTGGAGCGTAGTGCTCAATTCCTTTGCACCTCTTCGGATCGGAAGGCGAAATGGCATACATGGCAGCCACAACGAATATGATGGACAAAACACTCAAAATCAGAGCGTATGCAGAGAATATGGTCTCACTGGTGGGTATAACGCCATAGATGTCCACAAAGAAGTGCTTCTCTGTTGCTGACAGCAGAGGGGCAGATGCAGAAAGTCCCCAGTGCCAGACCATGCCTAAGCCAGTGTAGCCAGCAGTTACTATTGCGGGATAGTGCACTGGCACACCTCTGAAATAGGCCTGCCTTCCTGTTTCTCGAGCAAGAATTGCCCCGACAATCAGCCCAAGACCCCAGTTAATCCAGGAAAATAGCATAGCGACGAATGCAACTAGGGCTGCTGCTTGTTTCCCATCCTTAGGCATTGAGGCAAGCTTCACCAGCAGTTTGTTTACTGCAGGATGGTATGCAAGAGCGTATCCAGTCACCAGAATCAGCACCATTTGCATGGCGAAGGTCAACAGTTCCCAGAATCCCTTGTACCAGTTCAGAACCATGTCCATGGGGCCGCTTCCGGCAATCACAATGCCCATCACGTACGTCAGGAAGGTCAGCAGCACGGCAAAGAGAAACGGGTCTGGCATCCATTTTTCAACGCTCGCAGAAATTCTGTGACCAAGGGCTTCAAGAACAGGCATCTTTTCTTCCTCAGCCATAGGCTTCACCACTCACAATTCATAATGAATAATATTTAAAAATTTTGTCAAGTGGAGTATATGAGTCCATTAGAAATAGTCAGAAGAGTATAAAAGAGAGGTCAGATACAGCTCCAAAAATTCTGAGAAAAATTGAAATAAATGAATTGCTGGTTACTCCAATTACTCCAGCAAACAGACGCCTTCGGGCCTTTTTACTCTAACACCCAGTGTTTCATGGAGTCTAAAAATGTGTTCGCTACCCTCCTGTCCGATGTAGTCCACTTCAGTGTCAGCTCCCAACACAACATCCAAGTTTTGGAGGGGGTGTGGCAAGGACAATGGCTGCATTTACAGCAGGAGTGACAACAATATCCATTACTTCCTTAAGTATCGAAATCTCAAGACGACTGCCATCCACCACTCCTAGAAGCTTAGAATAAAGCTCTGGAGATACTAAACATGTGTACGGGCCAGCAAGTCCCTTGGAGGAGATTTCGGATATGGTTTTCATCAGATTCTTTAAACCGTCTCCTGGCTTTTCCCAATCATCAAGTTTCACCTTCAATCCAGCTTGCTCTTGGAGCTGGATGGAGATAAACCTGTCTTCAGCCATTGCAAGGTCTTCAGCAGCAGCGGCAACAACGCTGAGATCAACATCTTTACCTTCTTTCAGTGCTTCAAAATCAACTTCGCTCAGCCTGAACTCAACTGACAGCTCCTCAAGGGGCTTAAATTCACTTTGAACTGTTTTAAACATACCTTCTGCTGGCAGCCTGTCAACTCTAAAGACTTGGGCTGTGGAGCCCATATGGGTTACAGGTAGCTTTTTCCTTAAGGTTCTTGAGGCAGATGCAAACAGTCTAGCTTTCTCTTCGATTCCAAATCCATTGCCATCGCTTTCCAAGTTCTAAGAGTCAAGTTTCGCTTCATATCCTGTAAGCTCAGACACTTCTTGGAAACCTTTCTTAAGCTCGGCAATCTGTTCTTCATCCAGCATTTCGAGAACAGCTAGGAACTCTCCAACATGGATCTTCTCTTCCCTTGCTATATCCAGAAACACATTTCTGACCTTTTTATCCTCAATTCTTCTGGCCTGTTGAAGGTAGAGATTTATATCATCCAGTTCCGCAATCACAGCTAATCTAATAGCTTCTACAACCTCTTCGTTTTGTCCAGTTTCTCTTTCAAAATATCAACAGGGTTTTTAGACATCACCTAACATCACCACATTAATTTGATTCTGGTAGTCATATATAAACTAATCTGAAGGAATGAATTTAGAAAATTGATAATAGTTTGGTAATATTAATCTATAAACCTGGTTTAAAGAAATACTCAGTGTGGAAAATCAAACTTGGAGAGAGGAAAATGCTCGGTTATGTTCATAAGCACGTTTTTGCGGTGGAAAATGTGGTAGTTTCTGACAAGGACATCTTCATCTGCTTCAATCCCGAATATGTCTGCAAGCTCTCTTGCCTTTTCAATCCTCCACCATCTGATTTCTCTTCTAACTTCCAGCCTGTGTTTGCGGATAATCTCGCCTATAGGTGTATCGGCTTTCATGATGTCCCGTATAAATTCTCCATTCAGCCTTTGAAGGGGTGTATAGGATACTGCCCTTCCGACAACATCTCCAGAGGCAATTATGTCAACCACTCTATAATTGACCTCGTCACCCTCGTTTATCCAGAGGAGTTCAGCAATTCGTGAATCAGCTCCGATAACTCTCTGTTCAATGGTTCTGATAGAAACATCTCCCTTCACAGCCTTGATGATTGCTGTCACCGAGCCATCAGTTGTTACAAGGATGCGGTGAAAGGGGTTTAACAGCCTAAAACACTTTGACAGCCTAAAGCACCTCCAGCTCCTTTACAGGCTTTCCATCTTTAGTCTGCGGAGCAACGTAATCAATGAACCTCTCAGATGAGACCCAGTTCAGCTTGAACCTCACCACGATAGGGCCGAGAATAGCATCTTCTTCAACGAAATTTATTCTCGATACGACAGCAGTCTGCTTGTTCAGCAGAACTGTAATCTCTCTTCCCCTTAAACCTCTTTTCATTTCAGTTCGTGCAGTATCAAGTATTCTCTGCCTCCTCAGCAGCTCCCTGAATTTCTCCGGGCTTCTCGCCTTGGCCACAAGCTTTTGGTCTATTATCTCTACTTCAGCATCGGGAAATATATTTTTGACAGCCTCAACAACCTTGTCGACATCTTCTGTAGGATTTACTTGCGTTTCTATTTCTATTTCAACCTGAGCAGCAATGTGCCTCAGCAAATCTCTTATTTTCTCCCGGAAAGTTTCAAGGTCAGTCAGGTTCTCGACAGTAAAATCGGCAGCCTTCATAGCCTCCTCCATACTCCAAGAAAGCTCCCTCTCATCTCTTCTCTTTAGCTCTTCCATGGTAGAGATATCGTCCTCTCTTTTCCTGCTAAGACTTCTCTGGAATCTTACCTCTAGGGGGGATTCGATATTTATGAGAATAAAATCGTCTCCAAAGACTTTCCTGAAGTGATCTACTTCTGCAATGCCTCTAATTCCATCTATAACAACAACCCCATGCTCTGATAGAGCTTCCCTTATCCTAGGAACGCACCTCTTTGCAATAGCATCCATCCCTTCTTTCGCTCTTAGTTCAGATGCTATCTTACCAGTATTCTCATCATTGAGTTCCAGCCCTCTTTTTCTAACTTCTTCTCTGATAACATCTCCCATCACAACCACTGGAATCCCCATTTCCTCAGCTACTTTTGCTGCGGTTGTTTTTCCACTCAGTGGAAGCCCAACGAATGCTATTATCTTCATGGATTTTCCCCTCAATCTTTCCCTCAATCTTCTTAAGCCCTTCTAATCACATCCCATTCCTCAATTTTTGGATTTAGTTCCCTATCAGAAATCCAGCTTTCCAGCAACCTTTTGAAAGTTCTCCTCCACTTTCTTGCTGACTTCGGCATATAAACTGTTGCCGTGGGCATCTATTGCCACTACGCAAGGCCCAAACCTCTCAACTTCAAAAACCCACACAGCCTCAGGCATCCCGAAGTCCTCCCAGAAAACTCCTTTTACCCTTTTCACAGCTCTGGCAGCAAGAGCCCCTGCTCCGCCGGTGTAAGCTAGGTAAATCCCCTTTCCTTTCAGGGCTTCAACTACGCTTTCGCTCATGCCACCCTTGCCTATCATTCCCATGACATTCACTTTTTCAAGAATTTTTGGTGTAACAGCGTTCATTCTTGTAGAAGTTGTAGGGCCTGCCGACACAACCCTCCAGCCACCATCTGCTCTGGTGATGATTGGTCCGCAGTGATACACCATAGCTCCGTCAAAGCTGACAGGCAACTTTAAACCCTTCTCCATGTATTCAAGAGCCCTCTGATGAGCCCTATCTCTTGCAGTAAAAATCTCGCCGCTAACGTAAACTACATCTCCAGCTTTAAGCTTAAGAACCTCCTCCTTGTTCAGAGGTGTTTTGAGTTCAAACTTCACAAACTCCATAAACCATCACCTCAGAATGATGCTAGCCCTTCTGTTGGCCCAGCACTGGATGTTCACCGCAACGGGGAGTGATGCAGTATGGCAGTACCCTTTCTCAACGAGCACCGCTAAAGCCGTCGTTTTGCCGCCAAGCCCCATAGGTCCTATACCCAGAGAGTTGACTGCTTCTAGGATTCTCCTCTCATACTCATTCATCTGAGTTATATCTCTCAGTAAAGCCTTTTTTGCAAGCTTTGCGGCCCCATCAAAGGTTGAGCCGATGCCGACTCCTACAATTATGGGTGGACATGGCTTACCTCCAGCATTTTTAACGACTTCCACCACGAAACGTGGAATTTCGCTTACTTGGCCGGGAAGCATCATTTTCAAAGCCGATACATTCTCACTCCCAGCCCCCTTTGGTAAAACAGTTATCTTAAGCGAGTCTCCATCCACGAAATCGATGTTTACCTGGGGCATCCCGTCTCCAACATTATTTCCGGGGTTTTTTCTTGTAAGAGGTTCAACGGCGTTGGGACGGAGAGGGAGTTCCTGAGTAGCAATCTCAACACCTTCAGCTATCGCTCTTTTCAGGTCAAAATCAAGGCATAATTCCCTGCCAATCTCTACAAAAAATACTGGCAGGCCGGTGTCCTGACACATGGGAACCCTGAGCTTTCCAGCAACATCAACATTTTCCAGAATCGCTGCAAGATTTCTTCTGGCAATCTCCACTGTCTCGTTTTCATACGCATTCTTTATCGCTTTGACCACATCTTCCCCCAACTCTGTTTCCGCCTTTTTAAGGAGTTCAACAACCGATTTGACCACATCATCGTAACCTACCATTTTCTCCCCCTTGAGAAAGTTTGGTAGATTGAAAAAATAGCTTGCGGTTTTTATGGTAATTCGTGACTCTCACGTAACTCTCTTCCAGTGATTCTGATACGATACCTCCCTATATGGGCTTATGCCAAAGTTGGAGATCCTCGTCTGCATGAATGCTTCAAAAAAGCTCAATATATTTTTCGAATATCTCCAAGGTGGATCGTAACATTTTTGAGGACTGGGCAGCCCATAGAAATTCAGATTTTCAAAATAGGGGAAAAACATGGGCTCGCCCGGATTCGAACCGGGGACCTTCGCCTCGTCAAGGCGACGTCATAACCGCTAGACTACGAGCCCTCAAAACTACCCTAAAATTGCTGATTATAAGATTTTTGGTTATTTTTCTTGCAGTCAGCTTATTCCCATTTTACGAGAATAGTCACAGAATAAGGGAAACTTTTAAATATGTATGCTTGAACCTTTATGCAATGAATCAGGAAGCTGCCATCAAAGGGATATATGAAGGGAAGAGGAATATTGATGAACTGAAGATAAAAAGATTCAAGAGAATAGTGAAGTATGCCTTCTGGAGAAGTCCTTTTTACAGAAAAAGGTTCAAAGAAGCGGGCGTTGATGTTGATAAAATCAAATCTTTAGCAGATATTGAAAAGTTACCTCTCACCACAAAACAGGATTTGAGGGATAGTTATCCCCTTGGTATGTCATGTGTTCCCAAAGATGAGATAGTCAGAATTCAGATGAGTGGTGGAACCACTGGCCAGCCAGTCATAATCCCTTATACCCGCAGCGATGTGGAGCAGTGGAAGGAGATGATGCTCCGAGCTTTCCACCTTGCCGGAGTTACAAGCGAGGACATCATCCAAATCACTCCTGCATTCGGACTGTGGAATGGTGGCTTTGGCTTTCATTTCGCTGCTGATGCCATAAACGCCTTCGTCATACCAATTGGCCCGGGAAACACTAGGAATCAAGTGAGATTTATGAAGGACTTTGGAACAACAGTTTTGGCAGCAACAGCAAGCTACCCTCTTCGTATCGCTGAAGTTGCTGAAGAAATTGGGGTGGATGTGGCTGAGCTCCCAGTTAACAAGCTAATTCTTGGTGCTGAGCCATGGAGTGAGGAGATGAGGAAGCAGATTGAGAGGATATACGACGCAAGAGCCTATGACATCCCAGGGCTGACGGAAATGGGAGGTGTGGGAACGGTAGGCTTTGAGTGTCCTAACAGAATTGGACTTCACATCTGGGAAGATAACTACATTGTGGAGGTCATTGATCCGGATACAGGTGAGCTCGTTTCTGATGGTGAAGAGGGTGAGTTAGTCTACACATCCCTCAACCGGGAGGCGATGCCCCTGATAAGGTACAGAAGTGGTGAGATTAGCGCTGTGGTAAGTAGAGAGGCGTGTGAGTGCGGAATTGAGCATATGACAATCAGGCGGATAAGGGGCAGGACAGACGACATGATAATTCTGAGGGGTGTGAAATTCTATCCGGCGGATGTTGAGGAAATACTGGCATCTTATGGGGTAAGGCACTATAAAATCGAGCTTACGGACAGTTATGTGAGAATTCTCTATGAGGGGTCAGAAGAGACCAAAAGGGCAATTCTGAAGGATATAAAGGAGTTTCTCGGATTCAACCCTGCTCTTGAAGCAGTAAAACCAGGCACACTGGAGCGATTTGAAGGTAAGGCGAAAAGGCTTGTGAGGTTGGAAGGGTAAAAATGTGAAAAGAGGAGAGGAGGGTATTAGGATGATTATAACTGCTGTTTATGCTGCATCCCTTGCAGCAATGGTTGTGGGGTTTGCGCTTGCCGTGAGGAAAGCAAGAAGGATGTAAGATGTAGGACGGGGGAAGTGATAGGGTGATAATAGAAGCAATCCTAATTTTATATCTAATTTTAATGCTCGTAATCGGTTTCATCGAATACAGGAAGACAAAGGGGATTCTCGATTTCTATCTGGCTGGAAAGCGCCTAGGAGTTGCGCTGGTAAGTTTCTCATTCTTCGCAACCTACTTCAGTACAGCTGCCTTTCTCGGCGGTGGCGGTTTTGGGTTCCTTGCAGGCTTTCAGTGGTCGGCCTTTCTGACATTCTTCCATATAATCTTCGCCATAGCTGCTTGGATGATTATTGCGCCACCCATGAAAAGGCTGGCTGATGAAAGAGGCGCTTTTACAATTCCTGAGCTGTTTGGAACCAAATTTGGAAGAGCGGTAAGGCTTGTTTCTGCACTGATCATCATCTTCTTCTTTGAGTTCTACATGATATCTATTTACAAGGGTGCCGGAAATCTCTTTGAGGTGATGCTTAACATTGATTATGTGACTGGTTTGCTTATCACCGGTGTCGTGGTTATGATTTACACAGCCATTGGTGGTTTCAGGGCTGTTGTGCTCACAGACCTCATTCAGGGTGTTCTGATTCTTTTTGGAGGTATTGCACTCTTTATAGCCCTCATAATCTCTTTGGGTGGGCCAGTTGAGGCTATTAACACTCTTAGCAACGCTAAGATATTTGGCGGGATGGATGGAAGTGCACTTTTTGAGTTCGGGAAGATCGGCCCGCCGCCCATTATGAAGTCTGGTATGGTCATTCCCTTCATCCTCAGCCTTACATTTGCCATAAGCATCGCTCAGATGGCAAGCCCGCAGCTTGTGGTGAGGTTCATTTCGGCAAGAGATGAAAGGGTGATATCAAAGGGAATGATTCTGACACCCCTTATCATCGGAGTTTTTGCATTAACCGTTTTCAGCATAGGACCCTTTGGCTGGCTTGTAATTCCCAAATATGACGACCCGGTAAAATACCTCAAGAATCCCGATTTAGTGGTGCCTTTTATAGCCATGAAACTGTTTCCAGTAGGATTGAACGCTTTACTGCTTACAGCAGTTGTGGCAGCAGCAATGTCCACCATAAACTCGCTGCTTCATGTTGCGGCCACATCTTTTGTCAGAGATATTGTAGAGCAGTTCAGGGGGCTGGAGGAAGGGAAGAGTCTGGCAGTGACGCGGCTGTCCGTCTTCATCTTCGCCCTGATACCCCTTGTCATGGCTGTGAAACCGCCTGGTTATATAGTCACAATCGTCGGCTTGAGCTTCTCTGTCATAACCTCCGCCTTCCTGGTTCCACTGCTTGCTGCCCTCTATCTGCGAAATCCATCGCCCGTTGCAGCTCTGGTTTCGATGATTGTGGCAGTTGGCGTGGCCATAGCTTGGTACTTTATGTTCTACAAAGTTTACTGGATATATCCTGTAGTTCCTGGCCTGATAGCTTCCTTCGTTGCCTATGCAATTTTTCAGTTTGCAATGGCAAGGAGTGAAAGGGTAGCAGAAGTAAGCCAAAAAACATAAAAAATTTTCAAATTTTTTACTTGTATGGGAGAAAAATTGGATAAGGTAGATAAGCTGGATGAACTGGATATTAAGATACTTGTTGAACTCCAGGAGGATGCAAGGAAAAGTCTCAGGGAGATGGCAGAGAAGCTAGGGGTTGCTGAAGCAACTGTGTATAACAGGATAAATAAGATGAGAAAGGCAGGGATTATTCAGAAGTTCATCCCTGTGATAGATTACTCAAGACTTGGCTACGACCTTATAGCCGTCATTGGGATAACGGCTGAAGGTGGGCACCTCATAGAGATTGAGGAACACCTTGCAGAGGAGCCGAATGTCACAGCTGTTTATGATGTAACAGGGGAGTTTGATGTGATAACTGTTGCGAAATTCAAGGACAGACAGAGCCTCAACGCTTTCGTTAAGCGAATAGCCAGTCTTGAGCACGTAAAAAAGACCTACACAATGCTGGTTCTGAATGTGGTTAAGGAAACTCACGCCATTGACCTTGAAAAACTTTTGGGAGATTAAAAAGAATTGGGATTGTAGATTAAAGACATTAATGAACTTTAAAGAACTTTCTTTCTACCCTCGCCAGGTTTCAGGGAGTACACCTCCTCTGGTGTAATGACGACTGCAGACTTTGGCCTCCTCCTCCCACCACTTTTTTCCTCTACGAATTTTTTAATGGTGTCATAGTATTTGCCTTGATGGTGGACTTCAGCCCTGCCTTTCACCAGATATCCATCAAATCCGGTTTCCAAGCGCTTTGAAATAGCCACAGCAACCACCGGATTCTCTTTGATGTTTTTCACAGTCTTTGCTATGAAATTGTTAGCAATGATGATCTTTCTGTCTATAACTTTCACAAAGCAGACGGGGGCAAGGTGTGGCCGATTGTTGGCGTCATTGGTGGCTATCCAGACCAGCCATGGAGCTGAACAATCATTTTCGAAAAACTTCAATACTTCTTTCATGCTCAAACTTAAATCCTCTTAATTTAGATTTTTTTGCTGGTCAAGAATGTTCTGCCAAGGATGTTGTATCTCCTCAGACTAGGATGGGTTCAAGTTAGATTTTGAGAAGAGATAAATTTGGAACTTGGTAACTGAATGTAACTTAATGTATCGCCCTAAATACACCACTGCCTAAAGTCCGGTGGGCACTTCTATGAATTCGACATCAAGGCCGAGTTTATCTTCAACCACTCTCATCAGCGCCCTTATCCCGGGCGTTTCACTCCTGTAATGGCCCAGAAATATGACGTTGATGTTCCCTTCCTTTGCGATATGGTAAGCAGAATGCTCTGCTTCCCCTGTCATCAGCAGATCCACCCTCTTCTCCACAGCCTCGGGCAGGGAAAATGCTCCTCGACCTGAAACTGCTGCCACCTTTCTCACGACATCATCACCGAATTTCAGGTAACCTGTCTCACCAAACTTCTCTTCTAGAGCTTCCAGTATTTCATCGAATTCCTTTTCAGCCTTTCCAGCATATCCAATAGCCTCGCTGCCATGATATCCGAAGGGCTCTTCAGGCTCGACTCCAACACTTCTAAGAATCATGGCGTTGTTTCCTATCTCTGGATGGGCGTCCAGTGGGAGATGGGCCGTGTAAAGAGAAAGTTCGTTTTCCAGAAGGAACCGGAGCCTCTGCTGGATTATGCCTCTTACGCTGCTTATACTGCCCCAGATTATTCCGTGATGAGTTACCAGCATGTCAGCATCAGCCTCAACGGCCAGAAGAAATGCGTCCAGAGAAGCATCTACTGCAAAGGCCACCTTTTCAACTTCCCTGCAACCCTCAACCTGAAGTCCGTTGCTTGCCTCTCTGAAAGCGGATATGTTCAGGTAGTCATCCAAAAATGACACGATCTCAAAAAGCTCCATGGATGCAATGGTAAAAATAGGGTTATAATTTTTGTGACTTGTTTTGCGATTTTTGTGGATGCATTTGTTGCGCCAATATCAATCTTTTACTTTATCCAGACCCTCCGCCCTTCTTCGATGAAAATTATTCTTGCTCCATTTTTGCTGAGGATGTCTCCGCTTCTTTCGAGGTGTTTGGCGGAGAATATAGCGATAAGGGCATCGTTTATGTCATCTTGGTTCTTCATGGCTTCTTTACCCTTCTGAATAACCTTCAGGTAGAGGTCATCCAATAAATCATCCTTCTCTACAAGCTTTTCTCTTAGACTTTCTGTATTTCCCTCCAGAGCCTCGATAACAACATCAAACATTTCCAGCAGTGTTTTCTGCATGAGTCTCAGTTCATCCTCACCAATCCTCTTCTTTACTCTGAACTTTGCTATTTTATCTGCAAGATCTGTAATTCGCTCGTAGTTTGCTGACATCCTCATAATGCTGGCGACGAAGCGAAGATCCCTTGCAACAGGCTGGTATAAAGCGACGGCCATTAAGCAATCATTGTCCACGTCTGTATTGAGCACATCGGCTTCTTTCTCTATCTCCGAAACTGCCCTTCTTTTCTCCTCATCTCCATACATAGCATCGAGACACAGACTCATGGCATCCTTCGCCATTTCGTGAAGTTTGAGAATTTCATCCTTAATCTTGTCCAGTTTTAAATCAAGAGCCTTCATTTTCAGTCCTCCTTTTAGTTTCATCTTCAACAACTTCAATCTTATCCCCAATCATGTCCTCAACCATGCCCTCAATCCTCATTAAAAGCCCCTTAACTTTCAGCTCTATTTCATCAAAAACCCTCTCATAAACCTCTCCTGGCTTTCCCTTGGGGTCTTCCACATGCCACCTCTCAATGTTTGGATGCTGGATGTTTACACAACTCGCCTCATCACAAACAGATATAACAAGATGGTAATCTTCCAGATGAAGGTCCTCAAGTTTGACAGGCTTCGCCTTTTTAACTGTGTAACCTCTTCTCCTAATCACATCCAGCGCAACGAAATCGAGCTCTTTTGCAGCCTCAATGCCGGCACTCTCAGCTTTCCAATTCTTCGCGAGGTTGTTGAATATTGTTTCAGCCATCACACTTCTGCAGGTATTGTGAATGCACACAAAAAGTACTTTCATCAGTACTCATCCTCTTTCATCTTCTTTCATCCTATTCTCCCCGTCAGATATGCTTCCGTAAGCTCCTCCTTCGGATTCTCGAACACCTCTGCAGTTTTGCCGAACTCAACCAGCTCACCCATCCAGAAGAAGGCGACATAATCGCTAACCCTCCCAGCCTGCTGAATATTGTGGGTGACGATGACCACTGTGTAATTCCCTTTGAGATCCACCAGCAAGTCCTCAATTTTCACGGCGGAGATTGGGTCTAGAGCTGAAGTGGGCTCGTCGAAGAGTATGACTTCGGGATTCGTGGCTATGGCTCTTGCGATGCAAAGCCTCTGCTGCTGACCTCCACTGAGGCTCGTTCCCGGCATGTTAAGCTTGTCCTTCACCTCATCCCACAGTGCCGCCTTTTTCAGACTGTCTTCCACAACCCTGTCTAGGGCTTTTTTGTCTCGCACTCCATTGAGTTTTAGGCCTATGGCGACATTATCGTAAATGCTCATGGTGGGAAAGGGGTTGGGACGCTGGAAAACCATCCCGATTTTTCTCCTGACCTCCACGGGGTCCATATTGAAGACGCTCTTACCGTCAAGCAAGATCTCGCCTTCAATCTTTGCATCGCTTCTAAGCTCGTGGAGTCTGTTCAGGCAGCGAATAAATGTACTCTTACCGCATCCGCTGGGTCCGAGGATTGCAGTTATGGTATTCTTTTTAATGCTGAGATTGATATTTTTAAGGGCCTGAAAATCTCCATACCATGCGTTAAGATTTCTCACGACGATTTTATCTGTTGCATGACCTGCCACGGACTCACCTCCTCCTCAGTTTATATTTTGTTATCAAATTAATTGTCAGAACTGCAATCATCAGGACAAGCGAGGCACCCCAGGCCTTGCGATGCCAGTCAGGGTAAGGAGAGATAGCGTAAACGTAAATCATCAGGGGGAGAGCTGAAACCGGTTCCAGAATGCCTGTGGCGAAATTTGGATTGCCAAAGGCTGTGAAGAGCAGTGGGGCAGTCTCCCCCGATATTCTTGCTACTGTCAGAAGAACTCCTGACGCAATGGCTGGCATGGCTGTGCGGAGCACTATGCTGGTCACAACCCTCCAGTGCCTGATTCCCAGACTGAGACCAGCCTCTCTGATATCTGTGGGGACAAGCTTCAACGCTTCTTCCATGGTTTTAACCATCATGGGCACAGCTAAAACGCTGAGGGCAAAAGCTCCAGCTAGAGCTGAAAACCCGAATTTTGTAACCAAAAGGGTATAGGCGAAAACTCCTGCAACTATGCTGGGCGTGCCCATGAAGGTGTCATTTAGCAGTCTTATGAGGTCTCTCAACCTGCTTTCCGGGAATTCCGAAAGATATATGGCTGTTAGCAGAGCAGCCGGGACGCTGATAAGCATTGTAAGGGCTACAAGTATTGCTGTTCCCTGAATTGCATTTGCCACCCCTCCGCCTTCCTCACCTGGGGGTTTGGGCAGAGAAGTGAAAAATTCTGGAGTTAGAGATTGGGCACCATTTATGAGGGTAGTGGCTATGATGTGCAGCAGCGGTATAGCGATAACCACCAGACTGAGGATGCTGTAAATTGTTAGAGCATTATCCTTCAGCCTTCTTGCTGCCATTTCCACACTATCATCCTCCCTACAAGGTTTACAGCAAGGGAAATCAGCAATAGCAGAAGGGCGATGCCGATGAGGGCTGAAAGATAAACATCTCCTGTCGCTTCTGTAAATTCATTGGCTATGACTGCAGCCATTGTGTAACCAGGGTTGAGGATGGACGCTGAGATTGAAGGGGTATTTCCTATCACCATGGTTACAGCCATTGTTTCCCCAAGAGCTCTGCCGTAACCTAAAATCACTCCACCAAATATGCCCTGTCTGGCATAGGGTATACACACATGCCTGACAACTTCGTAGCGGGTGGCACCCAGGCTGTATAGAGCCTCTTTCAGGTCTTCAGGCACCATCAGCAGAGCTTCTCTGGCTATGGCTGCAACTATTGGAGTAACCATGAATGTGAGAACCAATATGGCAGTTAACATGGAAAGGCCGCTGAGGGTTTTTCCTGAGAACAGTGGGATAAATGATAGGTGCTGAAGCAATGGCTGCAGATTGTCTCTCACAAAGGGTGCCAGAACAAATATACCCCATAGCCCGATTATGACGCTGGGAATTGCAGCAATAAGCTCGATGATTGAAGAGATAATAACTCTCAAACTACTTGGAGCAATCTCTGAAAGGAATATGGCTATTCCGACGCCCAGAAAAGTTGATAAAAGGATTGCAAAGGTTGCTGTTAGTAAAGTACCGTATATAAATGGGAAAGCACCAAACAGCCCTTTCAGGGGGTCCCACACCATTCCGGTAATGAAACTCATCCCATCTTTCCATATTGGCACCGAGTTTGATAGAAGTTCGTAAAAAAGAAGGGTAAACATAACGATGACGCTAAGAGATGAAAAAAATGCAAGAAGCCAGAAAACTCTATCGCCTCGCGCCCGTTTCATGCTCATCACGCAGTTTTTAACCTTTCACCATTTTATCATGGATATTGTTTCAAGGTTTCGCTCCATCACTTCTTCCGGTAGAGGCACATAATGAAGTGCCTCAGCGTACTTCTGACCATCAGTAACCATCCACTTCAGAAACTCCACCAGCGCTTTTGCTTTCTGTTCCGGCATATAGTCAAGGTCTTTGTAAACCAGTATGTAGCTGAAGCTTGCTATTGGATAGGCATTCTCTCCATCAGCATTGACAATGCTCACACCGTACCAGCTCTCATCGCCTCTTGGCAATTTCCCTGCGGCGCTGGCTGCAGCCGCTGCAACTGTCCCAACGTTTGCATCAACAAAGTTCCCTGCTTTGTTCTTGAGTAGAGCGAAGCTCACATCGTTCTGAATAGCATAGGCCAGCTCAATATAGCCTATGCTGTAGGGATTCTGTTTTATGACTGCCGTCACACCTTCATTACCCTTTGCCTGAACACCTCTGTTTCCGATAGCTTCAGGGAAGCTGAAGACCTTCCCTCTCCCTACTTTTTCCTCCCACTCCTTGCTGACTGAAGAGAGGTAGTCTGTGAAGATAAAGGTAGTTCCACTTCCATCTGCTCTCTTCACTACTATTATCTCCTTATCTGGCAGTTCAATGTCTGGATTCAGTTCTGCAATCCTCCTGTCATTCCATCTGGTTATCTTGCCAAGGTATATATCTGCTAGGACTTCTCCACTCAGTTTCAACCTTCCCTCGATGGGGAGATTGTAGGCGATAACGACAGCACCAATAGTTTCGGGTATATGGAGGATTCCTTTAGCCTTCTCAAACTCTTCGGGTTTCATTGGAGCATCACTGGCTCCAAAATCAACCGTTTTTGCTGTGATCTGTCTTATACCTCCACCGCTCCCTATACTCTGGTAATTTATGCTCACTTTTCCACCGGTGATTTTGTCGTACTCATCTGCCCACTTTGCTATGAGGGGGTAGGGGAAGGTAGCTCCGGCTCCGGTAATTGTTATCCTTTCGCCCTCTCCACCGCCAGCACATCCAGCGAAGAGGAGTGCAAGGCTAATCAATATTGCAATAGACGTCATTTTCATGCCTTTTTTCATGATTGGAAGTGACACTTGGTAGTATATTTAGTTAACCCATATAGTACCGGTATAGTATATATGTATACTGATGAAATAGATGGATATATATTCAGTTTGGAACTCATAGGTTTGCAAGAGCTTCGGGATTGGGAGATGGCTTGTAGTTTTGAGTCCTTGAAAGTCCTTTTCGAGCAGTCAATCTGGAGCTGGAAATTAATATTGGTCAATATTGGTTTTATAAGTTTGGTAAGTATTAAATAATGATTCCAAAGTAAGTGACTGTATGCCTCTGGAACCAAGAAAGATTTTCATGAGTGGTGGAAGCAGCTACATAGTAACACTTCCGAAAAACTGGGTTGAAAAAAATGGTTTAAAAGCAGGAGACAGCATTCTGATGAATATTGGTAAGGAGAGTATAACTCTTCTCGCTGAAAAAACAGAGAGGAGGCTGAAGGAGGCGAAAATTAAAATTGATGGAGCGGCAGAGACTTTACTCAGGAGAATAATCTCTTACTATCTAGCAGGATACGAAAGCATTTTTGTGGAGATTAATGGGGAGCAGAGGAAGGCCTGCATGATGGCAACAGAAATGCTTGTAGGAGCGGAAATTCTTGAGGATTATGGGAATAAAATCAGAATAGAAGTATTTCTGAATGAGTCTAGGTTTAAAACCAAAGATCTACTTGAGAAAATGGCAAACATCTGTATATCGATGCTTGAGGACTTTTCAAGAGTTGTGGCAGATTTCAATGCTGATCTCTGCTCCTCGATCCTCTCAAGAGAGAATGAAGTTGACAAGCTCTATTTTCTGATATTGAGGCAGCTAAAGACTGCCGTGAGATATCCGGATGTTGCGTCGAATCTCGAACTGACTAATCGGGAGATTCTGGGATTGAGGATAGTGATTAAAACTCTTGAGAGAGTTGCTGATCACGTCACATTGATGACTGAAAGCATAAGGGAACTCGGGAAATCAGTACCTCGAATCCATGATAATGCCTCAGATACTTTGGCTCTCTTCAAGGCTGCCATTAACTCTTACCAGAAGGGAGCTGCAGATATTGCTGACGAGATTTTCGTCATGTCAAATGATATAAAGGATAAAATCAGGGAGGTTGAGATAGATGGTGAAGTTTACGAGGCACTGAAATTGAAGACGATTCTCGATGGTCTCATAAGGATAGCAGGCTATTCGGAGGATATTGCAGAAATAACAATCAATCTCTCGGTTCAATAGGGGTTTGTGGGTTTTTTAACATTTTAGATTGCTTTATTTAAATATTATCCCGCCCACCTAGCTCCTCCCCCATCCCTAAGCTACATGCAGATTTTGATTCCAAGTTTTTTACAGAATTCTGACTCCAGAAGCCTAACTGAAAGGAAGATAGTCAACTCCACGAATCCGCGACTTCTCACTCAAAAACGATGACCGCAAGTTTCATAAACAAAATGGCCAATGGCTACACGAAGCCCCGTGGGGTAGTGGTCAATCCTGCCGGACTCTGGATCCGGCGACCCCGGTTCGAATCCGGGCGGGGCTATGGTTTGAATATAATTCAAAAATCCTTCTTTAGTTTTATTTCACTTTAATCCCTACTTCAGCCATTTCAGTTGTCGTCTTTATTATTCTCAGCTCCTCCTCCGTCCCAGTTGTTTTACTAATACTGATTAAGACTGATTAAGTTAAATAAGTTAAACATGAAGTTCTGGGAAGAAAAAAGAAATTAATTGTTTTTCAAATCACACCCCTTAAATCACACCCTTACTCTTCAACTCCTCCAGCCTGGCTTTTCCGTAGCCCAGCATTTCCTTGTAAATGTATTCGTTATCCGCTCCAACAGGTCTGCAAACCCACTTTATCCTGCCAGGTGTTTTCTCGTGCTTTGCAACCACTCCCTGAACCACTACCTCTCCATAATCTGGATCTCTAATCTTCCTGAGCCCCCCTCTGAGCCACCAATTTTCCTGTTCGAAGGTCTGCTTTGGTGTCCACACCTCTCCAGCAACGCATGTACCCTCTCCTTTGTAGTCTAGCGTAGCCTGAATAATCTCCTGCTGGGTTCTTTCTGATGTCCACTTCTCTATTTCATGAAGAACAACAGGCCAGTTCTCTGGAGTGAGCCTCTCCTTTATGGTTGGATACTTCTCTCTGAGATCCGGGCGACCTATAATTTCCGTCAGGGCGTAGAAGTTCACATCGCTGAATCCTGCCATAAATGCCATCCCATCCTTTGCCTTAACCAAAGTATATACAAAGACTGCCGGATCGAAGTTTGCTACCCTGTTTATGACCTTCTTCTTGGCATGGTAATACTGCACGTAGTAGTTCGTTACCTTCGCCATCGCCTCGGGCTCTGAAACATCAATAAACTGCCCCTCTCCCGTGAATCTCTTCCAGTACAAAGCCACCATAATTCCGAAGGCAGCAAAACCTCCGCCGACATACCAGCCCAGCCACGGGCCAAGCTTTGTGGGTACTCTCGCATGCTCTGGATACTCTTCATATTCCTCAGGGATGCCGGTTGTCCAGGCTATGCCTCCCATTGCCTGATTCACAACATCGTAGTCTGGCCTGTTGCTCTTCGCCTTCGGCCCAAAGTGGCCGTAACTATATATTGCACAGTATATCAATCCGGGGTTTATTTTCTTAAGCTGTCTGTATCCTACTCCCAAGCTGTCCATGTAACCCGGCTTGTAGGTTTCAATGAGGACATCAGCCTTCTCAACCAGCTCTCTCAGAACTTCTCTGCCCTCTTCAGTCTCGAGATTCAGAGTTATGTGGTATTTATTTCTTCCCTCAACTATATAGGCCAGCCCAGTATCTTTCAGTTTCAGACCGAAGGGTGTCATTTTTCTGGATATGTCGCCACCTGGAGGCTCAATGCGTATTACCTTCGCTCCGTATTCTGCCAGCAGAGATGACGCATAAAGACCAGCAAAATTCCCATAACTCAAATCCAGCACCACTACGTCTTCTAACGCCTCAGGCTTTCTGCTGGCTTTAAAAGGATCGCAATGTTCTTTGGCCCACTCATCCCAAGGAACCTGATTTACATCTTTCACATCTTCAGCCATTTTATCACCCATTTTATCACCTCACGGGAAGAATATGCCACTCTTTCCATCCCAGTCTGGTGGCGGGCAGGCGAAGGGTATGTTTTCGTCCCATTTGCCAATGACACCCTTCTTGTAAAGCTCCTCAAGCTCTTCCTGAGACATGCCGAGAAGCCTAATGAAAACATGCTCATTGTCTATACCCACAGGTCTTGCAGTCCACTTAATTCTACCTGGTGTTTCGCTCAGCTTAGGAACCGGTGCCACTTCTGCTAGTTCTCCCCATATTGGGTCCTCATATATCCACACAGACTTTCTTGCTCTCCAGTGATCATCCTCATACTGATCTTTAGCACTCATGACTTTTGCAGCAGCAAATCCAAACTTCTCTGCAAGCTCCTCCAGTTCAGCAACGCTCTTTTCTCTAGCCCATTCATGAAGAACTTTGTAGATAACTGCCTGGTTTTCCTCTTTCAGTCTCTCCTCTATGTTGGTATATTTTTCGAAGATATCGAATCTACCCATCGCTTCACACAGCCCCCTGAATTCATCTTCGTTGAATGCTGCAATGGCAACGTACCCATCTTTGGCTCTGACTATGTCTGACGGTACAATTGCCACATCTCTATTCCCGTAGCGCTCCCTGTTTTTGCCTGTTAGTCCGATATAAATCCATGTCCAGTCCATGTTTCTCATAAGGTTCTCAGCTTGGGGATGATCGATGTACTGCCCCTCCCCTGTATTCTCTCTCCAGTAGAGAGCCACCATTACAGCGAATGCACCCATGAGAGCGCCATAGAAATCACCAATCCAAGCACCAGCCTTCAGCGGGATAGCATCTGGGAAGCCTGTTGTTTCAATGAGTCCTGAAACGGCCTGAGCAACAGCATCGTAACTCGGCCTGAAGGTGAAGGGCCCCCACTGCCCGAAGCCGGACATACTAATGTAAATCAGGCGGGGATTGATTTTGCTGAGCTGTCTATAGCCGATACCCCACCTATCGACAGTTCCTGGCCTGTAGTTTTCAACAATAACATCGCTCCGCTTAGCCAGCCTGTATATCAAATCCTTACCTTCTGGAGTTCGCATGTCGATGGTTATGTGGTATTTGCTGTTGTTTGTAGCCTCAAAACCGGCAGCCAGGTTCTTATAGAAGTCTGCAAAGGGTGTGAGTGGGCGCATGGTGTCTCCTCTGCCAGGCATCTCAACATGGATGACCTCCGCTCCGAATTCTGCCAGATATGTTGCTACCATAGGTCCGAAAATCAAGGTTCCAATGTCCAGAACTCTGATGCCCTTAAGGGGTTCTGGCTTGTCGAAGATCTCTTCGGGATTCAGAATCTCTCTGATGTATTCTGTGTATGGTAAACTTTCCAGATCAACCTTTTCTGGGTTCATTTTAACCACCCGAGCTAATAGTCACACCACCCGGACATGCGTCGCACTTAAATTTTTCCAAATTTTTAATCAATAAATTGTGATAAATCATATGTAATATTAAGAAATAAACAATGTTTTTGAAGCAATTAAATATTGCGGAGGTATTTTAAAGGATTGAAAAAACTAAATTCCATGAAGCCTACTGGTGTCTTATATCATCCCAGCTTTAGCAGAAGGAGTTATCTAACTATAGGAACAAGGCTTCAGGATTTTCCAGATGCCTTCAGGCAATTCGAGAAATATTCGAACTTTATGTTGATAGAGAGTCCTCAAGTTAGCGAGGAGCTAATCCTCAAGGTTCATAGACCGGAACTACTAGGAGGGGTAAAAAGAGACCCGCTGTGCTCCACTGCTTGGCATTCTGCAGGAGGTGTTGTGAAAGCTGCTGAGATGGTTTATGAGGGAGAACTTCGAAACGCTTTCTGCTATATAGGTGCTGGAGGCCATCACGCTGGGAGTCGAACTTTCTGGGGCTTTTGCTGTTTCAACGACGTTGTTCTGGCAATTCATAATCTCAGAGAAAAACATGGTGAATTGAATAAGGCTCTGAAATTTGCAATTCTTGACACTGATGCGCATCATGGAGATGGGACCAGAGAATTGCTTATGGACGATAGAAACACGCTCCATTTTTGCATATGTGGCAGCGATTACATTTCGCCTGACGGCACGAAAATTGATGTCAGCTACTGGAATCTTGATAGGGCCAAATATGTGGAGATTGTGGAAGTCCATTTTGCTGACGAAGCAAGACGTTTCAAACCCGATTTAATCTTCTGGTATTTTGGTCATGACACCCATGTAGGGGATTATGGGGACATCGGACTGACTGTCAGAGAATACGTGAGAATTGCGAAAATTATGAAAGAGCTGGCTGCAGAAATATGTGATGGCAAGCTTGTGGTGGTGCTTGGCGGAGGTAGTGTGCCTTACATAGCAAAAACATCTACAATGGCTATAATAGAGGAGTTACTGAAATAATGCTGTGGTCTATAATTTTATTTTTAGTTCGAAAAGTGAACACAGATATTTCCATTTTTATGATATCTGTAATGGTTCTTTCAACTCCGATTGCAGAGAACAACTCGAAACACTTTTATAACGGCTATTTATCATGATTATGTAAAGAATCTATACAAGGTATTGTTATGGGAGTTATAGGGATTGTAGGCGGGCTGAATGCAGTACTTGGAATTTATCTTCTATTCATCATAGCCAACCTTTCCCAAGAAGAAAGAGAAAGAATGAATATGCACTGGAAGCCCATTTCCTTTTTGGTGTTAGCATCTCTTTTTATATTCATGGGTTGGTCGATCATCGAAGTTGGAAAATTATCTCACACGTTTCCTACGTGGATTTATTTTATAGAAAGGGTAGTATTTCCTTTATTTTTCCTTGGGATATATCTTATCTTTTTTTATGTTTTTTCAAAAACGGATGCGGGTTATCCCTTCCCAATGGGACTTCCTGAGAGGTTCGTTATCACTCTTCTTTCAATATGTGTTTACTGGTTGCTCTCTTTCCAGCTTTATGAACACTTCCCAGAAATTCAGAATTTCATATTTGGGATTATGGATTTGGCTTTTGCGATTTTAATTATCATTCTTGGATACGGTTTGTATATAAGTTTTACAAAGTATCTCCCTTATTTGAAATCGGGAGCAATAGTGGCTCCGATGAACCTTGTTGACATTATTGACGGTTTTATTTTGGCCTTTGTACTATATGGATTTGCTCTTCTGAATATAGACCTCGGAATAGTAGTTGGGTATAGGTTTATGGAATTTGCAGCAGTTATTGTGTTTGGTTACAACATCAACAGCTATGTGAGGGGACTGATAAAAATAGTAGGGACATAGCTGGTGATAAAAGTTAATAATAATTAATAAAAATCTAAATAAAACTAAATGGTCATACAGGGACTTTTATCTTCTCCTCAATAACCTTGTTGAAGGCCTTTATGAATTCCTCTTCTTTGCCTTTATCTATAAGAGTTGCAGCAGCAATTTTATGTGTTGCGTCAGCAATTCCTCCAACTGCTTCGCTGGCTTTCGGGAAAACGATCTCGTATCCTGGAGCTTCTCCCGATAGCACCTTTCTTTCCAGAAGTGTAGGTATTCTTCCACTGACCTTGACAGCATTCCAATCAACATCTCCGAGGTCAGGGATGTATCTGGAGCAGTTCTGGAATCCGAGCAGGTATCTGTCCTCTTTGATGAACGACATATCCTTTATTAGCTGACAGAACTCTCCGACAGCCTTGACGCCCATGGGAGAGAACATATCTTGAAGGTGGAACCACTGAACATATCCATCAATATGCAAGCCACCATTCCTGAGATATTTAATAGCATTCTCAAACTTCTCTTTTTTAACCCTCTCAAGCTCTTCTGCTTCACTGATAGTTTCTTCGTCAAAGCCTTCCAGACAGGCCTTAATGCCCTTTCTGTAACCTTTTCTTTCGTAACCAACAGTGCCAAGGTTTGTGAGTCTTCTTGCCACATCGCTGGCGAACTCATTGAAGAATTTTATGTAGTATCTCTCCCTTGCACCTTCTATCTTTACTTTCACCTGTCCGAGGCTCAGAGCCTCTTCCAGTGCAAATCTGTCAAATCCTAATATGCCTCCACTTCTGTCGTGATAGTCCCCTACTGAACCAACAACAGCCAGATATGCATAATCTCTTAGCTCCTCGCTCACGCTAACGGCGAGAAGGTAGTTGAGGGTTGATGCTGAGATAAAGATATCTCCAGAGACTCCAAGCACCTCTGAATCCAGCATGAAAAATAAATCGCCTTCTTCAATCATTGCTGCAGGATGATGGTCGATTATCCAAACGGTACATCTGCCAGCATTAATTTCAGAAATCATTTTTGCTGCTAATCCAGCGAGATCAGTGTAAATTACTACCTCTCCCTCATACTTAGTGTGGATTTTATCAACAAGGATTGGGTGAACTTTTTCAAGACATATCATATCAACTTTGATTCCGAGATGTTCACAAAGTTTTGAGAGAATTGCAGTGGAACAGATCCCATCAGCATCGTTGTGGTGGACTATCACACCTCTATCTCCTGAGAACTCCTTCATCCTGCTGCTCATCTTTCTTATTCCTTCTAAAAACTCGTGATTAAGGAAACATTCACTTGCAATCATAATACTCATCATTACTAACAGCCATTTAAAAAGTTTTCGTAATCTTTAGTAGAAGATGTGGGTAAAATTTGAAGGGAGAGTAAACTGAAATCTTTCTATTTCTCACCCTTTCAGAAGTTTTACGAATTCTATCAATCTGATCGTCTCTAGGAGCTCATAAATCTTCACACGAACCCATTAGGGATTCCCCTCGTTTCCCCATTTTCACTTTATCTACATCCCCAACTAAAACTTCTTCACGTAGTCTAACTGATACATCGTTAACCCTCTAGCAAGATTTTTCTAAGCCTAAATTCTCATACAATTATGACTTTTAGATCAGTTGAATTACCGGGAGTAGGAACCAAATACGAATTAACAACGGAGAAAGGAGATAAAATTGTCATAATTTTTATGAGTTCAGGAAACATTCAAATTTACGTCCTCGAAAAAGGATGCGAAACTCCTGCCGTGGCTGAGTTGAATCCGGGGGAAGCGAGAAGACTTGGAAGTATTCTGACCGGAGCAATTCTTGAAGCTGAAAGGGAGGCAGTAGAGATTGCTTTTTCAGCCCTATCTGACCTCAGGATCAGCATTCATACCTACATCATAGGCAAAAATGTTGTTGGGAGATCAATTGGAGAACTGGGGATCAGAAAGAAAACTGGAGTAACCATTGTTGCAGTTTCGAGAATGGGAAGAAACATCATAAATCCACCACCATCATTTATTTTCGAAGAAGGAGATGTAGTGGTTGCTATAGGGGAGCATGAGCAGCTCAAAGCTTTTGAGAGTAAAATCTTGAGGATGTGAGAATGGATTACATAGCCATTGCCTTTTTAGCATGCTTAATTCTGGCATTAGTTGTAAAAAAGCTTTCCTTGCCCCCCATTCCATTTTATATAATGTCTGGTATATTTCTTGGCAGCTCTGGTTTAAATATTGTTGCTAGAAGTGAGATCTCCTTGTTTTTGAGCAACCTTGGTCTGATTTTTCTCTTGTTCTATATGGGTCTTGAACTCAAACTTGGAAGGTTTGCCGAAAAGAAATCGGACATTCTGATAGGAGGATTTATTGATATGAATATAAATATGATAATTGGATTCCTTGTGGCATTTCTTATTGGTTTTGAGGTTCATGATGCTATTGTATTTGCCTCTGCCTTTTACATCAGCAGTTCTGCCATAGCAATTTCGTCTCTCATCGAAAACAAAAAACTCTTTCTTCCCGAATCCGAAACGGTTGTGTGGCTGATGATTTTCGAAGACATTATTCTCGTTTTGATAATTTTTCTGCTCTCTGCTGAGTTTGCCAACCTTTTCACACTTCTCCTTGAAACTTTTGTCATGGTTATATCTTTTTTTGGCATCTCCAAGTTTGCTAAGGGATACCTGTTTCGGATTATGACGAGAGGTGACGAAATCCCAGTTCTTCTCACTTTTTCATCAGTTCTTCTGGTGTCTTATTTTTCTAGGCTCCTCGGAGTTCCGGAAGCGCTTGCAGTAATAGCTTTGGGCTCGGCTCTTTCTACTGTGAACTCAAAAGAATTTGAGAGAATCTCGAAACCTTTCAAAGACGTCTTTCTTGTCCTTTTCTTTTTCTTTTTCGGAGTTTCAATGGAGTTTACGGGAGAACTTTCAGTTATACCATTTATAGTGATGGGCTTGGTAGCTGTCGGGAGTAAAATGCTCTCGGGGCTTGCTATGGGGAGAGTTATACATGGTTCTTATTTCTCAGGTTTTGAGATTGGGGCAAATAGCATTGCGCGGGGAGAGTTCTCAATAGTAATTGCCTCCCTATACGCCTCAGACTTGGTTTCTGCGGCGGTTACTGTAATGGTTTTGATGACGTCACTAATCGGATCTTTCATGGCGAAGTATAGTTTTGTGATGAGGAGGATATTAAAAGAAAAGGTTGGTAGGTAGTTGTAGATAGTTGTAATAATCTGTTATAGGGCTCTTACAAAACCATCACTTCAATCTTAACTCTAACACCCCTAAACCAAAAACAACCACTTTATGCACCAGCAAAAGCAACAACAGTTATAAAGATCGTTCTGGCTTCGATGTTCTTCTCAACAACGATTTCTCACGTCGTTGAAGAGCTGAAGCGGAGAAAAGAGCTCAGAGAGTTCCTAGGAATAAATGAAGTTCCAAAGACCGGATACATCTACTTTTTCCTTTCAAAATTCGATTTAAACGACTTTACAGCAATGGTTTTGAGAATTCTCAACTCAATAACCAGGAAAAGGCAGAGAAACACCTCATAGTTGATTGCACAGATGTCAGCGTTGACGTTAACTGGTTTAGAAGGCCTGTCAGACAGATGGATCTAGAAGGAAAAGACTACAAGTGGGGGTTACTCAGCGAAAGGATTGTTTGTAGGCATGAAGCTAACTCTGGTTCTGGAGCACCCATCTCTTAAGCCTCTACTCTTCTTACTTCATCCAGCAAACAGGCATGAGGCTAGGATCTTTCAGGAAGTCTTAGATGAGCTGAAAGGGAGGAAAATAATCAGGAGAGGAGATGTGGTAATCATGGACAAGGGATTCTACGCCTACAGGAACTATCTGATCGGGATAAAGTACGGGATTGTTCCTCTGATCTTTCCCCGCTCTAACTTCGATTTAAGCAGATTAGATGGTTTGCTGAGCTATCCTCTCAGCATTTTAGGTTCAAAGGATTTGGGGAAAGAGAGGAGGAGATTTAGGGCTTTGAAGGCTAAGCTGATTAATTTATTGCTGAGGTGGCAGGAGTTCAAGGTTGTCAGAGCTGTTATTGAGGATATTTTAAACTCGCAAAATCATTCGGATTGAGGAAATTGCACCGCTGCACAAGGAGGTCTGTGCTAAAGTTCGCAGCTCTGAATGTCCTTTTAGTTGGGATGG
>MTMY01000031.1 GCA_002010215.1 Archaeoglobus sp. JdFR-37
GAAGAAATAGGCGAGAAGTTGGCATCCATCTCGGGAGTCTTCACCGTCTACTACGTACTCGGAGACTTCGACTTCATAGTCATCGCCAAAGCAAAGGATAAAGAGGACCTCAAAAGGATTCTAAGAGAAATCCATGCAATAGACGGAGTTGTTAAAACAGGCACCCACTTTGTCGCCTCCACAATTAAGGAGGAAAAAAGGTTGTTGGTGAATTATAATGACGAGGACCTTAAGAAACTCTTCTGTGAGCATAAGTGAGCTCACACCCAAGAAGAGGTTTTTAAAGGCGCTGAAATTGAGAAAAGTAGATAGGCCCCCGGTCCTTTCAGCAAATCAGACAGCAACCGTAGAGCAGATGGAGAGTCTGGGAATCTATTATAAAGATGCATATTCCGATCCAGAAAAAATGGCAGCTCTGGCATCTGCAGCATGGGAGCAGATAGGCTTAGAGGGAGTTGGCGTCCCGTTTTGTCAGACTGTAGAGGCTGAGGTTTTTGGTTTAGAGGTAAATTGGGGGAGGAAAAAGACCAGCATACCTGTTGTGTCTTTTAAAGGGTGTGTCGCTCCAGAAGGCATAGATGTTCCGGAAAATTTCTTGGAGAGAGGGAGGATTCCTGTTGTTCTTGATGCAATAGAGAGTCTCAGCGAGAAGTATGGAGATGAAATACCGGTTTTAGGTCATGTAATAGGGCCTTTTTCCCTAGCAGCCCACCTAGCTAACATGGAGAAGATTTTGAAGATGTCCATAAAGAGACCTGGGCTTGTAGAGGAGTTCACAGAGCTTGGCATGGATGCCATAGCAGAATATGCCAGTGCCATGTTGGAAAGAGGGGCGGATGCCATAGTTATTGAAAATATGTTCGCATCTGTAGACATATTAGGGGTTAAGGGCTACATAACCTTCGCAAAGCCCTTTGACAAGGAATTGATAAGGAGGGTAAAAGGACCAACAATTCTTCACATCTGCGGTGATTGTACCAACATCATCGGTGAGATGGTAGAGACGGGTGCAACCTGTCTGAGTATAGATTCAAAAACAGATGCAAGGTATGCTGTGAAAGTATCGAGGAACAAGGCAGCTATTATGGGCAATGTCGATACTGTATACACTTTAACTTTCGGAAAACCGCAAGATGTTGAAGCAGAGACGCTAAGATCAATAGAAGCTGGAATAGATATAATCGCTCCTGGATGCTCCCTGTCACCTCTCACACCCAACAGAAACGTCAGAGCAATGGTTGAAGCAGTGAAAAAGAGAAAGATATCCTTCTAAACTAGGTTGGCTAGATAAACCGAAAAACTTATACTGAGTCTTTTATAATGATCATTCATGGAAGAGAAACTTATTTTTGTGTTGAGTAAAGGGCTGAACTACCCAGATATTGCAAGAACTACTCTAATGGTGGCTGCCTTGAGTGCCAACATGGATGTAAAAACAATTCTGTTCTGTTTCCAAGATGGTGTTGAGATTATGGTCAAGGGGGCTCTGGATAATGAGGTAGAGGTGCCAGGAGTTCCAACTGTCAGACAACGCCTAAATGAAGCTATCGAAGCCGGAGTGGAAATTTATGTCTGCTCCCAGACACTGGTAGTCAGGAACATAAAAGAGGAAGACCTTATAGAACACGTTAAGGTAGCGGGAGCTGCAACGCTTGTTCATCTGGCACTTGACGCGAAAAATGTAATATGCATTGGCTAAAATCTTGGCTTTTCTGATATATTTTCACTATGAAGACGAACACGTAAAAATAAAAGTTAAAACTAAACAGTTCGTCTCGTTTCCAGCTTAACCTCCACATTCACAGGATTCTTCAGTGTATTTCCTACCGGGGAAGTCTTCACAACATCTTCGTGGAGCTTCTCAAGCTCTTCCTTGCTCACAGGTTCTTTCGTTTTCAGAAATACTCTGGCCCGGACATTGGTGAACCCCGGGGACACTTTCTCTGGGGGTTCCAAACCAAAGAATCCTGGAAGATCTATATCTCCCTCTACTTCCACCTCTACTTTATCCAACTGAATCCCCCGTACAGCAGCGTTCATGACATATCCGACAATTAAGCACGCTCCAAATGCTCCAAGAACCATTTCTACCATATTTGGAGCAGTATTTGTTCCTCCAAGATCTGCAGGCTCATCCATTTTTATAGTAAATTCTCTTATTCTGACTTCCTCTTTGAATCCACCTTTCCACTTGGCACTGGCTCTCCACAGAGTTTTTCCCAGCTCAGGATTTGCTTTTACTGCGTTCACTAGGCTCTTCAGGTATTCCACATCTACACCGTTTATTTCGGCCATAATGCATTTTTCATTTTAAATTATTTATAGGTTATTCAGGTTGGACTGTTGCCACCTATATTTTATAACTTCACTTTTCTTGTTGATTTGATGAATGCTTGGATGTTCTCAAGAGAGACGCTGGGCGGGATGTCACATCCTGGGCAGAGAACGTAACCTCCACCCTCGGCCGCTGCTGAAATACAGTTTGTTGAGACTTCCTCTACATATTCTGGAGTTCCATCGTTGAGAACCGTCACCGGGTCAACATTCCCCGCTATGCAGACCACGCCCTGCAACTCCTTTTTGGCGAAGGCAAGATCTACCTTGTGATCCAAACTGAAACATCCCGGTTTACTTTCTGCTATTTCATGCAATTTGTCGCTGGTATCACCGCATATGTGCAGAAATGTGGTAACTCCCCTCTTTTTGAATTCCCCTATAACTTTCTCCAATGCCGGTAGTGCAAATTCTAAGAAGTGTTTCCTGGAAATAAGGTCACCACTTGCAGTGGGGTCTGCGATACTTATGGCATCCATCCCAACGTCTTTTACCAAAGGTTCGTAGAACGCCATAATAAGGTCTGTAGCAAACTCTATGACTTTCTGTGCGAACTCTTTGTTCTTATAAACATCCTTCATGAGCTGTTCCACACCTCTGAGGTTTCCGGCCTTGGTGAAAGGTCCCCAAGATGTTGTACCGACAAGGTACCTATCACCGATTTGCTCATGGACTATTTCTGAAGCTTTCCAGATCGTCTGAATTGCTTCATTCTCGTGGATTTTCTCTATCTCTAGGGATTCCAGATCTTCAGGCGAGTGAATTATCGGTCCCTCCAGGTCTGGGGCACCTATGTGTCTGACTTTGATTTTTCCCCCAATTGCCGCAGCAAGGAAATTGTTGTAACCAGAACCCGGATAGACCATATCTGATTGCAGAATGTCGGCGGTTTTCATTATAAGCTCGGCATATTCCTGGGGTTTACCTATGTAATATAGAAAATCCTTTCCAGAATTTTTGATTGTCCACATTCCTCCCCCAAAGATTACTGCAGGAACTCTTTCTGGAGTTTCAAGCTCAAAAGCTTCAAGAAGTATATCCTTTGGGTGCAATTTCATCACCTCTGTTCAATAACAAAACTAATAATTCATCCCAAATATTAATTAAAAAATTTTATAACAAAATTAGCCTCTGAATTCAGGAGGCTTGAGGTACTCCCAATCCTCTCCCTTCCTGTACTTCTGAGCGATTTCCAGAGTCTTCGCAGCATATTCAAATGCATATGGGATACCGGGGTTGTTGGGATAGAAACCGGCTCCTATGAATCCGACAGCAACAGCTTCAAGAATCTCCTCATCTGTTGCTCCAGCCTCAATGGCAGCAATCACATGGACTATACATCTGGGTGATGCAGTGGCAACACCTATGGCTGTGAACATCAACTCCTTTATTTTTCTCTCTAATGCACCATCTCCCCATATCTCTTCATAAAAGTCCGCAAATTTCTTTGCTGCCTCTGGCCATACTTCACATATAGGCTTCAGAAATCTTGGCATCAGTTTCATCTTTTCCTTCACATACTCCTCACACTCGTTTCCCATATTCTCACTCTCCTCCCCCTTTGTCTGCAATTATAATTTTTAATAACAATATTTAAGCTTTTCTCTCAAAGACTTCAGTCAAAATTATATTTCGTTCCTCATTTTTGGGGAATTGTTGGATAATATCCAAAACTGATGTGGAGACATTGTGAAATGAGTTAAAATTACTATAGAAACATTCTATTAATTTAATTAAAATTGGAAATGATAATATCCATCTACTCTATACACCCAGCTGGATGATGCGTAGGGGATGGAAGGGCTAGATGCTGTACTATCTCTTGTAAAGCGGTAAGCTTTCCATATGGTACCTAGGGTGAAGAGTATGATGGTGAAATATTGGAAGATTGTGAACATGAATTCCATCACTTCACCTTTTTGAGGACAAATCGTATCTGATCCTCATCCCTGTTGCAATCTAACACTATGATCCCTGCCCTTTCAGCCCATAGGGGTATGTCAATTATTGTCCCTGGGTCTGTTGTCAAAACCTCCACTTCAATTCCAACTTCCACATTCTTCATTTCTTGCTTGAGCTTCAAAAGGGGTTCCGGGCAGGTTAAACCCCTGAGGTCAATAATTGTCATGGATAATGGTTACCGAATATCAAAATAAAAATGTTTTGGTAATTGCTGAATTTTGTCCAATATTTTTAGAAGAAAGAGCAACAAAATATAACTTTATTGGGTATTGTTTAGATGAATATCAAAAGTTTGTGGTGGTTAATGGGCGGATATTTGACAGAATGTGGTGACCCCGAATATAAATTGGAGGAAAAAATTGAGAATAGATTTTGGTTTAATCCTGTTCCTACTCTCTTTCGACCTCAAAGGTAAAGAACTTTTCAACGTTAAGCCCTAATTCAATTTCTGCAGTCTTCAGAACCATCCATGGAATTATGCATGTTGAGTGTCTGATATCTGCCAGTTTGTAAACTGGGTTGTCAGGGATTTTGGTTAAAACACTTTTCGCATCAAGCAGAGGTAGTTTTTCTCCAAATTTATTTACATCTGGGCATTCTGATTCAATATATACCTTAACTCTGCCCCCCTCTTTTTTTACGCGAATCACTGTTAGATAACCGCAGGGCTGATCTCTAACTATAACATTCATGCTATTAAATTAGAATATTAAATAAAAATCTTGCGGGATTGTGAAATCGAAGTTAAAAACACACCTGACTGAAATTTTCATCTTTTGATAGGCTTCGTTAGCATGCTGAGGATTCTTTAATACTCCAATATTCACGTTACACGTCCAATTCCGTCCAATTCTTCCAAAAAATTTAGGGAGAAACTACAAAAAGACTGAAATAAATGTCTCAATGATGAGTGTTGAGAAGTGGGTAAAGGCCAGCACCCTTGAAGAGAGTGAGGAATACCACAAGAGGTACAATTACGCTGTAACCAACTCTATCAGAAGGAAAATTCTCAGACTCATAGATGAAGGGAAAACTGAGGAAGAAATAATGTCGATACTCGGTTTATCGGAACAGCAACTCCGGTATCATTTGAAAGTCCTTGAATGGGGATTCTGTATTGAAAAGAAAGGTGACAGATGGGTCATAACAAAAGAAGGAAAAATAATTGACAGAATTAAAGGCTGATAGGATTTTTATCTCTTGGGTATAAATTATGAATTCTGACTATTTCCGCCTCAGAATATAATAGTACTCTCTTCTATCTTCTGATTTTTCAAAACTCACCATGTCTAAAATCTCAGGGATTCCAGTGTGATCAATGTGGTTGTTTTTTGATACGAACAGAACTTTGCCTGATGTTTTTAGCTTGGAGACAAATCTCAGAAGAACAGTTATTGCATCCTCTGGCTCTAGTGTCAGATCGCATAATATAACATCCAGATCTGGAAGCTTGGAGGTATCAAATTTGAACGCGTCATCGATAAAGATTCTGATGTTGGATCTCTCAGCTTCAACTCTTCTGAGCCGTTCTTCAAACTCTCTGCTGAACTCTATACCGAAAACAAACTTTGCCTTTTCGCTGGCATACATAACGAATCCGCCAGCACTGCTGCCTAGGTCAAGAACCACGTCATTTTCTGAAATCAAATTGAACTTTTCATCCAGCATTTTGAGCTTGTAATAACCTCTGGGCCTCCCACCTCCTAGTACCTCAATCTTCTCGTTCCCTCTGATGTCGCGGGATGGTTTTCTCATAATTTTTCCGTTGACTTTAACCAATCCCTTTTTTATCGCTTCTTTGGCCATCGATCTCGATTCGAAATATCCTTGTTTGTAAAGAAAGATGTCGAGTCTCATGCATCCAGACGGAGTCAGTCTATTCCCAGAAGAGTTTCGTTTCCTTAACCTTAACCACAGGCTTCTCTTCAACTCCCCCTCTCTCCCTCCACTTTATCCACTCTGATGGCGCGTCCTTGCTGATACCTCCA
Source organism: Archaeoglobus sp. JdFR-37 (assembly GCA_002010215.1). Taxonomy (GTDB): domain Archaea; phylum Halobacteriota; class Archaeoglobi; order Archaeoglobales; family Archaeoglobaceae; genus JdFR-37. The sequence continues at coordinate 6,285 of MTMY01000031.1, forward strand.
TGGCTGGTGAGCCTCTTTCTGACCCTTATCAGCACCGGTGCATTGATTGCCACTCCTGCTACAAGAGCTTGCCCCTTTGTCAGCCCTGGAAGCTCGTCTATCATTTCTCTCCCTATGCTCTCAACGCTGCTCCTGATGTTGTCCTGATCTGCAGGATTGACAATGCGCATAATAATTTGAGTCATGCACTGGCTCAGGATGTCGGAATCTATTTTGGACGGTCTCTGGCTGATGAGACAGACACCAACACCAAACTTTCTACCTTCACTCAGAATGGTTTTTAGCACGGGGTAGCTCCTGGAATCTCTGGAAGCAAATCTGTGGGCTTCCTCCACCACAACAAAAACAGGATAGTCTAATTTCTCCCCACTCTGTCCTTTTTCAGCATTTATTCTGGCTTTCAGTATTCTTTTCAGCAGAACACTTACAAGGACCTGCTGCTCGATATCGCTCAGCTCTGTTAGCTGGAGAACGCTTGCCTGTCCTGGCTTAAGCAACTCCTTCAACTCTATATGCTCGTAATCGTCGATGACGTCTATCTCCTCAATATATCTTCTTATTCTCCATCGTATTGCTTGGGCAGTGGTGGCAGCATCGCTGCCAGCATTCGCTTCTATGAGCTCCATCAGCTCCTTCGCTGTGAATTTGGTCCCTTCAAGCTCCCTGAAAGCCCTGCTGAGTAGTGCCTCCATTTTCTCCGTCAGCCCTGGGAGAAGATTGAGGAGCTCATCATATTCAAGCTCTGAAAGCCTTATTTTAATCTCGTCCTTCCCGAAAATCCTGATTAGTGGTCTGTAACCTGCTGAATTGAACTCTTTTCTGCCCTCAAGCTCCTTGAGGGTGTGATACTCACCATGGGGGTCGAGAATCAGGACTGCTCCGCTGTTGTAAGGCTTGAGGAGTTCTTCTATGAGAACTCCGGCCAAATAGCTCTTCCCGCTGCCAGTAGATGCCAAAATGCACAAGTGTTCACTCGTAACGAGTGAAGCGTCGAGAACTACAGCAACATCTTCATCACGGTTGAGGAGGTAGCCAATGTGTATCGAGCCAACATCTCCAGCCTTCTTCTTCATTAGGACTTCCTGAATTGTTTCCGCTTCTGCCAAAAAGACTGGCTGCCCTGGTTTTGGTGGAATTCTGGGGTTAATGAAGCCCATTGCTTGGTCAAAGTAACCCATAATCATGGCAGTCATTTCAAAAAGCTCGAACTCTCTGTTGCTAAGGCCAAGAACTCTTACAATTTTTTCAGGTGGGACACTGGGTTTTGAGAGGTATAGGTCTGGATAAAGGCGGAGAGGATGGCGCTTCGTAATCCTGCAGATTATTTTCCGGCTATTCAACAGGTAATAGATGAATTCCCCGCTTTTCAAGTTGTCCTTGTCGGGTGTTATAAATTTGAATTCCAGAGGAGTCTCTCCAGGCCCTTTAACGAGCCCCACGGGTTGCAAGCCACTCACAACTCATTCACCTCAACTGCATTTTTTTCATTATGGCGTACTCTACTTCGCACATCAGTATATCAAGAAGCTCCTTCTCTTCGGGAATTATCCTCATCAGCCTCTCTAAGAGTCTTTTAATCACACTAATATCTGCTCTATCTACTAGCTGGAGCAAATAGGGTATGCTAAACCCATTGCCGCTCTGACCGCTCTGCATGTGTAAGCTTCTTATCTCATCATCACTGAGAACCACAACATCATCTCCGATCTCCGGTGTTCTTACAGGGTCTGAAAGTTTAAGATCGCATAAAGTGATACATTCCGCTATTTTCTTGACCTCAACGACATCTGGCATGAATCTTTTTATTTCATCCACGTCATACTTGCTCAAATAGCTGACGAATTCCGGCTCTTCTATCCGTAAACCCTTAACAAGCCCGATGAGATCTCCACATCTGATAAAATCTCCTATTTGAAGTTCTCCTTCTACATCAAACTCTCTAAACCCTTTAACTGCTACAACCTTCATGGAATCACCTTGCTTATCCACTTGAATGACACACCACTGCTTTTAACAACTCGCATCATGGTATCCTTCTCCTTTGCCGTTATTGCCGCATATTTGTGGGCTCTTTCGAGTATGTAGGGGTAGTTTCCGGTACTTCCTATTCTTGACTCTGCCAGTACAATCCTTACACACTCTTGGATGTCATCCTCCATCCAGGCCGGGAATTCGATTCTTGAAGGCAATCCAACGATTTTCAGGTATGAGAAGCTGATGGCATCCTCGTAGCCCAAGTTCTTGTCACATCTCACTGGTTGGGTATAACTCATCACAGGCATTATGTCTTTCAGCAGCCCAGCATCGAAACTGTTGGGAATTCCACACCTTCTGGCAAGATCTTTGGCATAGCTCCGATCTATGTAGCCTATGAGGGGCGTTGATGTATTCTCGCTCTCTTTTATAAGCTTGGTCATTAGTTTCATGTATTCTCTGGCAATTTTGGTATTGAGCTCGGAAACAAAGGATAGGAGGAGGCTACCATCATAGAAAAGGTAGCTTTCACCATCCATGCTCTCCATAAGGAGCTCAATTTCCATTGCGAACCTTTTTAAGTTCAGATTCTCTTCAATGTGGACGAAATCTGAAAATATCTCCACATGGTATTCTCCACTCCCATGCGTTACCTTTATTCTGGAAGCCTGAACGGCTCCCACCGGTATACCTAACTCTCTAAGAGGCGAGAATTCAGAGCCATCAACCCCTACAACTCTGACACCATCAAGAATTCTGAGAGGATTCTCATCCTGCAACCCCTTGATTTCCACATCCAGCTCACCATTTGCTTGTTCCAGTTCTCTAACCATTTCTTTCAGCATTCCAACATTCTCAAAAATGCTCCCTCTCCTCATGCAACTACCCTCGATGTACCTCTCTCTTTTACTATTTTAACGGCATTCTCCACCATTTCTTCAAAAGTGTCATCGTGGCTAATTACGAATATCTGTCTGAAACCTTTAATCCTTCCGATTTGAGAAGCAAAGTTCCTCCTTCGATGCTCATCCATATTCTGGGTTGGTTCATCAAAGAAAACGATGCCTAGGGAGGAGGTTATTTTCAGCAGGGCAAGCCTCACTGCCAAAGCAGCACACATTTGTTCTCCACCACTCATCTGGGCAAAATCAATTTCTCTGCCCATGTATCTGGCTTTAATTCCGAAATCTTCCTCCCATCTCAAATCCCATCCGTAGTCCTCCATCAGCTCGCAAAAGATTCTGTTGGCTTCCACAGATACCGCCTCGACATAAGCTTTGGTCATTTCAGGAATGGCCGCTTTGAAAACTTCTCTCATGTCTTTGATAAACCTGTACTTTCTCTCAAACCCGTGTTTTTTATTCTCAACTTCATTCAATAATTTCTCTTTCTTTTCAACTTCTTCTAATTCAGCATTAACATCTTTCAGGTTTCTTTTGAGGCCTTCAATTTCAGTTCTCACAGACTTCAATTCACCACTAAGCCTTTCCAGCTTAACTCTCAAGTGTTTGTATTCTTCATCCGAGAACTTTCTCTCAACTTCTTTGAGTTTTCCTTCCACAATTTTAAGCTTCGAGTTAGTCTCCAGAAGCTCTTTTTTAACATCTCGAAGTTCCCTTTCGATTTTTGGCTTGTCCTCAATCTTCTTTGAAATGGATGTGTAATACTCATATCCTTGTCTGCAGCTCATTTTCGTTTCCCGAACTTCTTTGAGCTCTTTTTTAATCTGATCTTCTATCATCTTCAATTCTTTGAGCCTCGAAAGATCCATTGTAATGGCTTTCAGCTTCTCTTCCCCCTTTCCAATCTCATTCACAATTGAATCTCTTGCAGAAACTATAGCTGTAAGTTGTTCTTTCTTTGCTACACTTCCCCTTATAACTTTCAGCCTCTCTTCAACACTCTTTCTTCTCGTAATGTCTTTTTCCAGCTTTTCCAGTTCTTCTTTCATCTTGTTAAGCCTGTTCTTATGCTCATCAATCTCGCGAAGAAGGGAGTTTTTTTGCTTTAGTTCTCCCCTTAACCTGTTCAGCTTTGTCTCTGCCTCTTTCTTCTTTTCTGCAAGTTGCTGAACTTTAATAGACTTCTTTTCTAGTTCAGCTATCTGGTTGCTGAGGTGTTCAACCTCTCTTAACAGCTTTGCCCTCGCCTCAACTATTTTTTCGCAATCGGTATCGAGAATGGGACACTTATCATGCTCCATCTTCTCTAACTGATCTTTTTTGAGTTTAAGTTCTGTTTTGAACTTTGATATTTTCTTAACTAGATTCTCCTTGAGCTCCTCAATGCTTTGAAGTTTTCTTACAGCTTCCTCTATCTGCCTGACCATTCTCTCCTTTTCTGAAAGCACTTCAAGCTGATGTTTTTTATCCTGCAGAGATTTTGAAATAAAATCAATCTGCTGAGAAATCTCCTTTTTCAGTCTTTCTGACCTCTCAATTCTGTTAATCTCTTCTATTAACTTCTCCTCCTCTTCTGCTAGTGGAAGAATTTTCTCAAGCTCTTTGGCCGCCTCTTCTACCTCTTTTAGCCTCTCTTTCAGGAGGTTTAGCTGCTCTTTCAGCCTGATTGACTCCTCTGAAAGCTCTTCCAGCTTTTCGATTTCATCCAAGATCTTTTTCAGCTGGTTTTCCAGCTCAATTTCCTCCTTCTCAGCTTCTAGGTATTTGAAGTACATCTCTCTAACCGATTCCAGCTTCTTTTCAAGCTCCTCCAGCCCTTCTAACTCTTCCTGAAGTTTTTTCGTAATTTTGATGAGGTTTGTACCCCTTTCCTTCAACCTCTCAGCCTCTGGTTTGAGAAGCGAGATCTCCTTTGCAAGCCTCTCTAGTTCCTCCACTTTCTCCCTTATGGGTGAAATGAGCTTATTGATCTCTTCTTCCTTCTTTGAAAGTTTACCCAGCGTTTCTTCAAGTTCTCTTTTTTTCGTCAGCAGAATATCCTTCCTGGAAATGTGGACTTTAAGTTCGATGATTTTAGCATTTATCTCGTTCAACTTCTCTTCCAGAAATTTCTCGTATTCTCTCGCCTTTTCATAAGCCTTTTTGTAACCATCTACCCCGATGATGGGGGAAAATATGGCTTCCCTCACAGATGGGGTCTCTAGAAACTGGGACGTCATTTTTCCCTGAGCAACACCTATTGCATTCTCAAAGAGACTTGGGGGATCAATGTCGATTTTGAAGGTATCTCTAATCCAGTCTCTCACCTCACCTTTCCCTTCAGCAATTCTGCCAAGTTCTGAATCCTGAACGTAATAATCTGTGGTTCCGGACTCTCCAAATTTCCTGACCACCGTGTATATTCTGCCATCAGGCCCGGCAAGTTTTACCGAGACCTCTCCTTTCTTCTCTCCCCTCTTAATGAATTCTGAGATTTTATAGGGAAGAGAATCAAACAGGGCGAAGCCTACTGCCTCAAGAAGCGTGGTTTTACCTGCACCATTCTCTCCTATTATGGCATTCAGACCTTCGGAGAACTTCACAACTGCTTGGTCGTAACTCTTAACGTTTACGAGCTTTACTTCCAAGAGCATACGCTCTCCTCCAGTCCCATACTTCTTCTTCGGATTCTTCAACTTCTTTGTCTTTTTCATCCATTCTCTGCACTGTTTTCTGCTCAGCCCCTTCGTGTGGCCTCGGCATCTCTTTGTCCATACCCTCCTTCACCAAAGTAACTGATTCGAATTCCAGAATTTCAGAAATGAGTGTGTCTATATCAGTCACGCTCTTCCCCAATAAAAGGAGAGATTTTAGACGGAAAACCTGATCTGCTATCTCACCGTAATCGAAGCTCTCCAGGATTTGGGAGAGAACGTGTTTTTCGATGGATTCTCTGGAATCTAGGCCTACAGGCTGGAATACTCTGTCACCCCCCTCAAACCTCATTCTGACTACGAGAGGATTTAGAATACGTTTCACCGCCTCCTCCATCCTCACTTCATCTATGTGCCCTCTCCTAAGACCCACAAGCTCTACATTTATGTGAATAACTGCCTTTTCATCAACATTCTGAGTCCTGAGAAATTCCTCGAAAGCTGAAATTCCAAGTTCTTTCATTTTGTAGTTCAGAAAAACGAAGTTTCTAGGCTTGTAGAAGTGGTTTATTAATTCATATTTGAGCTCTTTATCGTCTTCGTTATACTCTACAAGAAAAATGCCCCGATTATATCCATATTCGGTGGCATCGCAGCTCTCTAGACTCCCGGGGTTGAATATGAAATCATCCTCCACAAAACTTCTGTGAACATGCCCTAGCGCTATGTAATCCACTTTATTTTTAAGGCGATGAAGCTTTGTAGCCGAAATGCAGCCATACATGTTTATGTAACCTTCTACGCCAACATGGGCGGTGAATATCGTGAAGTTTTTTCTCCTTAGTTTTCTAACATAATCTTCAAGAATTCTCTCGGTAACGTTTCCGTAGTACTTCATCCCGTAGATTCTCACGCCATCTAAATCGATGAAAGCTCCTTTTTCTCCATCCCACTCTTCAACAACCACTCCATCGTCAAAGCGGGGTTTTAAATTGATGATGAGCTGGTTTCTGCTCAGATAGTCCATCCAGGAAAATCCATCTCTGAAGAAAGTTGCATCATGGTTTCCTTCTACAGCAATCACTGGTATTCCATTCTCTTTTGCCATCTCAAGCACTTTAGTTGCTTGAGTCAGCGTTACCGGATCCATCTCGCTTTTTTTATGGAACAGGTCTCCGCTTATTATAACAAAATCCACCTTTTGCTCCACTGCAAACTTCATGGCCTTCATGAAAGCTGTAGCAAAATCCAGCATTCTTTCTTCGCTTCCATATTGCCTGAAGCCGAGGTGGACATCTGCCATGTGAACAAATCTCACGTGTTACCTTTTGATGAGGAGAATATTTTATCTTTCGCCTGAGGTGAAAGTATTCCATGGCTAACATGATTGAAGAATATGAGTTTGGAAGGATCAGAATTTCTGGAAAGGATTATACGAGCGATGTAATCGTGTTTGGAGAGATTGTCAAGGAAGACTGGTGGAGAAAAGAGGGACATGAAGTGAATCTTGAAGATATTGGCCCTATTCTCAAGTTCAACCCTGAAGTGGTGGTGTTTGGTACCGGTTACTATGACAGAGTTGCAGTTAAGAATGAAGTTCTAAAAGAGCTTGAAAAGAGGGGTATAGAAGCTGTAATTTTAAAAACTCAGGATGCAGTTGCAGCTTACAGAAAGTTTGTGGAAGGGGGCAAGAAAGTAGTTCTGGCAGTCCATCTGACCTGCTGAGATTTAATGATGGTTAGTTTTCACCTAGTTTCACGAGGTTTGTCTTACAGTAATTGGAGAGGGTTGCGGGAAATATGTTCATGAACAACACACGGGATTTGTTACCCAAAAAATTAAATAAGCATAAATTTAGCCCATTACTATGTCCTTCCGTCAGGTCTATGACATCATCGAGAGGCATCACAGGTTTTATGAAGTCTCCATCCCTCTTATAGCTAGCGAGAATCTGACGAGCTTGTCTGTGCGGCGTTGCTATGTCTCTGACTTAGGTCATAGGTATGCTGAGGGCAAAGTGGGAGAGAGGTTCTATCAGGGTTGCAGCTTCATCGATGAGGTAGAAGACCTCGCGATACGCTTAACAAAGGAGTTGTTTCAGGCTGAGCATGTGAATGTTCAGCCTATAAGTGGTGTTGTGGCGAATATGGCTGCTTTTTTTGCTCTTACAAAGCCCGGTGACAAAATAATGGCTCTCTCCGTGCCATGCGGAGGACACATAAGTCACGATCGCTTCTCCGCTGCAGGAGTGAGGGGTTTGGAGATAATGTACTATCCATTCGATTATGAGAACATGAATGTTGATGTGGATAAGACGATAAAAGTTGCGGAAAAGGAAAAACCCAAGCTTTTTGTTCTTGGCTCAAGTCTGATACTATTTCCTCAACCGGTTAAAGAACTCAGTGAATTCGCTGCTCAGATCAGTGCAAGGCTGATGTACGATGCAAGCCACGTTCTCGGCTTAATTGCAGGCGGTAAATTCCAGCAGCCGCTGAAGGAAGGAGCCGATGTTATGACAGGCTCAACCCACAAAACGTTTTTTGGGCCACAAAGAGCTATCATCGCATGCAAGGAAGAGTTCAGCGAGACCGTTGACAGGGCAGTATTTCCCGGGGTCATCAGTAATCACCACCTGAACACTCTCGCTGGCTATGTTATTGCAGCAATGGAGATGAAGGAGTTTGGTAGAGAATACGCAAATCAGGTAGTCAGAAATGCAAAAAGGCTGGCCGAGAAGATGCACGAGCTCGGATTTAAAGTTGTGGGTGAGCATCTGGGCTTTACCGAGTCACATCAAGTAGCAGTGGATGTTAAGGAGTTTGGTGGTGGAGAAAAGGTTGCGAGAAAGCTAGAGGAGGTTAATATCATACTTAACAAGAATCTCCTGCCTTGGGACGACCTAAGGAGCACTTCTGATCCCTCAGGCATAAGAATAGGTGTCCAGGAAGTCACAAGGCTTGGCATGAAGGAAGATCAGATGGAAATAATTGCTGAAATTATGTGGAAGGCTGTAAATGGTAAAGAAAATGTAGAAAAATTGAGAAATGAGGTTGCAGACTTGAAGAAAGAATTTTCAACAATAAAGTATGCCTTTGAGGAAAGCAAAGCTTATGCCTTCCCAGAACTTCGCTAAACTCTCATATTCAATATGGGGAAAACTTTAAAGTTTGCTGCCCGTATTCAAGCAGAAAAATTTAAATCACCCCCCGAAGCGGGGGCGTTAGTAACTCCACTATTCACACCAAAACAGGGGCTGTTGTGAGAACATGATGCTGGAAAAGTTGGTTGAAAGGAAGGAGCAGCTTGAAAGGGAACTTCAGGAATATATTGAAAAAAGGGATCAGCTTAATAGAGCAGCGAGAGAGTTTGCAGATAAGAGAGACGAGCTGAACAGGACAGTAAGGGAGCTTCTGGTCAAAGCCAAGGAGTTGAAGGCGAAGAGAGATGAGCTCAATGCAAAGGCCAAGGAAATAAAGCAGAAGAGAAATGAAGTGCACAAGAAAATAGATGTTCTGTACAGGGAGCTTGATACCCTGAGAAGGAATCTTGATAGGGGTGGCAGACCGCTGGGCGAGATAGAGAAGGAAATTCGAAGGCTGGAATTCAAGCAGCAGACTGCAGTTCTGACGATAGATAAAGAGAGAGCTCTGGTAGAGAGAATAGCCAAGCTCAGAAGAGAGCTTGAGGAAAGAAAGGAGCAGCTTGAGAAGCACGAGGAGTTCAGAAGGCTGATTACTGAGATAAGAGAGCTGAAAGACAAGGCTAGGGAGCTTCACCAGCAGATGATGGCGCTGGTGGAGGAGGCAGATGAGTACCATGCAGAAATGTCCAAGACATTCGCAAAGATAGATGAGATGAGAAAACTTGCTGACGAGATGCATGAGAAATTTGTTGAGAGCAAAAAAGAGGCAGACAGAGCCCATGCGGAGATTATGAAGATAAGAAAGGACTTAAAGGATCTTGATAAGGTTATCAAGGCCCTGAAGTCAAAGCTTGCAAAGAGCAAGGAAGAGAGAGAGAAGGAAGAACTGATGCGGAGGGCCAGAGAGATCTACGAGATGTTCAAGAGGGGAGAAAAGATAGAGACTGAAGACCTCCTTCTCCTGCAGAGAGCAGGTTTGATCTAAATTTTTTACCCATCTCTTATCCGCGGACCTTTTGCGAAATGAGAGATTTGGGAAAAGATTTATTTATAGGAATTTTTTATACGTTATTTTATACATTATTTTAGCTAAATACAGTGGTGAAGAAAAGTTTGAAGATGGGGGTAATAACCTCACTCCGCACCATGTCTGCTACGCCTCTACATGATCCAATCCTAATCTTCGTACCCAGTTACTGGAAACTCTGCTACAACATTTTGAACAACGATTAAACTTAAACATTTCGCTTAAACAAAAAGTGATTATTATAAGCAAAAAGTAATGTGCCCAGAAAATCCGACTCAAATTTGAGATGAATGACCTTTTACTGGACTTTATCCTCTAAAAATCCTTTAAAACAACCTCAATCTCCTTATAAATCTCTTCAGCAGTTTTTCTGGGATTTTCAGAAGCGTAAATGGTTCTGCCTACTATTACATAGTCAGCTCCAGCTCTGATGGTATCGGAAATCTTTCCTCCTTGGGCACCCACACCAGGAGATATTACCTTTAGACCTCTGGCAGCCTTCTTTAACTCTCTAATTCTTTCAGGTCTGGTTGCAGGAGCCACTATACCATGACATCCCAGCTTCTTTGCCATGGAAGCGATTTCGATGGCATGTTTCATGAGAAATTCCTTTCCGCCCTCGCTGCTGAGTTCAGTCACAACATACACTTCATTTTCATTTCCAGCTTCCCTCAGAATAGCCTTGATAGAATCGCTGCCCACAAATCCGTGGGTTATTATGGCTTTGGCACCGCTATCAAAAGCGAGCCTTGCAATCTCGGCAGATATGTGTGGCACGTCAGCAACCTTGAAGTCTGCGATGACAGGCCTGATTTTCGAAAGCTCCCCAATTACCTCCAGCCCACATGACAGGACGATAGGATAATTGACCTTTATGGAGTGTATGAACTCAGATGTGCTCTCCGCTATTTCAATTGCCCCTCTCTTGTTTTTCACATCCAGAGCCAATATCAGGTGAGATGTCTGGGCTTGCGACATATAACCACCTATTCACCTATACATACTTTGCATAAACCGTCGGGAACAGCTCCGGCTTTCCAGGAAGGGCCAAAGCAGCGGTGTACTCCTCCATGAAGTTTGGATCGGTGCTGAGGTCGAAATATGTCATAATCTTGGCGATGGTTTCTGAAAGTGCTCTTTTTCTCGAGGAAGTCAGAGCCATATATGCTCCTGCAAGCGAACCGTTTCCAATCTGATAAACCTTTGCATTTGGGAACTCTGGAAAGAGGCCGATAGTTACAGCACTCTTCATATTGATGTAGTAGCCAAAAGCTCCGGCGATGTAGAATTCCTCAATATCGTGGATGCTTAATCCAGATTTGGTCAGTAGCACGGCTATGCCAGCGCACACAGCAGCTTTCGACTGCACCAGCGTATCGATGTCCGTCTGGGTCAGTACAATATCTTTCCCGGTAGCGGTCTTCGAACCATCAACAACCACATATTCCAGTTCATCTACTCTTCTGACCCTGGGGTGCTTTGGATTGAGATTTCCCTGGAAGTCAACAATTCCATTTCTGAAAAGCTCTGCCAGCAGATCTATCAGCCCACTCCCACATATACTTCGGGGCTTTCCATTCCCTATTACTGTATAAACTGGCTCAGCGTTGGGAGACGGGATTTCCACGTGGTCAATTGCACCTTCAACGGCTCTGCTACCGTGCTTTATCTCGTAACCCTCAAAAGCCGGTCCACTGGCGACGCTTATGGACATGGCCCATCCCTCACTTCCCAGTACAATCTCTCCGTTAGTTCCGAGATCAACCATCAGGGAGATGGTAGGTGAATCAACAATTCGTGAGGCAAGGACATCTCCTACGATGTCCCCCCCAACGTACCTGCCGACAGGAGGAAGACAGAACACTCTCGCCATTGGATTGACTTTCAATCCAAGGCTTTTTGCATCAGCCTCATACCCCTTCTTCTCCACCCTCACGTCTGCTGAGGCGAAAAGGTATTCGATGTCTCTCCCGAGGAAAAAGTGAGCCATCAGCGTGTTTCCGGCAGCCACAACATCGTAGATTCTGTCTGGAGACGAATAGCCACCGAGCTCTCTTTCTACAAGCTTGTTTATTGAGTCAACAACTGCTTTCTGTAAAATCTCCAGCCCATCTTTCCTACTTCTGACGAATTCCACCCTTGAGAGAACTTCCTCACCATAAATAATCTGCCCATTGTAATCGGAGGCGATGTCCACTACATTTCCAGTATTCAGGTCTATTAATGCTGCAACAATGGTGGTGGTTCCGATATCAACAGCGAGACCAAAGAACTCATTTCTTGTATCTCCTTCTTCAACAGCAATGATTTCGTTTCCCCTGAGTACAAGTGTCAGCTCGCCTTCTTCAATCTCCGGCTCGCAGCACAGCTTGTAACCTTTTTCCGCAACAATCTCAGGCAAGAAAGCATCCGAATAGAACTCTTTCTTTACGATTGGATTCAGTTCCTCCCCACTTACCAGAAACTCCTTCAAAATTTGTTGCCTTTCAAGCCGGGATTCTTGGGGGATGTAAACTTCAGCATCACTTAAGAGGATAGTCTGACAGGCCAGAACATAGCCTTCTCTCTCCTCATCACCCTTGATGAACTTTTCATGGGGCTCAGGGTTCTTTTTAACTTCTCCCCTCCTCAAAATGACCTTACATTTTCCGCAGCTGCCCTTTCCACCACAGAGACTTCTTATACCCTCACCAATTTCCTGAGCCGCTTCAAGAATTGTTGTGCCTTTCTCAACTTGAACCCTTTTACCTGAAGGAAGGAAAGTAACCGTTACCATAAGAGGCGGTTTATCAAAAAAGATATTTAGGGGTTTCCCCGAAGATATTTCATGCGCATTACCGTAATTTTCTCTCCTGCTCTGAAAAACAGCATCCTTGCGACCTCTAAAAGACTAATGAACTTGGAACACATAGCTTCATCTCATAATATTCCTCTCACCCCACCTGATGTAGAAGTTGATGAATATCTCATGAAAATTCATTCCAAAGAGCATCTAGAGAGGGTTAGAAACCTTCCTTTTTTCAATACGGCCTATGAAAGCGTAAAGTGCGTTGTCAAAGCTGGGGATGCCATTAAAGATTTTGACCTCGTTATCGTTCCAACCTCTGGAACTGGTCACAGTGCTGAGAAGGATAAGTTCAGAGGCTACAGCCTCTTTAATGATGTGGCTATTTTGGTGGAGAAGCTGAAGGATGCTGGCCACAAGAGGATAGCTGTAATAGATACCGATGCCCACCATGGAAATTCTGCTGCGATAATTGGAGAAAAGACTCTTTACCTTTGCATAGCAGGGGAACCTGAGTGCTTTGAGGAAGGTATGCTTGTTTGCAAGCCTGCCAGAGACATGACGAGGGAAGAGTACATCAGCGCATTCAACAAAACACTTGAAATTCTGGACTCCTATGCTCCTGAAGTGATAGTGTGGTATTTCGGGCAGGATACTCATTTCTTGGAATATTCTGGCATGAACTTAAACGGGGAATGCTACGATGAAATGATCAACGCAGCCCTCAGACTGGCGAATGGGCGGAAGCTGATTGTTCTGCTGGCATCTGGATCGAGAGAAGACGTTTTCGATGAAATTGTAAAGTGTTTTATAATTACTGCCAGAAAAATTGAAAGCGAGTAAAACTAAAGCTTATAAGCAGAACCCGAAAGGATTTTGATGAACCTCCAGACGGAGGTGTGATATGACCGGTGAGATGCTTATAAAATTCCTGGACGGCATAGAAAAGCACATAGGAACGCTCAAAAGAGAGATTGATCTTGGTCAGGTCGAGGAAATGATAAATGCCATTCAAAATGCCAAGAGCATTTTCGTTATGGGTGCGGGAAGGAGCGGTTTTATCGCTAAAGCATTTGCCATGCGACTCATGCATTTGGGCTTCAACGTTTATGTTGTTGGAGAAACAGTCACCCCCAGAATTGGGAGAGAGGATGTTCTCATAGCAATCTCCGGAAGTGGTGAGACCACGAGTGTCGTCAATATAAGCAGGAAAGCCAAAGAGTTAATAGGTTCAAAATTGATTGCAATAACTCACAGAAGTGATTCCACTCTTGCAAAAATGAGCGATGTTGTGGTTCTGCTTAAAGGTAAAATCAAGACAGAAAGGAATGAAGAGGTTGCTAAAATCGCTCCCTTGGGCACAATGTTCGAACTTTCGTCCATGATCTTCTTGGATGGTATAATTGCTGAACTCATGGCTCTGAAAAGCCTTACAGAGAAAGATCTGGAAGAGAGGCATGCGGTATTGGAGTGACCGTGTTGGAGTAATGAGAATTATGACAAAGAATCATCAGGAGGTGTAAAAATTAGTGAATTGGGTTATTTAAAGGAGCTTTTGCAGAAACTCAGCGATGCTCACGGGATTAGTGGTAGAGAAAGTGAAGTCGCTGAGGTAATTGAAAAGGAGCTGGATGGGTTTGTTGATGACATAAATGTTGATGCAATGGGTAACATTGTTTGCGTAAAGAAAGGAGATGACCTGAAGCTGATGGTTGCAGCCCACATGGATGAGATAGGTTTCATGGTGAAGTATGTAGATGATCGGGGTTATCTCAGAGTCACACCCATCGGAGGCTGGTTTTCTCAGACTGTGCTGAACCAAAGAGTCATTTTACATGGCAAGAAGGGGAAAGTTTACGGAGTTATCGGATGCAAACCACCTCACCTGATGAAAGAGGACGAGCGGAAAAAGGTAATAGAGATAAAGGATATGTTCGTGGATGTTGGAGCATCATCGAAAGATGAGGTTCTTGAGATGGGCGTTGAGATAGGCACCCCAGTAACCATCGACAGAGAATTCACTGTGCTTAAGGGGACTAAGGTGACAGGAAAGGCTTTTGATAACAGAGCTGGAGTGGCGATGATGATTTCAGCGATACGGGAGACCAAAAGCGATGCAACGATTTATGGTGTGGCGACGGTTCAGGAGGAGGTTGGACTTAAAGGAGCTAGAACATCTGCGTTCGCTGTAGAGCCCCATGCCGCCATTGTGACTGAGGTGTGTGTTGCAACAGATTTTCCGGGAGCAGAGTCAGCCTACATGGATGTGAAACTGGGCAAAGGCCCGGCGATTACAGTGGCTGACGCTTCTGGGAGAGGTCTTATAGCCTCTAAGAAAGTTCTGGACTGGCTGTGCAGTACTGCTGAGAAATACGGGATATCTTACCAGCTTGAGGTGGCTGAAGGCGGAACCACTGATGCTACAGCCATCCATCTTACCAAAAGCGGTATTCCATCGGGAGTTGTGAGTGTTCCAACTCGCTACATCCACACCCCTGTTGAGGTGCTTGATCTATCTGATCTTGAAAAGTCATCCCTGCTGGTGGCAAGAGCACTTGAAACCGCAAGTAAACACTTCAAACCTTAACTGAAAATAATTATGAATTTCTTATCTTATTTAAAATTTTTCCAGTTGATAATGTCTTTAAGGTTTTTTTATGGTTTGGTTTGGCAGAATATTGCTTCTTATTCGTAATGTTTCGCAAAGTTTTAATATTTCTACATATAACCCTCGGCGATGTTTGGGCTGAAAAATTGGAGGTGGTAAATTGAACCCACTGCTGCTGACGACCCTGCCAACGAGAGAACTCCTTTTTGGCGTTGAGGATTCTGTGGTTTTAACATTCCATTACGTCCTTTTCGTCCTTGCTGCCATAGTCTTTCTTGTAGGAGCCTACAAGTGGTACCGATTCATCTCAACTGGCCGAAGAGATGAAGAGAGGCTGGATAACCTAGGCAGCAGAATCTGGTTGATGCTCAAGGACGGCTTTGCATTCGTCAGGTTGTATGTGAGAGAAGCTAAGATGGGGATTATGCACATTCTGATTCTCTGGGGCTTTATTTTGCTGACAATTGGGACCATTGTTTTGACCATAGCTGATCACACACCCTTCGAGTTCTTCAAAGGCACTTTTTACCTCATACACGAATTTCTGATGGACTCCGCCGGTGTGGCATTTTTGCTGGGTTTAGCCATCGCCATTGCTAACAGATACGGGTTAAAACCATCCAGATTCAAGAAAAAGTGGGAGAAGGCCAACGATGATGGCTTAGTGCTGATATTGCTGGTTGTAATTGGCATTCTCGGATTTCTGGTTGAGGGAATGAGAATTGCAATAGGCATGGATGCTTATACTGCATACATAGGGGCATTACTTGGCAGAATCTTACCTTGGGGTCTTGGAACATACAGATTTCTCTGGAGTGCCCACTCAATTCTGGCCCTGATATTCATAGCCCTCATACCCTTCACCAAGCTAGCTCACGTTATAGCAGCACCGCTGAATATCTTAACTAGGAGCAACAGACACCCCGGAGTTGCGAGAGGCATAGAAGATGAAGAGTACATGGGCGCCATCGAGGTCAAAGACCTCCAGTGGAGGGATTTACTCTCCAGCTTAGCATGCATGCGCTGCGGAAGATGTCAGGATGCATGTCCGGCGACAAACAGCAATACAACTCTTTCTCCCATGCACCTCATGCAGAACCTAAGGTATCTCGGTAATACAGCCTTTGGGATGCTAGGAATGCGGGGCAATTTGAAAGAAGGGCAGGATACCATGTTGCTGGACAATGTACTGGACATGGAAGCAGTATGGGCTTGCACAACGTGCAGAGCGTGTATGGAGATGTGCCCGGTTTACATAGAGCAGATGGAAATCATTCAGGAAATGAGGAGAGGCGTCGTTGAGAGCGGAGAAGCACCTCCAGATATAAGGGATTTGCTGACAAACATAACCAAGCAGCGAAACCCTTGGGGTGAAGCAAAATACAAGAGGGATGCATGGGCAAAGGATGTGGGCGTGCCGAAAGTGAAGGATAATCCTGAGTTCGAGTGGCTCTGGTGGGTGGGCTGTGCACACAGCTTCGACAACCGCAACAAGCCCATAGCTGTCAAAATCGCCCAGATTCTGGAAGAGCTCGGAATAAATTACGCAACCCTTGGGAGAGAAGAAGGCTGCTGCGGCAACGATGTCAGGAGAGTTGGAGAAGAAGGGCTTTTCCAGATGCTGAAGGAGGAGAACGAAACGGCATTCCAGAAGTACGGAGTGGAGAGGATAATAGCAACATCTCCCCACTGCTTCAACACCTTCAAGAACGAGTATGAGGGCTACAACGTCAAGTTCCTCTTGGAAGTCATATATGAAGCGATAAAAGACGGCAGAATCAAGTTCAAGAAGCCCATAAACAGGAAAGTGACTTTCCACGACCCATGTTACTTGGGCAGGTACAATGGGATGTATGAGCTGCCTAGAGAAATACTCAAGGCAATTCCAGGCATTGAGCTGGTTGAGATGCCCAGAAACAGGGAAAAATCGTTCTGCTGTGGAGCCGGAGGTGGGAACCTCGTCAGAGAGTATCCGGGAGATGATAGGCCCAACAATATCAGAGCGAGAGAGGCTGCAGAAACTGGAGCAGATGTTCTGGCCGTAGCGTGCCCCTTCTGTATGATAATGCTTGAGGATGGTGTTAAGAGCGTTGGAGTTGATGACAGGTTGCAGGTGCTGGATGTGATCGAGTTGGTCTGGGAATCTGCTTTTAGTGAAGAATAATTTAATTTATTTAATTTAATAATTTTCACTACAGCAACAACGTTTTGCTGGATCGGGTTTAAAACAACATAAATGAGGGAAGGAATTCCGGTGGTTATTGTCATTTCTCTGCTATTTCTTTTGAGAGTACTTGTTCCTCCATTAGAGATCTCATATATGGGCTATCATGAAGGGTTTATGGAAAGGATGAAAGAGGGAGATAGAGGATACCTCCTGAACAGCCCCGGACCAAATTCATCGCTGATGGAGAACTTTCAATACATTTACAATCTGCCCTATGTCACCGATATGGAGTTGTATGGCTTAGTAGAGTATTTTGCATCAGCTGAAGAGTTCTTTGCCTTTAAAGCAGGAGATTGCGAGGATAAGGCGATAGCTCTTGCGTCGTCAGCGTATCATCTTGGTGAGCCGTATAACCAGACAGATTACGTGAAGGTTGTGTTCGGGTCTGTGGACGCATCGACAATTGAGGCAGCACCTCTTTCCTCTTTCATAGCTTCATATTATTTTGGGCATGCTTGGGTTGAAATCGGCCATGATAATGTTACAGTGTATGACCCTACTCTTGGCATAATTATGGGCAAGGAAGAGTACTACAGAAAGTTTGTTGTCAGATTCAATCCAGATATGAATGCCAGACTGAAAATTTTCTGGTTCTCATGGCACAGCTCAGGTTTTGAGTGAGATTGAGGCATTTTAGAATCTCCTTTAAAAGGTCTAGATAATGCAGAATCAGCGTTATTCATTCATCGTTAACTTGAAGTTTGGCAAACACCTTAGATTTTTTAACATCTAATACTGACACCCTCTCGCCCGCCCTGAGGTTTCAGATATTTCGCAATTATCTAAATTTTAACACTTTCAATATGGAATAGTTAGAGGTTGGGGGGCGAAGTAAGGAAGTACATGTTTCAGGAATATGGCCAACTGAAACCTACACCACTATGGGAAATACTGAAACTCTGTCACCTCTTCATACTTCTCAAGTTCAACCGCTCTCTTCCTGCCTTTCAGCACAAGCCTTGCCACCTCCATTGCCCCAATTCTGTTGAGAGGCTGGTTGTTATTGCCGCACTGATAGCTGTAGGTGCATCTCGGACAGCCATCGATCCGCCTGCACTCACAGCTTTTGAGAACTTCATATGCAATTTCAAAGGCTCTGCTGAATCTTCTGAAAAGGAGTTTGCTGAGTCCAGCACCTCCTTTAACAGCATCGTAAATGAAAATATCTCCTTCAGGTGTTGAGATTCCACCCATTTGTTGCGATGCTCCGCCCGTAACAGCATCACTGGCTTCAATAAGCACGTGTTCCAGAGCGTGAAAACTCCCTGCAAAGAAATCCTCGTAATCCATAGCCGGAGGAAATGGTGCAGAGAAAATTATCCCTTTAGTGGGGAAAGTATAGCTTATGGGCTCATCCAGATACTGCACGCCCTTTCTTTCTCCGGTGAAAACATCCCTCTCTATGTATCCATAAATGCTCATGGTAATCTCCATGGAGCAGTAGTAGGTATCTAGGGGCTCCTGAACAGACTCAATAACTTCAATAATCCTGGGAATCGAAGTATAGAGAGGATCTGTAATTGTTCTCCCGTCGTCCTTCTCAACTACCGCCTCTCTCTTCCTCAAGTCCAGTGAAAGGCTCCTGATTCTCCTTCCGTTATGTATCACAACCCCGCCAGGGAAGAGCTCTTTCAGAGCTATTGGCAGCGTTCTCTCTCCGATGATCTCACAATCCATCACCATTTTCACAGTATCTCCCACACCCCTCATGCTGAAAGAGGAGATGAAATCTGCAATGGAGGGGGAAGCAAGGATAAACCCGTTGGCATCGAAGATTAGCTTTCTCCTCTCCAGCCCTTCAACCACCCTCTTCCAGTTTTCTCGGATCTCATTTCTGCTGAGGGGCATCTCCATGCACATGGATGCGATGTGGAAAATCATGAGCTCCTCGTTATTTTTCTCCACATAGGCCTGGAACTCATCCTTGAAGTAGTCCTCTGGCTTCATGCGGTAGTAATTACTTATTGCATCTTCTTCCCTCAGCAGAAGCACTGCAACACTTTCCTGCCCCATTCTACCTGCTCTTCCAGACCGCTGAATGAACTGGCTGTAGTTCACTAATTCCGAAATAACAACATCCACATCACCTATGTCTATGCCGAGTTCGAGAGTTGGCGTTGAAACAACAACCTTGATCTCCCCTCTCTTGAATTTTCTCTCTACTTCGTCCCTCACACTCTTTGGCAACCCACTCTTGTGCACTGCAGCCCTAATACCTTCTCTGTTCAGTATCCAGCCCATTGTTTCAACGCTTTTCCAGCTGTTTCCGAAGATGAGTATCTTCCTTCCATAGAGAGCCTTTACAATGTCTCTGACAGCAGAATACAGGTTGCTGTATCGCATTATCAGGTGGGTTCTGGCTTTCCGGTGTTTTCCGCTTACGTGCACAAACTCCTTCTCAAACAACTCCTCCGCAAACTCCTTGGCATTTGCTATGGTCGCAGACCCGCATGCTATCTGGAAATCGGAGAAGCGATAGAGGCGCTGGAAAAGGTAGTGCATGTTGGTTCCAAGCACTCCTGTATAGCTGTGAAGTTCATCCACGGCAACGTAGCAGAGTTCTTCAACAAAATCCCTGAATGCGCTGGTGTTCCGGAGGTGAAAATCCACCATGTCGGGGTTCGTCAGTATTATATCAGCTTTGCCGGAAAAAACAGCCTTTCTCTCTGCGTAGCTAGAATCTCCGTCAAATCTCACTAGATTCAAACCGAGTTTTGATGCATAGAACTTCAGCTTCTGCTCCTGATCTCTGGCAAGAGCCTTTGTCGGGTAAAAGACGGCAGCTCTGCCATCATTCTCAGCCACCCGGGCAAACATGGGCATAGCAAATGCCTCAGTCTTCCCAAATCCAGTGGGAGCCGTTATGACCACATTTTTACAGTCTAAAAGCTCTTCCATTGCTCTTTTCTGAAATGGATAGAGCTTCTCAATTCCTCTGAGTTTCAAAATCCTCTTTATAGGATCAGGAATTGCGACTTCATCCAGATCCACACTTGGCTCTGCACTTTCTGGCTCGAAAACCCGATAAAAAACAATCTCATCTGATGTGTCGAAAAGCGGAACCAATTCCTTTTTCCCGGAAACTTCCATAAGGAACTTGAGGTTCTTCTCCCTGATGCTTTCCTTCTCACATATACACCTTCGCTTAATCCTTCCGCACCGGTTACAGAATAACTCTGAAACATCCATTATTCAGACTAGCTGGCTAGGAATAATAGGGTTTTTGGGTGTGGCGAAAATATTGGTTGTTGAGGGGGATATATTGGTGGAAAATAAGCTAAGAAGACGAATTACGAAAACGTTTTGGGCGTCATGAAGTAGCCAATCAGAGACAACAGGTATGTTGCTGCCACTGGAACTGCACAGCTTATCACCGCCTTACTCATAGTTAAATTCCGCCACCTGCTGATTCCGAAGCTCCATATGGTAAGCTGCCAGAGTGAGATGGCGAGGCCGAACACCATTGATTCTGGGTTTCTTAACTGCATTGTGGTTACAGCACTCATGGCAACGTAATAGCTGATAGGGCTGAGAATCAGAACAGGGATGTAGCCCAGCGAGGTGACTTTGAGACTCTTTGCAAAATCTCCTACGGCACCAAGCAAGCTTGAGATAATGTGGATTACTCCAGTATAGAGCACCCATCCCACGAAAGTCGAAATGAAAGCCGAAACGACAGCAAAAACTTTTACAACATCTCCCAACATTGCTGCTTCGGCTGGAAGTTTGATGTTCTCAATGGCAGAGAGGGTAATGTATGCTCCCACTATACCATTAAGGGTGACTATAAGCAAACTGATCCAGATCGGGAAATCTTCTGTTTCTTTAAAGAACTTGCTGGGATTAAAAAGGACATCCAGAACGTTCATGAAGTTTCACTGCATTCATGGAATATATAGTTTTATCTTACTTTTACTTAATAAACACCACAAAAATTTTTAATGATTAATCCCAATAATTAGTGTATGGCAAAGGTGAAGATGAGTTTTATTGGCTCTGAAGGGGTGGAGAAGTTTGTTGCCGAAGCTTACAACTATGGGTACAGTGTTGGGCCAAGAGGAGAATGGAGAATGGTTATAGCCTTAGAAGAACGGGAGGTTCTTGCAAATAGAGATGTTGAGGTCCATATTGAACCAATCAAAATCCCTGAAGGTTCCATCATTTTCCCGTGCATCGTTCAGAGAAATGCTCTTGGATATTTAGCAGGATTAACCAGAAAAGGGAAGCCTAAGAAGATAGAGGAGAAGAGGGAGTTTGATACCGCCATATTTCATCCCATAAGGGATGGCAAAATTGAATATGGGGAGCTTCTTGGCGTGGTTAATATTCTCTACGCCAAAGCTGAGGTCAAACTTGTTGAAGCTTACGAGAAGTGGATTGCAGAGAGATATAGATTCTTCCATTAGGCAGGGTTATTTATGCTTTACAGTCTTGAAATCGAAAAATCTCTTGCTGAGAGGATTAGGGAGCTGGACGACGAGGAAGTGTTGGTATTGAAAGCGATACGCTGGTATCTGGATAACATGGAACCAAAGGAGATTGGAGAAGAGGAGAGATCCCGCATAACTCCTAGGCTATGCTCTGTTCTGGACAATGAAGTGATGCAAATTGACATTCCTACTGAGCTGTGGGATAGGCTCAAAACATTTAGCGATAAAAACCGTTTGAGAGTTCACAATGTAATAAAGGAAGCCATAAGGGAGTACATCTTTGAGCACTATACAAAAAAAGGGTTATGAAAAGGGTTACGAGAAAGCTTTTTCAAGAGGTGGCACAACCTGCTTCTTCCTGCTCATAACTCCATCAAGCCAGACACTTCTGTCTTCGACCTTCTTTCCAAAAGCCTTCTCTACAACACCGGAATCATCACTTACAACGAGAAGCTCCGTCCCCTCTTTGATTATGTCAGTTAGCATCATGAAAACACTGTGGTACCCTCCTTCTTCCTTCACTTTTTTCATCTCTTCGTAGAGTGAGTCCTTCACTTCATCTAGCAGGCTAAGGTCTACCACCTCGATCTGACCAATGCCCACCTTGTTTCCAGACATGTCGAAGTCCTTGAAATCTCTGAATAGAAGCTCCCTTGGAGGCTTGCCAGCTATATCGCTTTTAACCTTGAACATCTCCATGCCCAGAGTCTCCATATCTTCAACGCCAGCGATCTTTGCCAGATCTTCTGCGGCTTTTTTGTCCTTATCCGTTGTAGTGGCGGACTTGAAGATGACTGTGTCGCTGAGTATGGAAGCAAGCATAATACCTGCAATATTCTTTGGAATCTCGATGCCAAAGTAGTCATAAAGTGTTTTGACAACTGTTGCGGTACATCCAACAGGCATCGCCAGGAAGAAGATTGGATTGGGTGTTGTAACATCACCTATCTTGTGATGGTCGATGATTTCAACAATTTCCGCTTGATCAAGGTTATCCAAACTCTGCCCAATATCACTGTGATCAACCAGAATGACTTTCTTGCTGGCCCCATCAGTGAGCAATTCAGGAACTTCAACGCCAAATTTCTCCAGAACAAATTTTGTTTCAGGGTTTGGCTCTCCCTGCCTTGCGGCAACAGCACTTATGCCGAGCTTTTTCTTGAGCTCTGCATAGGCTATGGCAGAGCAGATGCTATCTGTATCTGGATTTTTATGCCCTACAATATAGATCGCTTCTGTCATGACAATCTTTTACAACAATTTGATATTAAAATTCTCCGCAAAGTGACCATTTTAATCCTCTTAGGAAGGTTGATGTGTTGGATTAATAGAGGTCTTTTTTGCATTTTGACAGTACTTTGTCTAATGTACAATAATGCATTTACTGCCATCTCTCGCTACTCATTTCTTGATCTCTTAATTATATTGGTTTACATTTATACTACTAAATAATGATTATTTCTACAATAAATATAAAAATCTAGAGAAAGGAATTAGAAATTCTGCTATATTTTATTTCACAATGGATATGTGGGTCTAAATTATTAGGGGAAATCTATATATAGTGAAAAAAGAAGCTGTGATATGCATACAACTGGGATATATGTCCTATTGGGTAGTATATTATTTTTTATATCTTTAATTAGCATTAGTATTTATTTGCAACCAAATCGAAAAGAGGTTTCAGAATTCGTAAGCAGGAGAACTAAAATTGCCTTGAGATTTGGGTTTTTGGTTACGGTCTTCTTTCTCTACCTATTAGTTGTAGGTGTTTATCTCCTAGCTACTTCAAACGATTTGGTCAGATTTATGATGCTTGCTGGAGTAGTCGGTTTTTGGAGTTTATTGATGTTCATCAATATTACAACGATTTATGTTTTAGCTAAAAACGGGTACAGGCTAGTTTTGTCTAAGGATATGGTAGACATTGTAATCTATTATGCAGTATTGTATTTGGTTTTGGATAAATTTGACTTTCCATGGGTCGCAATAGGCGTGTCATCAATCATCGTGGCAGTGGTTATTCTCTATTTGCTGATCATTGCGTTTAGGTACTCAAAAATGATGAATGCTATTGTGGAACCCGTAAATCTTTATACTCTAGGCTTGGGATTTAGAATTTTCTCAGGCTTCATCGGACTTTTGCTCATATCTATATACTTTTCAGAGAATGTTTTCAAGGGGCTGATTGTCGTCTCGTGTCTGTTCTTTGCACTAATACTTTGGGATACTATCAGAAAAATAAAGCCAATAGTAAATATGAAACGATGAGTTTTCGCCCTGAAAATCTTAAAAACATTTCGAGCTATCCTATCTTATGCCATCCCAAAAAATCCCCTTCGTGAAGATGCATGGCAATGGTAACGATTTCGTACTTATCGATGAATTCAAAGAAATTCTAATCCCTGAAAAAGAAAAATCGGATTTCGTAAAAGCCATATGTCACCGGAATTTTGGTGTTGGGGCTGATGGTGTACTCTTCGTTCAGCTTTCCGAAAAAGCAGATGCAAGGTTTCGATACTTCAACAGTGATGGAAGCGAAGCAGAGATGTGTGGAAATGGGATAAGGTGCTTCTGTAGATATCTGGTTGAAGAGGGCTATGCTGGTGAGGAGGTCAGGGTTGAGACTCTCGCCGGAATTCTGAAGCTTACAGTAAATCGGGATGGCTGGTGGGTTAAGGTAGACATGGGAAAGCCGAAGTTTGAAGCTTCAGAAATTCCAGCTGAAGGGGAAGGGGAATTCAAGAAGAAGATGAGGGTAATTGACAGAGAATTTGAAGTTTTTGCTGCAAACACAGGAGTGCCTCATGCAGTCATATTTTTGGAGTCTCTGGATTTTGACATAGTTCCGTATGGAAGGGAAATCAGATTCAGCCCCCTTTTCCCTGAGGGAACAAATGTGAATTTCGCAAGAATAATTGACGAGCACAACATTCAGGTCAGAACTTATGAAAGAGGAGTAGAGAGTGAAACCCTTAGCTGTGGAACTGGAAGCGTTGCTGTGGCAGCAATAGCTGTAAGGCATGGCTTAGCGAAAAATCCGGTTACGATTCACACCAGAGGGGGTGTTCTAATTATTGAGCTTGAAAGCGGGGTTGAAGGTGATAGAGCTTACATGACTGGCACCGCATCAAGGGTCTTTGAAGGATTCATCAACACAGGAGAGCTCAGGATATGAAGCTCGTTTTCCCAAATCGCCTCGCTCTTTCCGCCATGGCTGGCATATGCAATGCGGAGTTCGCTTCAAAGCATCCCGTGGGGTTTGCCGTACTGGGGGGCTTTAATGCTGACAGGACAGCGATGAAAGCTGCAATAGAAGCGGTGCAAAGAGGCAGAAAGGAGTTCATATTTAAAGATCCGATAGATGGAATTGAAGAAGAACTCAAGAAACTTAGAGAGATGCAATTTCCAGGAGTTGTGGGAGTTAATACGAGATCTGCCACTTTAGAAGGGTATACTAAGGTGGCGGAGCTTTGCCGGGATTATGGTGCAGTCATTGAGATAAACGCCCACTGCAGGCAACCAGAGTTTCTGAGCATTGGTTGTGGTCAGGAACTCCTTTTTAAAGCAGAGAGGCTGGCCGAAATAGTCTCAGCATGCTCTAAAATATGTCCGGTTTCGGTAAAAATCAGGGGAGGACTGGGAATTGATTACATCTCTTTGGCAAAACTTCTGAAAGATTCAGGGGCGTGCATAATTCACGTGGATGCTATGATTCCAGGGGGCGGAAACGATCTTCAGCTTGTGAGGAAGCTTTCAGCCATAATGTTTACCGTTGGAAATAACAGTGTGGTGGATTATGGGTCAGCAGTCAGGATGGCTGAAGTTTCTCACTTGGTTTCCGCTGCTAGAGCGGTGCTTAAAAATGAGAACTTTTTCCACTCTGTTCTGAAGGGTGAGCTTGCTAGAAGCGTGGAGCTCGTTCTGGAGTAAAGTTATTTTAACCTGCCAGCTTATTCTATCCAATGAATGCTCATGACGTTTACGTGATCCACTATGGAGAAGTGGCTCTGAAAGGGAAAAATCGAGATTACTTTGAGCGCAGACTAATTTCCAACATTAACTGGATGGTAAGACGGATCACCGACAAGAAGGCGAAAAGAAGATATGGCAGAATAGTCTTGGAAGACGGGAATCCAGATATTGCAGAGAAGCTGAGAAAAATACCCGGGATCAAATACTTTGCAAGGGCAAAGAAAACTTCGCTGGAAATGGATGAAATCAAGAGGGCTGCTGTGGAAGTGCTTCCTGCAGAGTTCAGCACTTTCAGGGTAGATGCCACCAGAAGTAACAAGAGCTTCCCCCTCAACTCCATGGAGATTAACAGAGAAATAGGCGGCCACATAGCTGAAGTCACGGGGAAGGCTGTAAAGCTGAAGGAGCCTGACGTTACCGTTTACATTGAGATATGTGAGAAAGAAAGTTACGTCTACATCGAGAAGGTGAAGGGCATTGGCGGTCTGCCTGTCGGCACCGCCGGAAAGGTGGTGGCGCTGGTATCAGGAGGTATTGATAGTCCTGTCGCCGCTTTCATGATGATGAAAAGAGGATGTGCGGTTGTCGCAGTCCACTTCTTCAATCAGACACTTCACTCTCCGCAGGTGAGAAGGAAAATTGAGATGCTTGCGGAGAAGTTGGCAGAAATCCAGGGTGGAATAAGGCTTTACATGGTTCCATTTGGTGAGGTGCAGAGGGAGATAATAAAGGCTGTGCCCGCCAAGTGGAGGATGCTTATCTATCGTAGAAGTATGATGAGAATGGCTAATCTTATAGCGAAGCAGGAGAAAGCCAGTGGATTGGTTACAGGAGATAACCTGGCCCAAGTCGCCAGCCAAACCCTTCACAACTTAGATGTGATATATAAAGCCTCCACTCTCCCTGTTTTGCCACCCCTTATAGGATTCGATAAGGAGGAGACAATCAACATAGCCAAGCAGATAGGCACATATGAGATATCCATAATGCCTTACGAAGACTGCTGTTCCCTTATGATAGCAAAACACCCCGAAACGAGGGGTAACCCTGAAACTGCTGAACAAATTGAGAAAGGTATTAATTTCCATGAGCTGGAAAAAAAAGCGGTGGAAGAAGCAGAAATCAGAGAGTTTGGATTGTAACCCAATCCACCAATAATTATGACCAAGAGGTGTGTTAATGAGGATCTCCCCAAAATGTCCGGCATGCCTTCTCAACAGAGTTCAGATGGAGTCCAGATTAGCTACAGACAGTGAAGAAGTTATTGCCATGGCTGTTGGTGAGGCTCTGAAGGTTCTCTGTCAAGAGTACCCAAAAAGAGGCATTAATGCGGTTATAGCCACAAAGATCCACCGCAGAGTGTATGAGATTCTCGGAAGCGAGGACCCATACAAGGCTCTGAAGGAGAGAGCGAACAGTGTTGCAATGCTGTATAGGGATTGGGTGGAAGATGTTGTCAGGTTCAGCGATGATAGCTTCAAAACAGCTTTGATTGCCAGTATAATTGCCAACACTTTCGACTATGGTGTGATGGGGCATAGTGTCCAGGACAAGGCTTTCAAGGAATTTTTTGAAAGAAAGTTGAATGATGGACTGGTTATTGACGACAGTGAAGATATTCGGAACTTGTCAAGGGGCAAGGTCGTTTACATAACCGACAACGCTGGCGAAATCGTCATCGATGCAGTTTTCATGAAGGAATTAAAAAAGATGAGTGAAAGGCTGACTGCAGTGGTGAGGGGTAAACCAATCATCAGTGATGCAACCCTTGAAGATGCTTATTTCGCTGGCATAGGTAATATTGCTGACGAAATCTTCACGAACGGAGAGGGTGCAGTTGGTATAATTGAAGAAGAGCTCCCTGAAGAGACACTTGAAAGGCTGGAGGAGGCAGACATTATAATCGCTAAGGGAATGGCAAATTATGAGTGCATGGATGAAATGCGCTTCTCTCCTGTTGCATTTCTCCTTACTGCCAAATGTGAGCCGGTGGCAAAGTCAATAGGCGTTGAAGTTGGAGACATGGTTGCCATGCTGAGGCGATAGGTATGGATATAGATATGGACAATCTGAGGGAGAGAACACTTAAGGAGCTTTTCAGTGCTCTTGAAGGCGTTAGTGGTAGCGTTCTAGAATGTAGATACTATCCCTGCCATTTTGAAGGACAGGACTGCACCTTCTGTTATTGCCCTTTTTATCCCTGTCTAATCTATGACACTGGTGGTAGGCTGAAAGGAGATGTGTGGAGCTGTATGGACTGTACATGGGTTCATGAGCGGGAGAATGTGGAGAAAATCATCGAAGCCCTGAGCATTTATCCCCGACAGAAGCTGGTGGAAGAAGATTGGCACTTCTTCAATGTTATTCTCCAAATATTGCTGTATGGATCGGAAATGGGGACATGGCATGAAGGCAACTACAATCTGCTGAGTTTGGCTGGCGAAGATGCTCAGAGAAGCGAAATGTTCTTAGCCGTCAAAATTCAGGATTTTCAAATCGTTGAAGTTCTGAAATCTCCTGACATCTCGTCACTTGAGAGCTACATCTTAGTACCACTGGCGGACGCATCTTTGACAGATGATGAGGTGTAATAAGGTCTAATATAATCAGCATATTCCGGTTTTTGTGAGAATCAGCTCAAACTCATCTTTGTCTGGGTTTGTGTCTTCCAGTATCGTGTATCTCTTCTTTCTAATTCTTTTGGCATAAATTAAGGCTTCCACAACCTGTTCTTTTGTAAGACTAAGTTCTTTTGCAGTTGTTGGTGCCTGAATCTTCTCAAGGCTGAGTTTTATGCGTTCCCAGCTCCCTTCTCCATAATGTTTTTCATGGAGATATTCCATGATTATCGTTCCTATTCCTACCTGTTCACCGTGGGTGGCATCTCCATATCCCAGATAATCCAAGGCGTGGCTGAATTTGTGCTCAGCACCGCTTGCTGGTCTGCTTGATCCGACAATTGATATTGCTACGCCGCTGAGTATCAGCCCTCTAATGAGCATCTCAAGATGTGATGGCTGTTTCAAATCGAGATTTTCTGCCTGACTCAGCATTAGATTTGCAGGCATCACGGCTATGCTTGCAGCTATGTCGTTGTACTCTTCATCCATCTTATCCCTGGCCAGCTTCCAGTCCCTCACAGCCGTTATGTTAGATATCAGATCTCCATAGCCACTCCTGAGAAATCTGATGGGACTGTATCTCAAAATGACGAGATCTGCCAAAACGGCTGTTGGTGGGCGGGTAGAGATTGATAGGGGTTTTCCACCCTCTTTGAAGCTTGCGACGGGGCTTGCTATCCCATCGTGGCTGGCAACTGTTGGAATGCTGATAAAAGGCACGCTTAACTCTGAGGCCAGAACCTTTCCTATGTCTAGAACTTTTCCTCCACCTACACCTACGATTGAATCTACATCTTCATAGCTGATGCTGAATTCCACTGTTCTTACTTCCTCCATGCTTGCTTTGGTTACAAAAAAAGTGTTAATCAGATAATCCGAAATCCTTTCCTGAATCTTCTGTCCAGCAGCTTCGTATGAGGACTTACCGGTGAGCATTATGGCATTGGAAAGTTCCAGCTTCTCCAGAACCTCTCTTACTTTTTTTCTTGGACCTTCACCAATTTCAACAATAAAAGGCAGTTCTGCCAGTTTCAAATATTCAGATCTGTATCTTCTCGGCATGCAAACACCTTCTAACTTTTTAATACATATCGTACTAATATTGTGGAAAATTAAATTTTTTGAAATTAATAGATTCCGAACTCTCTTGAAAGTCTCTGCAATCTTTCTATTCTCTTTTCAATGGGTGGATGAGTAGAGAACAGGCTCAGAAGAGTCTCTCCACTGAGAGCAGGTATTATGAAGAAGGCATTGAGCCCCTCAACCTCCTTCTTGTATTCTGGTGGCACATATTCCATTTTTCCACTGATTTTTGCCAGAGCCGAAATCAGGGCTTTTGGATTTCTGGTCAAAAATGCGCTTCCGGCATCTGCTGCAAACTCACGGTATCTACTCAAAGCGCGAATCAGAATGAAGCTTATAAGCCATACCAGTGCGGAAACTGCGAAGAGAATTATACCAGCACTGGCCCCCTCTCTTCTGTTTCCTCCAAACATCCCTGCAAACATTGCCCAGCGCATGATGAAAAAGGCGATGGTAGAGATAAAGCTGGCTATGGTCATGACAGCAACATCTCTGTTCTTTATATGACTCAATTCATGGGCTATCACAGCTTCCAGCTCTTCCTTGTTAAGAGTCCTGAGCAATCCGGTTGTTACTGCAACTACAGCATTTTTGGCATTTCTCCCAGTTGCAAAGGCGTTTGGGACGGGTGTATCAATTATCGCCACCCTGGGCATTGGGAGGCTAGCCTCCATGGTCAGTCTTCTCACCATTCCGTAAAGTTCTGGAGCATCACTTTCATCCACAACTCTTGCGCCACTGCTCCATAGTACTATCTTGTCGGAGTAAAAATACTGGATAAACAAAAAGCTTCCAGCAAAGAGTGCTATGAAGGTGATGTCAATGTTGAATGCTGCAAGAACAGCTAGGAATGCGAGGTAAACTATTGCTAAGAGGAACATTGTCATAAACATTCTGAGGCTCAATCCAGGGTCTCTGATCCAAGTCATGGCTTTATTTTAGGTGAATGAGCTTAAAAAATTAACCCTCATTCTGATAACGTATTTCATCCAGATATCTGTGGAAGATGTGAGATAACTCTTTTAGAACCTTAATATCAATGTTTTACGTCAATTGCAATATAGGTTGCGTTGTACCATTCTACCATCTACTAGGTAAAGTGGAATCAATATGGGAAAAAGCTTAAGAGGTTTAAAGATGAGTTTTGTTGCCCGCCAGCCATGCGTCCCCTGAGCAGTGATGGGGATTCCACACGGCGGGCAACAAACAAAACTTTACCACTTCGCTAGGCACGAGCTAGAAACAGTTATACTATACTGAAGAATATTTTAGCTGGAAGTTGAGGTGAGTTTATGGAGGAATTCAATAAAGATCCATTCGAAATTTTGACAGTTGAACACTACCCCATCATAGAAGTTGCCTCTGCCTTGGCAGCCATCAGGAGTGGTTCAGAAATTGATGCTGAAATGCTCAGAAAAGCTGTTGATTTTATAAGGAGGTTTGCAGACAGGTATCATCATGAAAAGGAGGAAGCAATACTCTTCACCCTAGTCAGGGAGAAAGGCTTGGATGTCTCGCCAATTGATGCAATGGAGAAGGAGCACGAGATGGTAAGATGGAAAGTGAGGAAAGCTGTTGAAGCTCTGGATAATGGTGATATAAGGGGTGCAGTGGTTAATTTAAGAGAATGGGCAAACTTCATTCCCGATCACATTGATAGAGAGAATCACAGTCTTTTTCCCGGTTTGGCAAGGTTCTTCGACGAGGAAGAAAGGAACAAGATGCTGGAGAAGTTCAAAAGAGTTGATGAAGAGCTTGGAACCCTCCAAGATATGCAGAAAATGGCTGACGAGCTGTTTTTGGCAATTCTAAGCAAAACAGGCGAGGCAATAGTGGAAGCAAGGGCTGTGAGGGAGGAGGAGAGAGATAGGTTTGTGGAAAGACTTGCAAAGATGATGCCCGAAAATACCTCTCTTATTGTGATGTATGACGAGGAGGCTGAAGAGCTTACCAAGAGTCTCAAGGGATTCGAAATCCGGGAGCTCAGAAGGAAAGACGTCTATGCTTTCAAAATAAGGCGCAAGTAGCTGTTAGTAGGTATTAGTAGTTAATGTGGAGTATTATATCCTCCCTATATCTCCATCTATGTCACTCATCATCTCCAGCTGGGAAATAGATTACTTCTATACCTGCCTCCTCCAGAAATTCTAGGCCTCTGCCATCTGCATACTCTCTGCCGTACACCACCTTCTTTATTTTGGCATTGATTATCATTTTTGCACACATTATGCACGGCTGATGTGTGGTGTAGAGCGTTGCACCCTCAATGCTCACACCATGCACCGCAGCCTGAATTATCGCATTTTGTTCTGCATGAACTGCTCTGCAGAGCTCATGTCGCTCTCCTGAGGGAACATTGAGCTGCTCTCTCAGACAACCGATGTCAAGGCAGTGAGGAAGTCCAGAGGGGGCTCCATTGTAGCCTGTCGTCAGAATCCTTTTGTCCTTCACAATCACCGCTCCCACATTCTGACGAAGACATGTGGAGCGTTTAGCAACAACTTTGGCAATCTCCATGAAATATTCGTCCATTGTAGGTCTTGCGGTTTTCGTGGGCCTCACAATATCAGCCTTGCAGTAAATAGTTTTAAGCTTTTCTCAGATTTGTTAAATCGGATTGGAGGGGCAGTATTGATCCATCATCTCATTTTCTAGGCTGAACTACTTTGAAAATCCTGTATCTGGTTGAAATAACATCAGTCATAGAAAACTAAAAATATCGTGCCAATCAACATAAATCGCACAAATATTCTCAGTAAAGGTGATGATATGGTAAAAAGGGCAAAGCTTGTAAATGACTTGGCGGAACTCGTTCCAATCCTTCAGATTTTCTCCACCGAAACGTATAGGGGCATTTACGAGACGCTTCTGGACGGGTGGTACACTCTTGATGAACTAAAGGAAAGATTTGGCGATGGTGTTGATGAGGCATTGAAGGTTCTCAAACATGCAGGGATGTTGGAAGCCAAGTGGAGAATGCCATCTGACCCGAAAGAGAAGCCGGCTAAGGAGTATCATGTCAGCTACACCCATATCAGTGCAAACTTCTATTCGTCACTGAAAGAGCTTAATGAGATTTTGAATGTTGTGTTTATGCCTGATGATGAGTTTGAAGAGATCGTAGATAAGATAATCTCGGAAATTAAGGCTGGTAGGAGTTCAGTTCAGTACATAAGCAAAGGTCTTGGCTATAGCCAGCTTTTTGTCAGGGCAGTGGCCAAGAGATCCAACAGATTGACTCTTAAAGGCCAGCTGGTAGAGATGGCGAAGGATGAAGAGATATAATGGACGCAGCAAGAAGTTTAGCATAAGAGATATTCTCAATAAATTTAAGTGGCATCCAGATTTCGATTTTAACCTGGTGGAGGTAACATATATCCATCGCCCGGAGGGTTTTTCAAAAGTAAATGGTGGAGAGATTATCGATATCGGGCATAAGTTCATATATCTTGTATCTGGTAATGCAATACCCGTACACAGGATTGTAGAGATAAAATATGCCGGTGAGGTCGTCTGGAGGAGGGGAAATGAAAGTTGTGAGGAGCAGGCTGAAAAAGGAGATGAGTGAGATTGCCTTAAAGCTTACGTCTTCACTTCATCACGATTACAACATCTTCCACTACGACATCCTTGTTGATATAGTCCACGTCCTGAATATTTTAAAAAATGGCCATATTTCGAAAGATGAGGCGGCAAAGATACTTGCAGCCCTTCTGGAGATCAGGGATGCCGGCTATAACGCTCTGAGTAGGGAATACGAAGATGTTCACGAGGCTATTGAGGCGAAGGTGATAGAGCTAGCCGGAGAGGCTGGAAGAAAAATGCACACTGGGAGGAGCAGAAATGATGAAATTGCCACGTGTCTGAGGTTGTATGCTAGAGATAGGCTCCTTTCTATCGCTCAAGCAGTTCTTCACTTACGAGAAGTGCTGCTGGAGAGGGTTGAGGCAGAGGATGCCGTGATGCCGGGATTTACTCATCTGCAATATGCCCAGCCTACCCGCCTCTCCCATCATCTTCTCGCATACCACGACATGCTGGAAAGAGACTTCCAACGGGTTATTGAGGCTTTTAAAAGAGTAAATTTGTCACCTCTGGGATCAGCAGCCTTCGCATCCACAGGCTTCAAACTAGATAGACTCTACTCAGCCAAATTGCTGGGCTTCAAAGATATAGTGGAGAACAGCATGGATGCTGTGGCAACAAGGGACTTCGCAATCGAATCCATCTTTATCTCATGCAACCTTATGCTTTCCCTGAGTAGGATTTCAGAGGAGCTGATACTCTGGAGCTCTGAGTTCAATTTCGTTGAGTTGCCTGACGAATATGCATCTTCTTCCAGTATCATGCCCCAGAAGAAGAATCCTGATGTTGCGGAGCTCATCAGAGCGAAAGCCGGGAAGCTAATAGGAAATCTGACAGCCGCAGCTTCCGTGTATAAGGCAATGCCATATTCCTATAACAGGGATTTTCAGGAGATGAATCTCCTGCTCTACGAAAGCCTTGAAACCGCCGAACTTTCAACGCTTGCAATGGCTGAGATGATGGAGAAACTGAAATTCAAAAAAGAAGTTATGGAAGAAAAGGCTGGAAAAGGGTTTTCATGCGCCACCGAGCTGGCGGACACTCTTGTGAGAAAATGTGGTCTCCCATTCAGGACTGCTCATACAATAGTGGGCAGGATAGCCGAAAGTGAGGAGAGCATAATTAATCTTGAAGAGCTTGACAGAATAGCTCTTGAAGTGGCTGGTGTGAAGATTTCGGAAAAAATAACTCAGGAAGAGCTTAATCAGATTCTCGACCCTAGGCAAGTTGTGGATAGGAGAGTTAATACTGGAGGTACATCATCTAAGGAGATCAAGCGCATGCTGGAAGAAAGGAAGAGGAGAATTGAACGAGATGCTGAAATGCTGGAGAAAATTATTGAAGAGGTGTCAGGTGGACTTGAGATGATGTACGAGGAAGTGGAGAGTGTCATAAATGCTTGAGGGTAAAAGAGTCAGGATAAAGGCGAAGGACAGGATTTTTGAAGGGCTGGTGATGCCATCAGCAACAGACACCCTTGTCATTAAGCTGGACAGCGGATACAATGTGGGCTTTAAAGATTATGAGCTTCTGGAAGTCATTGAGGATGAGAAGGTAGTGGTAGAAAGTCCCGAGCTAGAGAGAAAAGCGGGGTTGCCTGAGATAAAGATAATCTCAACAGGTGGGACAATAGCATCCAAAGTGGATTATAAGACTGGTGCTGTAACAAGCCAGTTCTCAGCAGAAGAGATTGTGAGTGAGGTGCCGGAGCTGGCTGAACTCTGCAATATTGATGCTGAACTCCTTTACAACATTCTCAGCGAAAACATGAAGCCAGCTTACTGGATTGAGCTGGCCAGAGGGGTTTATAAGACTCTGAAAAAGGGTTACGATGGTGTAATCGTCACACATGGGACAGACACAATGTCCTACACCGCCTCAGCCTTAGCCTTCATGCTCTCAACCCCCAAACCCGTTGTATTTGTAGGAGCACAACGCAGTAGTGATAGACCTTCAAGCGATGCAGCCATGAACCTGATCTGCGCCGCTCAAGCTGCAACTGCGGACTTGGGAGAGGTAGCAGTTGTCATGCATGCAACCACCAACGACGATTTTTGCTATATACATCGAGGTGTTAAGGTGAGAAAGCTCCATACTTCAAGGCGTGATGCCTTCCAGTCTGTCAATTACCCGCCCCTTGGTAAGGTGGAGTACCCATCAGGTAAAATCACTTGGATGGCTGAACGTTTCAAGAGGGGAGAACGGGGACTGGAACTCAGGGATAAGCTGGAGGAAAAAGTGGTTCTGATAAAATTCTTTCCCGGACTCAGGCCAGATGTGTTGGAATACTATCATCAGGAGGGGTACAGAGGGTTTGTCATAGAGGGGACAGGTTTGGGACACGTTTCCACTGACTGGGTTGATACTGTTAAGAGGGTATGTGAGGATAGTGTGGTGGTAATGACCTCTCAATGCCTCTGGGGTAGGGTTTGTGACAGGGTTTACGATACGGGCAGGTATTTACTGAAGGCCGGGGTCGTTGAAGGCGAGGACATGCTTCCTGAAGTGGCCCTCGTTAAGCTGATGTGGCTTTTAGGAAACTATGACGTAGATGAAGCTAGGAGAAAGGTTGGGGAGAATCTAGTGGGAGAGATGACCCCTACAACAGGCTATTGTGGTAAGGTTTTATAGGTGGATAGTATTATAGGTCATCAAATTTTTTTGGTTCAACGTTTTTATTAAACTCAGTTATTCTTATTATCCTATCAACATTCTACCGATATTGCTAGGTTTCATCTCACCTATTCAGCTCCTCTCTCGTTCAAGAGCTTCTGAAATTGTTCTTTTAAGGTGGTTTTTTTCAAAATTAAATTAGATATTAAAATAAAAAATTAAAATGGCTGAACAACTTCTCTAACCTTCTCCAAACTCCTTCAGAATATCTCTCAGGTAAATCTTGTGCTGCCCCAGCTTTCCGCCGTAGTTTCCGCTGGAGATCTTAACAACGCCATCAATTTTGCTTGCAACATCCATACACACATACATGGCTTTCTTAAGCACATCCAAGTTTATGCCGTTGATGACAATTTCGGGGATGCTCTTAACCCCATCTGGCACAAGCGAGTCTGGTATTTTTCCTTTCAGGGTGGGGCAGTAGTAATGGTTCGTTGTGGGGCCAATCTCGGGGTACTTGGTCTCTGGCTTGCTTCCCGCAGAGCATATGTCAAAGGATGTAATAACACCATCTATCTCCTTCAGCGCCTCAACAGCAGCCTCTCCAGCCTCTAAAGCAGCATCCTCACTCTCACAGAAGTACCAGATGTTTCCACCAGCAATTCCTTCAGCGTAACCTATGTACCTCTCGATGGTGAACTCGCCGAACATTATTGGGACTCTTATAACCTTCCTGCCCCACATCTCCTCTTCCCACTCGTATCCATCCCCGCATCTTCCCACATTCAGCTCAGCATCAAAGTACGTTTCACTCTCTGTGGCGTTGAATACTCTTGTTGTGGGGACAACCAGCACACCCTGCCTGATTCTCTTACTCATCTCTCTCATCAACACATCCATGAATTTCTTGCTCTTCTGAACCCAAACCTGAGCGATGGCGCCAAGCCTCCCATCTGGTGTCTCTTCGGGAGAAAGCCATCTGTCAATGCCACCCTCAGACTCGCCAAAAACGGTGGATGGCAGAGCGGTTGCGCCATAAGCAGCCCTCTTCAAAAGCCACTTGTGCTTTGCGGTTATCACAAA
This sequence comes from Archaeoglobus sp. JdFR-37, assembly GCA_002010215.1. Lineage (GTDB taxonomy): Archaea > Halobacteriota > Archaeoglobi > Archaeoglobales > Archaeoglobaceae > JdFR-37. The sequence goes on from MTMY01000031.1 coordinate 42,973, forward strand.
TCTCGAATATATGCCGTCGAAGGCCTCACAATAGGTATCCTCCACAGGCACACCATTTATTTCCAGCTTCTCCATTCGATCACCGGGTGGTATTCTGGAAAGGGAGGATAAAAATGTTCTGCTGGGTTGTAGCACTTCAGAGCAAAAAATGATTTGACGAAGATTCGGGCATCAAAGTTTAACATTATGCAAAATATTGGTGGATCAAAATTATTTTACATTAGCAGTAAATATTATATAGTGGTAACACAAGTTATTTTTTTGTTCACACAAAAGATGAATTAAGGTTGTGGGGGTGTTACTTTGAATCTACAGTCAGAAATCGCGCTTATTGCCCTTGCTTTGGTGGTGGGGATGAGACATGGAGTTGACTGGGATCATATAGCAGCAATATCTGACATAACCAGCACTCAGACCAGCAAAAAGAAAGGAATCTTTCAGAGTTTTCTTTACGCAATTGGCCATGCTAGTGTGGTAACTGGTATTGCCCTTTCTGCTCTTCTCATCGGTCTGTCATTTCCTGAAAGTCTCGATGCTCTGATGGGGAGAGTTGTGGGGTTTACATTACTGATTCTCGGGCTTTATGTATTTTATGCGCTGTATCGATATGGTGATGGTTTGAGACTGCTCCCCAGATGGGCTATTGTTTTTTATGGTATCCTGAAAATATTTGATTGGATAACTGCAAAATTCACTGGTAAACCCGTGAAGGAAAGGAAACTCGTTCTGAATTACGGAAATGCTTCAGCCTACACTATTGGAATGATTCACGGTATTGGTGCTGAAACACCGTCACAAATGTATATGTTCGCTTTAGCACTTACAGCAGGTATGAGGAGCAGCGATGTTGCAGCCATTGTCATAATTGCCTTTGCCCTGGGCCTTGTTATCACAAATACTGTAATGGGGGTTCTTGGAGCCTATGGCTATGTGAGTGCTGGAAAATCTCTGTACAAATATCTTGCAGTATTTACAGCAGTATTCAGCATAATTCTCGGATTGTTTTTTATAGTAGGAGCAGAACTCCCGGATCCGATGGGTCTGATTAATGGTGAATGAAATGCGAATATTGGGATGATATGATGTATATTTCACAGACTGAAGAGTTGATTAATTCAAATTTTTACATTTGATGAATTTTTATTAATTAATTATAATAATAAAATAAATTAACTAAAAAACTAAGGTCAAATTCCCAGTGCTACCCTCTTTTCGATTATAACATCTTCTATTAGTTCTGCGGCTTTCACTGGGTCTTCTTCTACCAGTATCTTTCCGCCGGTGAGCTTTTCCACGTCTTCTGTCAGCAGTTTCACCACCTCAGGCGATCCTGTAACTGGTGGAATAGGTGAGACATGGGTTGTCACTCCATATGCCACCGCAAATATTGCGTCTATGGTAGCCTTCTGCTCCATGTATTCCGGAGCAGTTGCTGCAATTGGTAGCTGTGGGATGTCAACGCCTAGATAATCTGCTATGGCTTTTACAAGCAATGCAAGCCTTCCTGTATCTGTGCATGTTCCGAAACTCAGGACTGGCGGGATTCCGAGAGCTCTACAGACCTCCTGTAGCCTTTCACCCGCCATGTCTATTGCTTCCAGTGATGTTAGACCTGCTACCTGTAATGCGGCATTCCCACATCCCATGCTGAGTACCAGAATATCTCTCTTTATCAGCTCCTCAGCAATCCTCACTGTGTGATAGTCGTGGGGCGAGTTGCGCAGAGTTGTGCAGCTTACGAGAGCCACAACACCCTTAATGTCTCCATTTTTGATTGCGTTAATGAGAACCTCAGGACCTCCTCCAAGAGCTTCCAGTATTGCTTCAGTTGAAAATCCGGCAGTTACTGACTGGACTCTTTCGGGAACATACGGCTCAATTTTCTGCCGTCTTTCCTTGAAGTTCTCCACCGCCATGTCAATGAGCTTCATGGCAATTTCTTCCACATTCTCCGGCTGATAGTCGAAACCTTCTTCGATACCCTTAAGCCGCACCAGCTTGCTGACCGGCACAATCTTGACCCCGTATTTCTGGTACTCTGCGAGAGTGGGTAGAGTACAGTTCATATCCACAGCAAAGACGTCGATGGCGCCTGTAGCAAGTACATATTCCTGTGTTATCCAGTTACCGGTAAGTCCGGCAAGAATTTCGGTTTCGAACCTCTGGATGAGCTCCTGACCTGTTTCGATAGAGCCTATAATTCTCAAGCCCTTGGCTCCAGCTTTCTTGGCTTTTTCCTGAATTTCCTCCTTCTCTGCCAGTTTGATGAGAGCTGCACCGACAAAGGGCTCGTGTCCGTTGACTGCTATGTTGACATAATCGGGGTCTATGATTCCTAGGTCAACATAACTGTCATGGGGTTTTGGAGTGCCGAACAGGATGTCGTGTATGGTTTCTATTACTACCTGCGCTCCCAGACACGTCACGATTCCCATTCTCATAGCCTTCTTAGCCAAGGAGACATAATCAGAGTCAACATTAGTCATGCTTGATGAACCAACGGTCAGTAACTCCTGAAAAACGCCATCAGGCATAATATCGAGCTCTTCCCAGACTTCCTTCCTTTTCTCTGGTGCCAGTGCTTTCACGATTTTGCTGGGTTCATGGCTGCTCAGGTCCCTTATGGCAAACTCTGCAACTTCAACAGCAATCTCTTTGATATCTTTCCCTTTAGTCCCAATTCCCAATTGTTCTGCAAACCAGATGAGTTTCTTTTTATCCTTTATTTCAAAGGGAGTTTTACCTTCAGCTGTCGCCTTCAGTGTTTTTGCAGCCTCGATTGCGTGGTACGTGTAGGCTTCAGTCCCAAGCATGTTGAGGTGGACAAGGTTTCTAATCACCATTCCTGCCGCGTCTATTCCGCAAACACCACTCTGAGCATTTGACGTTATTCTGCATGGGCCCATACTGCATAGCTGGCAGCTAATTCCCTGCTCACAAAATTTGCATCTGCTATTTTGCTCATCGAACCTGTCAAGAACACTGTTAATCCCATCTTCCTTAACCCTTTCATGCATTTCATTTACCGAGGGGTGTATGCTCTCCATGCTATCACCTTTTGGTCCAGAAATACCCAGTAATTTCGCTATTTTCCCTAAAATATTCGATTGGAATAAAGAAATTATTAATTAATAATTATGAATTTATCAAATTTAATATTCAATGAGATATGATTAAAATAAAAAATAAAAGGGGGGAGGAGGGGAAGATTAGATTTATAGGTTATGAAAGCCGCAGCCTCTGAATCTTATTCTACCCTTTTTAAAATCCTCTTTCCAGCCAGGAAAAGTTTTGGCTATTCTGACGTGGAACCATATACAATGGTACTCTCCATCGTGGAAACTGTAATTTTTGCAGCTATCGCAACCCCCCATAAATCAAATAAACTTGATTACTATTTAAGATTTTTGGATTAACAATAGCAAGTGTTATATACGCTAAGATGCGTAAAAATGCTGAATGATGCTTGACAGTCTCGAAAAAGAGATTCTAGATGTACTCGAAGAGTTGGGGAATGCAGATATAAAAACCATTCACAATCGTTTGAAGCATCACCCCTATACAACTATAGCTTCTGCCCTTGAAAGGCTCTTCAGAGAAGGAATTGTACGGAGAAAGGAAGTAAAATCCCGGGGCAAGCTGGGTAGGAAGTATGTTTACTGGATCAGCGATCCTAAAGAGGCGGTAGCCAGAAAACTGGTAGAGAATTTTGTTAAACTTTTTGGTGGCGATCTCAGACCGCTTGAAAAGGAACTTGAAGGATTCTTAGCAAGAAGTGTGGAGAATTCCGTAGCATTTGTCGATTATGAAAACAGGATAAGGTTCCTTTTCGTAAATGGTAGAGTTGTTGAGGAAGTAGTTGGAAAGAATCTCTTTGATTTCCACTCAGGTATGGATGTAGATAAGGTTAAACAACTGCTGGATGAAATGAGAAATGGTCGTAGAGTGGCCCTGAGAAAGGTTGAGCTGGCAGACAGGAAGTTCCACAAATTTTACTGCCGGCTAGACGACAGCAGTGGTAATTTCTTGGGAGTGTTAATCATAACTCTAGAAAGTAGTGCGCTGGAAAAGGAAAGGGAACAGGTTATAAATCCTTTCTAAAATCATACAACTGAATGAAAATAGCAGTAATAGGCGGAGGGCTAACTGGCCTTACAGCGGCACGTGAGCTGAGGGAATTCTGCAAGGTTACTGTTTTTGAGCCTCACTGGCTCGGCGGGTTAGCATCATCTTACTGTCGAGATAATTACTGCATCGAAAAGTTTTATCATCACTGTTTTAGGGGGGATGATGAATTACTGGATTTGATTAAAGACCTTCGTCTTGCCTCAAAACTTGAATGGAGGATTGCCAGAGTTGGATATGAGCTCAATGGAGAGGTTTACCCTCTCAATACTCCTGTGGAAATATTGAGATATCCTGGTATGAGTTTTACAGACAAACTCAAACTATCTTTATTTACGCTCAGGAGCAGAAATAAAAATTACGAGAAGTTTGACGATATTGGAGTCATCGAAGGAATAAGCAAGGAGCTCGGAGAAGGGCTTTATAAACGCTTTTTCTATCCTTTACTCCGAGGGAAATTTGGAGAAAATTATGGATTAGTTAGTTACGCATGGCTTCTGGCAAGAGTAGCGATACGGAGCAACAGAACCATGAAAGGGGAAAAGCTAGGATATATGCGAAGGGGTTTTCACCAATTGATAGAGAGGATTGTTGAAGGGTTCGAGATAAGAAATGAAAGGGCAAAAATTCAGAAAGGTAGCCGATGGATTGTCAACGGTGAAGAATATGATGCAGTCATCTATACTGCTCCACTGCCAGAACTGGGTGAAATCATAAGAACGGAAGCAGGTGTGGAAGACATCAGGTACCAAAGCTCAATATGTTGCCTTGTGGGAAGCGAGAGCACAATCACAGAGGACATTTACTGGACCAATCTGAGCAGTGGAGTAATTTTTGGGGCGATTATTGAGCACACACACTTCATGCCCTTTGAGGACTATGGGGAGCATGTAATCTACTTTGCAGGATATACAACGCCCGATAGCCCCCTGATGATTATGGGAGAAGATGAAATAGCGAAAGTAATCCTCAAAGATGCTGGGAAGTTCGGTCTTAAAAGTGAAGATGTCAGGTGGGTGAAGGTGTTCAGGGCAAAATATAGCGGACCAATTTACGAAAAAGGTTATTTGAGGAAAATAACGCCTTACAGAACGTCTTTACCGGGATTTTACATAGCAGGGATGACCTCAAAGCCGAATTATCCGGAAAGAAGTATGAATGGTAGTATTGCTGCCGGAAAGGAAGTAGCTGAATGCGTTATTGAAGATTATTTCTCATAATCTTTTCCAGTCTTCCCTTGGGTTAACTTCTTGGCCAGCTCAACTTCTAAATCATATTCGGTTTTTATACCCATTTCATTGAGCTTTCTACTTGCCTCTTCAATGCTTTCGGCATCGCTGACAGCTTTCGCCAGAGGACTGCTATCATAAAGATGCTTTGCATCGATGTAGAAAATGAGAGAATTCAGAAATCCCACATGTATCTCAAACTCCCCCCAGAAATTATAGCTGCCGTGGTAACCCAGTGATGCTGCAAGAGGTATTCTGGATGCTTCGGTCTCAACAGAATACACAAAGTCCTTAAGTTGTTCAGCTACATCAGAACCAATTATGCTGACTCCGATCACGGCGCTGTTGAGTTCAGACAGCCTTGCTTCGATATCGCTTCTGGAAAGCTCTCCATCACTGCCGAAACCAACAACGGCAACCAGTGAGTGCAAGTCTTTTATTGCTGCCAGCATGATGGCGTCCGCAAGAGGACTCACCAAATTAACCTCATCGCCTTTCGCCAGAACATCGCCACCGGCATCAACTCCAACTATGATATCGATCTCCTCATTTCTAACAAACTGATACAGACTCTCTCTAAGTTTTTTGACCCCTTTTGTTATATCCACTCCCACGACTCTACTAGCAAGTTCGGATATTTTTGAAGTAATGGGAACAGTATTTTCTATCCTCTCGTCCCCATCAAGCCAAGCCAGACAGTCGTTTATCTTCTCAGCTCCTCTTATCTCCTCAATACTTCTCGGACCTGGTTTGGGGTCTCGCCTAAATCTCTCCCAGACAACACCTCCAAGAATGCATTCAACGTCAAAGTGTGAAAAGAACTCTTTTACATACAGGGTGCTGACAGCATCTCCTCCTCCACCCATTCCGATCAGAAGAGCCTTACTGGAATCCTTCAGTAGTTCAATGACTTTCACTTCAAATGGTTTCTAGATGTTTAACATAACTATTTTGGTTAATTATCCTGAGAACATCATGAATAATAGTTGAGGTAATTTTATCGTGTTCTGTCCAACAATTATGGTTTGTATGTCAAAACGCTTAAATATGTTTGTGTCGGACAAAAGTGCGACATAGTCGGACATGCGGGAGACAGTTGGGTGGCAGTGGGATGACGGATGTGAGGCGCGCCTACATATGGAGATGTGAAGGATGAGAAAGATATCCATTAGGCTCACCGAATCGCATTTCGAAGCGCTCGAAGCTTTGGTGACGGCGGGAGAATATGCCTCGGTTAGCGAGGCTATTAGAGACGCTATAAGGCGTCTCCTTGAATCGAAAAAGGAAATTCTGGAAAGGTCCCAGTCAATGGGGCCTTTCCGATAAAATATTTGGGGGAAAATGTATGAAATCAATATTGAGTAGGGCACAGGAGTTTTATCTGAAGGAGAGACAGAGGGGAGACAACTTTGACATATCTGAGTTTGTGACACCACGCATAGCTGTTGTGGGATGCGGTGGTTCTGGAAACAATACTGTGACTAGGTTGACAAATCTAGGCGTTAACGGTGTGACGACGATAGCTGTTAACACAGATTATCAGCACCTCAAAATGACGAAGGCCGATAAAAAAGTGCTTATTGGAAAGAGCATTACCAAGGGTCTTGGTGCTGGAGGAAGCCCTGAAATCGGCAGAAAGGCGGCAGAGCTTGCAAGAGGAACGCTTGAGGAGCTCTTAAGAGATATGGATATGGTTTTTATCTGTGCTGGAATGGGTGGCGGCACTGGCACTGGAAGTGCTCCAGTTATAGCAGAGATTGCCAAAAAGCAGGGGGCAATAGTGATTGGAATGGTGCAAACACCATTCAGGATAGAGAGGGCCAGGCTAATAAAGGCTGAGGAAGGGCTGAATGATCTCAAAGACCACTGTGATACTGTCGTCGTGCTTGACAACAACAAGCTCCTAGAATACGTCCCGAACCTGCCAATAAACCAGGCATTCAGCGTCATGGATCAAATTGTGTCCGAGACTATAAAGGGAATTTCAGATACTATCACCACTCCAAGCCTGATGAACATCGACTTTGCAGATGTCAAAGCAATCATGGGTCACGGCGGTATCGCTGCCATGCTGGTTGGAGAGGCAAGGGGACAGAACAAGGCGAAAGAAGTAGTCAGGGACTGCCTGAACCACCCACTTCTGGACATCGATTACAGAGGGGCTACTGGAGCCCTGATTCACATAACCGGCGGAAACGACTTAACACTTAAAGAGGCTGAGGAAATCGTTCAGAATCTCACGTTCGAAATAGATTCCAATGCACTGGTCATTTGGGGTGCGAGGATTGACGAAAGCATGGAAGGCAGCGTCAGAGTGATGGCCATAATGACCGGTGTTGCATCACCCCAGATGCTATCGAAAAGGGAGGAGCTTGTAGACGTAAAAAATGAATTCAAGATGAAATCGAGAGCTAAAGGGGTGATTACTAGCACAGTGATAGACATTCTCTGAAATAACCAGTTCTGATTACTCTTCCACCCCCCTCCAAATTTTTTAATATTTTTTGAGAGATTGCGGTTCATGATTGTTGAGCTGTCAGTGGTGCCAATAGGTGTTGGAGAATCCCTCAGCAACTATGTTGCTCGAGCTGTGAATGTACTCAGAAAGAAAGGGAGAAAGCATCAGATCAACCCCATGGGCACTGTATTTGAGGTGGAGAGCTTCAGGGAGCTAGGAGACATATTAAATGAAATAAGGAATGAGCTAGAGAGAGCTGACGTTCCACGCATCTATTTTGTGATTAAGGTAGATTACAGAAAGAAAGCTACAGATATGGAGCACAAAGTTGAAGCGGTAGAGAGGATTTTGAAAGAAGGGTGTTAAGTGGATGTTAAGCACTTCCTTACGACTCTAGCCTCTTAGGTGCAAAAACCTCATTAACTATCTCAACAACTTGAGTTCATGGCTATATACATCTTCACTGAAATGGAGAATGGAAAAGCAAGGAGAATATATGCTTCCACTCGCTATCCTTCCAAGCAGACCGGAGTTACGTTCTATGATGCCGATATGCCTGTAAAGGTTACTGAAACCCTTCCTCTTGATTTCAGAGGATTTTACAGTGTTGTCTCCTTTAAACCCTCTTACGTTATTGCGTCTAGGGATGTGATCGGGGGAAAGCCCCTTTATTACTCCCACGACCTCACGTTCTCCTCCTTCAAATGGTATTTTGATGATGAGCCGGTTGAGGTGGAACCGGGTGAAGTTCTGAAAATAGATTACAACGGTATGGTAATTGAAAGGAAAAAGTTTCACTTTGGAGATGTCTTCAAGCTTGAACCTTCAGAACCTTCTGAGCTGGTAGAAAGGATTGAGAAGAGCCTTTTATCATTCAAACCCGGTCATTCATGCATAGCTTTTTCTGGAGGAGTTGATAGCTCTCTTTTAGCAGCTATTTATGATGCTCAGCTGATAACCGTGACTTCCAGTGACAAAGAGGAAGAGTGGGTCAGGAAAGTTGCCAGAGAGCTTGGGAAGAGTATAGAAGTCTTCAAATTCGATGAAAATTATGTTAGAGATGTACTTCCCGAGGTCATCTCAACCATCGAAACTATAAATCCCCTTCATATAGCCATCTCAATTCCAGTGTATGCCAGCCTTGAATTTGCTAAGAGTCTAGGATATTCCAGTGTTATCTTTGGGCAGGGAGCTGATGAGCTGTTTGGCGGATATAAGAGGTATGAGATTATGGATAAATTTCAGTTGGAGGATGCAATTCTGAACGATGTGCGGAACCTTGGAAGAGATAATCTTATTAGAGATTGCAAGCTGGCATATCGGAAGGAAATGAAACTTTTGCTTCCGTATCTCCAGTGGGATGTGATTGAAGCAGCCATAAATCTGCCCGTTGACATGAAAATCAGGAAAGTGGATGGTAGAGTTATCAGGAAGTACGTTCTGAGGGAAATGGCATCAAGGTATCTGCCAGAAGAGGTGGCGTACAGAGATAAGAAAGCAGTGCAGTATTCCACAAAGACGAAGGACATCCTGATGAAGTTTGCTAAGAAGGAGGGGCTAAAACTTGAGGAATACCTCCGAAAGATCAGAAGTGAAGGTTAAGCATGGGATTGAATGCAGGGTGGACTGTGAGGTTGATTCCAAAGGTGATGTCTTCTGCGGACTGTGCTGCTTCGAGACCGAAATGCCGTTAACTGATGAAGATGTTAAAAGGCTTGAAGAGGTTGGATACAGAAAGGAGGATTTTTCAATAGTTATTAACGGTATTAGAAGGCTGAGAAATGTTGAGGGGAGGTGCTTTTTCTTGTCCTCAGACAACAGATGTAAGGTTTATAACTACAGACCAGAGGGCTGTAGACTCTATCCGGCAATTCTCAATTCTGAAACTATGGAAGTAGAAGTGGATAAAGTATGCCCGAAGGCTAGTAGGGTAAAAGTTGGAGAGGAGGTTAAACAAGCTTTAATCGTCTTAGTCAAAAAAATTTATGGTCAGAAGAGCTGAAGGAGGAATTCTGACAGCCTTACTGCATCTTCTTTGTTTCTCATCATAATGTTCGTAGCCACAACTTCGTAGGTTTCACCCTCAAAGTTCCCATCTGTGCTATCCACCACCAGAATATCCAGAAAGTCTCTGTAAACTTCTCCAACGCCTTTTGGCGACACTTCAAATCCCTTTGCTCTCATTAATTTTGCTGCTGGACCGCTTACCGCTGTCTTTCCGATGATGGGGCTTACTGCTACCACTTTTTTCCTTCTTAAGAGATCTCTCATACCTCTGAGGGAAAGTATGGGAGATATGCTAGTGATGGGATTACTGGGACCGATTATGACGCCCTTTGCTTTCTCAAGTGCCTTTATCACATCTTCAGTAGGTTTGGCATCCTCTATCCCCTTGAAATATACGTCAATTACTTCTGGTTTCCCCTTTCGCCTAACCCAGAATTCTTGAAAGTGCATGTCTCCTTCAATGGTTACAACTCTCGTTTCAACCTCCTCTTCGCACATGGGCAGAATTTCGTTCTCTACGCTGTAAGTCTCTGCAACCTTTCTGGTTGCTTCTGTTAAACTCATACCCTGCCTTAACAGCTCACTTCTCATGATGTGTGTCGCTCTATCTGCATCACCTATCATGAGGACTTCATCGAATCCAAGCTCCTTCAGCCTGAAATGGGTCATGAATGTGTCGTGTTTAATTCCCCACCACTTTGTTTCATCTATAAGTCCTGCAAGAGCGTATATAACAGAATCTATATCCGGACAGACTTTATTTCCAGAAACCCACATGTCTTCGGCGGTGTTGACGATAACTGAGAAATTAGTTATCTCATTCATTCCTCTCAGAAGCTTGGGTGTCCCTGTTCCCCCGGAAAGAACCGCTAACATGATGGTAGCTGGATGCATCGCTATTTAAGCTGAGCGATTTCTATTCTGATTTCTTCTATTCTAATTACACCATTATTACGGTATTTGTCGTGTACTCTGTTATCAGCTATTTAAACAGTCTGAACAGGGTGCAAAGACTTCTCCCATAATTTGAACTCGTCATAAAGTCGTCTTTTCTCGAGATACGTTCTAGAGATTATATATTCGTCTTCTACTTCCCTTTTCGTTCCTACAATTAGGTATTTTTTACCATTTATGGTCTCTATGTCTCCTCTCGCCTCTATAACCTCCCCTTCCTGAGCCTGACCTACGAAGGTGTGGGTGAAGCATAAGATGGCTGTTATTTCTCTGTGTTTTATCGGATAGAACGCCGGGTAGTCGAATACAAGAGAATCATCAACTAGCTCAGCAACTATTTTTCCCTTGCCAGTCTTTACTCCTTTCTCTTCGGGAATATCTCTCTGAAGCTGAGAGTAATCTCGGACGAAAAGGAGGTCGAAGTATATGTTGTCGATAACTGCTCTGTGGTACTTCCTCCTCTCATGGGTCAGAAATACATGGAAAGGCAGTGTCACCTTCCTCTTTTTGTAAATGAACTCCCACATGTTACTGTCTGGCTCCTGAATTTCTCCTCTTTGGATTCCCCTTTTTATTTTCTCTCTTCCTCTAAACCACCAATCCCCATACATCACAAAATCTACGTCGCTTTCATCTCCTACAAGTCCTATAAGCCTGCTGCCAGTAACACCCATTTTGTCCAGAGGTATTCCATCAAAAAAGCTTACAACCTTTCTGACATACCCATCTGCATCCCTAACTCCTTTTTCTGGCTTATATACTCTGTCTATTTTTTCATGTGGAATTAAAAAGATGCCAAGCTCATGGCTGTAATATTCAATTTTATTCTGCTTGGCAAAGTCAATGGCCTCTTGGTGACTCAGCTTTCGATATCTAACACCATCTTTCAGCCGGTCTCCATTACTGTCTCGGATGTAACGCAGGAAAGCTTTCACTCTGCCCTCGTTTCTATAACCAACCACAGAAAAGAACATCCCGTCTGCTTCGAGAAAATCTCTAAGTCTAACGGGCTTCATACATTGCGTAAATCCTTTTTATTTCCTTTGCTCTAGCTGTGGCTCCATTCTTTTTCAGCAGTTTACCATTTATAAGCTTCATTCTTGTAATGCGGAATTTTCTGCCGTGGATGTTTAGTACCTCTCCAACTCTGAATTCCGTTTCCCCTGAGGTGTGGATTTCGTATGGTGTCGTCACTGCCCCTTTGTGCAAGCTAAGTTTAACGTCTACTTCCCCCACATCTCTGAGCCAGACAGTTTCAACATCTCTTACCTCAGCTATCTGGCTTCTTTTCCCATTTTTAAGTTCTAGTGAAGTGACTTCTCCTATCTTGAAACCCTCATTTACCTCTACAATCACCTCATCTCCTACTTCAAGGGTCTCTGATTCTTTAATGTTCAGCTTACCAACTTCAGAAGTTGAACCACTGCTGATTATGGCTCTGATCTCTATTTCCTTTTCTGGAACATAACGGGTGACAGTGCTGCATTCCTGACACTGATACATATCATCTTTAAGGAGGATATGTTCCGTCTCATCCTTGCAAGAGTCGCAGTAAATGTATTTTTTCATGTATTTAAGTCAAAGATACGGTATAAAATCTTTCTCGAGAGAAATTTTATAAGCAAGTTTGGAAGTGGAAGGCGCGGGGTGAATGTAAGCGAGGTGAATATATGAAAGAGGGACTCTTAATGATTCCTGGCCCAGTACATCTCCATGAGAGGATCATCAGAGCAATGGCAAGACAGATGGTGAGCCACAGAAGTGGCGACTTTGAGGAGATTTTCAGCTACTGCATCGAAGCTCTGAAACCCCTCTTTGGCACCAAGGGCGATATAGCAATCATTTCAGGTTCTGGTACGGCAGGAATGGAGGCGGCGATTGCATCATTCTCTTCCATTAAAAAATTCACCTGCATTGACAACGGCAAGTTCGGAGAGAGGTTTGCGAAGATAGCTTCGAAGTATTCTGAAGTAGATCATATCCGCTTCGAATGGGGGAAATCAATAGATCTGGATGCCGTCGAAGCATCTCTTGCTGAAGGGAGTGAAGCCGTAACCTTCGTCCACAATGAAACTTCAACTGGCATCTTGAACCCTGCAGAAGGAATTGTCAGAATTGCAAAGAAATATGATGCACTGGTTATAATGGATGGTATCACCAGTGTTGGTGGTGATGAGGTAAAGATGGATGAGTGGGGTGTTGATGTAGCTGTTGTCGGCTCCCAGAAGTGCATCGGCGCTCCACCAGGTCTGGCTGCTGTTGCAATCGGCAAAAAGGCTTGGGATTACTACAACGAAAGGGTGCCTTTCTATCTTGACCTCAGAAGCTATGTGAAGAAGGCGGAAAGTAATCAAACTCCATATACTCCAGCAGTTCCCCTCTTCTTGGCATTAGCTGAGGCGCTGAAGATAATTGAAGAGGAGGGGTTGGAAGAGCGAATAAAGAGGCACAGAATTTTGTCGAAAGCCGTAAGAGCTTGGGCAAATGAGGCAGGTCTGGACCTCTTTCCGGAGTTAAATGAGTATAGCGGTTACTCTAACACAGTTACAGCCATAAAAATGCCAGAAGGTGTAACAGACAAAGAGCTCAGGGGGACACTGCGGGAGGAGTTCGGGATAACTATTTCAGGCGGGCAGGAGCATCTGAAGGGCAAGATTTTCAGAATAGGCACCATGGGGAACATTACTAAGTTCCATGTTCTGGCCACCCTTTCCGCCATCGAGAGCATCCTGATTAAGAAAAAGGCTATAAAGCCTGCCTTACATGCTGCAGTGGAGGTTATGGAAGAGATATGAAAGTAGGGATTGCCGACACAACGTTCTCCAGAATAGATCTGGGTAAAATTGCCATTGATGAGCTCAGGCGATATGCTGGTCTGAAATATGAGCGGTATACTGTACCGGGCATAAAAGATTTGCCTATTGCGGCTAAGAAGCTCATTGAAGAGAAGGGATGCGACATCGTTGTCACACTGGGCTGGGTTGGTGGTACTCAAAAGGATATGCTTAGCTATGTTGTACTCTCAATGGGTCTTGTCATGCTCCAGCTCATGACCAATAGACACATCATAGATGTCACGATCCATGAAGATGAGGCTGAAGACGAGAAGGAGCTTTACAAAATGGCTGAGAACAGAGTGAGGGAGCACGTCAGAAATGCTGTGGATCTCCTTCTCAATCCTAAGAAGCTGCAGAAACTAGCTGGGACGGGGCAGAGGCAGGGATATGAAGATGTAGGCCCGATTTTCAAGTAACCAATTTTTTTAACAGGTACACTCAGCTCAATTCTTCACGAATTTGATACGTGGAACATCGGTAAACTAATAAACCATTGGTAATTTGTCACACAAAGGTGGTAGGATGAATAAGATAAAGCTCGGTCTTGTTGTAGCTGAGTTTAATCGGGACATTACCTACATGATGGAGGTTCTTGCCAAAGAACATGCAGAGTTTCTGAATGCCGAAGTTTCTGAGATTCTGCGGGTTCCCGGCACCTTTGATATACCCATAGCTGTAAAGAAAATGCTTGAAAGAGGAAGGGTTGATGCGGTGGCAGCTATAGGATGTGTTATTGAGGGTGAAACTGAGCACGATGAGGTTGTTGCACAGCATGCAGCCAGAAAAATTATGGATTTGAGTATCGAGTACGGTAAGCCTGTAACCCTCGGCATTAGTGGCCCGGGAATGGGTAGAATTGCTGCCCATGAGAGGGTTGATTACGCCAGAAGAGCCGTAGAAGCGGCGGTAAAGCTGGTGAGGAGGCTTAAAGAGTATGAGGGAAAGGGTTAAGGCCGTTCAGCCCTCGGCAACCTTTGCAATTTCGGAACTGGCCAAAAAGCTGAGGGCTGAGGGAAAGCCGGTTATAGATATGGGAGTTGGTGAGCCAGACTTTGTGACACCAAAGCACATTATTGATGCAGCCATAAAGGCATTGCATGAAGGAAAAACGTTCTACACACCAGCTCGTGGCATCCCTGAGCTTTTACAGGCAATAGTGGAGAAATTGAAGGTTGAGAATGATCTTGAATATGGGGTAGAGAACGTTATTGTCACACCTGGAGCAAAGCATGCTGTGTACGAAGCGATGATGGCCACCGTGGATTCGGGGGATGAAGTAATCCTTCTGGACCCGTCTTGGGTGACGTATGAAGCATGCATATTGATGGCTGGGGGTAAGCCTGTATGGGTTCCCCACAACGAGGATTTCAGCGATGCAGCTGTAGAGGAATATGTGAGCGATAGAACGAGGATGATCGTTATAAATTCTCCCAGCAATCCTCTCGGTGTCGTGTATGGTAAGGAATTTTTAAAGAAAATCAGGGATATTGCCGTTGATAACGATATTCTAGTTATGTCGGATGAGATTTATGAGAAGATAATATTTGAGGGTGAGCACCTAAGCATCGCCTCGCTGGATGGAATGAAGGAGAGAACAATAATAATAAACGGCTTCTCAAAAACCTATGCCATGACCGGATGGCGTCTCGGCTATGCTGTGGCTCCCAAAGAGATCGTTTCAACCATGGCCAAAATCCAGTCCCATTCTGTCAGCTGTGCCACCAGCTTTGTCCAGTATGGAGGGATAGCTGCTCTGAAAGGCGATCAGAGTTTTGTAGAGCAGATGAGGGAAGAATTCCGCCAGAGAAGGAATTTGCTGATGAAAGGGTTGGATGAACTCGGTATAAGGTATGCCCCACCCAGAGGAGCGTTCTATATGTTCATGGATGTTGAAATGGACGCCCAGGTCTTCTGCCAGGAGTTCCTCAGGAAAGAATATGTGGCTACGACTCCTGGAAGTGCATTTGGGCAGAGCTTCGATACGTGGGTAAGGCTCAGCTATGCTACATCTAAGGAGAACATTTCCGAGATGCTGGAGAGGTTAAAGCGGTTTAGAGGGGTTATGCAGTAAAATTTAAAAACAACCGAAAACTTTTTGTTTTAATGAGTGTAACTGTAATTAAGATGATGATAATGAGAGAGGGTGAATATGGGGAACATCCTTGTCATTGGTGATCCCGGAAGCGGTAAGACCCGCCTTATATTCAAGTATATTTCTGATTACGATAAGATAGTCTGGGTTACAACCATCAAAAGTGCAGAGAGGGTTAGGAAAGAGCTGGGTCAGTTCAATTTTCGGGAACTCTGGGTTGTTGATACCCATACTTGGCAACGTAGAGCTACCCACACTAAATATGATGTTGTAGTGAGCAATCCGTTGAATCTGAATGAAGTGAGCCTTTCAGTGGGCAAGGTACTTGATAATGTGAAGAGGGATTATTTTCTTGCATTCGATTCTATCAGCGGGTTGCTGCTGTATCACCACGCACCCAAGGTGATTCAATTCCTTAGAAACCTTGTTGTAAGACTGGAAAGTGAAGGAGGACGCGGAATCTTCACCCTAGTTAAAAACGCCCATGATGTTCATACTGAAACTTCAGTAAGTCTGATTTTTAATAACATACTTCAGCTTGAACGAATTTTTGATGGTGAATCCGTTAAGAGGCTTGTTAAAGTAATCAGGGCAAGCAGGTATATTGAACCTGAGATTTCTGAATTCAAAATCGCATCAAACGGGATTGAGTTAAATCCAAGCCTTGATGCATTTATAAAGGAAGAGTTGAAGAGATAAGTATGTTAGTTTATTTGGCTGTATTCTTCGCAGGTATTATTTCGGTAATCTCTCCGTGCGTATTGCCCCTCATTCCTGTTATCTTTGCGAGTTCTATGGGAAAGCCTATGAAAGGTTTATTTGTGGTTCTTGGCATGATTCTAAGCTTTACCGTCCTAGGAGCACTTTTTGGGACTCTAGGCACTATAATTCCCTTTAGGGAATTTGGATATCTTTTCCTTTTGGGTTTTGCTTTTATTCTTATCTCAGACAGGATGTATCTTCACTACTCAACATTTGCTTCAAGGCATACTGTAGTGTATAATGGAGCATCTCCCTTTATTCTAGGCGCTGCTCTTGGCTTCATATGGTCTCCATGTATTGGTCCCATTATGGGCTCTGTGCTGAGCCTGGCCATGATTGAAGGCTCACCTTTGAAAGGCTCCTTGCTGATGCTAATCTATGGTCTAGGTCTGGCTGTTTCTATTGCGACCATTCTCAAAGCATCCTCTAAAATCAAGATATCGCACTCCATGGAGAACATCCGAAAGTTTGCTGGCATCATCATCTTGACTTATGTGGTTTTAGAAGTGTCCGGAATTATGACGTCTTTCCAGATCTTTATCTCCCAGTATACTTTTGGAATAGAAGAGAAAATAGCAGAATTCTTCAATCTTTAGAGGTTCAGTTTTCAATCTTTAAACTCAACTTCAAGACTCATGAAGTCTTCAGCAACTATTACATTTTTGAAGGTTGCTCTGGTATCATCAAGGAGTGGTTTGGAATCTTTAGAGTATCTGGCACTTATATGGGTAAGAATTAACTGCCTCACTCCAGCAAGTCGAGCAATCTCAGCAGCCTCCTTAGCTGTGGAGTGCTTAGTTTCCTCAGCCCATTCCTGAAGGTCGGAGGTGAAGCTGGCGTCATGGATGAGAACATCAGCGTTCTTGGCAATTCTTATGGTTCTTTCACATGGCCTTGTATCGCCAGTGTAAACTATTTTTCTCCCCCTTCTCGCCTCTCCAAGAACCATGTCGGGTGTGATGACTTCTCCGTTCCACACAATACTCTCTCCAGAGGCAAGTTTTGCATATAGGGGGCCTGGAGGAATACCAAGCTCTTCAGCTTTCTTTCTATCAAATTTGCCTCTTCTGTCCTTCTCTATTAACGCGTAACCAAGACTTTTAACTATGTGGTCTGTTTCAAAGGCAACAACTCGAAATTCTCCAAAATCCACAACATCTCCATCCTTCAGCTCTATAACTCTCACAGGGAAGCCAAGATGCTCGTATCCAAACATCTTGAACAGATTCCTCAAAAAGTTTGCATTTGGGGCATAGAATGTTATGGGTTCTTCTCTTCCATTTAAGGACATTGTTTCAAGCAGTCCGAAGCTACCTATGAAGTGGTCGGTATGGAGGTGAGTTATGAACACGCTGCTAATTCTGAATCCAGTTTTTGTCTTCATCATCTGTCTTTGCGTACCTTCACCGCAATCAAAGAGAATCCTCACTCCTTCACGCTGTACAAGTATTGAGGATGGATTTCTTTCAATGCTTGGAACTGTGCCAGCAGTGCCAAGGAATGTAATTTTTAAAAGCATGAATGTAGAAAACGAGGCTTGATTTTAAAGTTTTTTAAAGAATTTTAGAATAGGTTGGAATAAGTATGTGGAGATAAGCTCTTTAGAGTCAACTCTCCAGAACAATCTCTATGTTTACATCTTTAGGCACTTGTATCCTCATTATCTGGCGAAGTGTTCTTTCATCTGCAGCTATGTCTATCAGTCTTTTATGTACTCTCATCTCCCAGTGATCCCAGGTCTCACTGCCTTCCCCGTCAGGGGCCTTTCTAACTGGCACAACCATTCTCTTGGTTGGCAGAGGTACTGGACCGCTGATCTCCACTCCTGTCTTCTGGGCTATCTCCTTGATCTGATTGCATATCCTGTCAAGATTCTTTGGATCGAGGCCTGAAAGCCTTATTCTAGCTCTGTACCCTTTTATTGCCATTTTCAACACCTTTAAACTCTTTATGAATTAAGTAAAAAATAAGGAATTATTTTCTTGGGGTCAGGTCGAGCACCATTCCAGCAGCTACAGTCATACCCATATCTCTGATGGCGAACCTGCCAAGCGGTGGGACCTCTTTGACCTTCTCAATAACCATTGGTCTGGTGGGTTCCATCTTGACAACGGCAGCGTCTCCAGTTTTCAGGAATTGTGGGTTCTCCTCCTTCACCTGACCAGTTCTGGGGTCAAGCTTCTTCTGCAGCTCAACGAACCTGCATGCCACCTGGGCTGTATGGGCGTGCACGACAGGAGTGTAGCCAACTGTGATTGCGGTGGGGTGCTGCAGTACAACGATCTGGGCTGTGAAGTCCCTAACCACTGTTGGTGGGTTGTCAGTGTGTCCACAAACATCTCCACGCCTGATGTCATTCTTGCTCACACCACGGACGTTGAAGCCAATGTTGTCACCAGGTTCTGCCTGCTGAATTGCCTCATGGTGCATTTCAATGCTTTTTACTTCTCCAGTCACTCCTGGGGGCTCGAAGATGACCTTGTCACCAACTTTCAGAACACCAGTCTCAACTCTGCCAACTGGAACGGTACCAACGCCGCTAATAGAGTAAACATCCTGAATCGGAATGCGGAGTGGCTTGTCAACAGGCTTCTCTGGGGGCTTGAACATATCCAAGGCTTCAAATATGGTCGGACCGTTATACCAAGGTGTTCTCTCACTCTTCTTGAGGATATTGTCACCATTGTATGCAGACACTGGGATGAACGGAACCTGATCAGGTTTGTAGCCAACCATCTGGATGAGCTTTGCAACCTGTTCCTTGACTTCCTCGTATTTCTTCTGATCGTAGTTAACTCTGTCCATCTTGTTTATTGCTACTATGAGCTGGTTGATACCTAGGGTTCTTGCAAGAAAGACGTGTTCTTTCGTCTGTGGCTGGACACCCTCAGCAGCATCAACGACCAGAACAGCACCATCTGCCTGAGAGGCGCCGGTAATCATGTTCTTGATGAAGTCCTTGTGGCCTGGGCAGTCCACAATTGTAACTTCGAACTTCTGGGTCTGGAATTTCCTGTGTGCTACATCTATTGTCAGACCTCTCTCCCTCTCCTCTTTGAGCCTGTCCATAACCCATGCAAACTCGAAAGTAGCCTTACCCTTCTCCTGTGCCTCTTTTCTATACTTCTCAATAATATGCTCTGGAATTTCTCCAGCTTCATAGAGCAATCTTCCAATAAGGGTCGACTTTCCGTGGTCTACGTGCCCGATCATGGCAACGTTAATGTGCTCCTTCTCCTTTGCCATATCACATCATCCTCCCTTTTTTCTCTTTTAGAGGGGCTAAAAATTTGTGGGTATATAAAACTTTCACCCTACAAAGTCCTCAGGCTTTGGAAGCTCAAGCTTCAAGCCTTTCCTTTTTCTTACCTCCATAACAAAGTTTTCAAGCAATCCCTGTGGGATGGGTTCAAATCCTGCATGTTCAACACTCCACAAAGCCTTACCTGATGTTGCACTTCTTATAGCTCCCGCAAATCCAAACATTTCCTTAACAGGAGCCTTTGCAACCACTGTCACCATATCTCCTTCTGTGCGCATCTCCAGTATCTGCCCCCTTCTTCCCTGAATCTCTTTGGTAACATTGCCGAGCATGTCCTGTGGGACGGTGATGAAGACCTTCTGATATGGTTCCAGCAGTGTCGGCTGAGCCTGGAGTACAGCCGCGAATATGGCAGATCTGACAGCAGGAATCACCTGAGCTGGACCTCTGTGGACAGCATCTTCGTGGAGCTTACAGTCAACCAGCTTAACCTTAACACCCATCATGGGTTCTCTTGCCAGCGGACCTGCTCTCATAGCTTCTCTGAAACCCTCCAGTATTAATTCCATGGTCTCATTCAGGTATTGAATACCCTTTGTGACATCGCAGAACACGTTACCCTCGTAGTACTCCTGAATTCCTGCTGCCTCCTCTTTGGCAAGTCCTGCTTCTTCAAGAATTCTCCTGCGCTCCTTCTTATCCATCTTCATGTCTACTTCGCCCTCTTTGAACTTCCTGATTACCTCTTGCGGGAGGGGTTCGACGGTTATGTAGAATCTATTGTGCTTGTTTGGTGATTTACCTTCAACAACAGGTGAAGTTGAGGTTACAGTTTCTCTGAAGACCACGATGGGCGGGGATGTAACAACATCGATACCGAAATCTCTTCTTATCCTCTCAACTCTCACCTCAAGATGCAGCTCACCCATTCCGCTCATCAGGTGCTCTCCTGTTTCCTCATTAAGGGTAACTTGAAGGGTCGGGTCCTCTTTTGCAAGTTTTCTCAGCACTTCAATCAGCTTCGGGAGGTCCCTTGGGTTCTTGGCTTCGATAGCCATTGTAACAACCGGCTCGCTGATGTGCTTGATGGACTCAAACGGCACAAAATTCTCCAGATTGCTGCAGGTTGAACCGGCAACAGCATCCTTAAGACCTACAACAGCCACTATGTTGCCAGCAGGGATTTCCGGCACTTCTACACGCCTTGGCCCCATGAAGAGGCCGATGGTCTGGACTCTGTTCTTTGTCTTTCTGTCAATCAGGAACAGCTCAAGCCCCGGCTTCAGCGTTCCGCTGTAAAGTCTACCGACTGCAACTTCGCCTGCATGTGGGTCTGACACGATTTTTGTGATCATGAGAGCGATGGGGCCATTGGGATCACACTTAACCATTGCCTGACCCTCATTGCTGGTAGCATCTCCTTTCCAGATGACCGGTATTCTCTCCTTCTGGGCCTCAATGGGGGAGGGTAGGTGCTTAATGACCATGTCGAGTACAACTCTGTGGAGGGGGGTTTTCTTGGCAAGCTCTCTTGCGTTATCTGCTTTAAGGTAGTCATAAACTTCTTTAAAGCCCACACCAGTTTCTTTCATGGATGGAACACTGACTGCCCACTTGTAGAGTGCACTTCCAAATGCTACGCTTCCGTTGGCAACGTCCACTTTCCATTTGTCGTATTTTTCTGGCCTGAGAGCCTTTATCAGCTTGTTAACCTCACCAATAACCTTGATGAGCTTGTTCTGCATTTCTTCAGGACCAAGTTCCAATTCTTTGATAAGCCTGTCAACTTTATTTACGAAGAGAACAGGCTTCACGTTCTCTCTCAAGGCCTGTCTTAATACAGTCTCAGTCTGGGGCATCACTCCTTCGACTGCATCGACAACGACGATAACTCCGTCCACAGCCCTCATTGCTCTTGTAACGTCTCCTCCGAAATCAACGTGTCCGGGGGTGTCAATCAAGTTGATGAGGTATTCCTCTCCACCATACTCATGAACCATCGACACGTTGGCTGCGTTGATTGTGATGCCCCTCTCCTGCTCCTGCTCGTCAAAATCAAGGTAAAGCTGCTGACCGGCAAGCTCCTCGCTGATCATCCCCGCTCCTGCAAGAAGGTTATCACTCAACGTGGTTTTGCCGTGATCAATATGGGCGATAATACCCATGTTTCTTATTTTGTCAGGCTTCCACATCAGATCTTTTATCTTATCAACCATTTTCTTGGCTCTTGTCATTGTTATCACCTAGCAGACTTGGCCACTCTTTCAACCTCTTCCTTCTTGGCAACTGCATAACTTCTGCTCTCGTTGTTGGCAGCAGCCATAATTTCATCGGCTAGACAGGCTGCAATACTTCTCTTTGATTTGAAGGCAGCCCTTCTTGCCCCTTCAGCAATATTTCTCAAGGCAATATCTAACCTTCGCAAGCTTGAGGTGTCAACAGAACGGGGAACGGCTATACCTCCGTACTTCAGCCTGACAACCTCTTCACGAGGCCCGGCGTTGATTATAGCATCTACGAGAACCTGAATGGGGTTCTTTTTTGTCTTCTTCTCTATGATCTCAAAAGCCTCTTTTACAATATTATAGGCCAGTATTTTCTTCCCTGTGTTGTGCTCTTTTCTCATAACTTTGTTTATCAGCCTCTCAACGATGAACACTTTCTGCTTCCCGAAGGGGACCCTCGCGTGCCTTCCATGAACGTGTGGGACGTAGCGAGGTTCAAGACATATGTAGTTCTTCAATGCTGGGTCACTGACTTCAACCTCACTTACATCGTACTTTCCGAATACAAGCAGTTCTTCCTTGGTAAATCCGTATTTCATCCCATCACCTCAGTGGTTTCTCTTTTCTGCCTTTCCAGAGCTCCTTCAGGCTGGTATTGTTAACCTTGATAACCTTAAACCTGACACCCGGGATGTCTCCCATGCTCCTTCCCATTCTACCGCCTATCCTCTCCACAATGACTTCATCATGCTCGTCAATGAAGTTAATTGATCCATCTCCAGGTGTGAATGCAGTAACCTGCTTTCCGTTCTTTATCAACTGAACCCTGACAGCCTTTCTTATCCCTGAATTGGGCTGCCTTGCCTCTATTCCAAGCTTCTCCAGCACTATTCCTCTTGCCATCGGCGCACCTTCCAGCGGGTCAGCCTTCACGTTGAGTTCTAGCGTCCTGCGTACGAACCTCTTATCACTCCACCTGAACTTCTTTCTGTTCTCGATAAGCTTTCTTGCAGCAAACAATCCTCTGCCCATCTTTACCACCTACTTTACGCCTGCTTGATTCCATTTCACCCTATTTCACCCTATTTCACGACGATATCTTCAATATCGTGATGTCTCCTCACCAACTCTTTGGCTTTATTTATATTTTTCCCGCCCTTTCCTATCACGAGTCCCTTGTACTGGGGATTGACACTAACTACAGCCACTTTCTTACCGTCTTTTTCTATCAACTTTGCAGTAACGCGGATCGGTTTAAAAATATTGGTGATAAATTCCACAGCATCATCACTGTGCTCTACAACTTCTATTTTCTTACCTATCAGCTCTTTGGCTTTCTCAATGTTGATTCCGCCTTTGCCTATGGCGAGCCCCATGTCACCCTTCTTTACCACAAAAATTACCCTGTCATCTTCAACAATACAGTCTTTAACACTCGCTCCCGTGAGACTTTCAAAAAGGGTTAAAAATCTGATACTTTCTGTTGATAGTTTTACTCCCATGCTTCTCTCCTCTCAAAATAAAGTTATTGTTCAGCAGCTGCAAGTATCTCTGATTCACCAGCATCAACTATTGCAATGGCAGCAACGCTGAATGGCTTTCCACATACAGCTCCAAGATCCATGTTGGTTCCCTCAAACATGACTACTGGCACGTTGAAGCTCTTTATTTTTTCAAAGAATTCTTCGGGACAGTTACTTGCAACTACAACCATTCTTGCTTCTCCATTCTTGAGGGCTTTTATTGTTCTTTTACTCCCGAGGTATACTTTTCCGGTTTTAATCGCTCTTCTGAGAGCTCTTTCTAAATTCACTTTCATTTGTTATCCCCTCCCATATTTATTTTGGCTATCAGCTCAACATCTCCTGTTCCGAGCCTGATAGGCTGTCCAACTATTATGTTTTCGGTTATACCGCTGAGATTGTCTATATCTCCCCTCACTGCAGCCTCCAGCAAATTGTTAACTGTCATTTCGAAAGCTGCTCTAGCAAGAATACTCTGTTTCTCTCCAGCCACACCGTGTCTCCCAACCTGTTTTAACTCTCCATCCACAGTCATGACGTCTGCTACAAGCATGAGGTGCCTCAGATCCACCTCAAGACCCTGTTCTTCCAGAGTTGAGATCGCTTCCCTTATAAGTGCGCTTCTGGCAGCCTCGATTCCAAGAACTTCGTAAATTTCATAAATGTTGTTTGTTGTGGTCCTAGAAAAGTCGACTCCTTTAATCTTCATCACCTTTTTCAGATTTGAACCCTCGGTGTAAAGTACGTATTCTTCTCCCTCTTTTCGGATAATTACTCTTCTAATCTCCTTTATACCCATCAAAACAAGCTTTCTGAGCTTTTCAAAGGTATCCATTAATGTCTTGAAGGATGGTTCGGCGATCTGGACAACAAGCTTCCTACCCTCTTCTACAACCTCGGTCTTGAGCCCCTTCTCAATCTTCTTTTTGAGCTCGTCAAAGCTGAACCCCTTCCTTTCCAGAGCCCTCTCATCAGGAGTGATGACTATCCTCATGTTCCTTATATCTGTGGCTACATCGGCAATGTCAGTTATGTATGTAGCCTCAATCCTGTTGGCAACCTCCTTGGCTTTATTTCTGTCTTTGGCATACTCCTCTGTAAGCCTTATGGTCATCATTGGTGTGGACGGGTTTTTCCTGACATCAAGTATCTCGATAAGTCTTGGAAGTCCCAGAGTAACGTTGATTTCGGCAACTCCGGCGTAGTGGAACGTCCTCATTGTCATCTGTGTACCGGGCTCACCTATTGACTGGGCGGCAACTATGCCGGCAGCCTCTCCGGGCTCAACTAGATTGCTCAAATATGCTTGGTAGCATTTCTCTACTATCTTCTTGGCAATCTTCTTTGTGGGTTTTATCTTTTCCAGTTCATTTAGAATTTCTTTCCTGAGACTTTCAGGAAAAGGATAGGGGTCAACAACATCTTCATAAACCATGATTATACCTCCCCAATACAATTTTCTATCTCCTACACTTCCTTACCTTCTTCGGCCATAACTTCCCTGATTATTCTTTTGACATCAACAGCCTTGCCTCTGAAGCTCTTCATGGGATCCACACCGTCCTCACCATATCTGAACTGAACCAGCATGTTGGATGTCTGTTCTCTGATGGTACCATCGTAATCCACTTTTAGATCTTGCAACGCATTAATCAGACGGCGCTGCAGATAACCTGACTGAGATGTTCTGACAGCAGTGTCAACCAGACCCTCTCTACCACCAACAGCATGGAAGAAGAATTCAACGGGGGTAAGACCGTCTTTATAACTACTCTTGACGAATCCTCTTGCCTCTGCTCCCAGATCTCCTGGTGTGAAGTGGGGGAGTGTTCTGTTGGAGTATGTATAGCCTCTGCCGATACGCTCTCCTCTCACCGACTGCTGACCTATGCAGGCCGCCATCTGGGTAAGGTTCAGCATTGAACCTCTGGCTCCACTTACAGCCATTATGACTGCTGGATTGTCCATACCAAGGAACTGACTGGCAATCTTACCTGCTTGGTCTCTTGCCCTGCCAAGAACCTGCATTATCCTCATTTCCAGTGTTTCCTCCACAGTTCTACCTGGCATTGGCTCAAGGTTTCCTTCTCTGTAAGCCTGAATTAACTCATCAACTTTCCTTTCAGCCTCTTTTATAAGGTCTCGGATCTGCTTTTTAGCATCATCTGGAATATCTTCGTCGCTGATGCCAAAGGAGAAACCGGCGTTCATTATCGCTCTTATCGCCAACTGAGTCATGTTATCTATGAACTTCCTAGTTTCCTCACTTCCAAACTTCCTCATGATCTCATCAATTATTATGCCCTTGAATGCCCCAACCGCCTTTTCATCAATTGTGCCGGTTATGAGTTCACCATCCCTTATAACCACATAAGCGTCATTTTCACACTCCTCTCCCTTGCACTCCTCACAGTTCTGGCATATTTCGGCCTTGAATTCAATGGTTATGTCTGGTAATATCATGCTGAAGATCTGCTTGCCTGTCCACATGTCATCGTATTTTGGCTCAGGTAGCTTGGTAATGTTGAGAGGGCGAATTATTGACATTACTTCCTCCTTTGTGAAGTTCTTCTCCCCTCTCGTCAGCAGATACAACCCGCTTATGTGGTCGTGAATCCCACCAATGATTGGGCCACCAAAACGTGGAGACAGAATTTGCTCCTGAACCGTCATCAAAATCTTGGCCTCTGCTTGTGCCTCTAAGCTTTGAGGGACATGAAGGTTCATCTCATCTCCATCAAAATCAGCGTTATAAGGTGGGCAGACTGCAGGATTCAGGCGGAAGGTTTTGTAGGGTAGGACTCTCACATAATGAGCCATAATGCTCATTCTGTGCAGTGAGGGCTGTCTGTTGAAAAGAACGATATCCCCATCCTTCAACTGTCTCTCCACAATCCAGCCGGGCTCAAGCTTCTCTGCCAGCTCTTCCCTGTTGGAATCCATTACTCTGATTCTCCTCCCATCCGGCCTTATGACGTAGTTAGCCTTGGGATGCTCTGTTCGCATTATGTACTCTCTTGCCTCCTCGACATTCTTGTCGGTCACGTAAATCGGAACCGTGAGCTCTTCAGCAACCACTAGTGGAACCCCCACCTCATTTATACTGAGGTTTGGATCAGGAGAAATGACAGTTCGAGCAGAGAAGTTCACACGCTTGCCTGACAGTGAACCTCTGAAACGCCCCTCTTTACCCTTCAAACGCTGGGCAAGAGTCTTCAAGGGTCTGCCGCTTCTGTGTCTTGCAGGCGGAATACCGCTCACTTCATTGTCTAAGTATGTGGTCACGTGATACTGCAAAAG
The DNA here is from genome assembly GCA_002010215.1 of Archaeoglobus sp. JdFR-37. Taxonomy (GTDB): domain Archaea; phylum Halobacteriota; class Archaeoglobi; order Archaeoglobales; family Archaeoglobaceae; genus JdFR-37. Next base: position 69,747 of record MTMY01000031.1, read on the forward strand.
CTCCCAAAGGTCTTCTAGGATGAGTTGGGGAGCTCCAGCCTCTTTATTCTCCATAAATCTCTGGTTGATTCTGATTATGTCAACAAGCTTGTGGGTCAGATCATCTTCGCTTCTCTGGCCGGTTTCGAGGATAATGGATGGCCTTACTGTGACTGGTGGAACTGGTAAGACTGTAAGCACCAGCCATTCAGGACGTACAGCTTTGGGATCCATACCAAAAGCGGGCAGATCATCATCAGGAATCTTTTCAAGTCTCTCTCTCACATCTTTGGGTGTTAAACGGTGTTCATTCTCGTAAAAGAATGTTGGTTTGTCAAACTTCACTTCCATTTGCTCTGTTTCACAATGAGGGCACTTTTTGATGCCTTTTGTAACCCTGAAAACTTCTTTTACTATGTCTTCAAAGTCCTGTCCAAGCTCCCTGCTTTTCTCGATCTCCGCTATGAATTTATCCCTTTTCTCATTTTTCAGAAGAATTCTTCCACATTCTCTACATGTGGCATTCAGGAGTTTCCCGATAAGTTTGGCGTATCCTACATGTATGACCGGGGCTGCAAGCTCGATATGTCCGAAATGCCCAGGACACTCTCCTGCTTTAGCTCCACACGTCCTACATTTCAGACCGGGGTCAATAACACCCAGCCTTGTATCCATCAGCCCACCTTCAATTGGAAAACCATCATCATCGTAGGTTTCGGGGGTGATGATTTTTGCGACACTCATGCGTCGTACTTCTTGGGGGCTTAAAACCTCAAATTTAATTGATGATACTCTTTTGGGGATCATAAACTCACCTCACGCTTTATCTCCCAGCACCAAGCGGGGAGCAATCATCATTGATTTCAGTTCATCTAGCAGAAGCTTGAAGGCGTAACTCATCTCAACGCGATGTATGTTGGCATCATCGTCGCACACATGGCAGTAAGCCGTGTTTCGTCTGTAGTCGTAAGTTGCTACCTGTCCGCAGTTGGCGCAGACGTAGACTTCTACCTTATCTGACTCTTCAAGCAGCCTATCCTTAAGGAGCAAAGCAGCGCCATGGCCGATGAGCACATCTCTCTCCATCTCTCCAAACCTCAGACCGCCTTTTCTAGCTCTGCCTTCTGTTGGCTGCCTAGTCAAAACCTGAACTGGCCCTCTGCTTCTGGCGTGCATCTTGCCTGAGACCATGTGGTAGAGCTTCTGGTAGTAGATTACGCCTACAAAGATATCTACAACAAACCTCTTGCCTGTAATCCCATCATACATTACTTCCTTACCCGTATAGCTGAATCCGAACTTTTTCAGAGCCGCTCTTAGATCATCTTCCCTCTCACCGTGGAATGGGGTACCGTCAATTCTTCTTGCCTCCAGGCAGCCAACCTTACCACCAATCATTTCAAGCACGTGCCCAACAGTCATTCTCGAAGGGATGGCGTGGGGGTTAACTATCATGTCTGGCACAATGCCGCTTTCGGTGAATGGCATATCTTCTTCCGGCACAATGAGGCCGATAACACCTTTCTGTCCATGCCTTGAAGCGAATTTATCACCAAGCTCTGGAATTCTGAAATCCCTAACCCTCACTTTAGCAAGCTTTGAGCCATTTTCAGAAAGGGTCAGAAATACTGCATCTACTATTCCACTCTCGTTGGATCTCATAGTTATGGAGGTTTCCCTCCTCTTCTGCGGCGACACACCAAGCTCCGTGGGTTCCTCAAGGAATCTTGGTGGAGAAGTCTTACCTATGAGCACGTCATCCGGGCCCACCTCGGTTTCTGGAAAAACCAGCCCGTCCTCATCAAGGTGGGCGTAAGCTTCAACTCCCCTATAACCATTAACGTCACTTGGGGGAATTCCAAACTTATCCTCCTGTCCGCCTGGGTATCTCATCTCCTCAGTCTCATATGTTCTGAAGAAATGGCTCCTGCCAAGACCCCTTTCAATGCTTCCCCTGTTGAATATGAGGGCATCCTCAATGTTGTATCCTTCGTAGCTCAAGACGGCAACAACGAAATTCTGGCCAGCAGGTCTTTCATCAAACTTTATCTCTTTCTGGGTGTCGGTGGTGACGATAGGGATTTGTGGGTAGTGGAGGAGATGACCTCTGGTATCAGCCCTCCATCCCAGATTAGCATATGGTAGTCCAAGGCTCTGTTTGATCATTGCTGCTCCCATGGTGTTTCTGGGGCTTGCGTTGTGCTCTGGATATGGAATCGAGCCAGTGCAGATTCCTACTATCAGTGAAGCATCAAGCTCAAGGTGAGTATGCTCAGGGGTAAGCTCCTCTTCATTTATAGCAATGTATGCGTTCTCCTCCTCTTCGGCATCCAAATACTCTATCAAACCCTGTTTAATCAGATCATCAAACTCGATCTCACCATTTTTCAGCTTCTCAATATGCTCCTCTGTAACTAAGGGTTTTCCGTTCTTCACGACTATAAGGGGTCTTCTGGTTCTTCCAGGGTCGGTATTAATTCTCACCTCATTGCTATCCGGATAATAAACCACATTAACCTGATCGCTTATCTTACCCTTTCTTCTCAACTCCCTCAATTGGTTAGCGAGTTTTTCGCCACTTTCGTAAAATCCGATAAGGGCACCATTAACGTAAACTCTGGTCTTCACAAAAATCACCTCGCTACTGGCTCAACACCAAATCCAAACAGTATCTCTTGGACTTCTTTCTCATCACATCCAACGCTAACCTCTGCATACTGGGCAAAATTCTTCACGAGACCACAGTTGGGCCCTTCAGGAGTCTCGCTGGGGCATATCCTTCCCCACTGGGTTGGGTGGAGATCACGTGCCTCGAAGTGGGGCTGAGAGCGTGAGAGTGGAGAAATAACTCTCCTCAGATGAGAGAGGACGCTGATGTAGTTGTGCCTGTCAATAAGCTGGGAAACTCCTGTTCTACCACCAACCCAGTTTCCTGTTGCCATCGGATGCATTATCCTGTCTGTCAGCACATCGCTTCTTACAGCTGTTGACATCTTGAGCTGCCTGCCCCTTACCTTTGCTCTCTCAAGCTGGTATTTGACATCCTTAATAAGCCTGAGGAAAGCGACGCGGAATATTTCCTCCATAAGGTCGCCGGCAAGCTTGAGACGTTTGTTAGCGTAATGGTCTTTGTCATCCTCTCTTCTCATTCCAAGCGTTAATTCAAGAACAGCTTCTGCCATCCTTGCAAGGAAAAAGGCTTTTGGCCTTCTTGCCTCCTTCTCAACACCTATGTGGGGCAGAAAGTACTGATCCAGAACCTGATTTGCCCTCTCAATGCGATACTCCTTGCTCTGCCCTGGCGCAACCCTTCTCCCCAGATACTCTATAGCTTCTTCTTGGGTGTCAACCTCAGCTACTTCAACGTTCTCAAGCATGAATTTCATTATCTCCGGGTTCTCACTGACCATTGTGACGATTTCCTGGTCAGTTTCAACCCCAAGAGCTTTCATCAGTACCACAAATTGTACCGGCTTTGGAAGTTGGGGGAAGGTAACTTCAAGAATGTTGTTTCTGTTCCTCTCCACAACCACCAGCGCTCTGTAACCGGACCGCTGACTGAAAACCTTTGCAACTTCAATGGGCTCTCCATAGCGCTCCTCTCTTTCAAGAAGTATTTTGTTGGGTGCCAGATCTTCTAGAGTCATCAGGGCCCTTTCACTTCCGTTGATTATGAAATAACCGCCAGGGTCAAGGGGATCTTCGCCATATTTGGTGACGTCATCCACATCATTCAGATTGCACACCTTGGACTTTACCATGATGGGGAGCATTCCGATTTCGACCCATTCCTCATCCAGCTCTTTTCCGCCATCAATAACTTGGCACTGCAGATAAACAGGGGCTGCATAGGTCAGGTTCCTGAGCCTGGCCATGGCAGGGTAAAGCGGGAGTCTGCTCCCTTCAGCCTCCTTCACTATAGGTCTTCCAACCTCAACCTTCCCCAGCTTGACGTAGGTGTCTGGGATATCTAGTTCTATTCTTCCCTGCTCATCAATAACTCTCTGAAGACCCTCATCCAGAAACCGATTGAATGAGTCTATCTGGTGCTTGACTAACCTCTCGTGAGTAAAATACTTCCTAGCAAGAACTCTTCTATCTAACGGCATTTAACCATACCTCCCTCTAAGTAGAAAAAATTCCATCTCAATTCGCAATAACTCTCCGCACTTTTCATATAACAAGCCTGTAAACTACACTCTTTCCGGCTGTTGGGCTATCACGCACGATCCTTACTATATCTCCTGGTTTTGCTCCAATTTCCTTTGCAATTGGGTCATCAGCCCTAATTTTTGGAAGTTGCTCTTTCCTGACGTTCAATACCTTCAGAACTTCTTCAGCCTCTTCTTTACTCAACAATTCGTGTTTTGGAACCAGCATATGATCTTGCAGTTTCATCTTCATCTCCTTCACCCAATTGAGAGGAGTTACGGGCTCGACGGGATTTGAACCCGCGACCGACGGGTTAAAAGCCCGTCGCTCTGCCTGGCTGAGCTACGAGCCCATGTTCAGCATGCGGAGTTGCTGGATATATATCTTTTTCCCCGGGGTTTTTTGTGGTAGGTCTTAGCAAGTCTCCTACAATCATTTCCCAACTGTATTTGAAATTTTAGGTGAGTGAGAGGTATGTTGTTTCTTGGATTCATCCCCTCACAAACTTTACCTAAATCTCTGTTAATCATTTGTTGCTGCTAAGTTCCCTTGCGAAGGGTAGTTCACAAATCCTAGAACAAACTAATGACTAGCTCAGAACTTAGTGAGTAACTCAGAACCACAAATTTTCTATCCTGATTGACAGAATTTATCAAGTGCTCTGTGCCAGATGCAAGGGAAACCTTCTCTGTGGAAGGATAAAGTGTCCTCTACTGGAAAAATTTGGATATCTGAAGAAGGTTGAAATAGAGGAGGGTAACATAGAAAAGCCAACTCCACCCTCAGCCTTCATAGGCAGAATAGGTTATCCAAAGGTTTATGCTGGGCCGCTAATAGCGGTAAATGGTGAACCATCTTTTCTCGACTCTCCTTGGCTATGGAAGGGTGATGTTGGGGATGTTATCAAGCTCAGAATGTCCCTGCTGAGGGGAATGAAGAGGATGGAGGTATATGTCGCTGCCAATCCTGACAGATACCTTTCTGACATTCAGGAAGCCACGGCATCAGTAAAACCCCTCGATTTGGAGACTGAGGTGGAAAAGGTCATCAAAAGGCCAGTTTTTGATGACACCGTTCAGCCGGTAGGCGTTTCGGCAAGAATTCAGGGTTTAAAACTGACGGAGAATCCAAAGATTCCTGACAGGATTGAGAAAGTTTACTATGACGATTCCAGAGCTGTTGATGCTGTGAAATTCCTTTTTGACCACAGCTTCTCAACATACTATCTCCAGAAAATCTTCAGTGTGGGGATGCTGGGTGAAACAAAGAGCAGAAAGCTCGTTCCTACAAGATGGAGTATAACTGCCATTCACGACATCTTGGGGGAGGAAATAAAAAAGGAAATAGCATGCTTTGAATCTGTGGATAAAACGATGCTGTTCAGCTTTGAGCATTTCGGCAATCACTTCGAGATCATCCTATCTCCGGGCAACTATTCCTTCCAGCTTGTAGAAATATGGCTCAAAAAGAGCTTCTGGAGTCCTGACACAACTTGGATAGGATATGACAGAGAGGATATTTCCAGAAAAAGGGAGTATTCTGTTCTTTCCGGTGGGTATTATGCTGCCCGTCTTCCCGTTCTCGAGCATCTCAGGAAAATAAGGAGGGTCGCATCAATCATTGTTCTGAGGGAAATCAGGCCCGAATACTACGCTCCTCTTGGCGTATGGGTAGTTGAAGAAGGTGTCAGGAAAGCGATGCAAGGTAAAGCGGAGATATTTGAAAGCTTGGAAGAAGCATTAACTAGGGCAGCTAACAGGCTGAGGACTGACAGAATGAAATGGGAAATTCACCTGAGACAACATCATCAGAGCAACTTGGGCAGGTTTTTTGAGGTGTGATTCTATGCCAAGACTACAGGTTGCATTCCTAGAAATTCTGCCGCGGTAAGAACCTTCTTATCAAGCTTTCTCGCCACTTCCCAGACTTCTCTTGTCCTCTCTCTGAACTTGGATTCCCGTGGAAGGTGATGGTCGTAGATGATGACTTGTGTGTCTGTCTCGAGTATTATCTTGGTGGCATTCTCCACTGCTCTTCTGAAGTTTGTGAGGTTCAGGGTGTAGCCAAGCATGTAGGTCATTGGGCCATCGAGTATCAGAATATTCGGATTCTCGTGGATTATCCACTCGGCGTAGTCCTCGATAATAGGGCCGTTGAGGTCAGAGGAGTGGATGATCTTTGTTCCTCGAAATTCAACCACGGTGGAGAAAACCCAGCCAACTTTTGAGAACTCGATTCCATGGAAAAAGGGCTCGGTGAACCTAATCTTGGTTTTTCCAAGTTTAAATTCCCTATCATCAGCGAATCTCACTTCAATATTTTCAAAACTAATTTCTGGAATTCTCTTACATTCACACCACTTTCTGACTCTGCCGTAAAACCATCTCCTGCCTTTCTCTAGCAGCTCGTGTCTTCTTTTCTGATAATCTCCAAAACTCTTGTTGCCAGCTATTTTTAGCCCATCCATTGGGTCCAAAAATTCTTTTTCTTCTGGTGGCTCAAGCATGTCCTCTAACTCCACACCATAGTTTCTGCAAAGCTCATTGAAAAACTTCTCAGCTCTGCTCTGCTGTGAATCGTTGATATACTGGTTGGGATTTTTGACAAAAATCAGCTTTCCAGAATAAATGTCTGCGTCAAAAGCTATATAGTGATCGTGGTGGTAGTGGGAGATAACGATCACATCAGCATCTCTTGCAGCCAGCCTGATTTTTTGCTTTGCCCGTTCATACCACTTAATCTTCTCTTCTCTCTTTGCCGGAAAGCTAGGATGCATTACTGCTGCTCCAGGGTCAATAAGGATATTATGGTCAGTTATAATCAAAATACATGAGGATTTGGCCCCAATTGAATCGAACCAGACTGGCTGGAATTCTAGTTCCATAATTATGGCTTCTCGATCTGTCTAATGTCTATTTCCACGAGGTCTCCGACTTTCAGATCTTTGAGATTGTACTCCTCGTAATCAATTGGGATGTAAGCATCGAACTGGGTAAGTTCTTCAAGCTTTTTTGCAACGTTCATACCCATATGCATGCTAAACTCGATAAGCTTCACGGGATCAGAGAGGTCAGCCTTGGGAATGATGCTTGCACCGCTTCCAACCTTTTTAAGAAAAAGGATGATCGTGTCATCATCCTTTAGCTCAATTCTCACGATTTTATACCTCATCTTTCCTGAATATCTGGCAGGAGTTTAAAAGTTATCGTGCAGATTCAGAAAAATTTAAATATTGCTACTATGTCACATAATGTCAAATGATTACGCTGAAAGAGTTGCAGATTCGCCCTTACCAGCATGAAGAGGATAAGGAGAAGCTGGTGAAGATGTATCTGTCGTTTGACCCATCTGATCGAACTCTGGGGTTGCCTCCAGCTACACGAAGCGATCTTGAGAGCTGGCTGGACTTTTTTGCCCCCGGTCTTTCCATTGTTGCTGAATGTAATGGCGACATTGTGGGGCATGTTGCAGGAGCACCTATTGGAGAGGAAGTGCACATGATTTCATTCGTACACAAAAATTACCGGAACATGGGGTTGGGACAGAGAATGATCTCCACAGTAATTAAGAAGTGCAGGAAAGCCGGATACGACAGGATTGTTGTTGTTACGGATGAGCGCAATACAAGAGCCATACATGTTTTCAGGAAGTTAGGATTTCAGGTTGTGTCGGCTGGATTTGAGTATGAGATGCATCTGCCTCTTTATTGAAGCTTTCGAAGTTTTCGATGAATTAATTTGATAGTGGAATTGTTGATTTCAGGTTTTGAAATTTTTAATCGGGATCATAATAGAATAACTCCTCCTTTAGCAAGTGGAGTGCTGAATGCCGAAAGTGGAGAATTATGTCGAAAGCTCGGCAATACTTAACCTTGCGGTCAACTGGAAGCTTTAAGTGCTTTCTCCATGTCTCTTCCGTAAGAATATCCAACTAAAACAAAAGCAAACAGTGCACCTGCTTCCAATATGTTATATGTTTCTTCATTGCCAGTAAAAAGCATTAAAATGGCCAAAAAGAATAAAATAAAAGATACGGCGATACTTAGGAAAATATTTGGCGTGTGGGGCGGGATTACTATCGTCCCTTTTTTAATTAATTCATTATACTTTTTTGACCTGACGATTATATACACAAGTGCTGGGAACAATGCTATGTATATGATTTCAGAAAGGTATGTAACATAATTGCAAACTTTGCCAGAATCTTTTATGTGATACACAGAAAGCAAAAAACTGCTATGTAAAGTATAGTAATTCCAAATCTACCGTAAAACACAGAAGTTCCTGAATTTGCAATATTCTCTTTTATTTTAATTAAAATTCTTATAATATTAACTGTAATTACAACTATTGCTCCACCTATCATCAAATTAAAAAATTCAATCAACTCTTCTATATCTAGGCTAAATATTGATGATATGAATTCTAATGCCTCACTGATGCTGATTAATGCGAAAGCTATTGCTGAAATTATGAAATACATGCTAAAAGAATTCCAAGACAGTATCATTCTTTCAAAATCTGCCCCCTCACTTGTGCTAACTAAATAAAGCAATAATAATGAAGAGATTAAACCTAATATTGCTATTATTTCTCCTAGGACAATTATTGCCATCATAAATCATATCTTATTTTAAATTAATAAAGATTCCTCCGTATTCATATCATAAAAATTACGAATATTAGAGACATGAAGTCGGTAACTTCTTTTTATTTGTCTTGATAAATACCTCTTTTATAAAGATTGTAAGCTATTTCTTTTGTTTCTCAAGAGACCTTGCAAGCAACGAAGAGATGGAGGTTGGAATAATCCGAACCTCAGTTCCAGACGCCGCCGGCAGGATTCGAACCTGCGACCATCGGCTTAACAGGCCGACGCTCTACCAGCTAAGCTACGGCGGCTCGCAAAGTTTCGCTGCAACCTATTGAATTTAAGCTTTACCCTCAAATAATGTTCGGTTGTTGATGTGTTCTGACGCATCGTTTGAGAATGTAATCTGTGGAAAACACTAAACGCACTACACGCCACACGTCACAATACTGCCACATCCACTAAGTTTATTTTCGATGATATCTGTCAAAATTCGATGGATGCATACTTGGAAAACGGAAAAATATGGACATTTTATTCCCCCAAACTGGAAAGAAGAGGCTTTGGCAGGCGAAAAGGAGACAGAATAATCCTCTCAATTCACGAAGCCATTTACCTTTCAACCAAAGGTTCACTTCGAGTTTTTAAGGGAGAGGAAGAGGTAAGTTCGAAGGAACTTTTCAAAATGCTTGAAAACCCTTCATACTACTTCGCTTACGAGGACCTCAGAGAGAGGGGACACAGAATAAGGCCTAATGGTCGTTATTTCACATGGAAAGAAAAAGAGATAATAGCTTTTTCTGAGCGGGAAAAAATCAGATTTCCTGAGTTGAAGGATTTCAGGGGGATAATTGCTGTCGTGGATGAGGAGGGTGAAGTGACCTACTACCGATCCGGGATTATTGAGCCATATGGGGTGCAGAAAGAAGAGCTCATGAGCTTTTCCGGGACCTTTGTGGGCGATAGAGTGCTGACCGCAAACACCGAAATATTCCGGAAATATTTCTATGGTAGCGAGCGGAACAATGTGGTTACGCTGAGTTTAGTGGAGGCTGCGTATCTTGCAGAAAAGGGATACCTCCATCTGGATGAGGATATCAATGAGCTGTCAGAAAAAGCGAGAGAGTTGGAGAAGAACTTTGAAAGAAAATATGAGGTTTATAGGGATTTAAAGGAGAGAAACTTTGTAGTTAAAACAGGCTTCAAGTTTGGAAGCGATTTCAGAGTCTATGAGAGAGTTGAGAGCCTTTCCGACCTTCCACATTCGAAATACCTGATTAAAATAGCTGATGACGTGTCTTTCGACCCCAGCGAGGTTGCTGGAATGGTCAGACTGGCTCAAAATGTCAGAAAGAAAATGCTTTTCGTCTTTGAAGATAATGGAAAGAACCTATATTATCTGATGGAGCGAATCAGAGTGTAGTTATTAATAGCTATTGGCAACTATTAACCCGATAATTAACCAGATTTCATCAGAAGCCAAGCATTCTCCCCGGCTTTGGGAAATTTTATGAGGACATATGTTCCTTTAACCTTCTCACCTTCTAACTTTACCTTTATTCCCTTCTCATCTCTTTTCAAGAGTTGGTATTCGCCCTTATCCCAGATTATTACCTGTCCAGCTCCATAACCCTCACTGATTTCCCCTTCAAAATCCATATAGTCCACGCTGTGATCTTCTACTTGTATTGCCAGTCTCTTCTCCCCTCTTTTTTCAGGCATTCCCTTTGGGACAGCCCAGCTTTTGGCAACACCATCCATCTCCAGCCGAAAATCATAGTGAAGTCTGCTGGCGTGGTGTTCCTGAATCACGAATTTCATAGGAGATAGAAGGTGATGATTCCATATTAATTTGGCGAAATGGTTTTTGAAGTTGCCGAGCCTGCTATTCCACATCTCTGCTCTCCTTTTATCTGCTCACCCAACCCCTCCTCCATCCCGAAATCCCATTTCAGTTCTAAGCCAATCCTAATCAATCAGACACCTTAAACGGACAATGGAAACAGAACATCAAAAAAGAGAAATTGGAATAACCTAGGATAACCAAAAAGCAGCTACCTGACCTTTGTCCCTGGCTCAACCCCTTTCTCGGGAGTTAGCAGAATGGGTTTGCCGTCAATGTCTGCGGCTAATATCATTCCCCTGCTCTCAACCCCCATCAGCTTTGCCGGCTTCATGTTAACGAGAATCACAACGGTTTTACCCTCCACCTCTTCCGGCCTGTAAACCTCCGCAATCCCTGCAACAACCTGCCTTACTTCATTCCCCACATCAACTTCAAGGCGCAGAAGCTTTTTACTTCCAGATATTTTCTCTGCTTTTACAACCTTCCCAACTCTAATGTCAAGTCTCTGGAACTCCTCGATTGATATATAGTCGGTTTCATCAGCTTTAGCATCCTTTCCGGTTTTACTGGTATTATTGCTTACCTCGCCTTTTCTTGGTTTATCTTCCACAATTTCACCTCTCTCCTTAATCTCAGCCTTTCTAATTCTGTCCATCATCAATTCTTCCATTTCTTGGATTTTATCGTCATCAACTCTCTCGAAGGGAACCTCCGGTTTCTTAACTTCAATCTTCTCGGGAACGTTCAATGCATCATCTAGCCTGGCCTTCTCAGCATCTACTCCGATAAACTCTGCCATTTTCTTCATGGTTCTGGGTAGAACCGGGTAAGCGTAAATCGTGAGAGCTCTGGCAATGGCCAAGCAGGAAGCTACAGCCTTCTCCGCCTCGGATCTATCGCTCTTTATCAGCTCCCATGGCTTTGAACTCTGGAAGTAAACGTTTCCATATGTGGCAAGTTCCATGAAAGCATCGCTCGCCTCCTTGAACTCCCATGAGTTTAGGGCTGCCAATATTTTCTCCTTCGTCTCCTCGATTTTATCCAGCACCTCGTCATCAACATCCATGCTGACAGTGCCAAAATTCTTCCAAGCGAAGTGCATAACCCTATACAGAAAATTGCCAAGCGTCGCGATAAGCTCGTTGTTTACCTTATCTCTGAAAACCTCCCAGGAAAAGTTGAGGTCTTTCTGATGTGAAGTATAGTTGACCATATAATAGCGGAGATAATCTGTATTGAATCCTGCCTTGAGATAATCATCCTCAACCCATACAACGTATCCTCTGCTTTTGGAGAAAGTCTTACCTTCAACCTTCACCATTCCACTTGCCACAACTGCTGATGGCAGCGTGTAATCTGCTCCTTTAAGCATCGCTGGCCAGAAAATGCAGTGGTGATAAACGATGTCTAGACCGATGAAGTGAACAATTTCAGCTTTATTCTCAAGCCAGATCTCCTTCCAGTCCTTACTGAGCCTTTCACATGCTCTTTCGGTGAATGAAATGTATCCGATTGGTGCATCAACCCAGACGTAAACAACTAACTCTTCCTCTCCCGGGAATTTAACTCCCCACTCTAGGTTTCTGGTTATGCACCAGTCTTTCAGCTCGCTTCTCACCCACTGCCTTGCGTAGTTAAGAGCATTCTCAGTCCCTCTCAGAGAAGCCAGATAATCCTCAAGAAACTTCTTGAACCCTGTCAGCTTGAAGAAGTAATGTTTTTGCTTCCTGAACTCTGCTGGTGAGCCGCAGATCTTGCATTTTGGCTCTTTAATCTCACCCGGCTCCAGATGCCTTCCGCATCCTTGGTCACATTCATCGCCCCTTGCAACGGCTCCGCAATAGGGGCAGATGCCTTCTACATACCTGTCCGGCAAAAACCTCTCGCAGCGTGGGCAGTATGCAAGCTCGATTTCCTTGGGATAGACATAACCTCTGTCTATGAGTCTGTTCACAATTTCCTGTGTCCTGGTATGGTGGTAGTCACTATCTGTCCTGCCGTAGAAGTCGAATTCTATGTCGAGGGCTTTGAAAACCTCTTGGAAATGCTGATGATAAATGTCAACGAGCTGTTTGGGCTCTAGACCTTGCTGCTCAGCATTGACCACAATGGGTGTGCCGTGGCTATCGCTTCCACAAATGAAAATAACATCTTCTCCAGCCATTCTGAGATATCTTACATATACATCAGCAGGTATATACGTTCTCAAATGTCCTATGTGAGCCTTACCGTTAGCATACGGTAGCCCGCAGGTTACGAGCTTCATGGGCTTCATGGGGTCGCATAACATTAAAGAGGATATAATTTTTCCTGTCTGGGATTGGATTTTGTTCTTATCAGAGTCCTATAAATCTTCATCAAAAGCTGGCAGCCCATCTACCTAACCCAGACTGGAGCTATGCATAACAGCCAGCCCAAATCACCTATGCTCCATACTCTATACAACCTATATATACTTCTAGAGCCAATTTAAATTACTTGGAGAGACTTGGGGGGATAATATGGTTAAGCATATTGGTATTGTTGCCTGCAGTTCTGAAGGAGCTGCCCTCTGTTATCGTACCATTTGTTTAGAGGGAACCGAATATCTTGGCAGGCATGCCTATCCAGAAGTTACCATGCACAACTACCCGCTTAGCGAGTACATGAAATATATTGTGGCGGATGACTGGGAAGGGGTTGCAAATCTGATGGTTTCATCTGCAGAAAAGCTGGCAAGAATAGGAGCGGACTTTGTCATCTGCCCCGACAATACAATCCACCAGGCATTCGATCTTGTGGTTGAGAGATCACCTCTTCCATGGCTCCACATCGCCGAGGAAGTTGCTAGGGAAGCAGCGAATAAAGGTTTCAAGAAGCTGGGTATACTAGGGACCCGATATCTTGTGGAGAGCCCCGTCTATCCAGACAAGCTAAAGGCGGCGGGCATTGACTACGTACTGCCAGAACTAGAAGAGAGAGAGCGGATGAATGACATAATCTTTGACGAGCTGGTCAACGGAATTTTTCTGGATGAATCCAGAAACTATTTCGTTGAAGTAATAGAAAGGCTCAAAGAGAAGGGGTGTGATGCGGTAGTTCTTGGCTGCACAGAAATTCCTCTGATTGTAACGCCTGAAGTATCTCCTCTGCCCACCCTCGATTCCACACGAATACTGGCCAGAGCTGCACTCCGAAAGGCTGTAAAGGAGGATTAGATAAAAAGTTATTCTGCAATACTTCAAAAGGTCTTTCAGCGAATTTTTGAAGAGTCCTCACTCCCACAAGGTTTCTTTTCTCTTTTTTGGTGGATTATTTATTCTTTTAACCCTTTTAACAATCTAGAATGGGTTGACATATTTTTAGCCCGACTTCCCGGTAGTTGTGTTAAATAACTCGAACAATTAGTAAAGTTTATAAAACATAATGTTAAACTTACTTTACAGGGTGGTGGGATGAACCAGGTAAGATTGTGTAGGATAGCAATAACAATCGCTACTGGTGCAACCGTTGGGTGGTTCATTTCAGTGGGAAACGTTGTGATACCAGTACTTGCAGTAATTATCGGGCTTGCGCTGCTATACCTATGTAAGAGCAGAATTCAAGAGGCATTAGAGGATGAGAGAACTTACAGAATAAGCGAGAAGGCATCTAGAGCTGCTCTAAGAGTTTTTGTACTAGTAGTAGCATTCACAAGCATCGTTTTAGTTCTTCTGGGTAAAAGCAATGCTGAAGTATCGCAAGCTGGTTATATCTTGGGCTATTCAGTCAGTGCCCTGATCGTACTATATTTAGTTTCCTACGGCTATTACAGCAGGAAATATGGAGGTTAAATGGGATGAAGAACAGACTCAAGGTGTATAGAGCTATGCATAATCTAACTCAAGAAGAACTTGCGAAAAAGCTTGGAGTGACAAGGCAAACAATAATAGCCATAGAGAAGGGGAAATATGATCCATCATTGGAGTTAGCATTCAAAATAGCCAGATTTTTTAAAGTTAAAATCGAAGACATTTTTATTTACGAAGGTGATGAAAATTATGATTCACAGTCAGACGTATAGGGGGAAGTATCATGAAAAAAGTGCTCTTATTCCTCTCACAGGGCTTTGAGGAGGTTGAGGCAGCAGCCTTTATCGACGTATTCGGCTGGACCCACACCACTGAAGGAGTGGAACCAGTAGAAGTTGTTGTTGCAGGATTGCATCCTGAGATAAGGGCTGCCCACAGCCTCATCGTCAAACCCCAGCATCTCCTTGAAGAGCTGGATTTAACTGAGTTTTCAGCCCTCGCCCTTCCCGGAGGTTATCACGACAGAGGCTTTACTGAAGCCTACTTATCAGAGGTGCTCGAGGCCATCAGAACCATATATGATAATGGAGGCATAATCGCAACCATATGTGTGGCTGCAAAGCCGGTAGCCGCTGCTGGACTGTTGAGAGGAAAAGAAGCTGTCACCTATCCACTTGATGATGGCAGACACATCAGCTTTCTCGCCGAGTATGGGGCAGAAGTGGTTGACAAAGATGTTGTTGTAAGTGACCGTATAATCACAAGTACCGGACCGGCAACGGCTTTTGCAGTAGCCTTCAAGCTTCTGGAAATGCTCAATGGTAAAGATGACGCGGAAAAGGTCAAAAGAGCAATGATGTTCTTATAGTTTGGATTTGGTAAATGATAAGGAGTGGTAGATGTGAGGAGGTTTATTGAACTAAATCATGTGATCAGAGATGGTATGCCATCTTATCCGGGACTGCCACGCCCCAGAATAACTGCTTACCTGAACCATGAAGGGTCCTGCTCCCGCTACAATGGGAAAGCGGAATTCTACATCGGAAAGGTGGAGATGATTGGGAATACAGCAACTTATCTCGATAGTCCATTTCATCGCTATTCCAATGCTCCAGATCCATGTGTCTAGTATTGATTATATACTTCTGTGAACACTATAACTTCAATGAAACTTTACATAGCCATAAAAAACGAGAGGTGTACCAACTGTAACTTCTGTAAGAGTTTCGTCTGCCCATCATCAGACTGTATAGGTTGTGGAGCGTGCTATCTAGCGTGTCCAAATCAGGCTGTGGAGATGGAGGGAAAAGAAGCGGAGAATTACATCCAAATCAAAGTGGACGGAGAAGTCTTCTCAATTCCGGAAAAAATAACGGTGAAAAAGGCTCTCGAAATAATCGGCTACAAATTCACCAAATTTCCTGAGAAAGGGAAGATATTTGCACCCTGCGAAGTCGGTGGGTGCTGGAGCTGTGCAGTCGTTGTCGATGGAGAGTTCAGGCCCAGCTGCGTCACTCCAGTTAAAGATGGAATGGTTATTAAGACGTATGTGGAAGATTACCAGCCGAAGAGACTGGTTCACGGCTTTAGTGGACATACAGTTGGAGGAGTGGGCACACCTTGGTGGCTTAAAGGCTACCGTTACATAGAAGCTGCATGCTTTGCGTGCGGTTGCAACTTCCGCTGCCCTCAGTGTCAGAACTGGACAACGACTTATTGTGGAAAGGATGTTCCGCTGACACCCATAAATGCAGCAGAGATTATGACGAGGCTGAGAAAGACAATTGGCGTTGACAGGATGACCATCTCTGGTGGAGAGAGCACACTCAACAGGAGGTGGCTGATTCAGTACATCCGGGAGCTTAAAAGGCTTAATCCCGACAGAGATGCAAGATTTCACGTGGATACCAACGCATCCATCTTATCAAAGGATTATATAGATGAGCTGGTGGATGCAGGAATGACGGACATAGGGATTGACGTTAAGGGTTTAAGGTTGGAAAGTTTTCAACGAATTACCGGATTGGAGAAAGAGCTTTCTGAAATTTACCTGAAGACTGAGTGGAACGCTTTGAAGTACATACTCGATGAATACGGTGATAAAATCTTCGTTGGAGTAGGTATCCCCTATAACAGAGACTTAATCTCTTTGAATGAGATAAGAGAAATCGGAGAGGAAATAGTGAAAATGGATGATGAAGTTCAGGTATGCGCTCTGGATTACAGGCCTGAGTTCAGAAGCACCATAAAGAGACCGAGTTTTCAAGAGATGTTTGAAGTATGGAAAGTTCTGCGTGAAACTGGTCTGAAAGTCGTTGTCTGCCAAACTGCGCGAGGATACATCAGACCGGACGGCAGACTTGGCTTATAGCTTCAGTTGTTAGTTTACCAGTCTTCTGCATTATGTATCTTCATCAAGGCATTATTGATTATCCAGACATGCCATCTAGACCTTATCCCCTGAGCCTATAACGGCGTGCACGTGTGTTATATCCCTTTTGATCCATTTTAGTTTTTTATCTCTTCATACCTCTCATCTACCTCCTCCACCGTTTCTAGTAGCTCAGAGATATTCAGGGACATCTCAAAATGTTTTAGAATGAAACTCCTTTTGGAAGTGATGTGGAGTAATGTAGGAAGTGGGGTGAAGTATATCAATAAAAATGAGCTAAAATATCAATCCAGCGTACCTTTGGTACTTTTAACGTCCTTACCTTCCAGAGTTATCGCCTTTTTCAGAGCCATGGCAAAGGCCTTGAAGCACACCTCTACAATGTGGTGCAGGTTGCTTCCCTTGACGGAAATGTATGCATTGATGCCAGCATTTCTGCAGAGAGTGTCGAAGAAGTGGATGAAGTTCTCAGCACTGACTCCACCAACCTCTCCCTCAAGCAGACCATCGAAGTTCAGATAACCTCTTCCACTGATATCTATCCCGCAGATTGCTACGCTTTCATCCATTGGCACAATGGCATCACCAAATCTGGCTATGCCTGCCTTATCTCCCAGCGCATCTCTTATGGCTTTACCAAGTGATATGGCAACATCCTCGATGGTGTGGTGCTCATCTACCTCCACATCCCCTGCAGCCTTCACGTTTAGCCCAATCTCGCTGTGCCTTGCGAACGTTTCCAGCATGTGGGTGAAGAAAGGGATTGGTGTCTCGATTTCGTATTCTCTCACATCGAGATTGAGCTCTATCCTAATGTCAACTTCCCGGGTTTTTCTTTCCACAACCGCTTTCCTCATTCGACCTCCTCCAACCTTCTCCGATTTTCATCCCAGTCTCCAATCTCCTCAAGCTTTAAAGCTTCTTCAAGCCTTATCCTTCCTGTGTAGAGGGCAGATCCAACTATTACACCCTTTGCTCCCGTCTCCTTAATAAGCCTGATGTCATCAACACTTGCTATGCCTCCAGCAACATAAACAGGGCTGTTGATGTTTTCCACGATTTCCTTAATATTATCTGCTACCACTCCTTTCACAAGTCCCTCAATATCTACATTGGTGTAAAGGAATGAGACTTCCAGATCATCATATATTCCAGCAAGCTCAACAGGCGTGAATTTCGTTCCTTCCTTCCATCCCTTTACAACCACTCTGCCCTTTTTGGAGTCGATAGCAATCATTATCTTTCTAGGATACCTTTCCGCCAGCCTTCTCACTGCCTCAACATTCTCCACAGCGAGAGTCCCTATTATTACTCTGTCAAGACCAATCGATATCAGCCTTTTCGCTGTTTCAACATCTCTTATTCCTCCCCCTACCTGCACCTCCACGTCAAGCTCCCTTTTTATTCTGAGTATGGTATCCTCATGCCTCAGGCTACCTCTGAAGGCTCCATCAAGGTCTATGACGTGAAGAACTCTAGCCCCCTTCTCAACCCACATTCTGGCCACTTCAAGAGGGTTATCGAGTTCTACGGTAACCTTTCTCTCATCTCCCTGTACGAGTCTTACAACCTTGCCACCTTTGAGGTCAACAGCAGGAATGACTACGAACATCGTAGAATAAAAAGAAATGGGATTAAAATAGTCTTCGAATCAGATAAAATCTTCAGGATAGAGATGCTCTTTTTTGGCCTTTTTCATTCTGGTCTTCCTTCTTCTCCTGTCTTCGCTCCTCCTCGGCCGTTCATTCAAAAGTTCTTCGAATTCCTCATCTGTCACTGGCTTTAAATTAAGCCAGTCCTCAAACTTTTTCTTACCCTTCAACTTCATCTACCCTTGTTTTTTTTGCTATCCAATAGCAATTGGAGTATATATCTCTTATGCTGGCAGCAAAGAGCATCAGAGAGATATCAGAAAGATATTTTAACAAAGTTTGGAATCTGCCAACGTGACCATGAGGTTCAGCAGTATATACAGTCCGAAGAATGTTGAAAATGTAATCAGAAAATTCTGGGAAGATAATCGAATTTACGAGAAAGCCAGAGATCGAGGAGAAAAGCCTTTCTTCTTCGTTGACGGCCCACCATATACCACCGGAAGAATTCACCTTGGCACCGCATGGAATAAAGTGATAAAGGACACAATACTCCGCTACAGGAGACTCTGCGGATACAGAGTCACCGACAAGCCTGGCTGGGATATGCATGGCCTGCCGATAGAGGTGAAGGTGGAGCAGGAACTTGGTTTCAAGACAAAGAAGGATATTGAGGAGTTCGGAATCGATTCATTCATTCAAAGGTGCATGGATTATGCTCTGAAAAACAGGGATGCCATGACTGATCAGTTCAAGATGCTGGGAGTGTGGATGGACTGGGAAAACCCGTACATGACAATAAAAGCTGATTACATCAATGCTGCCTGGTGGACCATCAAAAAGGCTCACGAGAAGGGGTTGCTGGAAAGGAAAAAGATGGTGGTGAACTGGTGTCCTCGCTGTGAGACTGCTTTAGCAGATGCAGAGGTGGAGTACTGGGAGGAAAAAGACCCCTCCATATACGTCAAATTCCCTGTTAAGAATGATAACACCTACATTGTCATCTGGACTACAACGCCTTGGACACTGCCGGCAAACATGGCTGTGGCAGTCCATCCAGCTCTGGAGTATGCAATCATTAAAGCTATGAAGGATGGAAGGATTGAGTACCTCATCATCGCCAAGGAGCTTGCGGAGAATGTGTTGAAAAAAGGCGGCTACGAGATGTGGGAGATAATCGAAACCCATCTCGGTGAAGACCTTGTCGGCACGGAATACATCCATCCCCTTGCAGATGAGGTCCCCCTGCAGAAGAACTGGAAACATTCTGTTTACATGGCCGAATTCGTTTCGTCGGAGAATACTGGATGCGTTCATATCGCTCCCGGTCACGGTCTGGAAGATTTTGAGCTCTCCCTGCGATATGGTCTTGAGGTTTTCAATCCTGTTGATGACAGAGGTGTTTATACCGGTGAAGCTGGGAAGTACGCCGGAATGCATGTAAAAGAAGCCAACAAAGTGATAATTGAAGATCTGAGAGCCAAGGGTCTCCTTCTGGCGGAGGAGACGATAGTTCACCGCTATGGCCATTGCTGGAGATGTAAGAGCCCCATAATCTATCGTGCCACAGAACAGTGGTTCCTGAAGGTCAGCCAGTTGAAGGAAATGATGGTAAAGGAGATTGACAATGTTAGATGGGTTCCTGAGTGGGCAGGTAGCAGCCGCTTTAAGGACTGGGTTAGCAATGCAAAGGATTGGTGCATCAGTAGGCAGCGTTACTGGGGCATCCCGATTCCGGTCTGGATCTGCGAGAAATGCGGAGAGATGAAGGTGGTCGGGGGCATCGATGAGGTGCCTTGGCAGAGCGACATGGACTTGCATCGCCCGAGAATTGATGAGGTTACCTTTGATTGCAAATGCGGAGGGGTGATGAAGAGGGTTGAGGACGTCTTTGATGTCTGGTTTGACAGCGGCGTTGCATCATGGGGGACTCTGAGCTATCCCCGCTTTAAAGAGGAATTCGAAAGGCTCTGGCCAGCTGACTTCATAACAGAAGGACACGACCAGACGAGGGGTTGGTTCTACTCTCAGCTAGGAGCTAGCGTTATTGCCTTTGAGAAGGCTCCGTATAAGACCGTCCTGATGCACGGGTTCACGCTGGATGAGCAGGGCAGAAAGATGAGCAAGAGCCTTGGAAATGTTGTAGAGCCAGAAGAGGTTATAGAAGAGATAGGTGTTGATGCTTTCCGCCTTTACGTCCTCTCATCGGCTCTATGGGAGGATCTGAGATTCAGCTGGGATGAGGCAAGGAACTATCTACGTTTCCTTAATATCTACTGGAACGCCATACGCTTCGCCCACACGTATATGAGCCTTGACAGGTTCGAGGAAGTTGACCCATCAACCATCGAACTGAGGGTTGAGGACAGGTGGATTCTTTCTAAGCTTGAGAGCTTTTTGAAGCTGGCAAATGACGCAATGGAGAACTACCAGCTCCACAGAGCTGTGAGAGCGTTTGTCGACTTTGTTACCGAGGATTTCAGCAGATGGTACATTCAGCTCATAAGGCCGAGAGTTTGGGAGGAGCGAGAATCCATTTCGAAAGTTGCCGCTTACGCTACTGTTCTTAGAGTTGTTGATAGGGTGAACAGAGCCATATCACCTTTCATCCCCTTCATCTCCGAATATGTGCACCAGAACTTTACAAGAGTCTTCAGGAATGCCGCTGAATCAGTATTCCTTGAGAGCATGCCGCAGGCAGAGGAGAGGTGGATTGATGAGAAGCTTGAGGATTACATGGAGGTGGCCAAGCAAATTTTCGAGGCAGCAAGCAACGCAAGGCAGAAAGCAAAGATCAAGCTGAGATGGCCCCTGAGAAAGCTGGTTGTAGAGGGGGATGAAAGAGTTCTGGAAGCAGTGAGGATGCTGGAAGACACAATCAAATCCCAGTGCAATGTTAAAGAGGTGGAAGTCGTCAGAGAATTTCCGAAAGAAGCAGTAATCAAGCCTAATTTCAGAGAAATAGGTCCATTGCTAAAAGAAAAGGCTGGAGAGTTTGCAAAGTACGTTTCTTCTCTTTCAAAGGATGGAGTTCAGAAAATACTGGAGCAGGGCTATATTGAGTTTGAAGGTCAGAAGTTGGAGCCTGATAAGGTTTTGCTAGTGGAATATACCCTTCCTGAAGGCTACACCTTCGCAGAAACCTCATGGGGTGGTATTTACCTCTACACAGTCGTGGATGATGAGCTGAGGAAGGAAGCATTCGCAAGAGAGCTGGTGAGAAGAATTCAGGAGATGAGGAAGGAGCTTGACCTCGACGTGGAGGAGTTCATAACGGCAACGGTTGGTATGGATGCCAAGCTGGTTTCAGGCTGGGAAGACTACATAATGCGGGAAACCAGGGCTGAAAAGCTAATCTTTGGTGAACCTGCTCGAGGACCAGCTGGCGGATACGTCAAAGAATGGGACATAGAGGGCATCAGAGTTCCTATAGGCATAAAGAGGAAAAATGAGGCTTGAAGAATGGTTTAATTTTTATTCTCAAATTATTTCTGAATTTGGCTATTCTCAGCAGGAGGATGAAGAGGCTGCAAAGCTCATGCACAGCCTTGCAAAGGGTAAGCTTTTGGATGTTAAAGTCCTGAAAAATCTAATCCACGGCAGAAATGTGGCGGTTATCGGAGGGGGGATTGAAGAGTCGGAAATTGAAGAGGTAAAGGAGGATTTGATAATTACTGCCGGAAAGGCCATTCTGAGGGTTGGCATGAGAATAAAACCAGACATCCATGTTACTGATATGGAAGAGCCCGATGAGTTGCTGGTGAGGCTTGAGAAAGAGGGATGTGTTCTGGTTCTGCATGCCCATGGAGATAACATGGAGCGAATCAGAAGCATCATCCCAAAACTGAGTAGATTTGTTGCAACCACACAATCGCATCCCTTTGACAGGGTTTACAACTTTGGAGGTTTCACAGATGGTGACAGAGCAGCTATCATGGCCAAGGAGATGGGTGCAGCCATAATAAAGCTCTATGGATTCAGGTTTGGAAGTAGAGGGAGATTAGAGGATGCGAAAGCCCGTAAACTGAAATGGGCGGAGAAACTTTTGAGATACGAGGGACTTTTATGAGGGTTGCTCAGATCACTCCCTATTACCCACCCCACATCGGCGGCGTTGAAATTCACGTTAAGGAGCTCTCGGAGAGGCTTTTTGAGAGGGGTTACCAGGTTAAGGTTGTATCTTCCTGCGGGAATGGGAAGAACAGTGTGGAGGTTATAACAGTCCCATCCATAAATTTCCCTTACTCTCCCATCCCCTTAACTTTCCCTAGGCTGGAAGCAGACGTATATCACAGCCATGTTCCAAGTCCCACTTTCGCCTTCAAGGTGAAGGATAAGCATCCTCACATCGTCACTTACCACAACGATGTAGTTGTCCCTTCGAAGGTGAATGGATTCCCCATTCCCAGTTTTGTTGCTGCATCAATTGAGATGATCAATGAAAAGCTTGTGAAGCCTGTTCTGGAAAAAGCCGAGTTAATCATAGCAACAACTGGAAGCTATGCTGAAACGTCAAAAGTGCTCAAAGAATACCTCCACAAGGTGGAAGTTGTTCCGAATGCTGTTGATGCGTCTCTTTTCCAGCCCGTAGATCAGAAAGAGCCCTACGTTATATACGTGGGCAGGTTGGTGGAGTACAAAGGTCTGGGAATGCTGATAGAGGCGATGAGAGATGTTCAGGCACGGGAAGAGCTTAATCTGGTAGTGGTGGGAGATGGGGAAGACAGAAACCGGTTTGAGATGATGGCTGCGAAGTACGGTGTTAATGCCAGATTTACCGGCAGAGTAGGACTGGATGAGCTGAGAAACTTGATTTCTCACGCTGAAATACTTGTACTGCCTTCTTTTACCAGACTTGAAGCCTTCGGCATAGTATTGCTGGAGGCAATGGCATGCAAGACCCCTGTTCTGGCATTTGATACTCCAGGCGTCAATGAAGTTGCCAAAAATGGTGGTTTTGTGTTTTCCACAATTCCAGAACTTGTACAGCTGATACTCGAGCTCCATTCCGACGAGGGGTTGAGAAAGACACTTGGAGAGCAAGGAAGAAAAGCGGTTGAAGAAAAGTACTCTTGGGATATGGTGGTGGACAAAATAGAGGCACTTTACGATGAGGTTGTGTGAGGGTGTTAGGATGACCAGAATAGCAATAATCGTACCCGTTGCTCCCTTTGAACCACTTAATCTTCTCATAGCATCAGCAAAGCACCTCAGAAGTTTGAATTTCGGGGAGATGGAGGTAAGAATACTCTATGTTATCGACAGTGATGAGGATGAGAAAGTCATAGCTTTGAGGCAATATGTTGACGTTCTTGCTCGTGGCACGTCGAGGGGTAAGAGAGCTGGCGCTATAAATGACGGCATAAATCATCTCGTTACCTTCAAACCTGACTACATAGCTATTTTCGATGTAGATTCCAGACCTGAAAAAGATTTTGTAATCAGATGTGTTGAGGCCCTTGAATCAAATCATAAAGCGTACATCGCATCAACCCGCCGTTACATCTCCAATCCTATAAATCTGGTTTCCAGAACTGTTGAAGCCGAATATTATCTGATCAACTTCCTCTTGAGAAAATCAGGTTTCAGGCAGTTCAACGGCCTCATCGGCGTTCTGAGGGCATCGCTGCTGGAAAAATACAGACTTAATGAGGACGCTCTTGCAGAGGATGCAGACTTCGCCACGAGAATGCATGCAATGGGTTATGAAGCTTTGCTTTGCCAGGAGAAAATATATGAGCAGGCTCCAGTCACTTGGAAAGATCTCTACAATCAAAGGAAAAGATGGTATTATGGTGGTTTGCAGCTCTGGAGATACGCCAGCGACGTCCTATCATCGCATCGTCCCAGATTTATAGCATCATGGCTGATGGCTTTGACTTTAACCTACATTCCGGCACTTTTTATACCTTTCATCCTGCTTTTCTCTCCACCGCTCCTTCTCTACAAATTCCGAAAAGTTGATAGGCTGGCAGTTGTTGTTGGACTCGTAACTCATGCATTGCTTCTTCAATTGGCTTCCATCATGGCTCTGCTGAGTTTTGTTATGGGGAGGGACATGCGTTGGGTACCAATGAAAAGAACGGAAGGATAAGAAGGGTAATCATAGCCTCAACCATCAGTATCGCAGCCATCGCCGTCATCTTCAAGTTCACAGAGACGAGTATAACTTGGAAGGCAATTTCTGAAGCCAATATCGGGCTGTTATTTATTGCTCTGCTTTTTCATACATTTTTCTGGATTTTCTGGGCTCTCCGCCTGAAATTTCTTGCCTCTCTGCTAGATCACAGTGTCACTTACATTCATTCTCTGAGAACAACCCTTGCCTCCAACTTCCTTGCAGCAATTACTCCCTCTTCAGCTGGAGGAGAGCCGCTACGCGTCAAAATGCTCTCGGATGCTGGTATGAGCTATGGCTCAGCAACAGCAGTAGTTCTCGCTGAAAGGCTGCTGGATGCAGTATTTTTCATAACTGCTCTGCCGGTTTTTCTCCTACTATCTGATTTTTCTATTGGATTCGGTCTGAAGGTTGGTGGGATTTTCCTGATTTTTCTTGCGCTGTTCATCATATTCTTGTGGGAGTTATTAAAAAGGCCAGACAGAATAGAGAGATTGCTGAACTGGGCGAAAAGAAAGTCTGGAAATGGCAGGATTATTAGGGCAATAGAGAGAGAGGTTTGGATGTTTAGAGACGCTGCAATTGAGCTTGCAAAAGACTCGAAAGCCCAGCTTTCTGCCCTTTTCACCATCACGGCCCTTATCTGGTTGAGTGAATTTCTCGTACCCTCTTTCCTTCTCCTCTCTCTGAGTGAAAATCCGAATTTTCTGTATTCAATCACGTCTCAGTTGATAATTGTCATAATTTCTCTCATCCCCCTGACACCGGGAAGTAGTGGCATAGCGGAATTCAGTATGAGCTACTTGTATTCTCAATTCGTACCGCAGCACGTTTTAGGCGTTCTTGTAGGAATGTGGAGGGGAATAACATACTTCACAAATCTGATGATAGGTGCTATTTTTATCGGATTTATAAATGGTTTTGTGAATCCAACCAATTCGAGAAATTCAGAATTGAAGAAGGAATAAAACCTCGTCTGAATCAAATCCCATATCTTCCAACTTTTTCTTGGCTCTGCTGAATGCGTTGTAGTTATAATCTTCTCCATGGGCTTTTTTAATCAGAGATTCATACTCTAACTCTGTAAGATGCTTTTTCAGGAACTCTTTAAAGTTTCTCCTGTCTACGATTTCAACTTCCACTTTTTCTGTCCTTAGTCTTCCATTGAATACAATAGCATCGGTCTTCCAGCAGGATTTGCATTCTACTATAATCATCCTTTCATCGCCAATTGTGGCGATTCCTCTCTGAATCATCTCTCCGCCACAGTTACAAAAGCCTCCAAATGTGGAGTCGTTGAGCTTTGTGAGCTTTACCACTCTGTCATCTACAAATATCCTTGACAGAGGTTCAATCACTATTATCATAAGAACAATTATCACTTCCTCATATATATCTCTTTCGGTATAATTTCAATTCACGTATTTAAATAATCAAAAGGAATATTTATTGTTACCCTTATAAATTAATATCAGTAGCATAAAAACAAGATATTCAAATGAGTGTAACTTTACTTACCTCGGGCAGTTTTTTGCGGAGGTGTTGCTCGACGAACATTGAAAGCGTAATCTGTGACATTGGGCAGCCAAAGCATGCTCCGAGTAGTCTGACTTTTACCTCTCCACTACCCTCATCCACTTCGATGACTTCTATGCTCCCTCCATCTCTGGCAAGGGCTGGTTTTATATCCGATTCAATTACTTCTTCCACTTTTTCTTTAAGACTCATAAAGGAGAGGCTTTATGGCCAATATTTAAGCTTTCTTGTTGTGTGCAGAGAGAATAAAATCTTGGAGGCCTGAAGAAAAATATGCCCACCGAAAGTAATAAATCAAGCACTTCTTAGTAAATATAAAATGAATTTGACAATTAGAATGACAAGAGCAACCGGGACAACTCCAAAAAACTATGCTATTCTGGGGTTACTGATTATTGTAGGTCTTGCATCAATAATATTGAGTGTGAGCGTCGGCTCATCTGACATCAATTTCTGGGATGTTGTCAAAACCATATTTGGAGATGAGAATGCTACACTGAAGAGCATTGTTGACTTCAGACTGCGCAGAACAATTTTGGCTGTTATTGTTGGAGCAGCACTTACCACCGCTGGCTGCGCGATGCAATCATTATTCCGAAATCCACTGGCTGACCCATACATTCTTGGAGTATCCAGCGGAGCAAGTGTAGGTGCAGCATTAGTCATCCTCCTCGGCTTTGCTTCATCTCTGAATATAATAACAGCAGCGTTTTTCTCTGCTATTATCACAGTTTATTTGGTTTATCAGCTCGGAAAAACATCTACGTACTCTTTGCTGCTTGCAGGGGTAGCTATGGCTACTTTTCTCTCTGGAATTACATCTTTGCTTATCTATCTAGCTGGGAAGGATATGCATCAAGTGGTTTTCTGGATAATGGGGGGCTTCTGGACTGCTAGCTGGTTGAAAGTTAAGATAGTCCTTCTTCCGGTGTTTGTAGGGATTGTCATAGTTGTTTATAATTCATGGAAGCTCAATGCCATTTTGCTTGGGGAAGAGCACGCTGCAAGTGTGGGCGTGGACGTGAATAGGCTTAAAAGGATAATCATAACCTTTGCCGCCCTTCTCACAGCTTCAGCAGTCTCGGTTAGTGGGGTAATAGGATTTGTTGGTCTCATAATCCCTCATGCCATGAGGCTGGTGGTTGGTGAGGACAACCGCATACTTCTGCCTACAGCAATTCTGTTCTCGGCAGCCTTCATGCCGTTGGTGGATGTAGTTGCTAGGACTGCTGTATCAGGGGAGCTTCCCGTGGGAATAATAACGGCATTGCTGGGTGCACCATTCTTCATTTACCTCCTGAGGAGGGGGAAGACCATTGATGCTTCGGGTTGAAGGAGTGAGTGTCAGGCTGAAGAGCATGGAAATCTTGAAGGATGTTACCTTTGAGCTCAGGGAAGGCGATCTTATCGCCTTACTGGGTCCCAACGGGAGTGGAAAGTCAACCATCCTTAGAACGTTATTTGGATTACTTAAGCCGGTAAATGGAGTGGTGTATCTGGATGGTAAGACTGTTCACGGCATGAAGATTCAGGATGTTGCAAAAATCCTCGGTTATTTGCCCCAAGAAAATTCGGAGACGAATCTGAGGGTTATAGATGTTGTTCTGCTTGGAAGGACACCGTATGTGGGCTTAACTCCCTCGAACAAAGACCTGAAGATTGCCCTAGAAGCTCTTGAACTTGTAGGATTAAAGGATTTTGAGAATCGCTACTTTTCAGAACTGAGCGGTGGAGAGAAGCAGAAGGTTATGCTTGCAAGGATTTTCTGCCAGCAGACGGACTTCCTTCTGCTAGATGAGCCCACATCTCATCTGGACATCAGAAGCCAAGTTGAGGTGATGAACATCGTGAAGCGAATGGTGGATGAAGGAAAGGCGGCAATAATTGCAATACACGATATAAATCTAGCTGCATCTTTCTGCAATCGAATACTGATGGTCAAGAATGGCAGGATAGCTTATGCCGGTAAATCATCTGAAGTCATAAACCCTGAGAGCATAAGAGATGTGTTTGGAGTTGAAGTGGATGTGGTGCGATATAATGGTAGGGCTCTGGTAGTTCCCAAGGATGTGATGGGATGAAATACTGGCTGGAGGAAGATACGCTCATCATCGAAGGCTCATTCAATGCCCTTAGCTCAGGTTTGCTTGGAGGCTGGAAGGATGTTGAACACATCTTCAACCATACAGTGGTGGAGGACTTTGACTATCTTGATCCGATAAAATACCTCAAAGGAGTGGCAGAAAGATTTGAGATGAAGCATTACTTCGGTTTGCTGACATCGGTTCCCATGGACAAGCTATCCATCGTAAAGAATGGCGCAGTTACTGCGTTCATCACTGCTGGAGTTAAGAATCCCAACCAGGAGATTAAAATAGGGACAATAAATATCATACTGGTTGTTGAAGCAGACCTGTCAGATGGTGGCATGGTGAATGCAGTCATTACTGCCACTGAAGCCAAAAGTGCAGCTTTGTTTGAGCTGGGTCACAATTTTACCGGGACAAATACTGATGCAGTTGTGGTTGCTAGAACCGGAGGGAATTACTACGAATATACTGGCCCGGCAAGCGAGCTGGGAAGCAGAATATGGGATGCTGTCAAGAAGGGTGTGAAGGAGAGCCTAGCTAAGTGGTGATGCAGTGGTGTTGCATTATTAACAGCTATATCTCCTCAAAAAAATCGCACTCATCAGGATTTTTCAAGCAATTCCATTCAAGGCACTGCTTGTAGTTCCTGCAGGACTTGCATTCACTCATAGTGGGTCTACACAGCGAGTTAATACTTAAAGTTTTCTTGTTATTAAATCAGATAAAATGGATAAATTTTAAATACAATTGCCTTCACAACCTCAATAAATTTTGGGAGGTTGTCAAATAATGTTGACTAAATGGAATGTGAGTGTGGGATTCATTGTTGTGATGCTGCTGTGCAGCAATTCACTTGCCAGCACGTTCCACTTTGATGTTGGGAGAAGTGGAAATTTTACAGATTATGGGCCAAAAAATGCTGAGCTTGTTTATAAACTGCAGCTAACAGGCTTCGTTGATGGCTCGCCAGTGGTGTGGAACGGCAATGTGTATCTGACCAACAATCCAGGGATGGGAGGTTCTGAACAGCTTGGATTGTACTCCATAAACGCAACCAACGGCAGCATCATCTGGAAGGTTTCAGACATCTACAGCATGGCAACGCCTGCAGTAAGCGACAGCGGTTACCTGTTTGTTCATGCATACGACAACAGCACAGGCAATGGAGTCCTGTACAGCTTCTATGCCAGCAATGGCACTGAGCGATGGAACATAACGATTGAACCCAATCTAAGCTGGTGGCAGAGTTCTTCTTCACCTCTGGTTTACAACAATAGAGTTTATGTTCTGAGTTATGACGGAATTCTCTACGCCTTCGATTTTGATGGTAATGAACTCTGGAATGTGAGCTCAAACGGCATCAACAAGCAGTACTTCAGCTCGCCCTCTGCGGGAGATGGGCTCATATTCTACTCCCGGAACGAGTCGGGGACGTACTATCTCGCAGCGGTTAATGAGACAGGAGTAATTGTATGGAAAAAGCCTGTAAATGGGACCATAGTCAACACTCCTGCCGTTAGTGGTGGAAGAGTGTATATTGCCACTGACACCACACTTTATGCCTTCAATACCACAAATGGCACAGAACTCTGGAATATCTCATTTAACGGAACCATGTCCACTCCTGCAATTGCAGGAAACAGACTCTACATCGGCTCGAAAGACGGTAAACTGTACTGCTTCAACGCTTCCACTGGCCAGGAAATCTGGAACTTCACAGCCATCCAGAATCCGTCTGCATGGGATTCAATAAAGTCATCCCCTGCTTACGCTGACAACGTGATCTACTTCGGCACAAATGAAGTGAATGGGAAAGTATTTGCCCTGAATGCATCAAATGGCAGTCGAATATGGGAGTACGAGGTTAACCAGTACATCATGTCCTCACCCTTCATTTACAGAGGAAAGCTGTTTATCGGTGCAGACGACGGCAACCTGTACATCTTTGGTCTGTGGAAGGGGACTGTTACCCTGACACCCGGCACTTTTAATGTCACGGCCGACGACGGGCGGATTTATGCAGTCTCAAACTTAACAGCCCTTGGAGCTTTGCAAAAAGCCAGCGAGATTGGTGGATTCAGCTACACCGTCAACGAAAGCTATGGTGGAGGTAATCTGTATCCCACATCCATTGGTAGAATAACAAACGGGTGGTGGATGTATGAGGTTAACGGAATAATGCCCATGAATGGAACGAACGTTTACAATGTCTCTGATGGAGATACAGTTGTTTACTGGTTATGGACGAGTTTCAGCGATTCTGCAAGCAATACGCCAAATACTGTGATAATAAATGTTCACACTAAAAATGCAGACATAAATTCTGTTACGGTAACGAATGGAGTTAGGGGTGGCAATGCAACAGCATATGTGAACATAACTTCTTATGTCTCAGACTGGTTTGCTGTGGTTGTGAGCGGAACAAATTCCAACGGTGATAGTCTTGCCGGTGTGACAGTTTTGAAGCTCTCCCAGCTACAAACAGTAGAAGTTCCAGTCGTCCTGCCCATTCCATTGCAGGCGCAGACTGGCAACTACAATCTCTATGTTGGGGTGTACAGGCTAAATGAATATCCGAACAATGTGGCTGCATATACAACCATTCCAGTAGTATGCGGGGTGAGCTGATGGGTATTGCAAGAACTTTAGCAGCTTCTTTAATTTCTCTGATTTTGTTTGTTCAGTTGATTCAGGCGGCAGTAGCTTTGGAGATCACAATTCAGGGTAACACAAAAGATCAGGCAGTAATTGTAATAACTGATAAGCAGGCGCTGATAATTTTCAGGATGAATGGTGGTACTCCAGTTTATGCTTACGGGACTGAGGCACACTTCATACCCCATGTCATAGGTACCTTATACATTCAGGCGATAGCTGGAGATGAGACGGTAAGCAAGACAGTTCAGATAGCTGAGAGTTCTGGAGGTACTAGTGGGGGAAACAGTGGAGAAAGCAGCAGTAGCAGCATCTCTGTTTATTATGATGGAACAGTGTATCTCTCCTCAGGCACCTTTACAGTAACTGCCACCACCGGCAAAACATACACCATCAACTGGAGAACAGCACTAGGCGCTTTAAAAGCAGCATCGGAACAAAAGGGTTTCAGTTTCATTATTAAGGAGACGGACTGGGGGCCATTTGTAAAATGCATAGCGGGCAAATGTGAGGGAGACGAAGGACCGACATCCGGCTGGATGTATCAGGTGAATGGAAACACTCCTCAAATCGGAGCTCACCAATATAACGTAAACGATGGAGACTTGGTTGTCTGGTACTTCTCCAGAAGTATGAGTGATACGCCTGACACATCCCCCATGGTTTTGAAGATACGGGTCAAGTTTGAGACCAGCGAGAGTGCTCAGGCTGCAACTCAGCAGGTTGAGGAGGTTGCTGAAAAAGGTATATTGCTGAGCAAAGAAATAACAACGAGCCCCGGAAAGAAGGAGAGGATTAATCTTTCTGAAGATGTCATCAATGAGCTCTCCTTACTCTCATTAGAAGTTAAGGCAGAAAAGGAGGCAGTAAAGATAGAACTCGCAAAAGCCAAAGAACCTGAGCCTGTCTATGGCAAGGTGCTGAAAGCCTTTGATCTGGAAGTTAGTGGGGCGGAGGAGATTAAAATTGAGTTCAGAGTTAACAAGAGTGTTGATAAGGATAGCGTGGTGCTGATGAAATACAATGGACGCTGGATTGAGCTGCCAACAGAGTTCGTGAGGGAGGACGAGAATTATTACTATTACACCTCAACTATTTCCAGCTTCAGCACGTTTGCAATAGTTGCCAAGTGGAAGGACTTTCCGCTGAATGTAACGGATGGCACCATACTCAAAGCCCTCGGCTGGCTTAAGACCATACAGAATGACGATGGTGGCTTCGCTAATCCGGGCGAGGAGAGCAGCATCTCCAAAACCTCATGGGCAATAATGGCTCTTGCTGCATCAAAGCAAGACCCGCACAGGTGGGTGAAGAACGGGAATTCCCCGCTTGACTATCTGAGGAACAACCTCAACTCATCTCTCGGAAAGATGGGCACTGCTGACATAGCAAGAACAATTCTTGCACTCATTGCTGCTGATGAAAACCCAAGAAACTTCAGCGGCGTTGATCTGGTGGCGATGCTGAAGGAGAAGGTTAAGGAGGATGGTCAGATTGGAGATTTCATCTACACCACCATATGGGGGATTATGGCTTTGACTGCAGTTGGCGAGAATACTTCTGAGTCGGTTGAGTGGCTCAAGGCTCAGCAGAACGAAGATGGCGGCTTTGCCTGGGCTGTTGGGGAGAAGAGCGATTACGACGATACTGCTGCAGCCATACAGGCTTTGATTGCTGCTGGAGAGCCCAGAGCTTCTGACGTAATCAGAAAAGCTTTAGAGTATCTGAAAACTGGCCAGAATGAAGATGGAGGCTTCAGATACTTCGGCAACTCATCATCCAACGCTGCCAGCGATGCTTGGATAATTCAAGCTCTGGTTGCTGCGGGAGAGAATCCAAGAGATTGGAAGAAGGGTGATGTGAGCGTTGTGGATCACCTCTTAAGCTTGCAGACTGAAGAAGGCTATTTCAAATACACAGCAATTCAGATGTCCAATCCCGGATACATGACTGTGTCTGCCATC
The DNA here is from genome assembly GCA_002010215.1 of Archaeoglobus sp. JdFR-37. GTDB lineage: Archaea > Halobacteriota > Archaeoglobi > Archaeoglobales > Archaeoglobaceae > JdFR-37. Next base: position 102,431 of record MTMY01000031.1, read on the forward strand.
ATGGCTCTGCTGGGGAAGCCGCACCCGATAAAGCCAGAATACCTTCAGGGAGAGGTGCAGCTGACCAATCTGACCATACCACCGTCAACCCCAGTAACTCCGACTCCTACACCTACTCCCAAACTAACTCCTACGCCAGCTTCTACTCCGATTTCGACACCGGTTTCCACTCCAACTCCGGTGATAACAGAGGAGGCTGTAACTGAGACACCATCTGAGATACCTAAGGGAATTCCAGGATTTGAACTTGCTATTGCCGTGCTCGGACTTGCGGCAGCTATAAGGTGGAGGAGATGAGTAAGTCAGCACGCCCTTTTCTTTTTCTTTTATTTCTATCAATTTCGATATTCATTTCAGGTTGTGCTGGCACCCTGCCTTCCACACTAGATTCCGGCGTTAAAGATGTTAAGGGCGTTGAAAGTATTAATAATAGCTCTGTTACTATCTCAGGAAGTGAGTTAAAGGTAACCCCTCCGGGTACCTTGGATACTCAGGATATCCCTTCAAACATCACAAATTCAAATCTAATTCGTGTGGTGGATGATTTCGGGTTTGAGGTGGTGATAAATAAAACGCCAAGGCGGATAGTCTCTCTTGCTCCCAGCAACACCGAGATACTCTTTGCTCTCGGTCTTGGAGGCAGAATCGTTGGAGTAACAGACTACTGCAATTATCCACCTGAGGCTTTGAAAAAGCCAAAGGTTGGTGGTTTCTCCACAGTGAATATCGAGAAGGTACTGGCTCTTAATCCCGATCTGGTGGTTGCTGCTTATGGGAATGGAGCTGAAACTGTAGAAACCCTGAGGGGTTACGGCATAACTGTGATATCTTTGAATCCAAAAAATCTGACAGATGTCATGAGGAATATAGAGCTGCTGGGGAAAGTTACTGGAACTGAGGAGAATGCAACAAGGCTTGTTGAGATGATGGAGCAGAAAATCAGGGAAGTAGAGGAAATGATGGCAAACAGCAGCGAGAGGCCGAAAGTAGCCCACATACTCTGGCACGATCCAATATGGGTAAGCGGGAGCGGCACTTTCATTGATGAGTTGGTACGCATCGCTGGCGGAACTAACGTTTTTGGCGACATGGAGGGCTGGAAAATTGTAAGCATCGAAGACCTCCTTGCTAGAAACCCTGATATAATCATCGTAAACAGCGGAACTGGGATGGGGGGTGGAAAGAACATTCTCTACAACTGGGCCATAAGAGAGCTGAAGGATGTCAGGGCGGTTAAGGAGGGTAGGGTTTATGTAATTGATTCTGATATTATCTCAAGACCATCGTACAGACTTGTTTATGCCTTGGAGGAGCTTGCAAAAATTATACACGAGCATAAAGTATTAACTTAAACACCTGTAACTACCAGCTCAAAAAAGTGGCAAGTCAGAAAATGAGCCTCTGGACAGGAATGACTAGGATGTCCCTTGCCCCCATTCGCTTCAGCTCTTCCACAACCTCGAACAGCCTGTCTTCGTGAACAACAACGTGAACGGCCACTATATCTTCTTCTGACTCTACCCTCATAACCGTTGGCCCCTTCAGTCCCGGAACGACCCTCTTCACGTCCTCCAGCCTGTCAGAGGGGACATTCATCATGAGGTACATCATCCCCCTTGCGTTGAGCACGCTCTGAATAGCCGTTACAAGGGCTTTAACTCTGAAATCGTCTTTAGCATCTTTATTGGCTATGAGGACTGCTTCAGTTTCCATAACCTCCTCAACAACTTCTAGACCATTCATTCGCAGAGTAGTTCCAGATGAGGTCAGATCAAGGATTGCCTCAGCCACTCCGATTGCAGGAGCGTTTTCACACGCTCCACTCACCTCAACGATCTCCACATCAATTCCCTTTTCCCTGAAAAATCTCTCTGAAATCCTTCTGAATTCTGTGGCAACTCTTTTGCCGTTGAGCTCCGATATATTTTTTATTTTCCCTATGGGGGCAGCAACAACAAGCTTGGCCTTTCCAAAGCTGAGTCTTAGAAGAATGTCAACGTCAACATCCGCTTCAAGAACCAGATCCAGTCCGGTAATGCCAGCGGTGGCGGCATTCATGTAAACATACTCCGGTATATCTCTTGCCCTTGCGAACAGAATGTTTACATTTGGATTATTTGTTGGGGCAATAAGCCTTCTCTCTGAATTTTCAGGTTTGATTCCTGCCTCCTTCAGCAACTCCAGTGCAGGGGAACTGAGTCTTCCTTTGTTTGGGATGGCAATTATCATCCTCTGGAAAACTTCAGGGGGAAATATAAGTATTACCGATATGGTAAAACATCCTTTTGTCGCAAATCTTAATCTTTCTTAAGGCAAAGATGCTTTGTGGAACCACTGGGAATATGTGAGACATGCGGCGAATTTGAAGGCAGATGTGGCTGTGGGAAAGGTAGGATTGTTCTGGATGGCGTCAAAAGGGAGAGGATAAGCAAGTTTTTGAGTGGTTTGCTAAGACACTTCCCTCAATCTTTTGGAGTAGAGGTGGACAAAGACGGATGGGCTGATTTGAAAAAAGTCTATCAAGTTGTGATGAGCAGATACGATGTCAGTCTGGACGCAATAAGCCTTATAGTGAAATTTGACCCTAAAGAGAGGTTTGAGCTGAGGGATAGTAAAATCAGGGCCAGATACGGCCATACAATTGAGGTAAAGACAGATTGGAGTGAAATTTCGATTTTAGAAATACCACCAAAGCTCTATCACGGTACAGCTCCTGAAAATCTCCACTCGATACTGGAAAAGGGATTGCTGCCAATGAAACGGAAGGAAGTTCACCTATCGGAAAGCATAGAAGAGGCTCTCGAAGTGGGTAGAAGGTACTCCAGAATGCCTAAAATTCTGGAAATTGATGCGAAGGGACTTGTAAAAGCTGGGATCTCCGTCAGGAGAAAGGGTAGAGTGTATACTGCCTCTCATGTCCCTCCTGAGTTTATCAGAGTTTTATGAGGTTTTATGAGGCTTTCATTATGTGTTTTTTCTCCGAAATTATCTCTCTACTAAGGTTAATTATTGGTTAATTATTAAAATTACTTTGAAACACAACACTCTCAAAACATTTATATACTCCTCTACCGAACCCTCAAAAACCGAAACCGAATAGGAGGAGTTGAAATTGGCTGAGATAACAGAAGTTAGAATATATAAGGCGAGATCTGAAGGAGCTGTAAAGGCGTATGCCTCTGTGAGTTTGGATAATGAGTTTGTTGTGAAGGGGATTAAAGTGCTGGAAGGGGAAAATGGCCTTTGGGTCAGCATGCCCAGTAGAAAGGGCAAGGATGGAACTTTCCAGGATATCTTCCATCCAGCAAGTAAGGAGGCCAGAGATAAAATAGTTAATGCTGTGTTGGAAGCCTACAGACAGCAAATCTAAGATGGGCCTGAAAGACCGGAGATTTATATTTAGGCTATTTTAAATTTAATATATTGCCATTAAAAAAATTTATTAACTTTGGCTTTTTTACTTCATTCATGGAAGAAGGTGTCACGCGTATCGGCGTCAGCCTCCCTAAGAACCTTCTTGATGAATTCGATAGCATCATAGAAACCAGGGGCTATTCTTCCAGAAGTGAGGCCATTAGGGATGCTATCAGGAGCTACATCTCTGAGTACAAGTGGATGGAGAAAGAGGAAGGAGAGATAATAGGTGTCGTTAATGTCATCTACGACCACCACATGAAAGGCGTTACAGACGCCATCATAGATCTTCAGCATGAATTCGGAGGGATAATATCCACTACTCTTCACATTCACTTGGATAAAGATAGCTGCTTGGAGATGATACTCGTCAAAGGAGAGATGCAGAAAATCAAGAAACTGGTGGATAAGATAACTGCTCTGAGAGGAGTTATGAACGTGAAGCTGATAACAGCACTGAAAGAATAAAAGTGAAGAAATTCAATGAAGGAATTTAATTTAATCCTCGTAGCTCTATTTTTCAGCCTTCATCAGGTAGCCATCAGAAAGGGAACTGAGAAGGGTGACTTGAATTCCGGGATATTTATAAGTCTGTTAACAAGTTCCATCATCTTTCTAATGCTATCAGTGGGCAGATTTTATTTTGACCACACTTTTCTACTCGTTATGGCTGCTGCCGGAATCCTCCACTTTCTTGTTGCGAGAACCGCCTTTTACCACAGCATAGATAGAGTTGGAGCAAATATTGCCGGCCCTCTTTCCGCCACAAGGATGTACTTCGCTGTTCTCTTCGGAGCCATATTTTTCCAGGAAGAGATAACGGTCAAGATACTTTTGATGACTACCTTCATCTTCACAGGTGTATTTCTACTTTCAAAGCCTGACAGCATCCGAAGAGATACAGTCGGAATTCTCTTGGGCATTGCAACTGGCTTGGCCGCCAGCTTTTCGTCAGTCTTGGTTAAGGCTGGGATGCAGATCTACGGCGATGCTGTGTGGGCATCGGCAATTGGTTACACGTCCTCAGCTATACTTTATGCCGCTCTCATGAGGAGTAAAGCGCTCACCGTCAACAGAAGCCACTTCTATTTTGCTCTGGGCGGATTGCTGGTGGGAGTGGGACATTATCTGCGATATGATGCTCTTATGACCGTCCCTGTAAGTGTTGTTGAACCAGTGCTGAGCATATATCCACTCTTTACCATACTTCTGACTTATGTTTTTATCCGGGAGCTCGAATCCTTCTCCTTCCGTGTGATAGCTGGAGCAGTTCTGATAATCTTGGGGATAGAGATTTACTTCTTCAGTTGATTCAGCCGATTCAGAGATTCAGTTGCCTCCACGCATGGAGTACTCGCTGAACAACTGTTAGGTGTGATAGGAATATCAGTAATAGTAACGCTTCGTAGATGTAGCCAGTTATCAGCCCGGCAATGATTATCAGGGCTCTCTCCCCTCTCTCAGCAATCCCCACATCGCACTTTTCAATCACATTTTCAGCCCTCGCCCTAGTGTAGCTGACCATGAGAGAGCCAAGAAGTGCCAATGACACCACCAGCCAGTCGAAACCGGCGATTCCGAAGGCTATCAGAATTGCTGCATCGACGTATCTGTCTGCCACACTATCCAGTATCCCTCCAAATCCCGTAACCATACCGGCGTTTCTGGCAAGGGCACCGTCTAGCAGATCCAGAAATCCGCTGAAGGCAAGAAGAACGGCACCTGCTATAAAATTAGACTTTGCAATAAAAAAAGATGCAAGGATGCCGAGAGAGAGTGCCAAGGCGGTGACGTGATTTGGCTTGACGCCGATTCTGAAGAGAGTATCTGCTAACGGGTTAACAAAGGGAGAGATGGAACTTTTGAGCTTTCCCAGCATATCTCGAAAATTAAGGGTTGGGATATAAAATTACTTCCAGATTTTACCACGGTAGTATCCCGTCACTGGACATCCAAGGCATAGGTTGTTCTCATAGTAGTCACAATTCATACAGTTGGAGTTGCATGGCGGGTCCTCATCCCTATTTACGAAAACTTTTATAGGAACGACTGTGTCCTTCTCGGCCCTCACTATTATTCCCACTTCGAGATCATGGACATCTGGATTTGGTCTTATGTGCTGATCTACTATGGCTTCTAGGGTTGAGAGGTCTTCGCCTATGAACATCAAGGACAGATTCTTGTTTCCTGCAACAATATAGCCGTTCAGGAAGAATGGGCACTTTTCAAAGACTTTTATGAGCTCTCTGGGATACCTGCACTTGATGTCTACTTTTAACACATATAGCCCAGCATTTTTGAGGTTTATGCCATATGTGTGACTAACTATGCCCATCTCCTTCATCCTCTTTATCCTTGCTCCCACAGATGGCTGCGACAGTCCTACTACCTTGGCAATCTCGTTCTGAGAAGCGTCGGGATCGTTCTCCAGTATTTCTAGTATCTTTTTATCCTTCTCATCCAGCTCAAAAACGCCAGTCATATTTTCCCCCACACAAACACGGTACCAATCTTATAAATAATTAGCGTAATTTATCGATTGTTGATAACCTATTATGGGTTTTTTAGGATTTCACGTCTTAACTTAGTTTAACTTATAACTCAGTATATCCTCACTCCGCAGTGATCGATTTTAGCTGTGAATGGTTCCCCAAATTCTTTCAAGGCCTCAAGTCCTTTTTGAGCAAACACGGTTTTTCCCAACATTACCATTGAAGCGATACCTCCAGCAGCTTCAACAGCCTCTACGACGTCTCTCACATCATCATCCATCAAGCCAGTCTCCTCTGCGAATTTTTTTGATAATGTGAAAAGGTTGAGAAGCTTCGGGTTTTTGATAAATTCTTTTAGACATGTTTTTCCTTCCTTCTGGATTCTGGTAAGGCTGCTTTCAAGAATGGTGCTTGTATCAAGCTCCCCCATCACTAAAAACTCTAATTCTGCCCTCCATAGAAACCTCTCTACTCTCGCAAGAGATGGGCATCCAGAGCTTAACCTTGCAACAACTCCTCCGTGGGATTGAGTGACTACATCTCCCAGTCCAGTTCTGTTAACGACCTCGGCTTCATGGGCTAGGTCTGCAAGTTTTGAGAAAGGAGCGTTAAGATTTCTTGCCGAGGCTATTTCGAATGCAGCAGCAAGGGCAGAGGCACCGCTCATACCAAATCCACAGCCTACCGGAAGCTCCATGGAGATGTCAACTCCTCCTCCACCCAACCTTTCAATGACATATTTTACTGTGGGAAAGTTCCATTCCTCTTCATTAACCCGTATTCCTTCCTCACGGTATGAGACTCTGACACCTCTGTCAATTGTTATACCAACTCCCACTGAACCGGATTTCAGGGGGTTTTCATGAATTTCAGGAGAAAAAAAAGCAGTTATACTCCCGGGAACGAAAATCATGGGCAATCCTCGAGGTAGATCTCAACGATCTTCTCTGCTACCTGAGATTTCATTCCCTCAATCCACTCCTTTCTTTTTCCAGTTATTACAACAACTCTTGTATCTTCAGTTCCCATGCCTCTCTTCAGCACATCATTTGCAACAACCATCTCTAGTCTGTCTTCAGCCATTTTTTCCCTAGCAATTTTCTCTAGAACATCATCGCTAACCCCAGTTTCGGCTTTAAATCCAATTACATGACCGTCGTAAATCTTCCTCACTTCTTTCAAAACTTTTGGAGCCGCCCTCAAATTGAGTGTGAGGCTTTCAGCAGTCTTTATCTTGCCTTCCGACATTTCTAGAGTGAAGTCTGCAGCGGCAGCAGCAGAGACGTAAAGGTCACAATTATTTTTGACGGCTGAAAGAGCAGCATCAAGCATTTCTTGGACGGAAGTGACCTTTATAATTTCAAAATCAGGAATGCTCAGCTGTGGTGGCTTGGATGTTATATAAGTTATCTCTGCCCCTCTTCTCCAGAATTCTAGAGCAATTTCAAGCCCTATTCTTCCGCTACTCCTGTTGCTGATAAATCTGATGGGGTCTATAAACTCAAAGGTGGGGCCTGAGGTTACGACCACTTTTTTACCTTTCATTTCATGGCTGTAAAGCCTTCTTTCAACCTGCAGACATATGTTCTCGATATCCTGAAACTTGGCTTTGCCTTCTTCACGTCTCGGCTCTACAAACTCGACACCCATAGCTTTCAGCTTCTCTACAGCCTCCATTACTGCTGGATTTTCAATCATGCTTTCGTGCATTGCTGGGGCGACGAGTATTGGTTTACCGCTACCCAAGGCTGTTGTTGCCATAGTAGTAACTGGAGTATCATCTATGCCCGACGCAATCTTCGAGATTGTATTGGCGGTTGAAGGAGCTATCAGGAATAGATCCGCTTTTCCATTTTGACCAAGAAGCTCCACATGCTCTACACTACCAGTGATTTCCGTTATAACCCTATTATCTGTGGCGAATTCAAGAGCATAAGGGTGAATAATCTTCGTGGCGGCATCGCTCATAACGGCAATAACTTCAGCACCTCTTCTCACGAGCTCTCTTGCAAGCTTGACAGACTCAACGGCTGCAATGCTACCGGTGACGCCTAAAACGATGAGCTTTCCATCAAGCTTTTTGCTTTTCACTCCCTTTATTTTTTCCAGATGCATACCTTCTCACCGCTTTCACGAAGTTTTCCACATTTCCGGTTTCGAGTGCTCTTCTGGAATGGGGTGTTTTTAAGGCTTGCTTAATTGCTGATAACTTTTCTGAGATATGCCTGAGGATTTCCTCATCTGGTTTTTTAACCTCATATGGCTCCTCTTTTATCTCTGCTAGACCGATCTCACGATAAAATCTTTTTTCAGGCTCTTTGACTTTCTCTTTTTTGATAATTCTTTCCACTGCATCCTCCCAAGCCTCTCTCCAAGGTGTATTCCGGATAGCTTCTTGAGTGTATACTACCTTTCTTTTCACCCTAATCAGGTCGTACGGGCAGGAGTTCTCACATGCACCACAAAAAATGCAGAACTCGTCGTTGTAATGGACTCTCCCCATGTCTTTGGAGACATACCAGACCCTGTTATGCTTGCAGACCTTGATGCATGCTCCGCACCCAATGGGATCGCATCTGTACATACGGGGCTCGTAAAGAAAAAGCTCCCCTTCCATGGGCTTTGAAGTCTTTATGCCATCATAAGGGCAGATTTCCTCACAATAACCGCAATGGGAGCATAACTCCTGATTTACGCTTATCTTTCCAAGTTCATCCAGCTCAGGCAGCTCATAATCAATTCTTTTCCCACCTTCTACCTTTATTGCCTCCTCTGGACAAATATCTTCGCAGAGCTTGCAGTAATCGCATTTATCCTCGTTGATGAGCAAGTCCTCGTAGGGCATTATATCGTCCGGTTTTACGTCCTTATCCACCAGCACAAAAACCTCGCAGAATTCTCCACAAATCCCGCAAAGGTTACATTTGTCTTTGTCCACCACGACTCTTCCTTCAATCTCAGGAGGATTTCTCTCTTCAATATCTTGCCTAGTAATGAAAACTTCCCTTTTTATTGCTTCTGTAGGACAGGCTTTGTAGCAGAGGGTGCAGTGAACGCAACTTTCCAGAATATCAGTTTTTCCGACTAAGGAGAGGGATAAGGAGTCTTTCGAAACCTCCTCTCCATTTATGTAAAATTCAAAAGCGTTGAAGGGACAGAAAGCATAGCATATTCCACAGTATGCACACTTGAGGTGATCAACGGTGACAGGAGGCATCTCCAAACCAACAGCGATATCATGTATCGGTCCAAGCTCGATGGCGTTGACCGGACAGGCGTATACACAAATGCCACAGCCGTTGCAGTGCTTATAATCGTAAACAAGTTTTCTCTCCTCATCTCCTGCTTTTTGAATCAGAATGAAGTGCTTCTCATCCATGTCTATTTCTCTTTCAGGAATCATGAAATCAGCTCCTTTTCTATGTTGCCTAGTCTTTTAATTTCCTCAACAAATTCGTCAAAATCTTTAGCTATTCCCTGAGCCTCACCTGCAGAATGCCATATTGCCTTTACTCTTCCGGGATTTACTCCTGCCTCCTCTAAAGCTTTCTTCAAAGCTTCAATTCTCTCTTTGGCTGCGAAATTGCCATATTTAAAATGGCACTCGCCCAGCCTGCAGCCAGCAACAATTACACCATCTACTCCTTTTTCAAGGGCGAGCAGTATCCATTCAGGATCAACCCGGCCAGTGCAGAGGGTTCTAATAATTCTTACATTTGGAGAGTACTGCACTTTAGTCGTCCCGGCTAGGTCGGCTGCAGAATAGCTGCAGTACCAGCATGCGAAGGCAAGGATAAGTGGATCAGCGTTTCTTTCCTCTGCTAATGCTTCTATCATTGCTTTTATCTGCTCTTCACTGAAAAACCCCATATCGATGGCATCTGCAGGACAGGCAGCAACGCAAACACCGCACATGACACATGCGTTGGCATCAATTTTCGCCTTTTTGCCATCCATGAATGCTGCATTGAACTTGCAGACCTTTGTGCAGATAGCACAGCCAGTGCACTTCTCAACATCTACGTAGGCGTTGTAAGGGTCAAATTCTGTCTGGCCGCTTAATATTAGCTGTGCTGCTTTCATTGCTGCAAGACCTGCAGAAGCAACACTGTCTTGTATGTCCTTGGGGCCGCTAGCAGCTCCAGCCAAGAAGATGCCTTTAACATCCGTCTCTGCCGGCTTCAACTTGGGATGGGCTACCTCGAAAAACCCATCACTTCCAACGCTTATCCCGAGCTTTGTTGCTATTTCATTCGTCCCCTCAATGCCAATTGAGAGAACAACCAAATCAAACTCCTCATCATTTATTTCTCCGGTTAGGGTATTCTCGTAGGTGAGAACCAAGTCACCATCTTCTTTCTCCCAAATCTCTGCCACTCTTCCTCTTATCATCCTCACACCAGATTCTTGAACTCTCTTGTAGAACTCCTCGTACATCCTTCCAAAGGCCCTTATGTCGATGTAGAAGATGGTAACCTCAGCATCAGGGTAACGCTCTCTGATGATGAAGGCATTCTTCAAGCTCACCATGCAGCAAACTCTGCTGCAGTATGGATTTGTTTTCTCATCTCTGCTTCCTACGCACTGAATGAATGCGATGCGTTTTGGAATAGTGGAGTCGGATGGGCGCAAAAGTTCACCAAGGGTGGGTCCGCTAGCAGACAGAAGTCTCTCGAGTTCCAATGTCGTAATAACGTTTTTGTACTCTCCATATCCATATTCTTCCTTTTTCCGAGCATCAAAAGCTTTGTAGCCTGTCGCTACAATAATGGCTCCAGCTTCAACTTCTATCTCTTCTGGTTTTTGGTCAAAGCTGATTGCTTCGGGTTCACATGTTTTCTCACAGAGTTGGCAGCCTATACAATGCTCCCAGTCGATGGCAGCATATAGTGGAGTTGACTGAGGGATTGGAAGGTAGATGGCCTTTCTGATTCCGATTGTGTAGTCGAACTCGCTGGGCACTTCAACAGGGCAGACTGAAGAGCAATCATCTATGCAACCCTTGCATTTACTCTCGTCAACATACCTGGGATGCCTTAGAACTTTAACCCTGAAATTTCCGACCCTTCCACTCACCTCTACAACTTCTGCGTTGGTTATAACTTCGATGTTATCGTGATTCCACACTTCACTCATTTTTGGAGCTAGGATGCATATGGAACAGTCATTGGTGGGAAAAACCTCGTTGAGCGTCGCCATGTGCCCGCCAATGGTAGGCGCTTTTTCAATCAAGTAAACCTTAATTCCTGTATCTGCTAGGTTCAATGCTGCTTCAATCCCTGCCACCCCCCCTCCAATGACGACTGCTGCTTTACTGACTTCAATGCTCCTTCTTTTCAGAGCTTCAAGTTTTCTTGCTTTGGCAACAGCCATTCTCAGCAAATCTTTGGCTTTCAGCGTTGCAGAATAGGGCTTCTCCTGATGAACCCAAGAGCACTGCTCCCGTATATTGGCGAGTTCCACCATGTATGGGTTCAGGCCAGCTCTCATGGCGACTTTTCTGAAGGTTATTTCGTGAAGCTTGGGGCTGCAGGCAGCGATTACGATAGCATCAAGCTTATGTTCTTTAATGGTCTGGACTATCTCCTCCTGACCGCTATCTGAGCAGGAATATTTCATATCGGTGGCAAAAACTACATCATCAAGCTTTTTTGCGTATTCTGTGAGTTCCTCAACATCCACACTTCGAGCGATGTTGAGGCCACAATGACAGATGAAAACACCTATTCTCATGGTTTTCACCATTCAAACATTCAAAGGAGGAAAAATTCAGAACATTTTTAATCTTTCCCCTTATTGAAATTTCGTTGCAACACTGCTGTGAAAGAGCAACTCTGGTAAAAATACTAAAACAACGAATGTAAAAGAAAACCATCAAATTAAAATAGCCCTACATTCACCATATTTTGTGGAACTCCTCGGAATTTCTGTTTACGGCATGGATAAACCTGGAATAGTTCACGGTATAAGCGAGATACTCGCCAAGAACAACGTAAATATCGTGGATATCGAGCAGACTGTCCTCCAAGGAATGTTTGCCATGTTCATAGTTGGTGATATCTCTGCTTGTCCCCTCAGCATTCAGGAGCTTGAGGCAAGGCTCAAAAAGAGAGGAGGGGAGATTGGCGTAGAGGTGCATGTAGCTCCCTTCAAAAGGCAGGAAACCGGAAAGAAAGACCTTTACGTCATCACCATTCTGGGCAAGGACCGAGTAGGTATCGTGTATGATGTTTCAGGGTTGCTTTACAGGCATGGCATTAATATAGAAAAGACTAGCCTTACAGCGAGAGACAAACTCATCTCCATTGAATTTCTGGTGGATCTCAGGGGAAATGATCCCGAGGATATAAAAAGGAAACTCAAGGAGGAAATAGAGCATACTGGCCTGGATGTTATTTTCCAGCCATATGAGTTCTTCAAGAGGGATAAAAGGCTGATAGTGTTCGATATGGATTCGACACTGATAGATGCCGAGATAATAAACGAACTGGCTAGAGCTGCCGGTGTTGAGGAAGAAGTGGGAGAGCTTACGAAGATGGCTATGGAAGGGGAGATGAGTTTCGAGGAAGCGTTGAGGGAGAGGGTAAAACTCCTTAAAGGTCTGCCTGTAGAGGTTCTTGAGAAGATTTACAAAGAGATAAAGCTTACAGAGGGTGCAAAGGAGCTTATTAAGAGTCTGAAAGAGTCAGGATACAAGATTGCTCTAGTGAGTGGAGGGTTTACGTATTTTACGGAGAGGTTGAAAGAAGAACTTGGTCTGGACTACGCCTTTGGGAATGAACTCGAAATCGAGAATGGGAAACTTACTGGCAGAATAAAGGGAAGGATAATTGATGCTAAAGAAAAAGCAAGAATAATCGATGAAATAGCTACGAAAGAAGGAATAAGTAAAGAAAATATTGTTGCAGTTGGTGATGGAGCCAATGACAGAATCATGATTGAAAACGCCGGGCTTGGCATAGCTTTCAACGCTAAGGAAGCTCTGAAAGAAGTTGCTGACGGCATGCTTAGCAAGGAGAATCTGATTGGTTTGGCAAGTGTTCTCAAACTATCATCGGAATTCAGAAAGAGGGTTTAGATTTGGCTCTTCTTTTATCTTTCCATTGCTTGCAAGACCCCCTGCGAAGCGAGGGGTGATTCACTTCAGGTTTTGTAAGGTTAATGGCAGGCACATCGATGCCACTGAAAGTGGCATTGCTCATGCCTCACGATCATTTCAAAATCACTCATACCTTAAGGCCTCAATGGGCTCAAGTCTTGAAGCTTTCCAGGCAGGATAGGCAGCGCTGACGAGTGCTGTGGCGATTCCGAAGAGAATTCCTTCCACGATATACAGCACGGATGAAGCTTGGAATATATACTTGGCGGAGCCGAGAACAAGCATATCTATTGCATAACCTCCTGCTAGGCTCAGCACACCACCAATTATGCTGCCAGCGACGCCCAGAATAAGAGCCTCAGTCAAAAATATTCTGAGTATCGTCCCTCTGTAGGCTCCAATGGCCCGCATCACTCCTATCTCCTTTGTTCTCTCTATTGTTGACATCAGCATGATGTTCAGTATGCTCACTCCAGCTACGAAGAGGGATACTGCAGCTATTGCCATGAGAAAGATGGTCATCTGACCAAACACATCTTCGATTCTTTCTATTATCATCTTCAATTCGAATACAGAAACCTTTTCCTCTCTGGAATTTATGATCCTGTCAACAGACTTCTTAAAGGCCTCTATGTATTCAAGGCTCTCCACCTTAACTATGACCTTAGAATACTCAGCATCTTTGAGCTTCCCGAAATCTTCTATAGAGATGAGGATGGCATTGTTGGGGTTTATGTCGAACCTTGCTCCTTCCTCCTTCAAAATGCCAGAAATTCTGAATTCCTCCCCTTTGATGATAATTTTACCTCCTATCCTCAAATTCAGCCTCTCTGCGATTTTGCTGCCAGCAACAGCTTCTCCTCTCCTAATACCTCCCTTTTCGACTTCGAAAAGCTCCTCAACGTAATCGATACCGAAGATGTTTACGGGTACCTTTTTTCCTCTGTAATCCAATAATTCAGTATAGCTTTTGATGGGTATTATAGATTCTGCGTAAGGTATTTTTCTAAGTTTGGATACTGTCCTCTCATCTATGGATAGATAGCCCTGAGAATACGCTGGAGTGACTATCAGTTCGTTGGCAAGGTCTTGGAAATTCTCCATGACTGTTGCCTTCAAACTCTCACTGAATATGCCGATGGATGCGATTGCCATCACACCTATCAGAATTCCGATAACGGCAAGAGCACTCCTCATTTTGGCTCTGCCAAGGTTTCTTCTTGCAAGCTCAAGATACATCTGTAATCACCCCGTCTATTATCTTGTATATCCTTTCTGCGAACTCCGCCACCGATGGGTCGTGTGTTACAAGTACAACTGTAACACCCTCCTCTTCATTCAGCTTTCTGATTATCTCCATAACTGCCTTTCCGCTTTTGGTATCAAGGTTACCAGTGGGCTCGTCACACAGTAATATGGAGGGGTTGTTCGCCAAAGCCCTTGCTATGGCTACACGTTGCTGCTGTCCTCCACTCAGCTCACTAGGTTTTCTGTGCATTTCGTCTTCCAATCCAACAATCGATAGAAGTTCCTCAGCTCTTTTCCTCCTTTCAAGCTTTGATGCTCCTTTGAATATGGTCGGCAATTCAACGTTCTCAAGGGCAGTCAGGGTTGGAATAAGGTTATATTGCTGAAATATGAAGCCTATGGTATCTCTTCGGAGCTCTGTAAGTCCTTTATCTGAAAGCTGTGACGTATCAACACCGTTTATGAAAACCTTACCTTCTGTAGGTTTATCTAGGCAGCCTATGAGGTTTAGCAGGGTCGATTTGCCACTACCTGACGGCCCCATTATGGCAACGAATTCTCCTGTTTCCACGTTCATGGAGACTCCGTTGAGAGCTACAACTTCATACGCCCCGCTCCGGTAAACCTTCGTAACGTCTACAAGCCGGATCATCTTGATCTTATCCAGATCAGGGCGACTATGGCTATCACCGCAACTGCCGATATTATAGCAATTATTGAGAGCTTGCTCTCAGTTTTTTCAACGCTGGAGGCAGGTATCTCGATTGGGTAACTAACTTCTATTTTTTTACCCACGTCATTCATCCATGTAATCTTGAGTGTAGCAGTATCTGTGGTGTTTCCAAGATTAAACTCAAAGCTGTCGAAGTCTGAAGGAGGAAGTGTGCCCAGATAATAGGTCTTCCTTTCATCGCCGCTTGTAATCTCCAGTAATATGTTTCGAGCGTTGCCCAGTCCAACATTGCTGACGTCTCCTGAGATTCTGACTCCATCAGCATCTTTTTCTACCTCAAGATTGCTCAGGACTACTGGACTCTCGTTAATCACTCTTATAGCAATCTCTTTAGTCATAAGGTATTCTATACTTACAGTGTCTTTGTAGCTCACTTTTAACTGTATCTTGCTTTGATGTGGCTTATCTGGCGAATACAAGACTTCCAATGTTCTGCTCTCTGAGCTGGCCATTACAGGGATGTCAAGTTCTTCGGAAGAAAATGTTCCTGCATCTGAAATTAGCTGGATTTTTATGGAGTATATCTTGTCATCTCTTAGGTTAGTAATCCCCACTTCTATTGGAACGACGTCATTGAGCATGGCTAATGAGGGGGAGGATATGTTTAGGAACAAGCCACCACTCTCGCGATATTCAGGTCTGATGATTTGGGTTATTTCATGGTAGTTTCGGCCGTTGTAGAACTTGATTTTGAAAATGAGCTCTTCAGGTTTTGTTGGATAGAAGGTGAAAGCTCCCTGTCCGTTACTGACATGTATTGTACGAGGAGTTGCGTTGAACATAGGTTCCACAACCACGCTAGAGAGCTGTATAGGACTTATGATGTGGAATTCAACCGTGTTGACCTCGTTTAATGTGATGATGGACTTATTCAAAATCAGTTCTGGCATCCTTTCCTCGACCCTAACTACCATTATTTGCTTTACTGACCCATTTGAAGTACTGATTCGGACATCTATTCTGTATTTCCCTGGTTCATTTGCTTTCACCGTAAAAGGAAGCTCATAGGTGGAACCAGATTTGAGCTGACCAATTGAAGAAATAATTGCTGGTTCAATTTTTATGCCAGCTGGAGCGAAGAAAACAACACTGTTGATGGAGGTATCCTCACTTGCAACTATTTTGAGTAGCCCGTCTGCTTCATCACCTGGCAGAAGAATCGGGGGATCCATCTGTATTTCAGAAACTACTACTTGAGCGGATGCAGGTATTGCAGATATCGTGCATATGATGAGTAAAAATGCTATTGTACCTAGTTTCTTCAACACTTAAACACCTCCTCTTTCCAACATACTCCTTGCTATTTTTAAAGTTATGTTTGCCTCAATCCATGCAGCTACAATGATCTCAGGATTATTGAGATTAAAGCAAGGGTTGAGTATTACCTGACGTCGTCTTTTATTAAAACCTGCTCTTTTTTACCGGTTAGATATCTCACAATTTCATAAGAGATTTTGAAGCCTGCTACTCTTGCTATGATGATGGCAGGGATTTCGAAGATTCCATGAGGAATTATTAAAGAGTAAACTAGGCCATTTGGAATTTTTAGATTGACATTCTTATAACAAACCATTTGAGATGCCAGTAAAAATTAAGTTCAGAAGTGTGTAACATCTAGAACTAGGGACCAATAATAAAAATATTAACCTAAAATTGTTAACGAGTATTGGAAAAAGACTAACTGGAGAAAATTTGGAGAATTCCGTGATACTATCTGGATTGACATCATCAAAATTTATTTCGCTATTATATTTATTAAAATTAGTAAATCCTATAACAAACGATGCTCCAAAATCCAGAAGCTATGAAGTCTCTAATGTTTTCGATAGCTCCTCCCGACCTACTCTATTCTAGCCTTATGGTAGGCTTTGCCGTTACTCTCAAGTCTCTAACTCTATGGACTTTTACAGTTAAACATGCAAGATAGTTATCGACTGGGAGAGCTTTTGTTTCAGCGTCGGTTCCTACAATAATCTTCGCATTTTACCAGTTCTATTCTGTGGCCAATCTTCTTTAACTTTTTAACTCAACTACAACCACTCAACAGCAAACCTTAATATACTTCCCACAACTATTATTTCTGGTGGGCTAGGCTGGGGGGTTCGGCGTCCTCTGTAACCCGAAACCGTCGTGATGCGGGGGCCGAAGCCGAAGGAAGGCCCAGCTAGCGGGGAGGTAGTAGCTGGGTGTTTCGTAGAATCCCCGTCCCGAAGGGTCGGCGGTTGCGGGTAGGCTTCCCGGAGGGGATGTTGCCCGCATTTGCCGGAGGAACCGGCTGAGGCCCGGAAGGGAGCAAGCCCACTCCGGACGTTCGACGCTTTCGGGGGTGCGGGGAGGAGGAGCACCCAGCTATGAAACCCCGTGATGCTGGGCCGACCGGAGGCGTGCCCACCATTTATTATTCAATTTTTCAATTCTGCTAGTTTCTACCCCACTCTACTCACTCCACCTCTGCCCAAAAAATATTAATCAGCGGCAGTACCTTCGCCAGTATGAGTCAGTATAAGGGAGAAATAGCCGTAATTTCATCTGCAATTCTTATGGGTTCGTTGCCTATCTTTGTAAGGAATATCGCCTTAAATCCTGCATCTCTTGCCTTTTTCAGACTTTTTGTTGCAACCCTTATACTCGCCACAGCTATGGTTTTGATGCGAGAATGGCCGGTGCTGGTGGAAGTGAGAAAAGTACTTCTTCTGGGCACTGCAAATGCCGTGACAATTGTGTCATACATCGCTGCTATCCAGAACCTTCAGGCTGCTATGGCTGCTATTTTGCTCTATATGGCACCCGTTTATGTTCTCATCTATTCAATGTTCAGAGGGGAAGTCTCTAAGAGCTCACTGATGGCACTTCCGCTTTGCATGCTCGGCCTCTATCTGGCTCTATCCCCCTACGGTGAGGTCAACAAGGGGTTGATATTCGGTATAGTTTCCGGTCTCGCATATTCGGTTTTCTTTATTCTCATAAAGGAACTGCGAAAATTCTATCCATCACTCCAGCTCACGTTTTTGAATGTTGCCATTGCCTCCATCCTTCTATCTCCATCCCTCTTTGTTTTGAGCGGAAATTTCAATCTTGTGTGGGTAGCTGCTCTGGGCATCATTCCCACCGCTATTCCATTCTTTCTGCTGAATTATGGAATGAAATTTACTAGACTTGACAGGGCGCCGATTCTGGCGCTAATAGAACCTGTTGCTGCTGGATTCTTTGGATTCATAATCTTAAATGAAGTTCTTACCTTCAAGCAGCTCATTGGTGCAGCATTTGTTCTTGCAGGCATCATATTTGCATTGAGGGATTAGTTGTTAGAATGTTAACTGGAAGAACTTCCGGCGTATCTACACATCAAGGGTGCTTGAAAAACGCTTCAAGCCAAAAATAATTCAAAAATTCAGAGAAATATTGTAAAGAGTACGTATCCAAGTATCAGCATCACCAGTGAATGCTTGACCCCTGCCGAGATGCTACCCTCACCCATCACCCCTGCGACAATTCCCGCAAAAAGCCCCTGAAATACGGCGGCGTGCATAAAGATGTTCTTGTATGTCGTCACATCAATGCTCTGGAGCATTCCGAACTGACCGCCGCCTTCAGCAACTTTTGCTGCACTTTCTGCCAGAGTTGACAGGAATGTTGTGGAGATTATGTAAACAATCCCTATGAATACAAGGAAGGAGATGTAGATTATTATGACGTACATGAACATGTTTGACATCCTTTCTCTCCTGAGAAGGTCCGCACTGCTGGCGTCCTTGGCGGAAATCATGAGCACATCTGTAACGTTTCCTGTGGAGCGCAGTGCTTCATTCAGCAGCGTAACGGTTCTCGATAGCTCATACACTCTGAGACGATTGGCAAATCTCACAAGGGCATCACTTAAGCTTATTCCCCAGTCAAGATCAGCCTTTATCCGCTGTATTTCCTTCTTGAGGGGGCTTGTGTCGGTTTTGGCTATCATGGATATTGCTCGATATATTGGCATACCGCTTTCATTTGCTGATGCGAGCTTGTTCAGGAAAATAGGTGTGAGGCGGAGCGTCCTTTTTGCTTTCCTCCTTGAAGCCTCAAAGAAAATGACGAAGGGAAGCAGCATTATGATGAGAGAGAAGAAAATGTAGTCGTCCACCTCGAATACGTACTTCATGAAATCCCCGGTGTAGGTTTCCTGCATGAGGCCATAAATCATAAATCCCAGACCTGCTGGCACGGAGAAGACAAACGTGTAAATCGGTTTTTCCTTGATTATTCTTAGGGGATGCTTTAGACTCTGTATCATTCTGTAGCTTTTGAGCTTCTTGTTCAGTTTTTTAAGTTCCTCTTCAGAACCTTCTGGATTGTATTTTTTCTTCAAGTTTGAGAACCTCTCGGAGAGAATCGGAGCATTTCCTTCTTCAGTTGGGGTGAGAATCTTGATAGTCATGGCGAAGAAGAATGAACCTATCGGGATGACCATATAGATGACGGCATAAAGAGCAGTCTCGTCTCCCTGGCCCATTACTACCATGACTGTCTGGATTATGATCAGGAAGAGAGGACCTGCCACAAAAGCCGTTATGTAGCTTTCAGCCATTAAACCAAGGAACTCCAAGAAGTTCTTCTGATCTTGTCTTGACCTCTCCAGATAGAATTCGGCCCTCTCTTCCAGATATCTAGTTATATCTCCTCCGCTATCGAGAATTGTTATGATACCGTGAAGGAATTCCTTAAAGTTTTCAGAAGGTGATAATTCAACGGCATCTGCCAGAGCTGTCCTCAGGTCCTTCCCCAAAAGCTCCATATCTCTTATTATTCTTGAAGCCTCCTTTGACACCTCACCATACACCTCGTGATTAGATGCCAGAGACTCAAAAACTTCAATCAGACTCATTCCTCCCTTTGTGAGGGAGTACATGAACATAATGGCATGGGGTAGGACTCTGTCAATCTTGCTCTTTCTATCGCTTATTATCATGCTGGGATATAATGTGAAGGCCATATGAGAAACGAAGTAAAGAACAACTGCAATCACAGTTACTATCAGGAATGAGTAAATAAACGGTCTCACAGTCATCCAGTACCCGTACACAGACTCAGGAATGGCTATTGGGAAAATTGACTCAGGAATGCCTATGAAGAAGACCACAACGATGGCAATTAGCAGCCCCAGCAACCCACCAACAATTGCAAAGATCAGCGAGACCATTCTTGCTGTTGCAATGTACATTTCTGGAGGCATTGAAATCTGGGCCATTTGGAGTGAGTGTTCTAAATCATAGTACTTGTACATCTTTTTCTTAATTCTTTCACCAAAAACTCTGTATCCAAGATACGTGAAATAATTCGCCTCCTTAAACATAGCTACCCCCCAGAATTTCTTTCATGAGCTTCTCGGGGTTATTTTGATAGGTGTGGATAATACTGGCAACCTTCCTGAAATCCCTGATGTTGTGCTCAATCATGAATTCTAGAATTTTTTTCCTTCTCTCGATCTCTTCAAAAAGCTCCTTCTGGCTCCAGCCTCTTGACCTTCTGATGGTTTCAAGCGCTTTTGAACTCCCAACAAGTGTGTGCTTGTCCTTAACACTATCCCATGCAAATACTGTTACAGTTCTGATCATCTTGGTATATGGGTCCATTCCCACGATTTCAGCAATCTCTATGTTCCTTCTCACCCTTTTGTTCCCAACGTACGTTTGAGCCTGAATACTAATTATATCCAGAGCCTCCAGCATAGCTCGAGGCACATTAATCGGCGGGTTCTCAAGCCTGTGTATCGCACCATTCACACTATCAGCATGCA
>MTMY01000032.1 GCA_002010215.1 Archaeoglobus sp. JdFR-37
TGGAAGGCGATAAGCGATGCAGGATTTGTTGGTATAGTAATTCCTGAGGAGTACGGTGGGGCAGGAATGGGGATGACTGAGCTGCTGATAGCGATGGAGGAACTTGCAGCCAACGGTTGTGGAATGGCGGGAGTCTGGTATCTAGTTCTAACGGAAGTATTCGGGGCTTTGTCCATCGTGAGGCACGGCACAGAGGAGCAGAAGGAGAAGTACCTGCCAGAAATAGCAAAGGGTAAGCTGGAGTTCTGCATGGCTCTGACTGAACCTGATGCCGGAACCAACACGCTGAACACCAGAACGACAGCCAGAAAAGAGGGAGATGAGTGGGTAATAAATGGAAACAAGATATTCATTAGCGGTGCTGATAGAGCGAAAGGAATGCTCATAATAGCCCGGACGACTCCCAGAGAAAAAGCACCAAAGAAGACTCACGGCATAAGCCTTTTCCTAGCTGATCTCCCGAATCCAGCAGTAAAGGTAAATCCGATACCTAAACACGGGATAAACTACTCGAAGACGTGTGAAGTAAGCTTCAACAATCTCAGACTGCCCGAGGATGCTCTCATGCCACCCCAAGATGAAGGATGGTACATGATACTGGACACCCTCAACCCGGAGAGGATGAGTTTCACAGCTGCGGCCGTAGGAATTTCAAGGCTTGCCATAAGCAAGGCTGTTGAATACTCAAAGCAGAGAAAGGTGTTCAATGATGAGCCCATCGGCAGCTATCAGGCTCTACAATTCCCGCTGGCTGAGGCTTACGCAACCCTCGAAACTGCCAAGCTCATGAACTTCAAGGCTGCATGGCTTTTCGACAACAACGCCAGCTACAGAGAAGTTGGAGAAGCTGCCAACATGGCGAAGGTCGTGGCAGTTGAAGCAGGTATAAAAGCTGTTTACTGGGCAATGCAGACCTTCGGCGGTTATGGCTACACCCGAGAGTACGATGTGGAGAGATGGTGGAGAGAGATCAACCTGATAAGACTCGCTCCAGTAACGCAGCAGATGGCTCTGGCATACATAGGTGAGCACATTCTGGGAATGCCAAAAAGCTACAGAGCCTGAGATAAAGAGACTGATAAAAAATTCTGGATTTTAATTATTTACTCTAATTCAAAAATTTCTTCATTTTTCAAGTCCTGAACTTTGAATACTGCAACCGTTTCATCGTGGAGGGTCAGATAGTACAGAATAACCAGACCGATTATAGTGCCGATAGGAAAACTTAGCAGGCTTAAAACTCCCAGCACAATGCCCGCTGTTCTTGCCCACTTGTACATCTCCCAAGTACCGTAAGCAACAACTAAATCCAGAAGCCCAAAGAATGCAATAACGCCGCCAACAACTGTTGCGGCCATGAACGGTTTCATTCCGGGTATCGTAGCACCCATTAAAAGCATTGCTGCTCCTGCAAGCAGGTTAAGCAGCCCTGAAATGCCGAAAAGTGTGGTTACAACAGTAATGCCGGTTGGTCTCTTCATCCCATTCACCTTGACATGAAAGAGAATATTCTAATATTAAAGCTTATCGAAAACCTCATTATCTATGAATTCTTTGCCCACTCATGCATCCATTACTCGAGAAAAAAGGTTTCATCATTGATGTTGACGGTGTGATTGGTAGAGGCAAAAAGCCAATCAAAGAGGGTGTCGAAGGAGTCAAAAAGCTGATGGAGATTGGGAAGAAGATTATTTTCGTGTCAAACAATTCTACCAGAAGCAGAAGGATAATGCTCCAGCGATTCAGAGATTATGGACTGAAAATGAATGAAGATCAGCTTTTAATTGCCACTTATGCTACAGCCAAATTCATCGCCCGGGAGAAGCCAAATGCCAAGGTGTACACCACAGGAGAGGAAGGTTTGCGGGAAGAACTGAGGCTGGCCGGGCTGGAGATAGTTGATTACAGGGATGCAGAATATCTGGTAGTTGGTTCCAACAGAGGCATAAACTTTCAGATAATGACAGAGGCTCTCAGGCTGTGCCTTGAAGAGGATGTCAGATACATTGCCACAAATCCCGATAAGACATTTCCGGCTGAAGATGGCCCAATACCAGGTACAGGAATGATAATAGGTGCCCTTTACTGGATGACAGGTAGAATGCCGGATATAATAGTCGGCAAACCCTCAAAAGTTATCATGGAAGAAGCTTTACGAATTCTTAACCTAAAAGCTGAAGATGTGGCAGTTATCGGAGACCAGATTGATGTAGATGTAGCTGCTGGCAAGACTATTGGAGCCGCGACGGTATTGGTGTTATCAGGCGTGACCACTAGAGAGAACCTTGATGAAATGATACAGAAGTTTGGAAAACCAGATTACGTGCTGGAACATCTTGGTGAACTTGTAGAGGGGCAGTAATGGAGTGGTAGTGGAGCAGAATCCCTCTGAGGCCACACTAGGGCGTTACACTTTCTACACTGGGTGAGGAAGGTGTGAAGCTGTCTGTGAACAGTTAGAATTGCACTTGAACCTCATGATGCACCTTCATCCAAACACCTCTTGATTAAAGATTCTGAGCTCCCCTTATCATTTCCTTCATAATTCCTGGCATTTCAACCTCCTCAGCAAGCTTTGCCTCCTCAGGCAGCTCAACCACTATTTCATCAAATTTCAGGAAATCCACAGTAGTTTTTGTGATCATCCTCCTGACTTCTCTTTCCCCCGTTTTTTCTAAATAGAATACGTGAGTTGCATTGATAAGAATTACGTACTTTGCTGGAAGCTTAGTAGCTTTGTCAATCCAGATTTCAATGGATGTGTTCCCATGGCTTTCGATTCTGATTCCTTTTTTCTCCTTTATTCTTTCAGTTGAATTCTCTGCTCTGTAAATGACATATCCTCCATTTTCACCATTCGCTACAAGCTGGAAGTCGCTCACATTGATTTTCTCCAGTTTAGAGAGCTCATCGTAACTTTGCCAGAAGAATTCGAACTCTTCCTGACTCAACTTAGTTTTCTTCCATCCTTGGTCTTTGAAGTAAATCTCACTATCCAGCAGAAACATCTGCTGTCCCCTCTGTCCCTGCATTTCTGCATGCAGCCTTTTGTTTACTCTATCAACCTCAATAACCCAACCACTTACCCCGGTTGTTGTCAAGTCTGGGCCGGCCATTTCGATGGTTACCTCAGCCCTGTATCCTCTGACGTCCTCAATTTTGACGAGCATTTCTTGGAGATAGTCCTGGCTTTGCTGAATGCATCCGAGTAGAATAGTTGAGAGAGTCATTGCAAGGATTAAACTCACCCTCACATTCATTCTTGCAATTATCCACTCATCATATATATAACAATTCTGACCATGTTTTGAGAATATAATTTTATTTTAATATTCTCAGTTTGGTTTAAACTTGAATTAGTGAAGATATATAGATGAGATTCAAGAAGCCCATCAAACAAGTCAAAAATCAGATGGCTTCCCAGTCCATGCTCCTCATCTTTATGTCCCTCTTTTTCCTCTCCATGAACTTCTGGACTGTTGCATGTTGTGCACCATCAACCAGCATCATTATGGCTTCCCTAGCAGCAGAGACGCTTTCCACATCACCAATAATTGCGACTGTTTTATCGCCTACCGTTACGAAAACGTTGAGAGTCTCCTCAATACTTTTTCTCATCTTTCCTTCCTTGCCAATTATTCTCCCCTTGATCCTCTGGAGGGCTGACGGGCTGACGTAATCTGCAAGATTTATCACTTCCAGAATTATAAAGTCTCCTTCCAGCAGTTTGAAGGCTACTTCTGGACTGAATCCGCTTGCAATTGCCTTGATAACGTCCTGGGCTTTGAGAAAGCCAATAGCATCCTCTCCTCTTTCTATCCTTACAACGCCGGTTCTGCTGTTCACACTGATTTTGCATCCAGTTGCTTCCTCGATTCTTTTCTTAATCTCCCCTTCCTTGCCAATAAGTACTCCCACTCTCTCCTCTGGCACCTTAATCTCTATTGTCTGCAACATTATCACCCCTGATGTAACCAATAATTTCTTCAAAATCCCTCTTCACTCCAAATTTGGAGAAGTACCTCAGCAAATTCCTCACGTCCCTCTCCAGATAACTGTTGGCATACGGGTGGTCTTTGAGGACGCTCTGCCCCATATCAATAAAGTATGGCTCATCTCTGAAAAGCATTATGTTGTATTCGCTTAAATCAGCATGGACAAGTTCTGCTTTCTGATAAAGAACGGCCATATTTTCCACAACCTTCTCAAAAAGTTCCTTAACATCTGTATATTCGGAAAGCGCACTCCCGAAATCTATAAGGGTGGGAGCAGCCTTTTCATCCTCGCCAAGAAACTCCATAATGATTATATTTCGAAAATACGTGAGGGGGCGAGGTACGTTAACCCCTGCCTCATACGCTCGCAGCAAGTTGCGATACTCCTTCTCAACCCAGAGAAAAATCAGATCTTTTCTGGATATCCTGCGCATGTCAAATCGCTTATCACCAAAAAGATAGTCCTCCATTTTGTGAAACTCACTGGTTTCAAACCTGTAAATTTTGATGGCTATTGGAATATCTTCACCCTCATAAAAACCGTCGGCATAGAAGACATTTGCTTCCTTGCCCGTGCTGATAGCACCTCCCATTGCCTTTATAATTCCCTTGGCGGAGAGTTTGTAGAGGGCTTTGAGGGTTCTCAGGTCAAGTACTTCCGCATAAATCTTCCTCTCCTCTGAGTCTTTCTCCTTAATCCTGAGCTTGTCCAGATAAGCATCAATCTGCCTTATGTCCTTCATAATTCTTTGATGTGGAACTATCAGGTTTCAAATCTGAAGAAAACTGATCTAACGATTTCAGAACTTCAGAATTTCAGATACCCTTTAGCATCCAGCCACTCAACCTGGGGGTTGGTGTATCGCCATACAACATCTGCTCTTTCATCCTGGAAGGACCACGGAACGATAATAACTACATCCCCCTCCCTTATCCAGATTTTCTTCCTCATCTTCCCCGGAATCCTTGCAAGTCGCTCCTTCCCATCTTCACATCTTACTTTAATGTGTCCCGCACCCAACATGGATTCCACGATAGCGAACATCTCGCCTTTTTTTCTGTCAGGCAACTTTACCCTGACAATTTCCTCATCTGCCAGACAATCACCCCTCCACGAGTTTTTCTCTTGTATTTTCCAGTATTTTGTTTAAATAATTTGCTACAGCCTTCTTTAAATCAAGCGGGTGGAGATTGCCTGTCAGATAGTCATTTTCAAGCTGAGAGTAGGTTTCATACTCTACATCGCCGCCAAATCTGGCGTCTCTCTCAACAACAACCTTATCAAACCGTGGAAAGACATGATATTTGGCAATCTGCAAAATTGGATTACCTTCCACAACCTTAGCCGGACAGAAAGCCTTCAGAATTTTGTTCTCAACTTCCTCCTTCCCGTCTTTCACGGAGATGTAATTCCCCTTAGAGGAGCTCATTTTCTCTCCATCCAGGCCTACCAGTATTGGGGTGTGAAGGCAGACCGGCGATGGGTAACCGAGCCTTGGCAGGTTCTCTCTGGCCAGCATATGGATTTTCCTCTGATCCATTCCCCCCACAGCCAAATCAACGCCGAGATGAGCGATGTCAAGGGACTGCATAAGTGGGTAAATCATCTGGGAGACCATGGGGTCCTCTTTTCTCCTGCTAACCTCATCCATACTTCTTCTTGCCCTGTTGATGGTGGTAATTCTGGCCATTTTCAGCACATCCAGCACGTATTCCTCGTCCAGCTGGAAATCTCTTCCCAGCACGAATTTTGCTTTACTTTCATCAAGCCCAAGTGCTATAAAGGCACGCTTGTTGTAGTCAGCCACCTCTCTGATCTCCTCAAAACTTCCTTTCTCATTCAGATAAGCGTGAATGTCAGCAAGAAGAACGATAATCTGGAATCCGGCCTTTTGTAAATCCATCAACTTATTGACTGTGAGCATGTGACCGAGATGAATCTCACCACTGGGCTCATACCCAACATAAGCAACGGGCTTCTCTTTTGATTCCAGAAGCTGCCTGAGCTCCTCCTCAGTCACAATTTCCTCGGCATTTCTTTTCACAAGCGCTATTCTCTCTTCAATATCCATGGTTGTAAGGAGTCTACAATTGATTTTTAAAGCTTTGGAACCTAGTTGGAATAGGAAGTGGATTGAAGAAATTGAAGAAGTCAAACTCTGAGGTCTACTCAACTCTAACACAAAATTTTTAATTCCTCAATGATTACTGCAAAAAGAGCGGGGGTTGCCGAGTCAGGAAAAGGCGCGGGATTCAGGGTCCCGTCCCGTAGGGGTCCGAGGGTTCAAATCCCTCCCCCCGCACTAATTTACCGATAAATTATAGATAAGGAAGAGGATTCTGTTATCTGACAACTACCAATCCCAATTAAGCTCAATTCAGCTTGCACCCAAACCCGGGAACTCTGGATGATCAGGCATTGAGCGAAAATGTGCTTCCAGAGCCGCCATCACTGCCAGTACCACATCCTCTCTCCAGTGACGGGCAACCACTTGAACGCCAACCGGCAAACCGGCGCTACCTCTCTCCACAGCCTTTGCCGTGATGTCTGCCATATCTTTACTCACTTTTCTGTCGCTTTCCTCGCCAGGACGCACCCGAGTTGCTGCCACCACTCCTGCTGGTGCACCGATCACGTTGTACATGAGGGTATAGCTCAAAGCTGGAAAGAGGTGTTCACTGCTTCCATGAGTAATGGCCCGGAAGTGGAAACGGCGGACAGAGAATAGCATCAAAGCCGCCCTCATCCAGCAGGCTGTGGAAGTGGGCCCGGTATTCAGTGCGTGCTTCTACCAGCTCCCAGTACTTCTCCGTTGACCGTTGACCCATGCATTGAATCATGTGGGCAGTGTAACGCTGACCGCGTGCAGCCATCAGCTTCTGAACAATTGACATTATGAAAGGCGGCGTCGAAAGCCCCTGAAACATCCCTGCAACCTGTGGAATGGGTTTCTCATTCCCAAGCAAACGTTCGTAGTCTTTACCCCCGCCAGATGAGACAGCCCCCAGAAATATCCGCACAGCCTCAGCAGCATCGGGAGGTGTGAACGAATCAACAGTAGCACCCAGATTCTTCATGGCTTCAGCAGCCTCTTTAACTGCACGTCTCAGAGCCGGCGAAGCAGGAAAGTAGCCGTTGTCGGTGTAAAAGCCAATGTGAAGGTCTTCAACGCTTATCTTACTCGGATCAGGCCATGGAACAGGGGGAACAAGATCATGGGTTGCATTCAGAGATGTTTCTGCCAATACTGACATTGCCAGCTGAAGATCAGCAACGGTGCGAGCAATGGGTCCTGGCTGTGGAATGAATACTTCCTGGCCGTACCCCAGCAAACCGGTAGCGAAATCGTCATTTGTGAGTCTGCCAGAAGTGGGCTTCAGGCCATGGAGTCCACAGAAGTGGGCAGGGATGCGAGTACTTCCACCGAAGTCACCGGCCAAACCAAGAACAGAGCCGCCAGCAGCGATAATGGCAGCTTCACCTCCACTGCTCCCACCTGGCGTGCGATCCAGATTCCAAGGGTTATTGGAACGGCCATAAACCCGGTTATAGCTCTCAAAACCTGCCAGGGTCTGGATGATGTTCGTCTTACCCAAAATAATTGCGCCCGCTTCACGAAGCTTCTTCACCAATGGACCTTCGTCGTTGTAGACATTGCCGATTTTGTTTGTTGCTCCAAGAGTTGTCTGTGTCCCAGCAACGCGGTACTGCTCCTTGATTGTCACCGGAACTCCATGCAGCGGGCCAAGCGGTTCACCACTGGATTGTTTTTCGTCCAGTTCCTTCGCCTGAGCCCGAGCTTGGTCGAATAGCGGAATGACCAGTGCGTTGAGCTGCGGGTTCATCTCTTCAACCCTACAAATATGTGCCTCAACAACCTCAACAGCACTCACTTCTCCAGATTTTATTTTATTTACAATCTCAACCGCACCGAGTTTTGTCAATCCTTTTGCAAAACTCACCCTTCCAACTCCAAGTTTTATTTAACTTTATTTTATGTAAATCTTTCGAGGTAATGACTGATTAAATATAATTAAACAAACAACATATAATACAAAATTTAAAAAATTGTATAGATGTTAGCCGCAGTATGTCTGCTTTAATCCACTTACCGTGACTTAAATGTTCTGGCAACCTTAATACGGCAAACCATAGTGTTCCACAGCCATATCCGCAATTCCTAGCTTTTCGAGAATTCTCAACGGCACCTGCATTGAAACCTGAACTATTCCCGGCAATCTACCTATTTCGACAGCTCCCGTGATGGTTACACGGTTCAGAACTTCTTCAAGCTTCATTCCAAAGAGTTTGGCTGCCCTCTCAAAACCTCTGGTGGCAGCTTCATTTATCGTGGGCCCAGAACCGATGATTTGCAAAGGCGCAACTGGCTCGGCCTCAATTCCGTTCTTCCTTGCAAGACTTTCCACTCTCTCCCACTCATCCTTCCTCCATGGCTTTGCAAGGGACGGCAGATCTTCTTCAGGAGGCAGCAAAACTGGGCCTTCAAGTGTTAGCCCTTTCAAAACTGAAACGGTGACAGTAGTTTCGGCAGAAACGTCGGCAGTATGTCCGGCAACCTCCCCATCCCCCTGCATGGCGTGGACATCACCAGCGTAAACACCTCCACCATCCACCTTCACCGGAGCGATCACTATACTGCCCTCTCTGACAGAATCTACGTCCAGATGACCATCTGTTAGGGCTATCTCATACTGTTCCTTCGTTATGGCAAACTTGTGCGGAGCTCCTATGAGAAAGGTTCCGAAGTCTCCCGCATTATGGGAGTCGGGAATGTTCACAGCAGGAATGGTGCCAAGCTGCCCAAGATGAGGGCGAAGGCGAGAAACCATCCCAAGGATGTCGGCTTTCCCGAACACCACCACTGGTACCTGCTTCGAATTTTTCGGTAAAGCTGAAAACTCCCAGGCTTTTTCTGCGATGTTTCTGGCTGCTTTTTCATCAACTGAGATGGCCAGTCCACTGTCAATCACAAGAGTATAGCCATGAACCATTCTGAAAGGAGATGCTGGAGCACCGCACTTCTTGCATTTTATCGCTTCCTGCCCGATTCCTTCAACCTCAAAATCTGGCCACATCTCACCGCAGCCGGGGCACTTCTTTGCTACAAATGGGTCTCCAACAAAGGCTCCTTCTACCGGCTGATCCACTCCAGAGCTTGAAGCCTTCGACAATACTTCCACCTTTTCCACCCTGATGGCAATAGCATCTCCCACCTCTGCACCTTCAACCTCCACCGGCACAGCAACCTCATGCCCGCCTTTAATGTTGGGAGTTATCATTGGCCCCCAGCATCCTGGAGAAGTCACAAAAACGATTTTACCTCCATCTACCACCTTTCCAAGCTTTTTTACATCTGGCCCGATGATGCCGTCGGTCAGCATATCGTTATAGATTACATCTTCTACGTTTTCTGGCATAATTCTAGATCATGATTAAACAATATAAATCATTTGCAGATGGATTGATTTAGCTTAAAAATGTCCTCATTAAGAATAAACATAAAAATAAATAAGTCTGTACAATAAATTAATATAATTTAGATTAGAGAAATAGATTGACAAACTAGCAAGTCTTTAGACTTCACGAAGTTATTTTTGAAAAAAATAGGAAGCTTTTCCTCACAATTTAAGAATAAAGCGGACCCGGCGGGATTTGAACCCGCGATCTGCAGCTTAGGAGGCTGCCGCCTTATCCATGCTAGGCTACGGGTCCTTTTGGCATCGGAGTATCTGGCAACTCTAAGGCCACTCATTGTTTATTTAAAACTTGTGTTCAGCCCTGTTTAGTTGTATTAGTTGTATCATTGCACCTATTCTGGCAGCCAGCATGGGTCCATTGATTCATAACCCACAACCTATCGACATCACAGCATCATAAATTTCTTAAGCTTCCCGAAAACCTTCATGGGCTCCACCACCCTCACACTGTAAGCCAGCTGGCCACCCAGAAGAAGAGTTACGGAATCTGCATAAACCAGCAAATCCTCTACCCTCTCATGACTTATCAGGGCGATGCCCACCCCATCCTCCTTCATCTCAACAATCTTCATCAGCATTCTGTCGGCAGCTTCACCGCTCAGACCTTGAAACGGTTCATCGAGCAAGAGATGTGTTGGTTTTGCCGTCAATGCTCTGGCAAAGACAACCATCTGTCTCTCTCCACCGCTCAGCGTGCCCGCTTTTTGCCTCATCAGCCTCCTGAGATCTGGAAAAACCGAAATCACATCCTTAGAAACCTTCCCTGCTATTTTCAAATTCTCTTCAACCGTCAATTTCTCAGCCACCCTCATTCTCTCAGGCGCTAGAACAATGCCTTTTCTGAACCTGAAATGAGCAGGCTTGGATGTCACATCTTCCCCATCATAAAGTACCTTTCCCGAATCGGGTTTTACAAGCCCGGCAAAGACCTTGAAAAGAGTTGACTTTCCACTGCCATTGGGCCCAACAAGCAGGCTGAGTTCCCCTTTCTCAACTTCAAAATTCACATCATCAAGAACTTTTTTGCCGTTATAAACAACTGTAACACCTTCAGCTTTTAGCATGAAGCATCCCACCTCTCATCTCAGCAAAAGTATCTGCAATCTCTCTGAGAATTCTCATCCTGTGGGCAGTAATTATCATTGCATAACCATCTTTTTTGAGCTCTATCACTTTATCCCTCACAGTTAAGGCGTTTTTCATATCAAGAGCAGCAAAAGGCTCATCCAGAAGCAGCACTGCCGGTTCCGTTGAAAGAGCTTTTGCAATCTCAAGAAGCTTGAGCTCTCCCTGGGAAAGTTGTGATGCTTTCCTTTCAGCCAGATGCACTATTCCAAGCTTTCTCAATATATCCTCAGTCCTTTTTTTAGCTTCCTTTTTGGAATATCTCAGCAGACACCCTACCATCACGTTTTCGAATACACTCATTTCCCTGAAAGGTCTGGGAATCTGGAAAGCGTAACAGATACCCTTCTCAACAACTTCTTCCACATCCAGAAAGGTGATATCAGTGTCTCCGAAAACTATTCTTCCACAATCTGGCTTGATGATTCCAGCTATAACTTTCAGCAACGTTGACTTCCCGCTACCGTTTGGGCCGAATATTCCCATCACTTCGCCCTCATCCAGCTCCAGATTCACATCCCTGACTATGATACGGTGATTGATGGACTTTGAGATACTCTTAACCCTGAGCATACAAC
This sequence comes from Archaeoglobus sp. JdFR-37, assembly GCA_002010215.1. GTDB lineage: Archaea > Halobacteriota > Archaeoglobi > Archaeoglobales > Archaeoglobaceae > JdFR-37. The sequence goes on from MTMY01000032.1 coordinate 11,198, forward strand.
CTCCTCCCGAATATAGGGAACAGAATAAGAAGGGCTGCGTAGAATACTAAGTGGAACTGAGGAGCCAGTGCGTTAAGGGCTCGAGCCGCGAAGAGAAGTGCAAAGCTAAGAAAAGTCATTCTTGGGGCAGAAAGACCGCCAATTGAAACAATCAGCGGAAATACTGATAGCTCAACAGAGAAAATCTCAGGAGACACGTGGGAGAACTGGAAGGAATAGAGATAACCTGCTGCAACAGCTGTGAGAGTTGAGAGAAGAGAGGCAAAAAACTTCATTCTACTGATTTTGACACCTAAGGCTTTTGCTGCCAGTTCATCATCCCTAACAGCTCCCATTTTGATGCCAAGGCCTGTTCTGGCGAGAAAATCATAGATCATAGCCGTTATAAAGAGTGTAAGGAACGAAAGAAGGTAGATTGTTTTCAGTGGAACATGTGGAAGGAAAAATCCCTCTTCACCTCCAACCATTGTATCTCCATAACCCAAAACAAGCCTAGGTGCGGCAACCCAGAGAAGAATACTTATGACGAAGGTAGCAAAAATGAACTCTTTTTTTCCAAGCTTTAGCGATAAAAGATAGTATAGCAGAAAAATAACCAGTAAAGATACGAGAGCAGGTGTTAAAATCCCAAAACCGAGATTATAAGATATTGCTGCAAGATAAGCAGGAATTCCAAGTGCTGAAGCATGGCCAAGACTCGGTCTTCCAGAGTATCTTTCCAAGAAACCCCATGAGATGGTAAAGATAGAATAGATGGCTGCTAGAGTAAAAAGCCAGGTTACAAAGTAGTTATCCAGCAGGAGGGGGATTGTAAACAGAGTTGCTACAGCGAGAATTGTGGTAACTGCTTGTATGGCCTTCATATACCTCCTCCCACAGCAAAAGCAATTCCCAATATTGCAGAAACGACAAGAACGTTGAGCTGAACCCTCATACCTACTCCACCAAGCTGGGATGCAATCCCATACACAACTATCCCGCTTACAAGGGGTCCCCAGCCCATGGAAGGAAAGATTGCTGAGCTGACAGAGCTTATAGCTCCCAGCAGCGTCACAAAAATCGTGGATATTAACAGTAAAAAGAAAGAGTAAAGTGAGGTATTGACACCGTAGAGTTCGGCAAGCTCTGCATCTTCTTCTATAAACTTAATTTTCAGCCCCTTTGGCGAAAGGTAGAAAAGAGCTAGAATGATTATGAAGGCAACAAAAAGAGCAATCCTGAGCTGCTCCCAGAACAGCAATGGAATATCCGTGGTTACTGTGAGGAAATAAGACGTGCGGTACCACAGTCTGAAAGCTTCCTCGAGAGCTATTCCATAACCAAGGGCAATTATTGTCCTGCCTACTGTCTCTCTCCCAATCTTCTGGGTAAGGATAAAAAGAATGGATGACAGACTAACTGAAGCTACAACGCTCAAAATCAGAGCATAAGTCAGAGGCAGATATTCTTCTAAGGCGAAATACATAGAGTACGCACCCAGAGTATAGAACGAGCCCAAGGACAAGTTAAGATATTTTAGGGTTCTGAACTGGAGGGCTATGACTGAAGAAAAAATAAAAAGATGAGCTACAATGAGCAGTGAATCAATCGGTGAGCCAATGGAGCCAACAGATAAATCAATCAGCCCAGATCACTCCTGAATTCGCGAATTTTTCAGGATATACTACCTTTATGCTGCCAACATACTCACCAATGACTCCCTGTAGCTCATCACTTCCCCAGAGTGCCTGATGATTCTCGTTAAATCTATATATGCCAGCAGCACCCTTGAAGGTGCTTGTTTCAAGGGTTTCAATCAGCCTGTCCCTACCACCTTTCTCCAGAGCCTGAGTAAGAATGAGAATTGCATCGTACGTCAGCAAACCAGCATAGTTGTTCGCTTCCTCCCCATAGGTTTGCCTGTAATCTTCAAAGTATTTCTTAGTAAATTCAGTTTTTTCTGTATCCTCCAGCGCTGCTGCCTGGAATGCCGTGTAATCCGCCTTTATCTTCTCGAGGATTGCTGGCAGTGCCAAAGTACCGCCAACAGAATAAACAACACCTTTTCCACCATTCGCTCTATATTCTTTAACGAAGTTTATTGAGAGTCTCCCTGGGTCGCCGAGGATGAGGATATCATGCCCACCAACAGCAGAAGCTGCCTGTTTCGCCTTCAGCTTTACATCATCCGGATTCACCTTTGGAGTAGTGTAATAAATTTCACCCAGCTTTTCCACATCACTCCTCTTTTCAATTACCTTCAGCATTCCCTGATTGAAGGTTTTGAGGGGGTCGTAGCCCACGAAGTAGTAGTGCTCTGCTCCAGAAATCTTCAGAAATTCAGCAGCAAGGATTCCCCAGTAGGTGGTGTTGTAGGCATTTCTGAAAATGTGGCTGCTTCCCTGCTTGACCATCTCTTCCAGCTGTGGTGTGGATGCGACGCTTGCAATATAAACAATTTCTGCTTCCTCTGCTGCTTTTGCTACCGCTATGGCCTGAGCACTTGAATAAGCCCCCACCACTGCCACTATATCCTGCTGGGCAAGCTGTAAAAAGGCAGAGGTAGCTTCTTCTGGTGTTGAACCTGCATCAGCTATAATTAGTGTGACCTGATAGCTGCCACCTAAGTTCATCTCCTTTACATGCTTCTCTGCCAGCCTAGCAGCGTTTTCCATGGCTACACCGGCACTCTGAAAAACACCGGTTTTGGGAACCAGAACCCCTATCTTAACTTCTTGGGGCTGAGGAGGCTGGGGTTGCTGTTGCTGCTGAACACAGCCTAGCATGAAAATGGCAGTTGCCAGAGCTATGAGCAAAAACATCGATAAAATCAATCGGCCCATATATCGTAGTTGCTCACCAAGAACTTTAATCTTTCTGAAATTTGCATTCAGGATGCGAAGCTGTTGAGAGGTAATTTCAATGGATCAGAACCGAAAACAATACTGAGAAACAGTTAAGTTTCTGATTCCGCTACCCCATTCATGGTACGCTTTGGCCTCCAGTTACCCCATGACCCGATAGACCTAATTCTCGAATCAGCCCTTCTGGCTGAGAAGCTGGGGTTTGATTCAGTTTTTACCCCTGACCATCTAGTAGGGATCGGAATACGGCAGTGGGATGCCTTTGAGGCTTTTACGGTGCTTGGAGCCATATCAAAGCTAACGGAAAGAGTTAAGCTTGGCACATGTGTGAGTGATGTCCTGAGAAAACATCCAGCAGTAATAGCTCAATCAGCCATGACTCTCGATCACCTCAGCGGAGGCAGGGCTATTCTGAGCTTGGGAGCTGGAGAGGGGATGAATCTCATTCCTTACGGAATTCCCACAAACTATCTTGTCTCAAAGCTTGAAGAGGGAACAGAAATCATAAAAAAACTTTTAGGGGGTGGGGAGGTCACACACAACGGCAGGTTTTTCCGTCTGGAAAGGGCATTTATCCGTCCAAAGCCATCAGGCCATATACCTGTCTGGATTGCTGGAAACTCCCCAAAAACCATGCTCCTAACTGCAAAGCTCGGTGACGGATGGGTTCCGACAGCCTCCATGGGCCCTGAGGGTTACAGGGAAAATTTGAGAATGATAAGAGAGCATGCCCGAAAGTCGGGGAGAAGTGGCCAAGAGATAGAGGCAGCACTTTTTGCCTATATCGTGGTGGAAGACAGCTACGAAGAGGCAAGAAAGAGAATTGAGCTGCCGGGAAGGGTGGTTGCACTCCTCTCACCTCTCAGGAGAAAATTTCTGGAAAAGGTTGGAATAGATGAGAATGAGCTGGGCTTTCCCCATCTGATGGATTTCACATTCAATGAAAATAACGTTTCCAAGCTGCTAGATTGGGCGAAGCGAATCCCCTTTGAGATCGTGGAGGATCGTTACATCTTCGGCTCACCAGACGACGTGATTGACAGGCTATCTAAATTTGCCGAAGCTGGAGCCCAGCATTTCGTTTTAACTCCTCTGGTGCAGCATAAATACTATCTGGACACTGTGAGGAGAATTGCAGACAAGGTGATGTCCTATTTCAAGAATAGTGAAGGAGGTTGAGGTCCATCAATAGAGTGTAACAGAGAAGACTCTATGAAAATAATGGGGGTAAAAGGAGATAAAAAAGAAGATAACAAAGGCCTTAAAGGCTTTAAAGATATTTTAGACAAAATTGAAGAGTATTCTAAAAAATTCGGAGCTTCAGCGAGATTTAGAAAAATAAACCTTTGATTTTAACACCCTTCGGAGAAAGCGAAAATGTGCTCATCGCCCTAGTAACGATGTGGGTAGAAGGAATCCCGAAACTCAAAAACTCACTCAAAATCGCTGAAGGACATCTGGGAGAGTTTTCCAAGCGTCTTCCATTTCTTCCTCACGTGGGGTGGAAAGTTTCCTTTCTCCTTCATGTAATCCCTGATGAATTTTCTTGTTCTTTCATCGCTGGCATATCCACTTCCGAAATCCCCAATCTCCTTCTTGAGCTCTTCAATAATTTCATCCCTCTCAACCTTGGCAATGATGGACGCTGCTGCAACAATAACGTATTTTGAATCTGCAGAATGCTCTGCCACGATTTCAACACCGCACAGTTTCTTCAGACCATTGGACAGCCTTTCAGGATTAACATCAAAGCAGTCAATGTAGGCAATATCCGGTTTCAGACTTGATATTATGCTGGCAAATCCTTCAAGAAGGATTTCATTGATGGTCTGCCCCTCCATGAGATGATTCAGCTCCTCGGAGGGAATTACTCTGACTTCCACCTGACAGATCTTCCCTATCTTCTCTGCCAGCTCTTTTCGCCTTGAAGGAGACAGTCTTTTTGAATCCCTGATTCCCAACTCTTTCAGCTTTTCAATCTTATCTTCTTCACAGCAAACCCCTGCAATAACAAGAGGACCTATAACCGGGCCCTTTCCAGCTTCATCAACACCACAGATTCTCATACACTTGACCTTTCCGTTACTTAGGTTTTAACCTAGTTTAAACTTCAACCCAAACCTTCAATCTAAATTCCCATCCCAAGCTTCCCCATCTTGCCCATTTTCAGCTTGCCCAGCTTCCCTTTCCTCATCCTCTTCATAAGAGCTTTCATTGTATCATAATACTTCAGGAGCTCCTTGACTTCTTGAGGAGAAGTGCCGCTTCCTATCGCTATCCTTCTTATTCGGGATGAGTCTATAATCTTGGGATTCAGGAGCTCTTCTTCCGTCATTGAATCCATAATGACCCTGAACTTCTTCATCTTTTCCTGAGTCATCTCCATTGCATCCTCATCCACCTTCAGCCCGAAGCCGAAGGGAAGCATTTCCAGTATCTTACTTATGGGGCCCATCTTCCCCATGGCATCAATTTGCTTGTAGAGGTCTTTCAGGGTGAATGTACCCTTCAAAAACACCTCAGGGTCAAGATCTTCCTGACTTGCAATCCTCTCCACCTTTTCAAGCAAAGCTTTGATGTCACCCATTCCTAGAAGGCGGGAAATAAAACCTGCCGGATCGAAGCGTTCAAAGTCTTCTATTTTCTCACCGCTTCCGATGAAGGCAATGGGGATTCCGATCTCTCTTGCGGCGCTTAAAGCACCACCACCTTTAGCAGTCCCGTCGAATTTGGTCACAATTATCCCATCAATCCCTATAGCATCGTGGAAAGCCTTAGCCTGCTTTGCAGCCAGCTGCCCGATGGCAGCGTCAAGAACAAGAAGCTTGTAATCGGGCTTTGCAACCTCTGCAACCTCTATCATCTCTTGAATAAGGTCATCTTCCAGAGCATGCCTGCCTGCCGTATCTATTATCACCATGTCGTATTTGCCGTCCAGCTCTTCCATGGCCTTTTTTACAATTTTGACTGCATTTTTCTCCCCCTTAATCCCGAAGAACCCGATTCCTGCCTGCTCAGCAAGCTGCTCGAGCTGCTCGTAAGCAGCTGGTCTCCATGTGTCTGCTGCCACAACAGCGGTTTTCATACCCTTGTCCTTGAAATACTTGGCAATTTTTGCAGCAGTCGTGGTCTTCCCGCTTCCTTGCAAACCCACAAGCATTATTCTGGCCTTCTTTAAAGGAATCTCAAGACCTTCACCGATTCCTCTCAATAGCTCTTCGTAAACTATCCTGATGACGTGCTCTCTGGCGTTTAAGGATGGTAATACGTCCTCACTCAGAGCCCTCTTCTTTATGGCATCGCTGATTTCCTTAACCTGTCTGACGTTTACATCCGCCCTTATTAGGGCCCTTTGAATATCTCTGACAATTTCCTCCACAAGCGCCTTATCAACTGTTGTTGAACGGGTTATCTTTCTGATGACATCTTTGAGAGCATTTAGAGACATTAAAGCCATGTCTGAGGTGAAGAATATAAGGTTTAGGGATGGTCTAGCAGGATCTATCAGGGTTAGCACCACAAATTTAGCAAGGTGCTCAGGGCAGGTTTATGAACACATTCAGCCCAGTGCACCTCACCAAGTCAAGAAGGCAAAAGATTTTAAATGCGCATTTTCAAGGCTTAGACAGATGATCGAAAGCTGGGAAGAGTACAGAATTATCAACGATGAGCTTGAAAAGCTGGTAGAATCTAGCAATACGATACCAAAGGTAAAAAAGGCTCTCAGATACATAATAGGGGCAGGAGGAAAAAGAACTCGCCCAATCATAGTTCTGCTCTCTGGCAGGATTTCCGGTGGGGAATATGAGGATGTCATGAATGCTGCACTTGCTGTTGAACTCATCCACACTGCAAGCCTTGCACACGATGATGTTATAGACAGAGGAGTCGTCAGGAGGAACGTTGAAACCCTTCACGTTAAATACGACACCAGTCTCGCAATTCTCTTGGGTGACTGGCTAATTTCGAAATCCGTTGAGCTCACCTCGGTTTACGGAGAGGAGATAATAGCAGAATTCGCCAGAGTCGGTATGATGATGAGCGAAGGCGAAGTGATGGACATAGACAGCAAGAACATGCATTTCGGAGAGAAAGATTACTTTAAATGTATTCAGATGAAGACTGCATCACTTTTCGGATATTCTGCAAAAAATGCAGCCAAGATTGTTTGTGAGGATCAGAGGGCATCGGAGACGCTTTTTGAATACGGAAACAACCTCGGTCTGGCATATCAGCTTGTTGACGATCTGCTAGAATTCCTAGAGATGTTTGAGGACAAAAGAAGCGAGCTGGAATCCCGCACACTGCCTCTGATCTACGAAGAGAAATACGGTTTTGATGAAGCAGTGTTGAGAGTTCTTGACCTGATAAAAGACCATGCAGAGCGCAGCAGAAATGCTTTGGATTATTTCGAAGATTGCGAGGCAAAGCAAAAGCTGCTGAAAATGGTAGATTTCATGACTGATGATCTACTCAAGAGCTACGTGAGTAAAAACAGGGAAATTTTAAGGCTTCTTGAGTCTTTTTAGCTTATATCTTCTTCAGCTTTTTATCCAGAAGTTTTTCAGAGTTCCTGAGCACATCATCTACCTTCTCAACCCCTGCACCCCTGAGAACTTTCTCCGCGAAACGCCTGGTGACAAAATCCCCCGGAGAATGAGCATCCGTGTTTATGACGAGTCTGAATCCATAGGTGGAAGAAAGCTTTGCCACAAGACCATTTGTCAGGCTGTGCCCCCTTCGAGTTGTTATCTCAACGTATATCCCGTTCTCAGCAGCGAGCTCAGCTGTTGATTTATCAAGAATTCCCGGATGAGCTAAGATGTCTACCTCCTCGTTAACCGCAGCAAAATTCGTTCCCGCTGCTACAGGTTCAACGACGGTTTCACCGTGTACAACAATCAGCTCAGCACCTTCAGCAAGGGCAAGTTCAACTGCCCTACCTATTAGCTTTGGAGGCACATGAGTTATCTCAACTCCCAGCAAAACGGGTATTTCGTAATCATCTCTGAGATCCTGCATTCTTCTCAGGCAAGACATGATGTGAGGTATCACAGCAAAGTCGGCATGGTCAGTTATCGCAACTCCCCTATTTTCCAGCTCAGAAACCCTTCTGATTATCTCTGAAGGTATGAGTTCCCCATCACTCAAAACCGAGTGAACGTGGAGATCGATCATACAAAAGGGTTAAATAGCTTCGTCTAAAAACATTTCCCTGTGACAGGGATTAGAAGACTCGTGCTGGACGTGCTGAAGCCCCACGAGCCCAGCAACCTCCTGATGGCAAAGGCTTTGAGCGAGCTTGAATTTGTGGAAGGTGTGAATTTAAGCCTTTATGAGATAGACCAGAATACCGAGAACATCAAAATCGTTATTGTTGGCAACGACATGGATTTTGAGAAGATAAAAAGAGAAATAGAGAATCTCGGCGGTGTTATACACAGCATCGATGAGATAGTTGCCGGAAAGAGAATAATCGAGACAGTCACCACCGAGCAAGACAGGTAGAGTGTTAATAGACTGATAAGAGACTGATAAAATTGACAGAAATGGCAAATACAGAGAAACGATTATAAATTATCATTAGACACCCATCCCCATGCCTGATTATAACGTGTGTATAGCCGGTGCTGCTGGTGACGGAGTTAAAGATGCCGGCATTGTTCTTGCTAGGCTTTTTGCTTCAATGGGTTACAGAACCTTTGTTTATCAGGAGTATGAGTCTCTGATAAGAGGGGGTCACAACGCCAGTATCGTGAGAGCCTCCGATAAAGAAATTCACTCCCATCGCTACTTTTACGATGCTTTCATCTGCCTTGAAGATTACGTTCTCAAATACCATAATGGCAGACTGAAAGGATTTCTCATTTATGATTCAAAATTTCAATGTGAATACGGGAATTCATTCTCAATTCCTATGAGCCAAATGGTTAGGGAAGAACACCAGCCCGCTATTTTCAGAAACGCAGTTGCTCTAGGCTCTTTCTGCTATCTGGCAGGAATTCCTCTAGAAAACCTGAATGAAGTGTTTATTAGAGAGTACGGTGAGAAAGCGAAGTATGATATTATTCTCGCCAGAGAGGGATATGAGTTTGCGGAGAAGAACTTCCAGCAGCAACTTTATGTTGAAAGAATGGATGGGAAAAAACCAGTCCTCTCTGGAAACGAAGTTATAGCCCTGGGAATGGTAAAAGCTGGCCTGAAATGTTACTTTGCATACCCAATGACCCCAACATCTCCAATTCTTCACCTCCTAGCAAAGCAAAAGCTTGGTGTGAAGGCAGTGCAGCCAGAAAGCGAGATTGCAGCCATAATGATGGCAATTGGCAGTGCTTTTGCGGGGAAGAGGAGTGCGGTTGCTACAAGCGGTGGTGGATTCGCACTGATGACGGAAAGCATAAGTCTTGCCGCTATGGCTGAAGTTCCTGTTCTGATAGTTGAAGGACAGCGGAGCGCTCCCTCAACTGGCATGGCCACATTCACAGCCCAGCAGGATCTGGACTTCGTCCTTCATCCCGCCCATGGCGAATTCCCTCTTTTGGTTGCCTCGCCCATCACCGTAAGCGACTCGTTCTACCTTGCCGCTGAACTCCTCAATCTGGCATGGAAGTTTCAGACCCCATCCATCATGCTGACGGACAAGCACCTTGTGGAAAGCTATGAGACGGTAGATGTGGACGTTAGCGTTGTCAAAGAAGAGAAGATAGAGATATACGATGAAGAGACTGAGGAGATATTTCCAAGGTTCAGGATTACTGACAGCGGTGTCTCGCCCTACGCTGTGCCGCCAGCCATGGTAAAAGCCAACAGCAATGAGCACGATGAATTCGGGATAACAACAGACGATGCAGAAATTGCCACTGCAATGTATGCAAAGCGGATGAAAAAGGAGGAAGGAATAAAAAAGGAAGTTTCTGAACTTGAACCCTATAGGTTGTATGGTGAGGGTAAGGACACAATAATCACCTGGGGTTCCAACTTCGGAGCTGTCTATGAAGTTGCCGAAGAGCTCGGCTACAAAGTGCTGGCTGTGCGCTATCTGAGGCCTCTAATCCTTCCCGAGCTGAAAGGAGAGTTGATTGCTGTGGAGTGCAACTACAGCGGTCTGCTGGCAAGGCTTGTTGAGAGAGAAAAGGGTGTAAGGATTAGGCGGGTGCTCAGGTGGGATGGGCGTCCATTCACTCCAGAAGAGCTTCAAAAGTCTCTGGGAGCAGTTGAGGGTCTGGAGGTGGTGGAATGAATCTAGAGACCTACGCAAAGAACACCTGGTGCCCCGGGTGCGGAAACTTCGGCATACTCAAAGCCTTCAAGAATGTTGCCACCAAGCTGGTGGAAGAAGGTGTAAGCAAGGGCAGAATCGTGGTTTCCTCAGGCATAGGCTGCCATGGCAAGATAGTTGACTACATCAGACTTCCAAGCTTCCACGTTATTCACGGCAGAGTACCACCTTTCCTGACAGGCATGAAACTGGCAAACCCCGAACTTATAGCTGTTGGATTTGTGGGAGATGGTGATTCCTTAAACGAGGGAATGGAGCACATGATTCATTCTGCCAAAAGGAACACTGATATAACCATATTCCTCCACAACAATGGAGTTTTCGGGTTGACAACAGGCCAGGTAACTGCAACAAGCCCCAAAGGATTCAGAGGTCGCTCAACACCCCGAGGGAATCCTGAGAACCCCATCAACCCATGCGCCCTGATGCTTATAAGTGGCGCAACCTTCGTTGCCAGGGGCTATGCAGGGCACATGGATAAGCTTGAACACATAATGTATGAGGCCATAAAGCATAAAGGCTTCGCCTTCGTTGAGATACTCCAGCCCTGTGTCAGCTTCAACAACACTTGGAAGTTCTACAACGAGAAGGTGAGATGGGTGGATGAAACAGAAAGTGATGTTTTCGAGGCCTTGAGGCTCTGCCAAGATGAAACGCTTACGGGTATATTCTACAGGGTTTCAAAAGAGAGCTACGAGGATGCAGTGGGCAAGGTTGAGGCGGAGGATGTAGCTGAGGTGCTAAGCAGGTTCTGAGTTTCGGATCTTTGCAGATGAAACTCCAGGATGATGACATGGCCGGGTGGGCGGGTTAACTGTTAGAACTTACTGAGAATGAACCTGAAAATGAAAAATAAAAGAAAATCAGGCAATCCCAAGTGACTTGTTGGTCTTCCGAATGCTCTCCTCTTTATCGGCCAGCTCGAACATTGCCCTTATGGCATCCACGTTTTCCGGAACCACGATGGATTCCTGATGTATTGCCTGGGTTACGAATAGCTCTCCGTCATTATAGGCAACGCTCTCTTTCCAGATGACATTCTCAAAAAGGTCGTATCTCATCCTGAGTTCTCTGGCATATTCTATTATTCTTGCCGTTGATGTGAAACCCTCCTCAGCAGAAACCAGCATCAACCGTGGCTCGTTTTCCAAGATTGCAAGTACATCGTCTGCGTTCACTTCAGGCATCTCTATAGAAACTGCATGCACATGCATGAGCGTTGTGGGCACCTTGAAAGCCGTAGTTATTATGTTGATATCAGGCATAACCGTCTGAACATCTGGGCCATGATGGGATGGCAGTCTGACGGGGTCAGGCATAATGCCATTAACCAGCCCCTTCTTGTCCTCTTTTGGATCAACAACCCTTCTCAACATGGTAGCCCTTACCTTCCTGATGTTGCCTGCTCTCCTTACAGTTGCCAGCAGTCTCGAAAGGCCAGTGGTGTTGCAGCTCACGACCCTGACGAAGTCCTTGCCTATTGCAGCATCATAGTTGGCAAGAGTGCTGAAAGAGACTTCAGCCACATCCTTTTTCTCCCCACCCTGGAAGATGGCTTTTACACCTGCTTTCTCATACAATGGCTTGTTTGACGCTCCAACTTTTCCCGGGCTGCAGTCTACAACAACATCGCATTCTGCAAGCAGATCATTTATGGTTCCCGAAATCTCTATTCCAGCCTCTTCGAAACGGTTAACGTTCTCTGGAATGGCTACGTAAAGCTTATAACCTCTCTCAACTGCTAAGCGAGCCTCAAAATCAGGTTTGGTTTTTGTGACTCCAACAACCTCCATATCTTCCTGAAGCCTTACTGCATCCGCCACCCTCTTACCAATAGTGCCATAACCGTTTATCGCAACCTTCACCTTCATGCTATCCCTCCGCAATGACGATTCTGTGAGACCGCATATCCATTAAAACAATTTTCCCTTTCATCTCTTTGTATTCTCCAAGAAGACCATAAAGCCTGATTAGGTCTCCATCAACCTCGACTCTAACCACATCCTCCATTACGACTTCTTCCACTTCTTCCTCGCCACCTTTAACCCTAACCACTTTTGATTCGCACATAATTTTAATATGGAAAGGGCAGCTAAAAAACACTTTGTTTTTTCTTAATCAGTCTAATCAAAATATAAAGTGTAAAAACTGAATAAGAATTGAATCAGCGGCTCACCCCATAGGCTGCTATGGAGGAGAGAACGGAAAGTGTCAGAGCTATGACCAAGGCAATCCAGATAAAAAAAGCGTCCATCAGCTTCGCCTCGGCTACACTGTAGCCATATGCAGTAAATATCATCCAGATTACCAGTCCTGCAGCTATTCCGTAGACCACTGCATCTCTCACCTTGCTGGCTGCAAGTCCAGCAGCGATTCCTGCGACAATAATGCCAGCCCAGTGGTAGAGGGAGAGAGCAATGCCTGCTATCGCTAGCACCAAGAACGCTCTAAGGTTTCCATTTCCGCCCATACTGCTCACACTATCACCTCCTGACAAATTCAATCACCTTCTCACCTCTGACTTCCATTTCCATTGGCTTGTACTCTCCCCGAGCCCAGAGTTCTAGCTGATCTTCGTAATGCTTTGAGAAGTAATTGCCCGAGTTTCCGCCGGGAATAATACAGTAGGATTTGCCTCCGTAATCCACCACCATGCGCCAGCTACTGCCTGCCTGATTGCCTTTCACTCTGAAATTGAATACCGTGTACTTCGAACCGTCCATGGGCAAGCTGGCGTAGTTCAGAAACGGGAGCTTGCTGCCGAATGGATGGTTTATTCTGAGCCTGTTGTAATCCCCGTAAACCTGCCAGCCTTTCTCTTTCATCTCTTCAACTGCTAGCTTCAGCGACCTCAATGCAATGTCATCTTTGGTCTCTTTCTCCGGTGTTTTCTTATCATCGAACCACTTGGATGAAGTATCCAAATTCTGAACCACCCAGAGACGGGGGAAGTAAGATTGGTCAAGTCCAGCAGCAGAGAATTCATCGAATGTTTCGTTCATGAACTTCTCAAGCCAGAGGGCAAAAATCAGCGCAGCCTTCGAATCCTTCTTCATCCTGTAATCCCAGCCCTTCAGCTCCTCAATGTAAGGTGTCAGATCTTCTCCACCTTTTCTCTTATATGCTTCCAGAATCATGGGAACGAAGAACTCTGCCGGTTTAGAATAAACATCCCTCTGCATATCCATCACATACTCTGTATCTATCTTTTCTCCCCTCTTTATGGCGTCCTCAATCATCTCAAATATCCGGATTCCTCTATAAGGGTCTGCAAAGTACATTGAATCCCCCAGATAATACCCGTAATCCTTGGGAACAATTCTCTGGTTGGCTGTAGCAACGTAATCGGGATTGATGAGATGGGGTATTTCCTCGAAAGGTATGAAACCCTCCCAAGTAGAAATGCCATATGGTTTAAACCCTACCCACTCCCCATCCCCCCTAGAACCGTTGAAGATTACGTTGCCAGCCACCATCTTCCCATCGACATAGCGTATCGGGAATTTACCCGCAGGGTAATACATGATGTTTCCTTCTACATCCGCATAAACCAGATTCTGTGCAGGCACATCGAAGTATCGCAGCGCTTCAAGGAACTCCTTTATGCTTTTCGCATGATTATACTTGTAGAGGGCCAGCGCCTCTCTTGTTCCCGTAAGACCTGTCCAAGCAACAGCGACTCTCATACCCTCTTTCTCGATGATTGGGCCATGGATGGTCTTCTCAATAACAACTTCTTTCTCAACCATTCCCTTATCCGTCTTGACTTTAATCTTCCTCACTTCTTTTTCAGACTCAAACCATTTACCCTTGTAGAGGTATTTCTCCCCATCCCACACATAGCTGTAGAAATCAATCACGTCAGCCCCAACATTTGTGAATCCCCAGGCTGCAAAATCATTCATGCCGATGACAATTGTCGGAATGCCCGGAAACGTGACGCCTCTGACCTCATAATCTCCTTCAACCTTTATGTGCATCTCATACCATATTGGCGGAACCATCAAAAGCAAATGAGGATCGTTTGCCAGTATCGGCTTCTCGCTCTTTGTCAATCTGCCGGAAATAACCCAGTTGTTGGAGCCGAAATCCCCATCTCCCTCAAACTGCTCCAGCCAGTTAACAGCTTTACCCCAGTCTGCCTTTGCAAACTCCTCTTCCGAGACTATTGTGTAATTGTGGCTTTCAAACATAGGGAAGAGCTCCAGAACATCTTTACCAAACTTCTGAATCAGAACAGCCCTCTTTAAATCCCAAAATTCTCCTGTTAATCCCCATTCTATGGCCTTCCCTATCAGCAAAGTGTCGACTGGGGTCCATGGCTCTGGCTTGTAGTCGAGGAGCTGAAACTCCATGGGCAGCTTTTCGCTCTGGATGTAGCGATTAACCCCTTCTGCATAAACCTCCAGAAGTGACGCAAATTCAGGGTCTTCCTGCTTGACCGCCTGCCAAGAAGCTTCCGCAGCAGAAAGGAAGTCCATCTTCACGTGAAATACGTCTGAATCCAGCAGATCCTCACCAAAAACCTCTGATAGCTGTCCTCTCATCAGCCTTCTGTGCAAATCCATCTGGAAGAACCTATCTTTAGCCTGAACATAACCTATAGCGAAGTACAGGGCCTTCTCGTTGTCCGCCACTATGTGGGGCACTCCGTACTCATCATAGTAAACCTCTACCCTGCCGTATGGGTTCTCAATTACCTTTTTACCGGTGTCAAATGTCCATACAGCTCCGCTGAATGGGGAAAAGAGAGACAGGAAACCCATTCCAGCCACAATGATTGCAAAAAGCAGAATAGTGGCAGCAATACCATATTTTTTCATGATAGATTATAAGCGAAGATGATATTTCAAATTTTCGAATTATCCTAGCTATTCCAAGGATTTGAGTTAGATAAGAGTTCAAACAGTCAACTTAGCTATGAAAAACCCTGCTGTATCGTGAATATGAGGATATGTACGCACAACCTTATCAGCATACGGAAATCGCTTTCCATTGAATTCGGAAATACCAGGGCTGCCAAAACCAATGTAGGCATCACCCAGCTTGAAAGTTTCCAAAGCCTGAAGAATATTTTCCTCGTTCTCCTCAAAGGTTATGCTACATGTAGAATAAACAGCAACACCTCCAGCTTCAAGATTTTTGAAGGCATTCTTCAACATTCTCTGCTGCAGTTTTACGGTTGCAATGTATTTCTTTTTGTCATACCTCCATTTCACACTGGGATAATTCCGCAGTGAACCGGTAGATGAGCAGGGTGGATCTATCAAGACCTTATCTACCATCCTATTATACTCTTTATACCCTATATTGTACTCTGCACCATCAGCACAGACATATTCAACATTCTGGACTCCCAGCACCTTCATTCTCGCTTTCATCCGCTCCAGCCTCTCTCTGGAATTATCCACCGCAATAATCTTTCCCCTATTTTCCATTAAAGCCGCAATATGGCTTGTTTTTGATCCCGGAGCAGCAGCAATATCCAGAACAGTTTCACCCGGCTTTGGATTCAGAGTTCTCGCCACCAGACAGGATGCAAAATCCTGTATTACGTAAAGCCCCTCTTTGTGCCCTTCAAGAATTGCTGGAGGCTTATTATAAGCCACTACTTTAAAAACCTCCGGCAAAAATGTTTCTTCCAGTATAACTCCCTCTTTATCGAGATATTTCTTTACCCTCTCCTCACTTGCTTTTAGAGTGTTTGCCCTGACATACACTGTCTGCTGCAAATTTGCTGCCATTATGTTCTCGATATCCTCCACATTACCAAAGAGCTTCTCTGCAAGTTCCACAAACCATTCTGGGTGGAAATATCTCAACGCAAGATATTTCCTTCTGTTTTTAGCTTTTAGGCGTTCCAGCTCTCTTTCGAGGTTCACTTTCTCGGCATTTCTCATTACTGCATTAACAAGTCTGGCGGCATTGTTTCCTTTCCTTAATCTTGCAACCCTCACACATGAATCCGTGGCAAGAGCGGGATGAATGCCCTTGTAAAACATCTCGTAGATTCCAACCCTCAGAAGATTTCTGATAAACGGGTCAATATCCTGAATTCCCCTGAATCTGAGGGCTTTCTGAAGGATAAAATCAATTGTATTCAACCTCTTCGCAGTTTCCATAACGTAAGCGTGGACGCTGCCTCGTATTTTGTAATCATAATCCTCTCTAAGAAACCTCTGCCGGAGCGCCTCTTTCTCTGAGATTATTTCCTCCTCTAACCTCTTCAAAACTTCAGCAGCGATTTCCTGAGTGTAAACAATCACATCACTACCATCTGGGCGTGCCAGCATCCTTCTATCTTGAGAACTTTATCTTTATCCACTATACCCATAGAGATTGCCAGTTTAACTGCTCTCTCTCCAGTTATGTTGGCAATGGTCGCATTTCTCAAAGCTGCTCTCACTTCCTCCTCTCCCGCCTCTCTTCCGTAGAAGTCCTCCTTTACCTCGAGCTTCAGGTCTCCTTCTCTGAAAGTCCTGCCTACCAGCTCCGCATCACATACCGCCACTAGCACTTCTCCTTTAACCCTGTACACCTTCATCCGGAACATCAGATATTCCTCACCGGGTGTTTTGCACCGCAGGCAAGGCACTTTACGAAAAGAACTCTTTCTTCCCTGACAAACTCCGTATCAGGAGCCTGACACTCCTTGCAAAGCACGTAGGTCTTCACATAATCGTTTACTTCTTTCTGGATTTCGTCCTCAGTAAATTTACCCTGAAGAATGACTCTGCCGGCCTCTATAAAGCCAGCAGTACCCAGAGATTTAACAATATACTTGTAAAGATGCTCTTCACTCCTGTTGATTGCCTTGACTACATTTGAGAAATTCTTGATGATAGTTCTGCTTCCCTCTCTCTGAACACTGACTTTGGGAATCTCAAACCTGTCTCTCCTCACTATCTCTGTGGGAAGCTCCTTAATGGCCTTTTCCAGCAATTCCTCATAACTCCTCATTCTACCACCTCTCTAACCTCACCTCTTATGGGATAATAAATAAGCTTTTTCTGGGTTTGATTCTCTCCGCCTGAATTAGGGTATAGAACAAAGCCCGGGATGAAGACTCCTTCTGGTCGCAGCCCCATGATCAAGTTTTTGGGATTAGATGGAGAGTAAAAAAGATGGGAGGTGCATTTGCAATCAGAGGATCCAAAACCTCTAATAGGTGTGAGCTGGGACATAAACTCTGCCGCTAACCTGCATTCCACATTGCTCGAGAAGTAATATGCACACAGTGGCTGAACAGCAGAAGTTAGATAATCTATGTGCCACCTAATCCTCTTCTTGCTTGAAAAATGCCTTTCAAGCCTCTTTTCCAAATTAACGCTATGCTTCCCAGCATATATGTAGTAACCCGGCATGAAGCCAATATTTCCGAGACTTCCAACCTGAATTTCAATAGCCTGCTCAAGGTGCATTAGCAACAGGTAACTGCCGCGCTTAGCCTTCATAACCTCCACGGCAAGTATTTAAATAGCATGGTATAAAAATCCCGGTGTGAAAAGTTACGTTATTGACGCCAGCAGCATCTTCATGAGGAAGGCTGTGTATGGCAACATGGTTACTGTCCCCGAAGTAGCTGAGGAAGTCAAAGATGAGGATTCCAAACTCTACATGTCTCTGAGGAATATAAGGATTGAGGAGGCAAATCAGAACTCAGTCGAGGCTGTGAAGAAGGTAGCCATGAGAACTGGTGACATTTACCGGCTGAGCGATGCAGATATAAAGCTGATAGCAAAGGCCGTTGATGAAATGAAGCTTGGAAATGAGACAGTGATAGTTACAGATGATTACTCCATTCAGAATGTGGCAAGGCATCTGGGGATCGGAATTGAGAGAGTTATCCAGAGAGGGATAACAAAGGAATACAAATGGATCAGAGTTTGCAGAGGCTGCAGAAGAATCATAGAAACAGAAAAATGTGATGTATGCGGTAGTGAAGCCGTTTTGAGGAGGTTTAGAAAATGAGTAAGGTCGAGGAGCTTGTTGAAAGAGCCAAAAGGTTGAAAGAAAAAGGTCTCACAACGGGAGAAATAGCTGACGAGCTGAATGTTTCAAGAGAAACAGCTTTGTGGCTCCTGACAAAGGCCAAGGAAGGGGCAACACCTCCCTCAGACATCTATATTGACTGGAAAAGGGTATCAACTGTTTCCAGAAGGTTGAGATTGCTTGCAGAAATTATGGCAGACATGATTCTTGAAGCCGGAGAGGTGGAGGTGGTTGTTGGAGTCGCCACCAGCGGAATCCCCATATCTACACTTGTTGCAGAGCTTCTTGATGCAGAACTCAGCATATATTTCCCAAAAAAGCTGAAATGGGATGAGGATGCCACACATATCAGCGGTGCATTCAGCGAGAATTATGCAAAGGTTGACGGGAAGAGATGCGTTATTGTGGATGACGTCATCACAAGCGGATCAACCATTGAGGAGACGGTTGAACACATAAGAAGGAGGGATGGAAGCGTTTTGTGTGCTGCAGTCATCGTTGATAAGCGAGGAATGGATGAGCTGAGCGGAATTCCAATCCTTAGCCTGTTCAGAATCGTAAGGATATGAACGATAGAAAAGGGAACATGCAAACATGAAGATCTGCATACTGATTCCGACGCTAAACGAAGAGAAAGGGATTGGGGAAGTCATAGATGGATTCATCAAAAAAGGATACACCGATATTTTTGTCATAGACGGTAACAGCACCGACAGAACCAGAGAGATAGCAGAGAGTAAAGGTGCAAAGGTGGCCATACAGAGCGGTGAGGGGAAGGGGCAGGCAGTGATGGAGGCTTTTCAGCTTATAGACAGTGATGTTGTAGTTCTCATTGACGGAGATGGAACGTACCTGCCAGAGGATGTTGACAAACTCCTAGAACCCATAAGGAGAGGTATAGCAGACCATGTTGTTGGTAACAGGCTGGCAGGATATGAGAAGGGGGCCTTTACACGGCTGAACTTGCTTGGTAACAAAATCCTAAACTTCTTTTTCAGACTGATATACGGTATTGAACTCCACGACATCCTCTCGGGTTACAGGGCTCTGACAAAGGAGGTTTACAAAAACATTGAGCTGGAGAAGCACGGCTTTGAAGTGGAAACTGAACTCACAGTTGAAACCATAGCCAAAGGTTTCAGAATTCTTGAGGTGCCAATCACCTACAGAAAAAGGGAGGGGAAGACCAAACTCCGCCCAATCAGAGATGGTTTCAGAATAGCTTCAACTATCTATGGAATGCTCCAGCGATACAGCCCCGGGAGATACTTTTACTTCATTGGCTTCCTCTTCATTCTGGCAGGATTTATACTGGGGATTTACGTGACCTATGACTGGTTCCGAAGAGTGTCTCACTACCTTTTGGCAGTTCTCACGACTCTACTGATTGTTTCAGGCCTGCAAATTATCGCTCTAGGCCTGATAAGCGATTTTGTATCAAAGAGCAATGCACAGGTCAGAAAGCAGCTGATCGAGCTTAGAAAAGAGATAGAGGGACTGAAAAGAGAGAAGGAAGAGGAAAAGGGAGAGCTGAAAAATGCACATTGAGGAGATAACTGAGCTTTTCACCCTAGATTTACACGAGCTCGGAGAGATGGCAGATTCAATTAACCGAGCTAACGGAAATTATGCAACCTTCGTTATTAATAAGCACATCAATTACACCAATGTCTGCATATCCAGATGCCCCATCTGTGCTTTCTATGCAAAAAACGATACAGAAGCATATCTGATGAGTGTTGAGGAAGTGGTTGATGCTGCGAGAGAAGCCTGGAGGAATGGTGCTACCGAACTTCATATTGTTGGCAGTCACAATCCTACTATTAGTTTAGAGTATTTCGAGAAGATATTTTCAAGGATAAAAGAGGAGATGGACATCACAATCAAAGCTTTAACGGCAACAGAAATCCACTTTCTAGCTGAGAAAGAGGAATTGAAGGTAAAAGAAGTCCTCAAAAGGCTTAAAGATGCTGGACTTGATGCGATGCCCGGCGGTGGGGCAGAAATTCTGAAGGATGAGATAAGGGACAAAATCTGCCCAGATAAGGCAAAAAGCCAGGAGTGGCTTGAAGTTATGAGGACAGCTCATAAGCTTGGAATCAAAAGCAATGCCACCATGCTCTTCGGCCACATCGAGAGCTACAGAGACAGGGCTGAACACCTCTATCAGCTCTACAAACTCCAGAAGGAAACCGGAGGGTTCATGGCATTCATTCCACTCGTTTTCCATCCCGACAACACAAAGTTTTCCATGCTGAAAAAAACCAGCCCGGCGGATATACTCAAAACCATAGCAGTCTCAAGAATTGTGCTAGAGAACTTCAAGAGCATAAGGGCTTACTGGGTTATGCTTGGCGAAAAGCTCACACAGATTGCCCTGAATTATGGGGCCAACGACGTTGATGGTACTTTGATGGGAGAGAATATAAGCCACGCTGCAGGAGCTAAGACTCCAAAGGAGTTAACTGTTGAAAGGCTGATAAAGCTGATAAAGGGTGCTGGAAAAATTCCAGCCCAGCGTGACACCTTCAACAACATCCTGAGGGTCTTTGAATGAGGATTGGGAAGTTTGGGTATGTTAACAACTTCCTTCCCTACTATCATCTTGAGCAGGAAGGGAGATACGAGATAGTTGATGCCCCGCCTAGAAAGATGGAAGAGATGATGAGGGCTGGAGGGCTTCATTACGCTCCAATTCCTTCTTTCTCTTTCCTCTCCTCAGAGGATTTGAGGCGTTACAGATTTTGCGTAGCCTCAGAGGGTGAAGTTTACAGCGTAATTGTTGTTTCGAGAAAAAAGAGGCTGGATGATGCTCCAATTGCTGTAACAACCCACTCAAGAACATCCATCAACCTTCTCAGAATAATATTAAAGGAAAAAGGAATGATAAACAAAGTTGTTCCTGTAAATGGGACGGCGACGGAGATGCTGAAAGATTTTGACCACGCCCTAGTGATAGGGGATGAAGCTATCAAGGCAAGGATGCTTTTCAGAGTTGTGATGGATCTGGGCGAGGAATGGAAGGAGCTAACGGATTTGCCTATGGTTTTTGGGGTTTCTGCCTCAAAAAGGAATTTTGATTCTTCTCAAATTGATAAGGATGTGCTAAATTCCCTTGAATGGGGTGAAAAGAACATTGACGAGGTTGTCGAAAAAGCAAGCATCCGCTTTAGGCTTCCTGAAGATTTTCTTTATGCCTATTTCAGGGCTTTAATTCACAAAATGGGGGATAAAGAGGAAAAGGGGTTGAGAGAGTTCGGGGAGATGTGCCGTGAATACGGACTTTTATGATTACGTGGAGAAGAATATTAGAGGAGTGGATTTGAGCTTTGAAGAAGCTTTAAAGCTCTTCGAGCTGTCTCTGCCACAACTCGGGAGAATTGCCGATGAAATAAGGCTCAGAAGATGTGGAGACCTCGTGACCTTTGTTGTTGACAGAAATATCAACTACACAAACATCTGCATCTCAAAGTGCAAGTTCTGCGCTTTTTATGCCAGAAGCGAAGAAGATGCCTTTGTTCTGTCAGTTGATGAAATACTCAGGAAGATTGAGGAGGCTGTAAGCGTCGGAGCGACTCAAATTCTCATGCAGGGAGGCATGAATCCCGATCTTGACATAGAATGGTTTGAGAAAACCTTCAGAGCCATTAAAAATCGGTTCCCCAATATACAGCTTCATAGCCTTTCTCCACCCGAAATCATCTTTCTCTCAAAGAAAGAGGGATTGAGTGTAGAGGAGGTGCTTCTAAGGCTCAGGAGAGCTGGACTGGATTCCCTGCCCGGAGGAGGGGCAGAGATTCTGAGTGACAGAGTGAGGCTTAAGATAAGCAAGAAGGGTAGCAGCCAGGACTGGTTGAGGGTGATGGAGACAGCTCACAGGCTTGGAATGAAGACCACAGCTACCATGATGTTTGGACACGTAGAGAAGGAGGAGGACATAATAGAACACCTTTTTAAGATAAGAGATTTGCAGAATAGGACTGACGGATTTACGGCCTTTATCCCCTGGACATTCCAGCCAGGAAATACCGAAATCAAGAGAGATGAGGCTCCGGCAACAAGGTACCTCCAAGTGCTGGCAATCTCGCGGATAATTCTTCACAACATCAGAAACATCCAAGTGTCATGGCTCACCCAAGGCTTTGATGTGGCAAGTCTGGCTTTGTTCTTTGGAGCCAACGATTTTGGCGGAACCATGCTGGAGGAGAATGTCGTCAGAGCCACCGGCAAGCCCTTCATGCCTGCCAGAGTTGAGGATATAGTAAGTGCCGTAAAAAGTGTAGGAAGACCTGTTGCCAGAAGAGACACGTATTATAGGATTTTAGAGTACTACTAGCTGTTTTTAACAATTTTTCAGATTCAAATATTTTAATACTGATCTAGACACACATGAGAAAAATGAGAAAAATGAAAAGTTGATAAAGATTGTACCTACCAAAACAATTTAAAAAATGAGTTATTCAATCTTTATGACTTTCTTCTGGGCTTTTTCAGTCTTTGGCAGCACTATCTCTAGTATTCCATTGTTGTACTTCGCTGAAACTTTTTCCACATCCACATCAACAGGAACCGAGACCTTTCTGTAAACTTCCCCGTATCTCCTCTCCTGCATTATGTAGTCCTTGCCCTTCTCTTCTTTCTCCTCTTTTCTTTCTGCTTTTATTACAAGACTGGCGTCCTCAAAGTATACCTGAATGTCTTCCTTGTTGAAGCCAGGAAGGTCAGCTATTACTCTTATCTGATCCCCCTCATCAATTACATCCACTGGAACAGCGAAAGTTTCCAGTGTTGGAACGAAAGCCCTTGATGTTCTCTCAAATTCTTCAAAAAGCCTGTTCATCCTTTCCTGCATTCTTTTCAACTCCTCAAACGGGTCGAAGAACCTCATCCCCATCACCTCCTTTATTTTTAGTTACTAACTTTTGGTTAGTATTTCCTATATTTAAATTTTTCGCTAATGAAAGGATTGCAATCTCGCTTTCGACCAATTTAAGCTAAATCTGAGATTCAGGGGTGGGGGGGCTGGGTAGGAGGGTTAAAAAATTTAGGAGAACTTAGGAATAAACTGCTGTTTTGTTAAACTCAATTTCGGAAAAGGGGCAATCCGAAGCTGATGTGTTGGATGACTATGAAGCGAGTCGTAACAGAAAATAAAAAGAAAAACAGATTCTTAGTTGGACCCCTTCTTCCTTCTACCCCAAGGACAGACCTTTATGCAGATTCCGCACACCATGAAGCCAATGTCAGGATCACTGGCAAACTCCTGTAGCTTTTCAGCACATCTGTCAACGTCAAAAACCTCCTCTCTCACAGGATATTCATCAAATTCAGAATCGCTAATGGCGTTCACAATACAATTGTCCACACACTCCCTGCACCTACCACACCTTCTCTTCACTGGTTCTCCTGCTTCCAGAGGCATATCTGTCAGAATGCTTGCCATCCTTATTCGGGGCCCGTGCTCTCTAGTGACGAGAAGCAAAGACTTCCCTATCCACCCAACCCCGGCTGCTCTGGCTATGGCCTTATGAGAGATAAAGCTCCTCCAGTGCATTTCTTTCAAAACCTTAGACGCAGGAATCGGTAAGGCTCTGTAGCCGCTTTTCTCAATGAATCTCGCCAGTTCGAATGCTATTTGATCTAGTCTATCGTTGGCTATTTGGTACTGCCTCCCATAAAGAGGCCTCGTTTCAGGCAGACCGTCGAAAATAGCATCATTCAGTCTTACTCCAACAACTATGCCTCTGGTAAAGCTATCCAGCAGACCAGGAGGCTCAACTGGATAATCCCTTATCAGATCCAGGTCTGCAACTCCAAAAATGTCTGCGCCAAGCTTTTTTACATATTCTTCAACGTACGCGGTTTCCATAAAATTATGGTACGTGTAAACTTTAAAATTATAACTGTTTATAACTATTAGCGATCGTTAATCATTGTCATCACTGCACTATTCACCGCGGAACTACCTGCCTCTTTATTTCACCCCAGATAGCATCCACCTTCCTTTTTACATCCTCGCTCATCTCAACAGCATCAGGCCACTCCCTCTCATATCCTTCCTCATGCCATTTCTTGGTTGCATCGATTCCCAGCTTCCCCGCGAGGTTCTGGCGATAAGCAGAATGATCCAGGCTGTCAGTTGGAGCTTCAGAAATGATGACAACATCTCTGGATGGGTCAAAGCGGCTCGTGACTGCCCACAGAACCTCTTGCATGTTGTGGACATTGACGTCATCATCAACTATTACAACGACCTTCGTCAGACTCAGCATGCCTGTGCCCCAGATCGAGAACATCACCTTTTTTGCATGCCCCGGATACCGTTTCCTTATGGAAACAATGGCCAGATTGTGGAAAGCTGCCTCGATGGGGAGATTTATGTCTACAATTTCCGGATGAATCATCTTTAGAATAGGGAGGAATATCCTCTCAGTGGCCTTTCCCAGCCATGCATCTTCCATTGGAGGCTTTCCAACGATGGTAGTATGATATATGGGATTCTCTCGGTGAGTGATGGCAGTTATGTGGAAGACAGGATAGGGTTCTGCCGGCGTGTAATAACCGGTGTGATCTCCAAAAGGGCCCTCCATTCTGAACTCATCCAGCTTAACATAGCCTTCCAGAACGATTTCAGCGTTTGCCGGTACCTGCAGATCGATAGTTTCGCAATCAACCATCTTCACCCTCTCTTTCCGTATAAACCCTGCAAACATGAACTCGCTGAGCCCTTCAGGCAGCGGAGCGGTGGAAGCGTAGAGTGTAGCTGGATCAACACCGATGGCAACAGCAACCTCAAGCTTATCAATTCCAGCTTCCTTCAGTTTTCGGTAATGCAGAGCCCCATGCTTGTGAATCTGCCAGTGCATACCTGTCGTTTTACCATCAAAAACCTGCATCCTGTACATTCCTGCATTAAGCTCACCCGTTTCGGGGTCTTTTGTTATGACGACGGGAAGAGTTATGAATTTGCCAGCATCTCCTGGCCAGCATTTGAGAATCGGAAATTTTTCCAAATCAGGCTCATCCATTATGACTTCCTTACATGCACCCTTCCTCACCTTCTTGGGAATGAATACCATGGCATTCTTTACCATGGAAAGGCCCTTAACTCCCTCGAGAAGAGAAGTTGGACGGAACTTGGTCATTTCAACAAGCCTTTCTCCGATTTCCTCCATTCTGTCAACTTCCAGAGCCATTTTCATCCTTTTTTCAGTCCCAAATGTGTTGATGAGAATAGGAATGTCATAACCCTTCGGATTCTCGAAAAGAAGGGCTTTACCACCCAGTTTTACCACTCTGTCAGCAATTTCGGTTACTTCGAGAACTGGGCTGACTTCGTGCTTTATTCTTGCAAGCTCATCCTCATTTTCGAGCTTTTCAACAAATTCCCTGAGGTCTTCATAAGGCATGGTGGCTTTTTAAAGGGATGCGTTATAAAACTTGCTGGGATTTTTGCATGAGGTAGTAGAGGGGATGTCTGGAGTACCCAGTATCTCAAAAAAGAAAGTAGAAATGAGAGTCAAACGTACTTATTAAATATTCTGAGAAGACGGGATACGAAGAAGAACTGGAAAGAATATCCAAAGAAATAAGGAGGGGCTTCAGGGCGATAATGTGATTACTGAGGTAGAATAAATTTTAACAAGCTTTTGAAAAGAATACTGAATCTAAAACCCAGTCATCTAACAGGAAAGTTTTTTGCCTCCCCATCCCTAACACAACCAGGTGATAGACCATGTTGGGATATCTGTATCCTCTCAGGACGTATCTTATCGTGGCGGGAACGTTTGAAAAGCCGAATCCAATGACTGCAGACTGGGTGGTTCCTTTGAGCTTCAGCCCCCAGTTGCTAGGAGTGGCTATAGGTAAAACCCGGCATACCTGCGGTTTGATTAAGGAAAAGAAGGATTTTGTTGTTGCAGTTCCAACCCTTGAGTTGCTGAAGGACGTCTGGATTGCCGGCACCACCAGTGGGGCAAGAGAAGACAAGTCGAAAAAGATGAGTGTGACATTTGTACCGTCGAAGAAAGTTAAAGCTCCGTCTATAAAGGAGTGTGCCGCCAACATCGAGTGCAAAGTCGTAAATGAAGTTGAAACGGGAGACCACATTTTCTTTGTTGGCGAAATAGTTGATGTCACCTACGGCGATGCTTTCAGAGATGGCAAACCAGACATCAAAAATTACCGATTCTTGATTCACACCAGTTCAGGCCCCAATTTCACGTATGTTGGAAACGAAATTTTTAAGCCTTAACAAATTTTGTCAAACTTTTTTCTTGGAAAACTTAACATTTAAATACTACAAGGTAACTAAAACAATACAAACACATACGGTGTTATACATGGAGCCAAAACTAACTGCTGTACAGATGAAGGTGCTCCGGACGCTGGTTAACCTCTATCTTTCAGGCTCCAATTTTGTCAGCAGTGAAGATGTTGCAAAAATTCTGAACAAAAGACCGGGCACTGTGCGCTCACACATGCAGGCTCTGAGAACTCTTGGACTTGTTGAAGGGGTTCCAGGGCCGCGAGGGGGGTACAGACCGACGTCCAGGGCTTACGAACTTCTTCTAAATCATGAGATGTCTGAGATGGCAGTGGAAATTTTTGTGAATGGAATTCAGGAAGAACTTGATGTAGAAAGGATTAAGCTAACCGCACTCAGCAACCCCAATACTCACAAAGCCATCATCAGCCTGTCACAGGAAGCTGATCTTAACAGTGGAGATGAGATCTCGATAATCTATGCAAAACAGCTGATAATTCAGGGAAAAGTTAGGAGGGTTGAGGACAACGGTTTGATCGTGGACGTGGAGAAAATAGTGGCGATTCCAAAAAAGAAGATCAGCCAGCTGGCATCACAGTTGATTACAGTGGATTCAGAGATGAAAGTAAAAAATGCTGCTGACATCCTTTCAAAAAATGGAGCTTATTGTGGATTGGTCTTGGAAAATGGAAATCCAGTAGGTCTTCTCACCCTCGACCAGATCGTTAAAGCAGTTGCTGAAAAAAAGACAGAAAGCAGGGTGAAAGAGCTAATTAAACCCAAAATCGTGGTAGGCAATGGAGAAATGAACATCAGCGAAGCTTTGAAGCTCATGAGAAGAGAGGGGGTGCGTTCCCTTATTGTACTAGAGAACGGAAAATTTATCGGAATGGTATCGGACAACCAGATACTAAAATACCTTGTAAATTCATCCAGAGTATGAGTTCTGTTGAGTCAGCAAGTCTCAATTCGTTAAAAACTTCAGCACCAGAGTGATTTCACTCGGCCCATTGGGCAGTAGGGGTGGCAATATAAGTAGTAAGGTGTAATAATTGTTAAATAAAATCCTACACGTCAGCCTATTGGGTGGAGAATGAGATTCAGGTTGATATTTGCGTCGTCAATAGCTCACATGCACAACCATATGGCCATAAACTTCATCATCGCCATCCTTCCAGCTTTCCAAGCTGCCCTCATCCTCAACTACACCCAGACAGAACTGATAGCTGCAGTCTTTTTTGTATCCTATTCCTTCTCAACTCTCACTTCTGGCCTTCTTGGCCTGAAACACTCGAAAAAATGGCTCGTTGTTGCTGGTCAGATTCTGGCATTTCTCTCTTTACTAATCCTAACCAAGTATGAAAATTATATTCTACTTCTCCTAATCCAGTTGCTGTTCGGATTGGGATGTGGAACCTACCACTCTCCTGGTACAACAATACTGGTAGATTTCTCCCCAAAAGAAAGAGTTAACACATACCTTGGCATTCATGGCTTTGCCAGCAGTCTGGGTATGATAATATCGCCACTCATCGTTTCCTTTTTCCTCTTGTCATACGGGCTAAAGAACCTCATATTCTTCTTTGCATTTCTGACCTTTGCGGTGGCAGTCATTTATTCAGTCATGATACAGTCAGATGTACCTGCCAAAATGTCGATCAAAGACTTTTTCAGCTACTTCAGAGAATCTGCAAGCAGAGCGCTCATCCTATCATATTTCCTAAGAGATGCTAGCTTCTGGGGAATAATGTCTTTCATTCCTCTCTATGCCTTCAATGTTGTGGGGCTCTCTAAAGCATCCTCTGCTGCTGTCGTGGCACTCTTCCCATTCATGGGTCTCTTCGCCAATGTAGCAGGAGGGTTTCTTGGAGATAAATTCGGGGCTGTGAGAGTATCCATATTCAGCATTTTTCTAGCATCTTTATCTCTCCTCCCCATCATACTCTTCCCCTCATCGGGTGTTTTCTATCTTACAGTTATTGTCCTAGGAGTGCTCCTCTATGCCACCATACCTCTCTACGATTCCATTGTTGCCATGCACATGCCCTTGCACTTCAGATCCCCAGCCTACGGTGTGTTCCAAGGAATGGGTTTCTTCTTTGGTGGACTCTTTTCTCTGGGCGCTGGGGTCATTTCAGATTACATAGACGTCAAGTTTTTCTTCGTATTCCTGATGGTGGCACTTTTGCTGAGTGCTCTGCTCATGAAGTGGATGGATGATATTGGGAACGATAGCTGGTAATCTCAAAGGTAAGACCTAATTCTAACGTAATGATTAAATAAAGAAATTTTTGCCTGATATAATCATGAAAGAAGACGACAGATACGATGACTTTTATGAGAGTAAACCCTGGCTCAAGTTCTACGATGATGGTGTCCCTGAGAGCATAGAGTATCCAGATATTAATGCCTTCGAACTTTTGAGTGGTACTGCCAGCAAAATGCCCGGTAAAACAGCTTTGGTATATCACGGGAAAGAAGTGAAGTATGGCGAACTGCTGAGATATTCTGAAAACCTTGCCTCCTACCTCTACTCTACTTTGGGTGAAGAAGAGAAAGTTATGCTCGTCCTTCCGAACTCGCCGCAATACGTAATCGGGTACTATGCCATTTTAAGAGCGAACTGCATTGTTGTTCCAGATAACCCCCTGTCAACTGAGGCAGAAATGACATATAAAGTGAAAGATGCTGGTGTGAAGGCCGTCATAACCCTCGATATATTCTACCCAAAAGTAAGGAAGGTCTGTGAAGAACTTGGAGTGGAAAACATAATTGTGAGCAAAGCTCAGGACTTCGTTCTGCCACCATCCGACGAGAGGCTGGAGCATCCGAAATTCACCGATTTGATAAACCAATCCGGAGACCTTCCAAGTCTTAATAGGGAAGTAAACAAGACTGCCGCTTTACTCTACACCGGTGGAACCACTGGTGTGCCTAAAGGTGTTGAGCTTACTCACTACAACATCGTTGTTAACGCCTATCAGGTTCGCTCATGGATTGATGTTAACAAAAATGATAGAGTTGTGGCTGCTCTTCCACTTTTCCACGGCTACGGCATGAGTGTTCTGATGAACTGCACAATACTTTCGGGAGGGAGTGCTATTCTTATGCCCCGCTTCAGTCCAGAAGACTTTCTCAAAATAGTAGAAACATACAGACCGACGATTTTTGCAGGCGTCCCGACAATGTACATAGCACTGCTCAACTATCCAGATTTGAAAAAGTATGACCTCTCGTGCTTCAGAGGGTGTTTTGTCGGTGCCGCTCCTCTTCCTTTAGAAGTCAAGAGAAGATGGGAGGAGGTGACGAAAGCAACACTAATGGAAGGATACGGGCTTACTGAGGCCGTTACTGCCCAGTGCTGCAACCCCTTGAAAGGTGTGAACAAAGAGGGGAGCATAGGAGTTCCATTCCCCGATGTGATTTTCAAAATCGTTGACATAGAAACCGGAACAAAAGCAATGCCTGTAGGGGAGCCAGGAGAACTGATAATCAAGAGTCCTTCGGTGATGAAAGGATACTACAATAGAGAGGAAGAGACAAAAAGTGTCATAAGGAATGGCTGGCTTTACACTGGAGATATAGCATATATGGATGAAGATGGATTCTTCTATATCGTGGAAAGGAAGAAAGACCTTATCATAGTCGGCGGATTCAACGTATATCCAAAAGAGGTGGAAGATGTTCTTTACAAGCATCCAAAAGTCATGGAAGCTGCCGTTGTGGGCGTTCCAGACGAATATCGGGGGGAAGTTGTAAAAGCATTCGTGGTTCTTAAACATGGAGTGGAGGAAACGGAGCAGACAAAGCAAGAGATAATAGAATTCTGCTCGAAATACCTTTCTAAATACAAGGTGCCAAAGTATGTGGAATTCAAAAAATCCTTACCAAAGAGCCCCATAGGGAAGATTTTAAGAAGGGCTTTGAGGGAAGAGACTCCAGGGGGAATGAGATGAGAAGGGTGGGTTATTTCTGCACATTCACACCGAAGGAGTTGATAAAAGCTGCTGGTTTCACGCCAGTCAGAATTCTTACTGGAAATCAGCATGTAAGCCTTGCAAATGCACACCTGCAGAATTACTGCTGCTCGCAGGTCAGAGGAAGCCTTGAGAGACTTTTGAGAGGCGAGCTGGATATAGATGCTGCGGTTTTCACCAGAACATGCGATTCTCTAATGCGTCTTGCAGATATATGGGAGAGAAACTCCAACATGCTAGTCCACAACTTGGAATTCCCCACAAAAATTGATGGGCGAAGCAGAGAGTTCCTAATCCGAGAGCTTTATGATTTCAAAAGCAAGCTTGAAGAGTGGAGAGGGAAGGAAATAACGTCTGAAGACCTTAAAAGCAGCATTGAGCTGTATTCCTACCTGGAAGGCCTTCTTGATGAAATATTCCGAATAAAGCCTGACTACGAGTTAATTCTCAGAGCACAGACCGAGGATGCTGAAGAAGTGCTGAGAGAGGCTGAAAAAAAGGTGAGAGAACTGAGAGATCTGAAAGGTGAGAGAGGCGAGCAGAAGGATGCCAGAGTCCTCGTAACTGGAAGCGTGTGCCCTGCTGTTGACGTTCTGAGTCTGATAGAGGAGGCAGGTTTTTCAATTGTGGATGACTTGTGCACAGGAACCAGATTCTTCAAATCGGATGTTGAGAGCCGAGATGTGAACAGCATGGAGGAAGCTATGGAATTTCTGGCTGAGAAGTACCTCAGAAAGGCTCCATGCCCCACGAAGAGCTATGACGGTGATTGGAGGTTCAAGTATATCCTTGAAAGAGTTAAGGAAGTTGATGCGGTTATCTTCCTCCTCCTGAAGTTCTGCGAACCCCACTTCTTCGACTACCCTCAACTCAAGAAGGAGCTTGAAAAAATGGGTAAGAAGACTCTGTTGCTTGAACTGGAGTTCCCCATAGTCTCCTATGAACAGCTCAAAACCAGGCTTGAGGCATTTTACGAGATGGTGGTTTGATATGTGGGACAAGCAGGTGATTTGACGGGTGATTTTATGAGCAGGATAAAGAAGCTGAAAGCAACATCGAAGATGCGGGAAATAATGCTGGCATACTACATGCAGGGGAAGCAGGCTGAGGAAGTTTCATGGGTTACAAGCGGGGCTCCGGTGGAATTTCTTTATGCCATGGATGTGTATCCCATATATCCAGAAAATCACGCTGCATTAATTGGAGCAACGAAGATGGGTCCCAATTTTTCCCAGATTGCCGAAAATGAAGGCTTCTCTCAGGATCTCTGCTCTTATGCAAGATGTGACATAGGTTCGGCGATGGTGGGAAGCAGCCCCATTGGCGGTCTACCCAAACCCAATTTTCTCTTATGCTGCAACAACATATGCAATACTGTCGTGAAATGGTATGAGGTTCTCAGCAGAATGTTCAAAGTGCCTCTGTTCATTCTGGATGTCCCCTTTGTCAGGAAAGAGCTGAGGGAGAGCTATGTCAACTATGTGGAGGAGCAACTGTACGACTTCATCAGGTTTCTGGAAAAAGTGACAGGAGAGGAATTTGATGAATCCAGATTCAGAGAAGTAATTTCCCTCTCAATTCAAGGCGTCAATGCCTACAGAGATGTGCTCCTCATGGGCAGACATAAGCCATCTCCGCTGACATGCTTCGATGCATTTCTGAATATGGCCCCCATCGTATGCTTGAGGGGGACAGAGACTCCAATAGGTTTTTACGGGGAGTTGAAGGAGGAGCTGGAAGAAAGGGTGAAAAATGGAGTTGGAGCTGTTGACAATGAAGAGATAAGGCTGCTCTGGGACAACATACCAATATGGTACGAACTGAAGCGACTTTCCGAGTTCTTCATAGACCACAACGCATGCCTGGTTGCGGACACCTACACCAACGCCTGGACAGGGATACTGAGGCTGGAAAACAAATCAGACCCCATAAGGAGCCTTGCAGAGACCTATACCTTCATCTATCTGAACTTGGGTCTTGAGCTGATGGCCGAAGCCATAAACAGGCTTATTGATGTCTATGACGTGGATGGAGTTGTTATTCACAGCAACAGGAGCTGCAAGCCCTATTCCTTCGGACAGTATGAGATTCAGAAAATGATTGATGTCCCCTCAGTGGTTATAGAGGCTGACATGACCGATTCCAGAGTGTTCTCAATGGCACAAGTTGAGACTAGGCTTGAGGCGTTTCTTGAGAGGCTTAAGAGTTGATTCAATTTATTACCGTCTTGCCCTCAGAATAAAAAATCTGTTGATAAAATGACCAGATAGACGTGATGTTTTTCAGAAAGTAGATGTAAAATTTTAATAATTTACCGTTAAAACTCATCCATGGTTGAAGAGGTGGCTGAGAAAGTCTATCATGTTGACGTCCTAGAAGGCATTGAGAACGGTATTGTTTCTGCATACATTCTCGATTTTGATGATGTTGCCATAATAGACCCTGGACCGGCTGCGGGCTACAAAAACATTCTGAAGGCTCTGGATGAGCTGGAGATTGAAAAGAGGAGAGTGAAATACCTAGTTGCAACACATATTCACATAGACCACTCAGGTAACTGTGGGCACCTCGTCAAAGAGCTGCCTGAGGCAAAGGTTATTGTCCATCCCAAAGGAGCAAAGCATCTGATTGACCCGGAAAGGTTATGGGTGTCTTCTAAGAGCGTTTTGGGGCCAATAGCAGATCTTTACGAAAAACCCTTGCCCGTTCCGGAAAGCAGGGTCATGAAAGTGGAAGATATGGAGAGAATAGATCTCGGTGGAGACGTGCTGCTATGCATGCATGCTCCAGGACACACAGCTCATCACGTTGCATACTATCTTGAGAGTTCAAAGATACTCTTTCCAAGCGATGCTGCAGGAGTTTACACCCATAAAACCCTATTGCCAGCAACACCTCCTCCCTTCGAGCTGGATCAGGCTTTGAAGTCGCTGGAGAAGCTCATGGAACTGGATGTGAAATTCGTTGCCTTCACCCATTTCGGTGCAGCGGAGAACGGGAAGCTGCTGAAAAGAGCCTACGACAAGCTTGTCAGATGGGCCAAGATTGCTGAGGAGGTTGTGAAGGAAGGTGGCGACCACTCGGACATGTTCAAAAGGCTGATGAATGAGGATGAGGACGTTAAAGGGCTGGCAGAGAAATATCAGGGGAGTGACACCGCCCTGGGGCATGTTCTTGTTAATATCTTTGGCATGCTGGATTACGTCAGAAGAAAGCAGACGTAGATTTTTTTCCTCGGACCGGAGAAATCATAATGGCTGAATTGCAGATTGTGCAACAAGCGCCTATAACTGTACCTGTAACTGCACGAACCCCTTCTATTTTTGTCTGGTAGGATAAAATATAAGGATAAGCATAACGCCATACCTACATTTTTCAGGAAAACTTAAATCA
The DNA here is from genome assembly GCA_002010215.1 of Archaeoglobus sp. JdFR-37. Classification (GTDB taxonomy): domain Archaea; phylum Halobacteriota; class Archaeoglobi; order Archaeoglobales; family Archaeoglobaceae; genus JdFR-37. The sequence continues at coordinate 44,948 of MTMY01000032.1, forward strand.
AAAATCATGGAAATAATGATATGAAAGTTCTTGTTGTCGGTGCGGGAACAATGGGCCATGGCATTGCTGAAGTGTGTGCTCTGGCTGGCTACGACGTTTTGATCACAGATATAAGCGAAGACGCCCTTAAGAATGCTGTCACAAAAATATCCTGGAGCGTGAAGAAGCTCGAGCAGAAGGGGAAGGTTAAGAGCTCAGATGAAGTTCTGGGCAGAATAAAAACATCAACCGACTTGGCAAACTCTGCTAAAGAAGTTGACTTCGTAATCGAAGCAGTTGTTGAAAGAACTGACGTGAAAAAGGAGGTATTCAAAACCCTCGACGAAAATTGCAAAAGCGATGTTATACTCTCAACCAACACCTCCACAATCCCCATAACTGAGATTGGCCAAGCCACCAGCAGACCAGATAAAGTTGTTGGTCTGCACTTCTTCAATCCTCCCACCCTCATCAGGCTGGTTGAGATAATAAGGGGAGCGCAGACGAGTGATGAAACCATCAGAAAAACAATAGAATTTGCAAAATCCATAGCCATGGATTACGTTCTGGTGGAGAAAGACGTGCCAGGTTTCCTGATCAACAGAATAAACATTAGAGTTTTCGTAGAGGCAATGAGGCTCCTTGAAGAAGGATATCGTCCCGAAGAAATAGACGCTGCTGTAAGATACAGAGCAGGCCTGCCCATGGGAATATTTGAGGTTGCAGACTTCAGCGGCGTGGACATAATCTACAGCGTGCTTAAGGAAGTTAGAGAGAGGGGTTTTGCCGTTGAAATGCCTGAAATCCTAGAGGAAATGGTAGAGGAAGGTAAACTGGGAATGAAGGCTGGCAGGGGGTTTTACGAGTACAAGGGCTTTTACGAGAGGGTTAAGATACCCAAAGAGCTCGCGTATCGCATAAGCCCCCTTCAGATACTTGCCCCTGGCATCAACGAAGCTGCCTGGCTCCTGAGAAATGGAATTGCGACGAAGGAAGACATTGATAAAGCCACAGTGAAGGGGATGGGTTACCCCAAGGGAATTTTGAAGATTGCCGATGCTTACGGAATAGACAAGGTTGTAGCGACGCTTAACATCAGAAAAAACCAGAAAAAGCTGGATGAGTACGAGCCGGACCCACTGCTTCAGGAGATAGTCAAGGCTGGAAAGCTGGGAAAGAAGAGCGGTGAGGGCTTCTATCAGTGGAACCATGAGCTGGTTGACTTCGGGCCGGTGAGATACGAGAAGAGGCATGACCACGCTATTATCACAATGCGAAGGCCGGAGAAATTGAATGCACTGAATGAAGAGATGTGGATTGGCCTCAACAAAGCCTTTCTGAAGGCTCAGGAAGATGAGGACGTCAGAGCAGTTATCATAACTGGAGAAGGCAGGGCTTTCTGCGCCGGAGATGACATCGCAGTCATGGGCTCCTGGAAGAGTCTAAAAGACGGCATAGACTTCTTTGAAAAGATTGCCATGCCTCTCGTTTACACCCTAGCATACTATGAGAAGCCCATAATATCTCTTGTGAACGGAAACGCCTTTGGCGGAGGCATGGAGCTTAACATGTTCTTTGATATAGTGATTGCAAGCGAAGACGCAACCTTCTCCATTCCTGAAGGGTTGATAGGAGCTTTTCCGCCCATCGCATCCTCTCTCGGCTACGCAATCTTTGGTAGAAAAATTGCGAGATACGCGCTGACAGGAGATGTGATGAGTGCCGAGGAGGCAAAAGAATTCGGACTTGTGGATCTGATCGTCCCCAAAGATATGCTGCTGGAAGTGGGTATGGAGTACACTGACAGAATCTGCCAAGTAGCACCTCTTTCTGCAAAGGCCGTAAAAAGGTCCATGAATGCTATCAGAGAGATTTTCAGGAATGCCATGGACATTGCAGCAAGGGAAATTGAGCTGCTCATACCAACAGAAGACTTTGCTGAAGGTATGAAAGCCTTTGTCCAGCGAAGAAGGCCGGAATGGAAGGGGAGATGAGATATGCAGCGCTTTCTTGATGAAGAGCACAGAATGCTCAGAAATGCAGTCAGGGAATTTGTAGAGAAGGAGCTGATGCCAGAGGCAAAGGAGCTAGATGAGAAAGGAGAATTTCCTTGGGATGTTTTCAGGAAGGCAGCGAAGCTGGGCTACATTGGAGCTTCACTCCCGGAAGAGTATGGTGGAGCTGGAATGGACTATCTTTCAGAGGCAATAATAACAGAGGAGTTCATGCGTGCTGGCTCGCCGGGAGCAGTTGTAACTGCAACGCTGGGCTGTATTCCGGTATTCTACTTCGGCACTCAGGAGCAGAAAGAGAAGTATTTGCCTGTCGTAACGTCAGGAAAGGGTGTCAGCGGTATTGCCATTACAGAGCCCAACGCTGGCAGCGATGTTGCAGCCATCCAGACTTCAGCAGTGAAAAGAGATGGAAAGTGGGTGCTGAACGGCTCGAAAGAGTTCATAACAAATGGAAATATCGCTTCGTGGCTGGTCATTGCAGCAAAAACCGATAAGACTGCTCAGCCAGCCTACAAGGGCATATCAAATTTTATCCTCGAGCATCCTACTGAAGGATTTGCAGCGTCTCCAATCAGCAAGATGGGTATGCACTGCAGCCCGACGGCCAGTATAAGCCTTAAGGATGTTGAGGTGCCGGCAGAAAACCTGCTCGGTGCAGAAAACATGGGTTTCTACCAGATTGCCATGTTCTTCAACGTGAGTAGGGTTTTTACTGCTGCTGCAGCTCTCGGCTTGGCTCAGCGATGCTATGAGCTGGCTTTGGATTATGCAAAGCAGCGTGAGGCCTTTGGAAGGCCAATTGCAGCTTTCCAAGAGATTCAGTTCAAGCTAGCAAACATGTGGACAGAGATTCAGGCAGCCCGACTTCTCATCTGGCATACTGCAAAGCTCATTGACATGGGTCAGCCTGATGCTGCCTTCAGCAGCGCTGCTAAAGTCTATGCCACGGAGATTGCCAATAGAGTTGCGTATGAGGCAGTCCAGATTCACGGAGGTTACGGCTATAGCAAGGAATACGATGTGGAGAGATATTACAGAGATGCAAGGATGTTCACGATAGTGGAAGGGACCAGCGAGATACAGAGGCTGATATTGGGGAGGTTTCTTACAGGCAGGCTGAAGTTTTAGATTTATTTTACCCCTTTTTATTTCTTATTTCACCTTAATCTTTATCTCGCCCACCCGGCCCCTCCTCCATCCTGGAGCTTCAGATGTCACCTCTAGAACAGCAAAAAACAAAAAATCAGCCCAAAGGCACCCTTTTCAAGCCATGAACTCTGTCAAAATCCTGATTATCGGAAACGATTACTCCATCAACCGACAGAGCCGATGCGGCAATCAGGCTGTCAAAAAAGGACAAACCATGCTTCTCCTCTATCTCGGCCTGCCTGATGAACAGATTAATATCAATCGTATTCACAATTTTTACCTTATTTCTGGCAAGAATGTGGTCTATTGCTCTCATGGCATCTGCAACCTGACTGGGTGGTCTACCTCTAGCCCGCAACACCACCTGAAACTCAAATAAGGCTGTATCGGGAACCCGGAGACCCCGGATGTTCAGAGCTTTTAAACAAAAGCGACTCAGCAAACTTTATCTAATATTTAATCATTATGTTTTTGAGAAGAATTCTGGAGAAGAATTCTGGAAAACCTGTTAAGAAGAGGTGGTGAAAGATAGATGATAGTAGGAAAATCTTCTACCATAAACGACGACTACCAGCTCAATGTGACCAGAATACTCCAGCATGCAGCAAAAGTTCATCCAAAGAGAGAGATAGCATCACGCTCCATCTTTGGCATCCATCGCTACAACTATGCTCAAGCCTACGAAAGAGTATGCGCCATTGCTAATGCCCTAGAAAAACTTGGCGTCAAGCCTGGGGATGTGGTAGCTCTTCTAGGCTTCAACACCCACAGGTTTTACGAAAGCTACTTTTCGATCCCCGGCTTAGGAGCAGTTCTGCTCCCACTGAACCTGCGCCTGCCGCCTCAGGACCTACTTTACATCCTGAAGCACAGTGAGGTGAAGGGGCTGTTGGTAGATGACTTCATGGTGCCCATTGCTGAAATGATTGCCCCACAGCACGATTTCAACTTCTTTGTGGTGATGAGCGAGAGAAAAAAGGTAGATACTAAGCTTGACCCAGTTTACAGCTATGAGGAACTTGTTGAAGAGAATGAGAAGACGAGGGAATGGGATGAAGTGGATGAGAAGAGTGCAGCAACAGCCTGCTACACTTCAGGCACAACGGGGAAACCTAAGGGCATCTACTTCTCCCACCGCTCCATATATCTACATGCTCTCACCGGGGCAGCATATCTGAGAATTGGACCTGAAGATTGCTACATGCAGATAGTGCCAATGTTCCATGCCAACGGCTGGGGTGGTCACATAGGCTCAACCATGGTGGGCTCCAAACTGGTATTTCCTGGCTTTTTCACGTTAGAAAACGTTGATGTGCTGGTGGATCTCATCGTGAAGGAAAGCGTCACCGTAACCCACGCCGCCCCTGTCATCCTCATCCCCATGCTGGAGTACCTGAGGAAGCTCGATCCGAAACCAGACCTTACCGGGCTGAGGATAGGTTCTGGAGCATCAGAACCTCCGGTTGCCATGATGAAGGGCTTTGCAGAGTTCGGTGTTGAAATCATACATGCCTATGGAGCCACAGAAACAAGTCCGCTCGTTACCCTGAACTTCATCAAGCCAGAGCTTCAGCTGAGTGAAGAAGAATACTGGGAGTACAAGAAGTATCAGGGGCTTCCTGTTCTGGGGGTAGAAGTAAAGGTGATGACTGGAGATAAGGAAGATAAGGAAGCTCCTTGGGACGGAAAGACCATGGGTGAGCTCTGGATAAAAGGAATCTGGGTTACCAAGGAGTACTACAGAGACGAGAGGATGAAGGACAGCTTCGCAGATGGCTGGTGGAAGAGCGGTGACGTGGCGATGATAACTCCTGAAGGCTACGTAAAGATTGTAGACAGGGTCAAGGACGTGATAAAGAGCGGTGGAGAGTGGATTAGCAGCGTAGACCTTGAGAACACACTCATGGCTCACCCTGCAGTGCTTGAAGCCTGTGTTATTGGCGTTGAGAACCCCAAGTGGCAGGAAAGGCCTCTGGCATTTGTTGTGCTGAAACCAAGCAAAGAGGCGACGAAGGATGAGCTGATTGAGTTCCTGAAGCCAAGATTTGCCAAGTGGCAGCTGCCGGACGATATTCTTTTCGTGGACGAAATTCCCAAGACAAGTGTTGGAAAATTCGACAAGAGGGCTTTGAGAAACAAATACATGAGATATCTGATTGAAAAGTCCGATTAAGAGCCAAAAAGAACCGAACAACGAGGAGGTGATATTCTGGCAGCAATAAATGGCTGCAGTGTTTATTTACCCGTCTGGAGGTTGGAAAGGAATGAGATTTCAAGGCAAACTGGTATGCCGTCGCTAGGTGGCGAGAGGACTGTAGCCCACTGGGATGAAGACAGTCTCACAATGGCCGTCGAAGCGGCAAGGGGTCTGGGAGTTGAAGAGTTCGATGCAGTTATCTTCGCCTCAACCTCACCACCCTTCAAAATCAAGCAGTGCGCCAGCATAATAGCTTCTGCCCTTGATTTGAGTGGCAATACCTTCACCATGGATGTGACGGACTCATTCAGAGCTGCCACAAACGCTCTGATTACCGCAAACGAGATGGTTGATTCAGGAAGGTTCAGCAGGGTTCTTGTGGTCGCAGCGGATCGTATTCCTGTAAAGCCCGCAACCATCTACGAGCAGCTTTACGGAGATGCTGCCGTGGCGATAGCAGTGGAGAAAGATGGAGATGCCAAGATACTTGGCTACTCAACTGCAACAAAGCCCCTTCCAGGAACTTGGATGAGAAGTGATGATGATACAGTCAAGGACTTCGACATGCGCCTAGATGCCCGCTACGGATATGCTGAAAGCGTGCAGCAGGCTGTGATGCCTCTGTTTGCCAAGCTCAACCTGTCTCCAGCAGATGTGGACAGAATAGTTGCATCAGCTCCCGATCCGAAAAGCTATGTGGGTTTGCTCAAAGCAGTGGGAGTTAAGGCTGAGGAGTTTTATTTCTCCAGCATTGGGATTGCCGGGGCAGCCCACCCCCTGCTCTTACTGGCTTCACAGCTTGAAAGACCCGGAAGAATTCTTCTGGGAGGTTACGGGGAGGGGGCCGACGTTTTTGCCATACAGATAGATGATGCTATTGAATCAAACCTAGGCGAGATGCTGGAAAGCGGGAAGAAGATAGGCTATGCAGATTATCTATTCAACAGGGGTTTTGTTGGAGTCAAAGAGGCTCCAGACAGGCCATCTCTGACCAAATACTGGAGGGATGAGAAGTCCATAATACGGTTCTATGGGATGAAGTGCAGGAATTGCGGAGCTGTAAGCTATCCCATCAGCCGGTGCTGCGTGGAATGCGGGGCAAAGGATAGCTATGAAGAGGTTAAGCTGGGAGATAAAGGAAGGATATACACCTACACCATCGATTATCTGATTATGCCCGGAAATTATACTGGCGATGGAATTCATCCTCACTGCGTTGCAGTTGTGGATCTGGAGGGTGGAGGAAGGGTTTTCTTTGAGGTTACGGACGTGTTGAGGGATTTTGAGGGCGTTGAGTGCGATGCGGAGGTTGAAAGAACCTTCAGGCTGCTGTTCGAGAAAGCGGATTTCAGGTATTACGGATGGAAGGTCAGACTTCCGAGATGAGGTTCAACATGAGGCAAGAGGTGAGAGTATGAGAGAAGTTGCCGTAATCGGGTGTGGAGTTACCCAATTCGGACATCATTGGAAGAAGGATCAGGAGAATTTGCTGGTTGAAGCTACTTATGAAGCCGTGAAGGATGCCAGCATAGAGCTCAAAGACGTTGAGGCTGTCTGGTGCGGAAGCTTTTACCCCTCAACCGGCATAAGCGGGAACGTTTTCAGCGACACTCTGAAGTTCTTCGGCAAGCCCATTTCGAGGGTTGAGAATTACTGCGCAACGGGCATGGATAACGTTAGAAATGCTGCCTTCGCCGTTGCCAGCGGAGCCTATGACATTGTAATCGCTGCAGGAGTGGAAAAGCTGATGGATGCGGGCTCAAGAGGAATTCCACATATTGAAGGGATCTTCAGTGTTGCCATGCCCGCTGTAAGCGCTCCGGGAATGTTTGCAATGGCGGCAAACAGAGCCTTTAAAGAGTGGGGATGGAATAGGAAAGATCTGGCTCTGGTGGCGGTGAAAAACCACTACAATGGAGCGAGGCACCCCAAAGCCCACTTTAGGAAGGGGGTGACAGTTGAGCAGGTTTTGAATGCTCCAATGGTTGCCTACCCCCTTGGCGTTTATGATTGCAGCGCTGTGAGTGATGGCGCTGCTGCCATCGTGCTTACCCGCCCCGAAATCGCCAAAGAGATAGTGGGAGACGATTTTGCCATAATCAAGGCAATAGGAATGGCTGTTGAAACCATGCATCCCTGGCATCGCCCCTCCGAGACATTCCTGAGCTTTCCTGCAACTGTCAATGCTGCAAAAATGGCCTTTAAAATGGCTGGAATTGAGGAGCCCCGTAAAGAGCTTGATTTCGGAATTGTCCATGACTGCTTCACCATCACAGAACTGATAAACTATCAGGACTTGCAGCTCTGCAAGCCCGGGGAAGGGGCGGAGCTCATCAGAGACGGTGTTACGGCAATAGACGGAGACTTTCCCATCAATCCAGATGGTGGCCTGAAATCCTTCGGTCATCCCATTGCAGCTTCAGGGGTTAGAATGATTGCAGAGCTGACAAAGCAGGTTCTTGGAAAGGCTGAGGGCTTGCAGGTGGAGGGTGCAGAGGCTGGCTTTGCCCACAACCTCGGCGGACCGTACTCGGTTGCTACGGTGGCTGTTGTGGGCAGAAGATGATCCCATCATATTTTTATACTTTATCATAATTTTTTGTTATGGTGAAGTCATGGCAGCAGATGATAAGCCAAATATAAGCATGTCAAAAATATACTACTTCATTCTAATCACACTTTTACTTCTCACCACATTAATTTCAGGCTGTACTGCAAAAAATGAACCCAGCACCAAGAATGAAGCCAATCCTTCTCAGCCACTGCAATCACATTCACAACTAACTCAACAGACCACTCCGCTACCCACTCCTCAACCACCCCTACAGCCTCCTACACCTACAATACCAAAATGGGAAACTGAGGTATCAGGAGAAAAAAGAGATGAGGTAATTAGCCTGGCTCTAAACCATCCCATGGTTAAAAAGTGGCTAGACGAAGGTTATGAGGTTGTGAATGTAACCATATCACGTGAAACCTACTGGGTTTATATACTGACCAACAAGCAAATTCTGCCCTGGATTACAGGAATAACTCTGAAGGTACCAGTATATCCGGGAGATAACGTTCAGGTGGGACCCATAAACTTTGACCTCACACTTTCCAGTATTTCTGAGGAGCAAAGAAGTGAGACCCTAAAGATAGCACTTTCCGATCCGAAAACCAAGAAGTACATAGGTTAACCGCACTTATGAAGTTGAAAAAGTGGAAGTCAGCGCCTAGATACTCTGCTATAAGGAGTGCATGCCCTACGCCTACCCCACGGTTTTTCTGAAGGTGAATCCAGAGCCGTGGAAATACGGTTTCTATTACAGAATCTACGTAGATCTGGAAAACAAGCCGGTTGCATATATTCAAGGTTTCTACCGTAAGCCTTCACCGCCCTACCTCAGCAATTCAAGCATGCGAAACAATTGATGAACTAAGTTTTAGCCTCATCAATTTTTAACCGTCTTGCACATCGTACATTGCAATCCCCTTACATCCCAGTTCTTGAAACCTTCTTTCTGTAAACCCTCTTAAACTTCTCAAAAGCCCTCTCATAAACCTCACTGTTCTCTTTTACAGGCTTAAACGTCTTCTCAACCCTCACAAGCCTCTTGACCTCTTCAAAACCCATATATCCTAATCCCACCATGGCTATGTAGGCTGCTCCCTTGGCTCCAGCCTCCTGCGGGTCTGAGACTTTTTTCACCTCCTTTTTGAGGGCATCAGCGAAAATTTGCAGCCATATGTCGGATTTCGCTCCACCTCCGATGAAATTAATGTAATCAGATCCTCCTGTGAGCTTCTCAAAATACATCAGTGCCCATTTCAGATTCAGAGCCACGCCCTCCAGCACAGCCCTGATGACATCGCTTTTTGAGTGCTCCAGACTCAGATTATAGAACCCTGCTCTAACGCTGTGGTCGTCGAGGGGTGAGCGCTCACCGAACATCCATGGGGTGAAAATAAGACCCCTGGTCCCAACTTCGCTTTCTGCAGCCATCTCATCCAGTTCATGGAATTCTAAGCCGTCAAAGAAGTTGTTTCTCAGCCATTCATAGCATGCTCCAGCAGTCTCCTGCTCGGCAACACACAGATACATCTCCGGGTTTGCGCTACATATACAGCCCATGTAATGCATCAAATCCTTCTTCCTTTCCGCCATGTGGGCTCCCAGCCATGCGCTAGTGCCTATGTATGCATGAATCTCGTTCTCCAGAACAGCTCCTGAACCTACAGCAGCAGATGTCATATCCCCCGCCCCGACAACCACAGGAATTCCCTCTGGCAGCCCAAACTCCTCTGCTGCTTCCTTCCTCAGCTTCCCGGCGATGCTTATAGATTCCCTGATCTCCGGAAGCTTTTCCTTGTCAATACCAAACTTCCTGAGAATTGCATCGCTCCAGCACATCTTTCTCTTCCTCGTGTCCATCATCCAGCTTATGTTGGCGCAATCCCTGCTGGTGACAAAGTTGCCAGTGCACCTGAAAATCAGGTAGTCCTTGACATCCAGAAACTTGTAAGTTGCTTTATAAATGTCGGGCTCATTCTTCTTTATCCAAAGAATTTTAGATATAGCATCCTTGCCTGCAAAACCGGGAGCGCCGCCGGTTATCCTCAAAAACTGAATCAGATTGACCAGATTGTACTTTGTTACCCTGTTTCCAATGATTTCGAATGCTTCCTTAGCCGCCCTTGTATCCAGCCAGATCATGCAGTTCATCAGCGCCTCACCTTTTTCATCCACTGGAAGGACACCTGCCATCTGGGTCGAGAATGCGATGGCTACAATATCTTCTCCCGCTCCTGATCCTTCAACAACCTCTTTCGTGGTTTCTACAACAGCACCCCACCAGTCATGGGGGTTCTGCTCTGCATAACCTTCTTTAGGATAGAGCACTTCATATCTGGCCTTACTCAAAGCTTTAATGCCACCATCGAGAGAAACAAGGACTGCTTTGTTTGCACTCGTCCCCACATCATGGCAGAGAATGTATTTCATAATTATTAAAAATTATTTAACCATACTTAATTTTTGCTTATCTCCTTTCTCAAACTTTCTGATTTAAGACAGTCAGAATTCGAGACTAGCAAGACAGAAGAGTGGAGACTGGATGTGTCAATGAGGTTGAGGTTGGAGGATGTATGAGTCTGGAGGAGTGGGGAAAACAGAATGGGAATAGCTTTTCGGTAATGCTCAGTATGTCATATAATTCTACACTGGCTGGTTCACACCTCTGGACCAATATGCAATGGTCGATGTCGAAGCGATAGCCGAAGAGATGACGCTACATCTGCAGAATATTTAGATTTATATTAGCAATAATAAACCTTTTAAATTTTTTAAATAAACTATAGAAATAAGATGAGATCGATTAGAGAGAGAATAATCGAAGACATACTTGAAGAAAATGAGGAGATTCTTGCCAAGGTTAGCTGGAAGGAAGTGAGATATGCACTCATGACATTAGTCTTCGATGTAATTATCTATGCCACAAATAAGCGTTTGCTCTACGTAATGCATGAAGTTAAAAGAATAGTTTACGAATTGCAATATTCAAGGATAACCCAGATAGAATTGGTTGAGAAGAGGAAGATGTTGGTATTCAAACAAAGCTACTACCAGATAGATGGAGACTTAAACGATCGGGAAAGAAAACTCTGGAGAATTCCTGCAAATGTTGAAAATGCTGAGGAATTTTGTAGAGTTGTGAGTGAGATCGTGAAGAAGAGGCGCTGGAAATTAGATTGATTGTATTATTGTATTATCCTTAATCCTATTAATTCTCTTAACAGCCAGCGATGTAACTTGAAAATGGTGAGGATACACATAGGTGATACCTCCGATTTCTTAGATATTTCCTTGAGCGTTTCTGTCCACACCCTCACCTGAAGTAATAATAGGCATCGAGGAAGAAGATGTTGAGAATAATGAAAACAAAAAACTGACAATCCTTATATATTTCATGATTTTTACTGTTTTTTAATGAAGGCCACCATTTTAGGTTGCGGAACCGTTGGAAGTACAGCAGCCTTAACTCTTTCAGCTTCTGGTCAGTTTTCTGAACTTGCAATTGCCGATCTGAATGTTGAAGCTGCCATGAAGGTTGCCAGCGTATGTCAGGTGGAAGCCGAAGCCATAAAATGTGATGCATCCGACGTTTCTACGATAAAAGAAGTTATCAGAGGTTCAGACGTTGTCCTGAACTGTGTCGGGCCCTTTTACGAGTACGGGCCAAGGGTGCTGAAGGCAGCGATTCAGGGAGGAGTTAATTATGTGGACGTTTGCGACGATTATGATGCGACGGTTGAGCATTTGAAGATGGATATTGACGCGAAAAAAGCGGAAATCACAGCATTAATCGGAATGGGCAGCTCACCTGGTTTGGCGAATCTTATTGCAAAGTTTGCAGCTGAGAATCTGCTGGATGAAGTTGATGCAATAGACATCTACCACGCCCACGGTGGAGAGAGAACGGAAGGTGCTGCCGTTGTGAAGCACAGAATCCACTCCATGGAGATGGACATACCCGTGTTTTTGGATGGCGAATTCAAGACTGTCAGGCTTTTTGAAGAGAGCGGAAAGGCTCTGGAAAAAGAAGTTGAGTTTCCAGGAATAGGAGTGTACAGAGTTTATGCGTATCCCCACCCTGAAACCCTGACGCTGCCCAGATACATCAAAGGAGTGAGGAGAGTTACCAACCTCGGCCTAGTTCTCCCCCCAGAATACGCAGAACTGATAAAAACCATCGTCAGGATTGGTATGACGTCTGATAAACCCATAAAAGTCGGAAATACTGAGATTTCACCTCTTGACTTTGCTGTGGCTTTCATACTCTCAAAAAGGGAGGAGTTGCTGGAAAAAGCCGGACTGAAGGGGCCTGTTGGCTGCCTGAAGGTGGTTGTTACAGGAAAGAAGGGGGGCATTGTCAGATACAGCTTTTCCCTCACATCCAGAGGACAGGGTATGGGGGAAGGCACAGGAATTCCGGCAGCTATAGGCACAATTCTCATGGTAAAAGGCAAAATCACCGAAAAGGGTGTTCTGCCCCCTGAAGCATGTGTGAATCCCATGGATGCTTTTGTTATGGCCAGAGATATTCTGAAATCATCTGGAATTGAAGAGTTCCCACTTCTAATCGAAGTTGAGGACGAAAGCGGGAAGAGGATGTTGAGTGTCGATGAAGTGCTGAAGTGGTGAAATTGAGGTAGTACTGAGGTGATAAAAATGGAGCTTGGTGTGAGGTTGAGATTTCAGAAATTTGAGGACCCTGAGGCGAATCCAGAAGCGCTGCCTGATGGTATAGATTCGGATGAATACATCATAGCCACCTATTACATGTCCTTCCCCAAAGCCTTCAATCCCTATCAAATCGCCCAGATAATGGCTGTAGAGCAGAGCACCGGCACATGGATTCCAGTACCCGGCGAGTCTCCTGAAACCAGAAAGAAGCATGTTGCCAAGGTTATTGGAGTCTATGAAACGCCTGATCACGAAATCATGATACCTGATGAAGTAAAATGGAGAGATTACATCATCCAGATAGCCTTTCCTTACGAGAACATAGGCAGCAGACTTTCAATGCTGTTTACTGCTGTGATAGGCAACATCTCCATGGCCGGAAAGGTTAAGCTCTTAGACCTGAAATTCCCGGAGAAGTACGTTGAGGGATTCAAAGGCCCTAAATTCGGTATTGAAGGTGTGAGAAAAATTCTGGGAGTCCACGACAGGCCGCTGCTGAACAACATGATAAAGCCCTGCACCGGCTTCCCGGCAGAGCTGGGAGCAGAGCTGGCATATGAGACTGCAAGGGGCGGAGTGGACATCGTCAAGGATGATGAACTTCTTGGCAACGTGGCTTTCAACACTGTGGAGGAGAGGGTGACGAAGTACATGGAGGCAATTGATAAGGCGAATGAAGAAAAGGGGGAAAAGACCCTCTACGCCATAAATATCAGCGATGATCTGCCAGATGTGCTTGAGAACGCTGAGAAAGCTATTGAGCTTGGAGCTAACTGTCTGCTGGTGAACTATCTTGCGTGTGGCTTCCCGGTTTTGAGAGTATTGGCTGAGGATCCCAGCATAAACGTGCCCATAATGGCACACATGGACTGTGCCGGCATATACTATGTCTCGCCCTTCTCTGGAGTGAGCAGTCATCTGGTTCTCGGCAAGCTTCCCAGACTAGCAGGAGCCGACATCGTTGTCTATCCTGCTCCCTACGGAAAGGCACCCTTTTCCGAAGAAAAGTACATTGAAGTTGCAAAGGCACATCGCTACCCCTTCTATAAAATCAAACCCATCTTTCCAATGCCCTCAGGTGGTATAACGCCTTCCATGGTTCCCAAGCTGATGAATACCCTTGGAATAGATCTCGTTGTGGCTGCTGGCGGCGGAATACATGCCCATCCTGATGGGCCAGCAGCGGGGGCAAGGGCTTACAGGGCGGCAATTGATGCGGTGCTGAAGGGTTACACAGACCTGAAGAAGTACGCCGAAGAAAACAGCATCGAAGAACTTATAAAGGCTTTACACCTCTAATCATTTTTAATCATTAAAACTGATTAAAAACCAAAAGAATTTAGACTTTGAGGTTTCACTAGCGCTGGTGATACATGATGTTAGTTGAGCATATTCTGACAGAGGACCAGAAGGCAATCAGAGATGCTGCCAGAGAATTCGCCGAAAAAGAGTTTCCGAAATACAGCGAGGAGTGCGATCTGGAGGAGAAATTCCCCTTTGAGCTCTGGAAGAAGGCTGCCGAGCTTGGTTTCATAGGCATGTCTATTCCCGAGGAATACGGCGGCCAAGGAATGGGTATTCTAGAAACCTGCCTAGTTGTAGAGGAGTTCTGGCGTGTGGATGGTGGCCTAGGAATGATAATGGCATCCACTTTTGGCTCAGAACAAATCCAGATGTTTGGAAGCGAGGAGCAGAAAAAGAAGTATCTGCCACCTCTTGCAAGGGGAGAAAAGATTTGCGCTGCTTGCTACACAGAGCCCCAAGCAGGAAGTGATGTTGCCGGAATAAAAACCAGAGCGGATAAAGACGGAGACGAATACGTTATTAATGGAACCAAAATGTTCATAACCAACGGCAGCATTGCCGATTACTACATAGTTCTGGCAAGAACTGATCCAAATCCCCCAAAGAGGCACATGGGCATGAGCGTTTTTGTTGTGGAGAAACACACGCCAGGAATTCAAACAAACAAACTCACCAACAAACTTGGTATCAGAGCAAGCGACACAGCAGAAGTTGTTTTCAAGAACGTGAGGGTTCCGAAGGAGAATCTGGTGGGAAGAGAAGGCGAAGGTTTCTATCAAACCATGATGTTCTTCAACGTCACCCGAATCCCTGTTGCGTTCCAGGCCGTTGGACTGGCTCAGGGAGCATTTGAGCTGGCTTTTGAGTATGCCAAGAACAGGGACGTTTTCGAAAGAAAACTTGTAAGCTTCCAGATGACCCAAGAAAAGCTGGCAAAGATGAGGACGAACATAGAGGCTGCAAGGCTGCTAGCTGTCCAGGCAGCACTTCAGGCTGACAAAACTAGCATGCCAGATCCCGGCCTTACAGCCATGGCAAAGTACTTCACCGCCAAGGTGGCTCAGGAAGTTGTACACGAGGCCTTGCAGATTCATGGCGGATACGGATTCATGGGTGAGCAGGCAATTTCCAGAATGTTCAGAGACGCCAGAATTCTGGAGATTTACGAGGGTACAAGAGAGATCGAGCTGGAAGTTGTGGCAAGGTCTTTGCTCGGAAAGGTGCCTTCAGTTCTTGGAATGGTCAGAAAGCACCCCCTCATGTAAATTCTTTTAACAATTTTTTTACTGTTTTCCTAGTCTCCTCTCCAAAAAACAGCTCATTTCTTAGGCTTTCCACATTCACATAATTCACATCACTCGTATTGGCACCTCTACACTTCTCGCAGATTAGCATATTCCTCATTACTTCATACTTCCTGAAAATAGACGAGTAAATCTTGTAATTCTCAGTTATCTGGAGTGGATGTCCGCAGCAGTAGCAAAGGGAAGCATAAGGACTCCCTATAACGATTCCAGACTTCTTAGGAGTGCTGAGGGCTGCAAGAAGGAAAGCTGTAACTTGATCCCTGAAATCCGCCAAAATTCTGACCCTATCAACAAAAAGTTGTAAAGCTGCTCTGCTGCACTCCTTTACCACCTCTCTATCCATTTTCCCTTCTCCAACATCCCCAACCCCTTTACACCAATTAAAAGCAGTAGGATCAAAAAGAATTACCACCTTCTTCTGATAGAAGTCAAAGAAGGCTGGAAGGAAGGGGAGAGCTCTGCAGGATGAAGGGCGGTAAGGATAGATTTTGCATGTATAATTGTCCAGGAAAAAGCAAGCATCACCTTTTCTCACCATTCTTAAGAGAGCTATGTCTGTGCGAACAGCGAATCTTCTGAAACCCAGATCAAGAATCCTGAAATATTCTTCTTCCGTGAGGTCAGCCGGAGCTATTTTACAGCAATTACCACATTGGAGCTGAGGGTTGCATTCGAACGGGATTTCCGGAAAATACACTTTCGTAAACTCATCCTCTATTCCGGAGATTTTCATCCATCGACTATAGTCGTGGAAAAAGTTAAGTTTTGCTGCAATTAGCAAAGCAACAATGCAAAAATTCAGGTTAATCAACGTGAAGATTAGCAGCGATGTTGCTGAAAAGCTGAAGGCAAAAACAGGTGAGAAAAACGTTTCTGCGGCAATTCAGGTTGCTGTGGACCACTATTTGTACTGCCCAGTGCGAAGTTCAGAGAGGACTGAGAAAACGAAGGGGAACAGAGGCAGAAAACCCGATTACCTTATGGAGCTCTTGGAAAAGCATGGATTAGAAATATAAAAATTTAAATAATTTTATTCTTCATCGCTTCCTGTGTCGCTCTCGAAGTCCTCGCCACCGCCCTTCTCCTTCTCCAGTGCCTTCGCAGCAATGACGTCGTCGATGCGGAGGATCATTATTGCCACTTCGGTGGCGCTGTTGATGGCCTGAGTCTTCACGCGGAGCGGCTCCAGCACACCGCTTTCCCTCATGTCTGTGACCTTGCCCTCGAAGACGTCAACTCCGGCAAATACATTGTCGCCCTCGTGGGCCTTCTTGAGCTCCACTAAGATGTCGATTGGATCGAGGCCAGCATTCTCTGCCAAGCTTCTCGGGATGATCTCCAGAGCCGAAGCGAAGGCTTCGGCAGCCAACTGCTCTCTTCCGCCTAAAGTTGGTGCCCAGTCTCTGATCTTCAGGGATGCTTCGATCTCTGGAGCACCACCGCCAGCAACAACCTTACCGCTCTCAAGAGCGGCCTTACAGACTTTTATGGCATCCTGCAGACTGCGCTCAACTTCATCAACGATGTGTTCTGTGCCACCTCTGATAAGGATCGTAACGGCCTTTGGATTCTTGCAACCCCTGATGAACACCATCTCCTCATCGCCGACCTTCTTCTCTTCTACAAGCTCTGCCTCACCCAGGTCCTCTGACTTCACATCCCTGAGATCAGTCAGTATCTTAGCGCCAGTAGCCTTGGCGATCTTCTCTATGTCACTCTGCTTAACTCTCCTGACGGCCAACACTCCAGCCTTAGCCAAGTAATACTGAGCCAAGTCGTCGATGCCCTTCTGGCAGAATACAACGTTAGCACCAGCATTGACGAGCGTATCCACCATCTCTTTCAGCATCTTCTCTTCCTGCTCGATGAACTTCTGGAGCATCTCTGGGTCTGTGATGCGGATTTCTGCGTCAGTTTCAGTCTCCTTGACCTCGAGAGCAGCCTTCAGCACAGCAATCTTGGCGTTCTTGACCCTCTTGGGCATGCCTGGGTGCACAACTTCCTTGTCGATCACTATGCCGTCGATAAGCTCAGTGTCTTCAACGCCGCCGCCCTGCCTCTTTTCCAATTTGATGTTGTCCTCGTCAACAACATATTTGCCGTTCTCTAGTTCCGCCACCTTTCTGACAGCATCCACCACTATTCCAGAGAGGTGCTCGATAGCGTATTCGGCATGCTTTCCAGTAATTGCCGTTGCAGCAATCTTTCGCAGAGTTGCGTCATCGTTAAGGTCAACATCAATGGCTATGTTCTCCAGCACCTCTATTGCCTTTTCAGCAGCAAGCCTGTAACCTCTGCAGATTATGCTCGGGTGAATGTCCTGCTCTAGCAAGTCCTCGGCTTTCTTGAGGAGTTCTCCAGCCAGAACGACTGCAGTAGTTGTACCATCTCCAACCTCATCCTCTTGGGTCTTTGCCACTTCTATGATCATCTTTGCAGCCGGATGCTCCACATCCATTTCCTTGAGTATTGTAACACCATCATTTGTTATTACCACATCACCCAAGCTGTCCACCAGCATCTTGTCCATGCCTTTGGGGCCAAGTGTAGTTCTCACAGCCTCAGCGATGACGCGAGCGGCCATTATGTTCAAGCGCTGCGCATCCCTGCCAACCGTCCTCTGAGTCCCTTCCTTCAGTATCAAAACCGGAGTTCCTTGCAGTGTCGCCACTCTTCTCACCTCCTGTCAGAGGCTGGTAAAAAGTGGAACAGAATTTCTATATATATCTTTCGGTCAGTTTCTTCTCATCCAAAAGATTCAGAAAATCTTTTGCAGAACTCACACATTCCAGTTCTTCCTTCATCACAAAAATAACAGAACCAACTTCTTTGTTTACCATTTTCTCAACTATATATGCTGCTTTTGCAGCAACCGTTTCAGAGATTCTACCAAGTATCTCGGCCCTCTTTTCGATTGTCTTGACCTGTTTTACACCTGTCAGGATGGATTCATCATCTGTTTTGGCCACTGCATCGAAGGGTGCATGCTTGATGGGATATACCTTAACACCTATGCACCTCAGCTGTTCAACTATTTCCGCTTCTTTACCCTGAAGCTCCACTTCTTTGATTTCCTCTGTCTCAACATCTTCACCCACAAAATTCAGGACATCTATCTCCTTCATCACGTATGTACCCAGTATTTCCTCCAGTTTGAGGGCATTCTCAACGCTCGTGTCCACACCCTCCTCATACTTCTTTGCAGCTCTTCGCGAGATTCCGAGATGCCTAGCAATATCACCTACAGAGATTCCCAGCCTCTCTCTGGCTGATCTTATTCTCTCACTGTCCAGTCTCACGTAATATCCACCAGGAGCTGAGTAAACGAGGGGTGCAACCTCTTCAACAACAAAATCATAGAAAGTGGCAGTATTAATTACGGGTAAGCCATATCTGGTGTAAACTACACCCCTCTCTAAGTAATCAAATTTGAATTTCTCGCCCACAACAACAGGGCTCGCTTTCAGGAGTTTGGCGATTATTTTCATCTCTTCAGCCATTTCCGGCTTGAAGGAGTCGATATTGTATAGAACCTTTACAAGAAGAATTACAGATTCCTTTTTAGCAACTATATCGAAACATCTCGGCCTAGTTTCAACTAAATCAGTTACAGCATAACCCGCTTTACGCAGAATCTTAAGTACAGAAGCTGCAATTACTTCCTGCATCCTATTAGAAAAGGGTATGCCTTACTATATAATACTTTTGAACCCGTGTAATCGTCTATCTTTTTGAGATTATTTCTCAACCTTAGGTATTACCGGTCAATACTGCCCCAACATTATATTTGATTGGTCCCATGAGCAGGTGACTTTAAAGCATTTTAGGTTCCTGTTGTCGTTTCTAATTTTAAGCCTTCTCGCCCTGTCCTCCACCCATCCTCCTTCCAATTCTCCCTAAAAACTGTCATAGAACTCTGAGCACATGGCAGTTTGATCGTTAGGAAGTTTGATTTTGCAATAACCGGAGTGGTGAGTAACGAAATTTACGCAGCAAATAACTCAGGAAATTAAAAAATGAGTGAAAAATCAAATTCCGATACAGAGTTGTTCGAACTTCTCGTGGTCTAGAAGCTCTTCTGCCTTTCCTTCGAAGGCAACTCTTCCACTGATGAGTAAATATGCGTTATCACTTATCTCAAGGGCCTTTTTGACGTTCTGTTCCACCAGAAGTATCGTGAGGCCGAGTCTGTCCTTAAGCTCAAGTATTTTGTCAAAGATTGTGTTGGCGAACTTTGGAGAAAGCATAGCTGTTGGTTCATCAAGCATCAAGAGCTCGGCTCTCCTTATGAGAGCCGTAGCAATAGCAAGGAACTGTCTCTCCCCTCCGCTGAGAGTTCCTGCCTTCTGATTCATTCTGTACTCAAGTTCAGGGAAAACATCCAGCGCCAAATCTTTCCTATCCTTATATTCACCGTTATCCAGTGTGTAGCCAGCAATCTTCAGATTTTCCTCCACTGTAAGGTTCGTGAAAACGTTATCCACCTGCGGCAGATAGGCAATCCCCATCTTCGTCCTTTCGTGAGGTGGCGTTAGTGTAACATCCTTATCGTTGTAGATCACTCTCCCCGAGTGGATGGTAGTAAGGCCGAAGATTGATTTCAGGAAAGTGCTCTTTCCGCTGCCGTTAGGGCCAACTACCGTCGTGATCTTCTTTCTTTCCACATTTGCATTTATCTCGAAGAGAATATGTAGCTCCTTATATCCCGCCGATAACTTCTCAGCCCTGAGCACCAAGATACACCTCAATAACCTCTGGATTATTAAGAATTTCTCTTCCTTTACCTTCAGCCACGATCCTGCCGTTGGCCATCACATACACTCTGTCAACGTAATCAAGGATTATATCAAGCCTGTGCTCCACTATCATGAACGAAATGCCTTCTTTTGCCAAATCCTTCAGCTTCCGCAGTATACTGTGAGCAAGTGCGGGAGCGACTCCAGCGATGGGTTCATCCATGATAATAAGCTTTGCATCACACATCAGTGCTCTGCCTACTTCAAGCAACCTGAGCTGCCCGCCACTGAGATTCATTGCCCAGTCGCTCCAGAGGTGGTCAATACCCAAAAAATTGAGAATATTGAAAGCTTTGTCCACCAAGTCCTCCTCTCTTTTCAGCCATTTTCCGGTGAGAGCTTCGCTAACCCTTTCCCCATATCCGGCATCGGCTATCAGCAGGTTCTCCAGCACCGTAAGCTTTTTCAGCGGGTGAGGTGTCTGGAAGGTTCTGACAATTCCCAGTTTGAATCTGTCATGTGGTGCTTTATTGGTAATATCCCTGCCTTCAAAGATTATTCTGCCAGCATCAGCCTTCAGGAACCCTGTTACCACGTTTATCAACGTCGTCTTGCCACTTCCATTAGGGCCAATTATTAGCGTTATGCCACCCTTAGGTACCTCCACGCTAACCCTGTCTAGGGCTCTCAGCCCGCCGAAGTTCTTGGTGGCTTCTTCCGTTACAAGTGCGTTGACTCCAGCGTTAGGTCCACTTGATTGAGTTGGTTTCGAAGCTCCATACTCCAGCTTCAGTCCAAGCTCCCTCCTTGACGGCATAGATTCTGTATTCAGACCCTACTCTGTCATTGTATTCATCGAACTTGACGGGTCCACTGACAGGTTCAACACCATAAGCGCCCTTACTGTACTTCTCTGCCACCGCTGGGATTACCTTTGCCATTTCGTCAGCATCGTACTTTCCAAGTTTGTCGTAAACTTCAGCAAACGCCATGGCAAAGACCCAGGCAGCATCGTAAGCGTTCAGACCGTAGCTCTTGGGTTCTTTACCGCCAGTTCTCTCAGCATAGACCTTCTTGAGGTCCTCAAAGGCTGCTCCGCCTCTTGTCTCTGAGACGGTGCTGTAAAGTCCAACTTTGCTGGCTTTATCAGCCACATCCTCTATGACCTTGTTGCTCTTCGCCGTACCATCACAACCAATCCATTTGACAGTCAGCAGAACTGAGTCATCCTTCACTTGGGCAAGCATCGTCGCTACTTCCTCATAGCTGAATGTCACCACAGCAACCTCTTCAGGCTTGTAAGTCTTGAGCAGGTCGTTTACTGCATCTTCTATTGTAGCTATGTATGGTGTGAAGTCTGCCGGTGGTGGGTCCGGATACTCAACAGAGGATTTTACTTCGATGCCGAGCTTCTCGAATTCAGCTCTACCATACTCGTCCAGCCCTTTACCCCATGCGTTACCGATGTAGGTTATAACCACAGCTTTCACACCGAGTTCTTCAGCCAGTTTGGCAATAGCCTTGGTCTGGAAAGCGTCGGTTGCGACGAACCTAAACACATACTTCTTCTCTTCAGGAGATGTAACTCCTATATACTTGGGAGCTGCCGTTGACGATGGAGAACCGAGGATTATCTTGTTTGACCTCACATATTCAATGACGTTCTTTACTTCCCCACTACCCATGGGACCGACTATGAGCTTGACACCTTTGCTATGTAGAGTCATGACCTTGTCCAGAGCTATTTTCGGATCAACTCTCGTGTCCTCAACGTACAGTTTTACCTTATAGGGCTTACCATTCTTCTCAAAATACGCATTAATCCTCTCACTGGCGATTGTTACAGTAGTTTTGATGTCCTCACCGTAGGTCGTCAAGGGTCCAGAAAGGTCCACCAATACACCCAACGGAATCTCTACCTCTGCCGGTTTTGTCGGGGTGGGTTTAGGCGTCTCTGCTGGAGTTGGTGTTGGTTTCTCTACTGGCTTCTCCTGCTGGGCACAGCCAGCAAGGAGAATAGCTGCCAGAAACACTACAGCAAATATCTTCAGCCATCGCATGCTCATGAAAATACATTAAAATTTATAAACTTTAGGGTTATCGCCGCAACCATGGCCGTTATCGAGGGAGCACTTGTGTACTCAAATCTCTTAGCACTACTCAGTATAGGACTGACTATAACCTACATAACAACGGGTGTGCCAAACTTTGCCCAAGGCACAATGGCAGTATTTGGATCATACGTTTCGCTGACGTTATGGCTCCTCTTTGGAGTTCACCCTTATCACACTATCCCCGTCTCATTCATTCTAGGAGGAATTTTAGGCATTGCAATCTACACTGTCGTTCTGAGACCCATGATCCAGAAGGAAGCGATGATAGTCATTTTGATGATCGCAACCTTAGCAGTAGACCTCATTCTCTTGGGAGCTCTTGGAGCGTACTCTGAAACTCTTGGAGTCATCTCTGGGAAAGGTACAAGAAAATTCATATTTACTCCAATGGACTTCAAAATACTTGGCGCGGATGCAATACTTGTAATTTCGAGCCTTGCCATCCTGATGCTCCTCTTTACCCTCTTTCTACTTCTCTATAAAACCAAATTCGGCATTGCTTTGCGCGCGTCCATGGAAAATCCGGCTCTTGCTGAGATCATGGGTGTAAATGTGGAGTATACTCGCATTTTCTCCTGGTTTCTTTCAGGCTCCCTCGCTGCCGTTGCTGGCACCCTTTTACCCTTCAGGCAGGAAATCGTCCCTGCTACCGGGGCTATAATAATCGTTTCTATATTTGCTGCAAGCATAGTTGGCGGGCTAAGTAGCATTTACGGAGCACTGGCAGGAGGATATATTATAGGCATGTCGGAGTCAATGGTGACGTTTTATCTATCCAAGGTAATTGGGCCGTATATACTGGTTTACAGCAAGGTTATCTCACTTATAGTGTTGATAATTGCTCTGATTGTGGCTCCGAGCGGTATTGCAGGATTGGAGATATGGAGGAAGAGAGTATGGCGCAAGAGTTCTTCATCCTAGATGTACTTCTCTGGACTTCACTGTATCTTATAGTGACACTCAGCCTGAATATCGAGTACGGTTATGCAGGGATACCTAACTTCGGAAGAGCTTTAGCTGTTTTAATGGGAGCAATAGCTGCTGGAGGCATAGTAAACCGAATCCTGATAGCAATTTTCGGAGTAGAAGGAAACATAATCGAGGCCAGTGGAGGTCTTAAAAGCGTAGTGAACCCGATGATAGCTCAGAACCCTCTTTTCGGATTGGCGATTCTTGCCCTATCGCTGGTTATTGCCGCACTGATTGGAGCAATTACTGGAGCGCTCTTCATACTCCCCAGCGCTAAGCTGAAGCAGGACTATCTTGCGATAACACTCCTCGCCATAAGCGAAGTGATTTTCATGGTTTCCAATTACAACACTGCCATAATCGGAGGCTACTACGGAGTGAGTGTCCCCGATATACTTGCATGGCTTCCAGGAGAGCAGAGGTTTCTGGCTTTCACAGTGATATCCCTTTTCGTAGCCATTCTGGTTTACTTTTTTGTCGAGAGGCTTCTCACATCTCCATACGGCAGATTGCTGAAGGCTATGAGGGAGAATGAAGATGTTGTGGAAGCTTTTGGCAAGAATATCATGACCATCAGAATAAAGACAGTCGCTATTGGATCGGCTGTTGCAGCCACTGCAGGAGCCCTTTACTCTTTCTATAGCGTCAATGTCATTGCCACAACATTCAACAGAGTTGAGTGGACTTTCTTCCCCTTCCTTATGCTTTTGCTTGGAGGGATGGGTAACAATAGAGGTGTCGTTCTTGGAGTTTTCTCCTTCGTTCTGGCAAAACTCTTTCTGACAGTCTATAAATTTGAGATAAAAACGCTGCTTCACCTTCCCTTCGAGGCAACATGGCTGGAATATATACTGTTCGGGATAGCAATGCTTCTGATCCTATACTACAGGCCTGAAGGCATCCTGAGAGAGAAACCAGTAATGACTCCACCGGTAAAGCAAGCTTTGAGAGAAAGAGAGAAACCCCAGTCCTAAGACCCCCTAAGACCCCTGAACCTGAAGCATCATGCGGTATGCGTGTTTCCCTATTCCATAATAGTGTTTTATTATTTCTGCAATCCTGAATCCAACCCTTCTGTAAATTTCCACTGCAATGCTGTTTGCAGTGTTGACCTCCAGCATGATTGAATCGTAACCGAGCTGAGAAGCCATCTCTGCAGCCTTCCTTATAAGCGATTTACCAATTCCCTTGCCCCTCCATTCTTCCTTAACAGCAACGCTTCCGAGGCAGAATATCTCGTCGTTCCAGTACAGAACCGCTACACCAACTATTTCGTCATTATTTACAGCAACTAGAACCTTCTTTTTGTAATCGGTCATTGAAAGCTGGGCGAAGGCGCTGTATCCGAGGATGTCGTATTCAAGGTGGATAACATCCTCCACCTCTTCGTCGGACATCTCCCGAATTTCAAACTCCACTTCTCCAGCTTATCAAGGCAATATAAAAAATTTTTGCCGCAATAATCCTTCAATAATCCTTTTATTCAATGTCGAAGAGGCAGGAGAGATGACAGTGAAGGCACTGCTGGAAGAAGTGCAGAGAGCTTGCAGGAATGCTGTTGAAAACCGGCACAGATATGCAGTTTTCCTCTGCTCATCTCAGTTAGATGACAGGCTGGTAAAGCTGGCCAAAAAAGTATATGCTGCTTATCTTCAGGAGAGAGATGGAGGAGAGAAGAAAGGCGATGAGAATGGCCTTTTAATCGTTGGAAGGAGTGCTTTCCTTGAGATTGCTAGGGATAAATTTGAAGGCAAGTTCATACACTTCAAAGAATCTCCGAAAGTTCTTGGGGAAACCTATTCATCCCTTATTCTCGACCTCACTGAGGGTTTTCATCCCAACGATTTGGGAATAATAGTCGAAACCATCTCAGAAGGAGGAATAATAATCATCCTTTCTCCCTCTCTTGAAACTTGGAACAATCTCGTGGGCAGGTGGCATGAGGAGCTGATAAGTGAGCCTTACAGCATTGAAGATGTTGTGCCTCGCTTCTACAGGCGTTTCATCAGGCGAAGTCTTGAAAGCGAAGGCATAATAATTTTCGACGCAGATAGAAGGAAGATTTTGAAGAAATACGAGTTCAGCAAAAAGAGGGAGTCAAGAGAGGAGATAGAGATTCCCGCAGAGGAGAGAGAGATAAAGAAGAAACTCTACAAGCTTTGTGCGACCCAAGATCAGGTGAGGGTTCTTCAGCTCTTCGAGACTTTCTTTGATCGGGCCAAAGAGAGGAAGGCTGTAGTCATTACAGCGGACAGGGGAAGAGGTAAGACGGCAGTACTGGGCATAGTAACACCATACCTTATTTCGAGAATGCAGAGAGTGCTGAAGAGGCCTGTGAGAATAATGGTTGTGGCTCCTACCCCTCAAAGCGTTCAGACCTACTTCAAATTCCTGATGAAGGGATTGGTAAGGCAGGGAATGCGGGATTTCAAGGTGAAGGAGAGCAACGGTATGGTGACAGTCGTGAACAGCAAGTTTGCCAGAGTAGAATACACTGTGCCGAGGAGAGCCCTTATTGAGAAAGACTATGCAGACATAATAATTGTTGATGAAGCTGCAAGCATCGACGTGCCGGTGCTGTGGGAGATTACTGAAGGCTCAAGATACACCATATTCTCCTCCACAATCCACGGCTACGAAGGAGCAGGCAGGGGCTTCAGCATCAGGTTCATGAAAAGGCTAGAGGCTGATGAAAGCGTTGAGATTCAGAGGATTCACATGGAGGAACCCATAAGATACGGAAGAGACGATCCAATTGAGAGATGGCTTTATGACGTTCTGCTGCTGGATGCTCAGCCAGCAGAACTGGATGAGGAGGACATAGAGAGCATAAAGAGAGGTAAGCTTGAATTTGAGCCTATCGATAAAGACAGATTGATGGAGGATGAAAAGCTTTTAAGAGAGTTCTTCGGCATATACGTTCTTGCCCACTACAGAAACCGTCCTTCTGATCTCGTTATCCTCTCAGATATGCCTAACCACCTCCCGTTTCGGGTGAAGGTGAATGATAAAACGGTCTGCTCCCTCCACATTGCCGTTGAGGGTGGGATGGATGACGAAGTGATTGATAAAATAGCCTCAGGCTACAAGCCAAAGGGTCAGATAATCCCTGATCTTGTGCTGAAACACTACTGGAACTATGGATTTCCTAAGCTGAAGGGCATCAGGATAGTTAGAATAGCTACGCATCCTGCAGTGATGGACATTGGGATTGGTACCTTCGCCCTGAATGGAGTTGTGGATTACGCCAGAAATACAGATTTGGACTGGGCTGGAAGCGGTTTTGGAGTTTCGCCCGAATTGCTTCGCTTCTGGATGCGGAACGGTTTTACGCCTGTCCACATAACCCCTCAGAGGAACGAAATTTCAGGAGAACATACAGTCATAGTCCTGAAGCCTCTGAAAATGCATGTTGAGAGCATAGTGGAAGAGCTTAGCTCCGACTTCATAAGGAGGCTTGTAGAATATCTCAGCGATGAGCTTAGAGATCTTGAAACAGAAACAGCCCTACTGCTCCTGAGGAGTCTGCTGAGGGACTCAAACGTTCCCAAACCCGATTTTGGGAAGGTAGAGAGGAAGAGGATGAAAAAATACTTCGGAGGAATGAGCCTCTACGAGTACGTTTCCGATATTGCCAGACCTCTTGTAAGGTACCACTACTCAAGGAGTGATAGGATTGAGCTTGATGAGGATGAAGAATACGTTGTTGTGGCAAAATGTCTTCAGTTAAAGCCCTGGCATGATATTAGAGCTGAAAAATCCTTCAGAACTCTTTTGAAGGTTCTTCAGAAGCTCTGGAGGCATTATTATGAGGGAGGAGAAGAGAATTAACTTCGATGAGGAGTACATTGAGCCAATAAAGAGCGGTGATAAAGTCACGACAGTAAGAAGGGGGATAAAAAGCTATCCGGTAGGCAGAATAGTAGAGCTGACCGTCAACTACAAACCCTTTGCCAGAGCGAGAGTGGATAAGGTGGTCGTCAAGAGGGTTAAAGAGCTCAGTGAAGAAGATGCCAGGAGAGACGGATTTTCCAGCAGGGATGAGCTTATAAAGGCTCTGAAAAGAATATATGGAAACATAAATGAAGAGGAGTTCGTTACAGTTGTTCACTTCACGGTGGTGGAATAATGGGTGACGTGATGAGTGATGGTAAGACTGAGGAATTGAAAACCCATAGACTTGCTTCAATGTGCCTTGTGGGTAAGGTTATTGAGCTGGGCGATGGCTATTCTAGGGTAAAGCTCGAATGCGGCCCTGAGATGGCGGTTGATGAGAAGGGGCTTATACATGGCGGCTTCACCTTCGGCTGTGCAGACCTAGCTGCTATGGTGGCTGTGAATCACCCGAATGTTGTGCTCGGTAAAGCTGAGGTAAGATTTACAAAGCCCATAAGGGTTGGTGATATTATCGAGGCGGAAGCAAGAGTTGTGGAAGTTTCGGGAAAAAGGCATGTCGTTGATGTGATTGTAAAAAGAGGGGGCGAAACGGTTCTGGAGGGTAAATTTTACTGTTACGTCCTAGAGAAACACGTTCTTGACTGAATTTTTGAATTTTTCCTGAAAATGATTCAAGAATTGGCACTCATGCCTTATCGCGAGATTTCAGAAAGCTTCCAAAATCAGGTAGGCAACCTTTAAATTCCATCGGCAACAAGCTGCAAGAGATGAGTGAAGAGAAACGTGAGGATAAGCTTGTCATAAAGAGACAGGGATTCCCTTCAAAAGGTGAAATAGTCATAGGTACTGTTACCCGTGTTCTTGATTTCGGAGCCTTCGTAAGCCTAGATGAATATGAAAACAAAGAGGGAATGGTTCACATCAGCGAAGTTGCCCCAGGATGGATCAAGGATATACGTGATTATGTTAAAAAGGGACAGAAGGTTGTTTGCAAGGTTCTAGATATCAATCCAAAAAGGGGTCACATTGATCTCAGCATAAAGGACGTCAACGAAAGGCAGAGGAAGGAGAAGATTCAGCAGTGGAAGGGAGAGATGAGAGCTTTCAAGTGGCTAGAGATTGCGGGACAGCAGGCAGGGACGGAGAGAGATCAGTTGATCGAGATCGGTAGAAAGCTCATAAAGGAATACGATTCGATTTATGCAGCCTTCGAGGAGGCAGCATACGAGGGCTACGAAGTGCTCATACCGATAACCGGAGAGGAGCTGGCAAAGGCTATAGGTGAGATTGCCAGAGAAAACATAAAACCACCAAGGGTAAAGGTGAGAGGATATTTCATTCTCAAAAGTACGGCTCCTGATGGAATAGAAAGGATAAAGAAGGCCCTATCAGAGGTTTACAAAATTAAGAAGGATGATGTAGATTTTGAAATCGAATATATCGGTGCACCGCGCTACAGAATCGTACTTGAATGCGAAGACTACAAGACTGCGGAAAAAACCCTCAAAACAGCGGCAGATAAAGTTCTTAAAGCCATAAAGAAGCTGGGAGGAGAGGGCGAGTTCGTAAGGGAGGCAGCCTGATGAAAGTAAACATAAGGAAGTGCTGCGAGTGCGGCAGATATACGCTGAAAGATGTATGTTTCTGCGGTGGAAAGACGTATATGCCAATTCCTCCCCGCTTTTCTCCTGAAGACCCTTACGGGAAATATAGGAGAAAGCTCAGAAAGGAGTTGGGCTTCTTTGCATTGAGGAGGTGCCAGAATGCTGCAGAGAGTTGATGTAAGATTCATCAAAACCCCCGAAGAAGTGGGACTGAAAAATCCCATATTTATAGAAGGTTTGCCTGGAATCGGGCACGTGGGAAAGCTTGTGGCTGATCACCTAGTCAAGGAGCTAGGTGCGGAGAAGATCGTTGAAATATATTCCCACCACTTCCCACCACAAGTTATGGTAATGGAAGATGGCCTGATCAGAATGCCGAAAAATGAGGTCTATGCTGTCAGCGCCCATAACAACGCCCCCGACCTTCTGATACTGGTTGGAGACTTCCAGAGCATAAGCAGCGAAGGTCATTATGAGCTTGTAAATGCGTATCTGGACATAGCCAAGAAGTTTGGGGTGAAGAAGATATTTACCCTTGGAGGTTACGGAATAGGAAGACTGGTTGATGAGCCATACGTGCTGGGAGCCACAAACAGCAAGGAGCTCATGGACGAGCTTAAGAAATATGGAGTCAGATTTGAAGCTAACGAGCCAGGAGGGGGAATTATCGGAGCTTCAGGCCTCCTTCTAGGAGTTTCATATCTTGAGGGAATTGAGGCTGCATGCTTGATGGGAGTAACATCTGGCTACATGGTGGACCCGAAAAGTGCAAAAGCCGTGCTTGACGTGCTGATGAAGATACTCCACATAGAGGTAAGCGTTGAGGCTCTGGAAGAGAGAGCCAAGGAAATGGAGAGGCTAATTGCCCAGATCAAGGAAATTCAGGAGGCTTCAATGCAGCAGTGGAAGAGCGACGAGGATCTGAGATATTTCAGATAACTTTTTTACGAATTTTTAACAATATCCACTTGTATGCCAGTGTGTGGAGAATGCGTTTATTTCGTGCCAGATTACAGAAAAGCAGGATTCTGCACAAACACTGAATCGCCAAAACCCTCTCCCACGGGATGTGCTGGTTTGCCCTTCAAAAGGGTGTTTTATCATGAGGGGGGCTGCTCGAAATTTGAGGGTTAAGGTGAAGGTTGGATGTTGCGGTTTTCCAGTTTCCATGAAGAAGTACTTCCAAGAGTTCAGGCTTGTTGAGGTCCAGAAGACCTTCTACAAACCTCCATCTCTGGACACTCTGAAAAACTGGCGGAAGAACGCTCATGAAGACTTCGAATTCACAGTCAAAGCCTGGCAGAAAATTACCCATCCCCCCTCCAGCCCCACCTACAGGAAGGCTGGCATCGAAGGAGAGGATTGCGGATTTTTCAAGCCCACGCAGGAAGTGTTTGAAGCTTATGAAGTGACGAAAGAAGTAGCAAAAGTCTTGAAGGCTAATATAATCGTTTTCCAGACGCCTAAGAGCTTTTCTGAAAGTGAAGAAAGCATGCAAAACCTACGGGAGTTTTTCTCGTCCATTCAGGATGAATTCGTTTTTGTCTGGGAACCCAGAGGGTGGAGTGACGAGAGCGTTGCATCTATTTGTGGAGAACTCAATCTCATCCATGCCGTTGATCCTTTCGTCCAGAAACCCCTCTATGGCGAAATAAACTACTTCAGACTTCATGGAGCCCATAAAAAGATGTACAGGCATAAGTACAGTGATGAGGAGCTCAAACAGCTGTTGGAGTTCTGTGTTAGGGAGAGCTATGTGCTATTCAACAATGTTTACATGTATGAAGATGCTAGGAGGTTTTTGGGACTAATTTGAACCCTCAGACGGCAGATAGCCAAAACAGAAAAGTTAATTAATAATTATAGTAGATAAAGGATGAACATATGGGGATGAAACATGGAGTTTTTACTGATATCGCTCATACTTTTATTCATTTCTGTGTGGGCCCTGATGGTTCTGAACTCTCAGAACGAGGGCAAACTTTCGATACTTAATCAGTACTGGGAGCTGGTATCATATGGTATCGGGCTTTTACTGATATTCATAGGGTTAATATACCTCCTGATCTTCGTGGGCCTCTTCATTGGCAGTTTTTCTATTATATTCCCCCATGTCATCGGTGTGGCAATCCTCTACATCCCCATTGCAGCAGCATTTCTTGTGTGGATTCGCAAAATAGGGATAAATATCGCAGAACCGAGTGGCAAGTTCCTGAACATTGTTACATACATCGCGGTTTCTTGGATATTACTTCAGCACATCGAGTTGATTGTAAGACCTTCCGTGCCCTATACTGCCCTAGGTATAATTTCATTGACAATTTCTCTCCTCGTTTTTTTCGCATCTGCCTCTCTCCTGAGATACAGAAAGTTAATGAAGAGGCATATGCTCCTGCCACTAAACCTCAATCCTTTGTTAAATGGTGTATTTGTGACATTCGCCTTCATCAGCTTGGCGGGAGTTTCTGCAAGTCTCGGACTCTTTCTGACGCACGTTCTTTCCTGCCTCATTGGTGCTCTGGTTATCACCTACTTCGTTGTTGATTTTATAAGGGAGGTAAAGATCTATTTGAAATGATATTTTGTGGAACCTATCCAAGATTCGACACCACGTTATAATTTACACGTAAACCTTATAAATATGTGCTTGCCAAAATGTACCAATATCTAATGATCTGAGCTGGTCCTGGATGGTTAATCGGGAGATACCTGAAAGTTCAGGAGAAGATGATGCTGGTAGGACGGTAGGAGAGAAAAATAGGCTTGAAAGCCTTATCGATTCTATAAAAAGTATTGTGTGGGAGGCTGATGTAGAAACGTTTCAGTTCACCTATGTGAACAAGCAGGCTGAGCGAATTCTGGGTTATCCTTTAGAGGACTGGAAGAAGCATAGGTTCTGGTTCAGCGTTCTTCATCCTGATGACAGTGAATCAGTCATTTCTAACTGCAGAAAAGCTATCGCCGATAAAAAAGATTTCAGGTTAGAGTACAGAGCAATTGCTGCTGACGGGAGTGTTGTATGGTTTGAAGATATCGTTACAGTGGTTGTGGAAGATGACCGGCCTGTGAAAATCAGAGGAGCCATGGTAGATATTACTGATAAGAAGAGAGTAGAGAGGGCTTTCAGAGTGCTCAATCAGTTTAGCAGGGCATTGATGAGAGCTGAAAATGAGAACAGTTTGCTCAACGATACATGCAAGATAATCGTCGAAGATGGAGGATATATCTATGTCTGGATCGGTTATGCCATGCCTGATAAAACTGTGAAGCCGGTGGCAAGAGCTGGCAAAGATGGCTATGCTGAGGCGATAAAGGATACATGGGTTGAAAGTGAAACCAGAAAAGGCCCTACAGGAGCAGCAATAAGGGAAAAAACAGTAGTAATCGCCAGATATTTAGATACTGGGGGATTTTCCAAGTCCTGGAGCGAGGAGGCTTTGAGGAGGGTTTTTGCATCCTCAATCGCTCTACCTCTCAAACATGAAGGCGATGTGCTGGGGGCCCTTAATATTTATTCATCCGAAAAGAATTCCTTTGATGAAAAGGAGGTTGAGCTGCTCAGCGAACTTGCGGACAATCTCGCATACGGTATTGCCTTAATGAGACTTGAAAAAAGAAGGAGAAGGATGGAGAAACTACTTGAATCATTGTGGGAAATAGCCAGTCTCGAAGCTGATTTCAAGACGCTTTGTAATCGAACTCTTTATGAAATTCTCCAGCTCACCAGCAGCAAATACGGCTTCTTTGGCTCCATTGAAGGCGATGTTCTTGTAGTCCATGCCTGGAGTGAAGACGTCATGGAAGAGTGTCGAATAGATAGAATCTATAGATTTCCCATTGAAGGTGCCGGACTCTGGGCCGATGCTGTAAGGGAGAAAAGAGATGTTATTATCAATGACTACAGCAGCTATTCAGGCAGAAAAGGAACTCCTGAAGGCCATGTGCCTCTTAAAAATCTGCTCTTTGTACCTGTTTTCAGTGGGGAAGAGGTAGTCTCACTGGCCGCCGTTGCAAACAGGGAGGGAAACTATGATGAAGAAGATGCAGAACTCATCAGGATTTTTCTGGCAAACGTTCAAAAGGTGCTGGAGAGGGCCAGACTTAAAGAGCAGCTCAGAGCAATTCTAGAGAATATTGTTGATGTGATTTTAATAGCTGATTTTGAAGGCAACATAAAATTCGTCTCCCCTTCCATTGAGTTTATTTCCGGATACAGACCTGAAGAGATTATGGGCAGACATGTTCTTGAGTTTGCACATCCTGAAGATTATGAAACCATTCTCAAAAGCATGTCCAAGCTGGCTGAGAACCCCGGTATAGCTATGAGGGCTGAATTCAGGGCCAGAAGCAAAGATGGCACTTGGAAGCATTTTGAGGCCATCGGAAAGAATCTCGGTGATATACCTGGAATAGAAGGAATAATGGCAAATATCAGGGACATAACCGAAAGAAAAAAGCTGGAGGAGCTCTATAGCACTGTAATTGAAAATACTGGAACGGGGATGTTATTGCTGGAAGGATTGAGGGTAAGCTTTGCCAATAGACAGGCGGAGATGATTCTGGGAAGTGTGAAGGATATTAGAGATATTCTATTCGGGGATGATCTAGAGAGGGTGCTGGAAAAAATCAGAATTCTGGAGGTTGAACCCTCAAGATCTCCAGAATCCTTTGAAGCAAGAGTTAAGGATAGAGAAGGGAAGATAAGAAATGCTGTGCTGACAGTCTCCTTGATTCCTGGGACAAAAAGCAAAATAGTATCAATCCTAGACGTTACGGAGCTGAAGGAAGCTGAGAGGAAAATGAGAGAGAGTGAGGAAAGATACAGAACACTCTTTAAAAAATCCAGAGATGCAATTGTGCTTACAGGTATGGATGGAAGGATAATCGACTGCAATGATGCCGCTTTGAAGCTTGTGGGGATGAGTAAAGCAGAGGTAATCGGAAAACCCTTCACAGAGCTGAACCTAATTGAGAGAGAAGATATCCCATACCTGATGGAACTCTTTTTCAGAGGGGTCAGGGAAGAGATAAGCATGGTGGAGATTAAGGCGAAGAGAGGAGATGAGACCAGATGGTTTGAAGTTTCACCCACTGTGCTGAAGCAGAAAGGAGAACCATACGCTTTTCTCAACATAATCAGAGATGTCACAGAACGAAAAAAAGCTGAGGAAGAGTTGATGTTCACTCTTGAAAGGCTCAAAATTCTGCATGAACTAGATCAGGGGATTATAACGGGAAGGTCATTTAAGGAGATTGCCGTGACAGGTTTGCAGCATATGGTGGAGTTTACAGGCAGCGACATGGGCGTTCTTTTCACTCTAGATCCAGGGAGGAGAAATCTGGTTCCTATAGCAGTCCATCCCGCTCATATAGTATGCAAAGACTATATTCCCACAAATCACATGAGGAATCTAAATGCTCTCATGCAGGGGGAGGTTGTAAGAATTGACAACCTGTTGGAGCTTAATGACTTCGCAGAACCTGAAAAGTTCATGCTGAAAGCAGGTATTCGTTCCTACATCCAGATCCCGCTGAGAGTTAGAGGCGAAATAATGGGCATCCTTCTCTTGACCTCAAAGAAAATCGGTACCTTTGAAAGAGTATCCGAATTTCTGAAAGAGATATCAGACCAGCTCGCCATTGCTTTACAAGAGGCAAGACTTTTTGATATGAGAATAGAGTCCATAAGACAGATAGAGCGTAACATAGAGCAGTTTGCTGTACTTGTAGACCATATAAGAAACCCACTGGCAGCCATTGCTGGTATAACGGAAACTGAGATAAAGGATAGAAAAGTGGCAGAAAAAATTCAAAATCAGGTTCAAAGAATAAACAGGGTGGTAGAAAAGCTTGATAAAGGCTGGATTCAGTCTGAGAAGATCAGAGAATTTCTGAAGAAGAGCTGGAGTAAAAATGAGTGAGCAGGATTTCTCTGAAAAAATAAAGATTATTGGCGAGGTTCTGGATAGCCTCCCGTTCTACGCAATGCTGGTGGATGAAGACCACAGAATACTTTTTGCCAACAACAAGGTTAGAGAAGAGTTCAAAAAGGACGTGGGTGGAATTCTGGGTGAGTACTGTCCAAAAGCAATCCATGGAATGGATGAGCCATTTCCAGGCTGTCCTCTGGAAGAAGTTCTGGAAAATGAATGTAGCCCCATTGAGCGGGAAGTCTACGACGAAGAGAAGAATATCTGGCTCATTTCAGCCGTTTACCCCCTCAATCTGAAAACTGAAAAGAAAAAAAGGGTGTTTCTACATTTTGCGCGTGATATAACAGAGAGAAAGATGATAGAAAGAATTAGGAAAGAAAGAATGGAGCATATTGAAAAGGAAAAAAGGCTGAGCCAGGAGTTCAATGACATTCTTACCCTTATAAATAAAACAATCAGACACGACGTCATCAACAATCTTACAGCTATAATAGGGGCTCTAGAAGTTTACAGAGAGACGGGTGATGAAACATGGCTGGAAAAAATCTCGGACAAGGTGAAAAAGTGTGTTGAGATAATTGAGGGGACGAAAGATCTTGAAGTTCTTTATAGGGGAAAAGAAGTTCAGATTCTTAATATCAGAGAGGTTATAGAAGAGGTTGCTAAGGACTATGATGTGGATGTGAGAATTGATGGAAACTGCTACGCTTTTGCTGGCGAGGCAATATTTTCTGTCTTCGATAACCTCTTCGGAAATGCCATAAAACATGGAGGTGCAAGTAGAATTGATGTAAGTATCAAGACAAAGAACGGGACTTGTGAGATACGAGTTGCCGACAACGGAAGAGGCATTCCAGATGAAGTTAGGAACAGGATATTTGAAGGGGGCATCAGCTACGGTAATGCTGCGGGAACCGGACTTGGGCTGTATATAGTCAGGAAAATAGTGGAGATCTACGGAGGTTCAGTAGATCTAGAAAGCAGTTCTGGAAGTGGAGCCGTTTTTGTGATAAGGCTGAAATGTTATGAAATTTAAATAAAATTTTTTACTAATGTTTTAGCCAAAAGGGAATTCTTGAAAGGTTTAGAGGGTGTTTTGCACCTAACCATAAAGGTATATGCCAGATGATGGACATAAACAATTCCTTATCCTTGCAGAAGGTTAGAAGTAAAAGAAATAATTTCGGGAAAAAATGAAGATTCAAAGCAAGCCACCACAAAGTATATGTGTATTTATCATTACGATTACCATCAGGTGACATCATGAGAAAAGTGCTGATCGTGGATGATGACCAGATAGTGTTGGAAGTTCTCAAGATGATGCTTTCCGACTACTATGATGTCATCACCGCATCAAACGGCAAAGAGGCAGTGGAGCTCTACAAAAGACAGAAGCCCGATATCGTGCTCATGGACATCCTTATGCCAAAGATGGATGGTATAGAAGCGACCAGAATAATAAAGTTGATTGATCCGGATGCCAAAATTCTTGCAATTACAGCCTACGCATCTCACAAAGGGAAGGAGATGCAAAAAGCCGGCGCTCTGGACATCATCGAGAAGCCTGTCAGGAAAATGGAGCTGGTCGAGAAGATTGAGAAGTATCTCGGTCCTATCAGAACGGTTTGATGATGCTGACTCAGATTAGCCAGATATGCCAGTTAAGTGTGTTTAGAGATATCTCTACCAGCTAAGCAGGCTGAATAATAATATAGACTGCTCTACACCTGAAATCTCATTTGAACTCTGCTCACCTCCTGAAAATCGACTCAAGAAACTCCCTTTCTTTCCTCAGCTCTTCTACCTTGGCTCTGTAATCCATCAGCCCATAGCCCAGATCATCAAGCTCAACGGTTATAGCCCCTTCATATCCAGTATCTGCAATTTTTCTTAACGCTTCTTCAACCTTTTCGATCTTCTGACTTCTTCTGCAGGAAATGTGCCTCCCTGAATCGTCCCAGCCGCTCACATGAATGTTCTCTACCAGATCTATAAGTCTTAGCATGTTATGAAATTCTCCCGCCTTAAGAGCGTGGCTGATATCCAAGGTGATTCCCAGTCTGTAACGCTTTACATAGTACTCAACCTCATCAGCCCTTTTGCATAAGCTGTTAATCCTAGGCTCTGAATTCTCAAGCAATAACCTGACACCCTTCAATCTTGCATAACGGAAACAAATGCGGATATACCTGTCGAGAGCTCTTCGATCCTCCTCCACTGGATTTCTGGCAGCACTCCTCTTCCCTGCATGAATGGTGACAGGCACACATCCCAATTTCTGGGAGAGGGAGATAGAGTAAAGGGTTTCCCTAATTGTAAGTTCTGCAACTCTCTGATTGACACTGCAGGGGTTCAGATCGAGAACCGGGGCATGTAACGCAGGAATGAATTCCGCATATCTATTCAGCTCTGGAACATCTTGAGTTAGCCAGAAATGAGGAGTTTCAACCCAAAATTCCACACCATCATAACCTGCCTCAATACATGCCTGAAAAATTGTGGGAATAGAGTATTCATATAGAAACATGGTGGAAAAGAGCATCATAGAGCCTCACCCGGTCACACCCTGCATTCTGAGATAGGCTTCGCCTCTCCTTCTGACCTTTTCCAGAACCTCATTTTTTGACCTCCCGGATGAGAGGATGGAGACTAGCGGTTCCCCCTTCTTAACCTCCTTAACGGGTGTGATGTCAGCGAAGAATGGGCTGCCTGCCGGCACAGATTTCAATCCCACATCAAGGGGTGCAAAGAGAATTGCTCTGCATGCGTATCTTTTCGGTTTCAAAAGCTTCATTTTTCCCCCTACTTCCACTTTTTTCCCCATTTTTTTCTCCTCAACAGCATCCACATGCATCTTGAAGAGGTTAACGTCGCATGCCCACTCTATACTGTCCAGTGAGCCCTGGAATCTGGGATTTATTTCTAAGACATATGGCCTTTCTGCAAGAATAAAGTCAATACCGACACTTCCAGTCAGATCGAAGAGTGAAACTGTTTCAACAGCCGTTCTGTAGAGTTCTTCATGTCTTGGAAATGGAGTTATGTTCCCGCAGTACTGGAAAGGTTTCGCATGAAGCCATCTCTCACCGTGTAGAATGTAATTCGCAGCAATTGGGATTGGTTCCCTCCCCACCATCAGCGAAACTGAGCATGCTATACCCTCAACATATCTCTGCAGGATGTACCCATCCCTTAATTCACGTCCGAACTCTATCCCCTCTCCGCCTCCTCCCTTTACAGGTTTCAGAATGTACTTACTGTACTTGCCCACCTCATTTTCCCTCTCCAGTTTACCCCTTCTCAGAATCTCAGGAAAGGGTATTCCAGCTTTCTCAAGCTTTCTGTAGAATTTTAGCTTGTTTACAATGTCTCTGGTCACCTTCGGCTCGCATCCTAGAATTTCAGCATTTATTTCAGCATCCTCCATACCTGAGGACAGAACAACAGGTGCATTGTATTGCTGTGCAATCTCCTCCACCTGTTCTTTTCTTCCATCATCTCGAAGGAAGTAAATATCTCTACAGTAGAGCCGCAAATCGGCATCAACATGCTTTGTTACTGCTATAACTTCAAATCCAGCTTTGAAGGCAGACTCGGCGATGTTTCTCACATTACCTCCGGCTACAACTACCACCCGTTTCATTCTATTATTCGCCTCATTCGCCTCTTATCTACCTCTTATCCGCCCTGCTATCACATCTTCCTCTTCAGACCTGTAAACATCTGAAATCTTGCCATTTCCCAGAACCTTAAGGCCTCGAATAACAACTGCAGGTATACCTCCTCCTCCTTCCCCCATGAGCAGATTGGCGAATGCTGCAATCTCATCGGCAATGCATTCGACTGTGACTTCCAGGGCCCTGCCATAAAGGTCTTTTTCACCCCTCCAGTCCTTCAGAACCTCCACGCCTGAAGAGCCTATGGCAAAGCCCACAACACCCTTCCTGAAAGGTCTTCCATTTGTGTCGGTGATTATGATTCCTGTTCTCTTCCCTGTTAGTTCCAAGATCCTTTTTCTTATTTTCTCAGCGCTTTTATCTGGATTTTCGGGAAGGAGGAGAAGATAACCCTCTCTTACATTGCTGTTGTCAACGCCAGCATTAACACAGATATTCCCGCATTTTGCTCTTGTGAGAATGAAAGGTGTAGTGAAGAAAACCTCGTCACTTTCCTCAAGAACCACCTGAACAAATTCTGGCTGTTTTCCCAGTTCTTTAGCCAGTTTTATTGCTTCTTCTGTCGGTTTAACGGCCTCAATCTTCCTCAACCTTCCTTCAGCCTTCGAAATTACTGTGGAACAAATAGCAATGATATCTCCATCCTCAAGCTCAATAGATTCGACTATCAATCTCGCAATATCGTCTCCCTCAGCAATTTCCGGGAGCTTAAGAGGTATTGCTTCCACTTTCAATGGTTCAACTCTCCCCCTATCTTCAACCCCTCACCCTCAGGAAGGTGAAAAGAATATCCATGAGGTCGTCTCTGCCGGGCTCAATCTGTCCAGCTCCCTGAGCCAGATCTTTTCTACCGCCACCGCCTCCTTTTATCAGCTTTCCTACTTCTCTTATGAGGTCTCTCGCATCCACAGCATCGCTGCCGCTGAAGCACACCATCTTCACACCATCTTTAACGGTAATCAGGCAGCCAACATAGCCCATCTCTGCCAGATAGCCTCCCATCTTAGCAAGGGTTTGCATGTCCTCGCCTTCAAAAATCTCCGCCACTACCCTATATCCTGCAAGCTCTTCAGCCTTCTCGCTCAGCATCTCAGCCTTAAGCTTGGCAATTTCATCCTTCAGCTTCTCTATCTCCTTCTTTTGGCTCTTCCATTCATCAAAGAATCTTGCAACTGTCTTTGGTAGCATGGCAGGCTCCACTCTGAGCAGATTGCTCGCCTCCTTCAGATATTCTTCTTCTTTCGCTATGTGATCTAAAGCAGCGTCCCCGGCAGCGAATTCAAATCTGATAACACCATCCTGAATAGACTCGGTTCTGAGTATCTTGATCAGCCCTATTTCTCCTGTTGAGCTCACATGGGTTCCGCCACATGCCTGCACATCTTCTCCAGCTCGAACAACCCTGATATCCTTTCCAGGCGGCACTCCACCCTGATAAAGTCTGAATCCGTATTTCTTCTCAGCCTCGATTCTGTCCTCAATCTCCCATGTAACAGGCTTGTTGGCCATAACCTCTGCATTTGCAATCTTCTCTATCTCTCTGATTTCGTCATCGCTCAGCTTTTTGAAGTGGGTGATATCGAGCCTTGCCTTATCCCATTCTTTCTTGGCTCCAGCCTGCCAGACGTGGTTGCCCAAAACTTTCCGGAGAGCATAGAGGAGGATGTGTGTTGCAGTATGATGTCTCATGTGCCTGAACCTTCTTTCAGCATCCACAAATCCCTTTACTTTCACCCCTTTCTCAATATTCTCAACGGCACCATCCACAATATGGACCACTACACCATCTTCTTCCAGCACATCTGTAACGGCTATCTTCCTGCCATTCAGCTCCAGATAACCAGTATCGTTATCCTGTCCTCCACTTTCGGGATAGAATGCAGTTCTATTCAGAATAACCTTGCCACCAGCCTTATCACCTTCAACCCCTAGGACCTCAGCCTCAAAGCTCAGGAGCTTGGAATCATAGTAAAGCCTTTCAGTTGGAGGGTACTCAGCTTGAAGAATTTTCCTCTTTTCTTTCCTCTCAGCCTTTGTATGGCGGGACGCAAGCTCCGCATAGAAATCTTCGGGCATTTCAACTGCCACACCCTTCTTCTCGGCAATTTTTAATGCCAACTCAGCGGGGATGCCGTGGGAATCGTAAAACTCGATCAGATCAGACTTCTCAATCTTCCCCTTCCGCTCAATTGTTCTCTCAACCAGTCCAACTCCCCTCTCCAGTGTGACGCGATATCGGCGCTCTTCAAGCTCCAGAATCTCCTGAATTGTTTCCATGGGCACATCAAAGCTGAAGTCCTTCAATATGTTCCTGTGGATGCTGATGATGTCGTAGAGGCCAAGAGAGAGCTCAAGCTCTTCAGTAAGCCTGAAACTACGCCTTATCATCAATCTGGCCAGATAGCCAGCTCCTGCGTTGCTTGGGACAAGTCCATCTCCGAGCATGAAAAGTATGGCTCTCGTGTGATCTGCAAGGGCATAAACCAGCTCCATTGGCTTTACAATCTTCTCCAGCTCTTCAACCCCTATCCCCAGCTTGCTGGCAACTCCTTTCCTGAGCTCCAGCAGTGCCTCGCCTCTGAGGGAGCCCATCACCCCTGCAAGCTTGGAACTTTCAGCAATGATTCTCGCCACTTCTTCATCCTTCCTGTCAACGCCAGCGTTGCTGTGATCCAGAATTGCATCCACAACCTGCCCAAAAACAGCATCGTAAAGGGTTGCAGTCCCCTGACTGGCCCAGGTAAATCGCTCAAGACCATAGCCGGTGTCAACGATGTAGTTATCCATTTTCCTGTATCGTTCTCCCTTTATCTCTATATCCCCGTCTGGATGCACTTCGAGGTTCATAAAAACCAGAGTTGCTACCTCCAAGCCACCTACGATAGCCTCCAGACACGGACCCGCATTCCCACCGCCAGCCCAGGGCTCCTCCTTGTAAACGATATCTTCTTTCGCCACACCAAGCTCGTTCAGTAGTTCCGTGCAGTAGGCAACTGTCTCACTCTTCCAGTAAATCTCCTCTTCAGGATTGTTGAAAGCATGGTGGGCCATCATTTCGAAAAGTGTCAAATGTCTACCCGTTCTGCCCACGCTATCCAAATCATCCATTCTGATGCATGGTTGCGAAATCGTGAGCGGATTGGCAGGTGGTGGAGCAACGCCTGAGGTTACGAAGGGTTGGAAATCTGCAATGCTGGCAATTGTGAGATAAATATCGTCTCTCCATCTAGCAACCACAGGATAACGTTCAATTCGCTCATGACCTCTTTTCTCGAAAAATGAGAGGTAGTATTCTCTCATTTCGTTAACATCCATCTTCTTCTTGAAAACAGGATCACCTATGAACGTGTAGCTGCCGCACGGAGGATCGCCGCAGACTTCCCTATCATCAGCGGTCCAGAAGTGCTTTCCGCAAGTTTTGCAGCGTTTCCTTACAAAACCGTTTTCAGGAAGATAGGTTATATCCAGATACTCCTTTTCAAGGCTCATCGCTTTATCTGAATTGGGAAAAGGATATAATTTTTTTGATTACACTTTGTGAAATCTGAGACTTTCGCTAAGTTTCAGGCTGTAGCAGCGGTGCCTGAGGTTTGGATCAAGAGTTTTCAGGACCTTGGCAAAATATATCTCCTCAAAAATAGAATATGCTTCTTCTGTATAGAGTTCTAAGACTATGTCAAACATGCTCCTTATGCTGGCAAGCTCATGAGCATCCAGCATGTCCGGATTTACAGTCCCAGAATACAGAATTCTTCTGTCTGTAAGCCATGCAGAAAGCTCATAGAATTTCTCCAGAAACCCTTCACCACCGAACCTTATAAGTGTTGAGAGGCTGAGTATTGATACAAATACCCTATCATACTGGATTGAATCAAGAATCTGCTTTAGCCCCCCTACTACTGCCACATGATCGGAATACTCCGCTCTTACTTCCATCACACCACTTTCTTCCGTTTTCCCTATCCTGACTATGTCGTAATCTGAAACCTTTATATCAGAATTGAAACTGGAGTTAACCAAATTGAACAGTTTCTGAACCTTAAAATAATCAAGATCTGTAAGAACGAAAACGTGACGGTAATCCGGTGGAGGAATGGATATGTGAAAAAGCAACGAGAATGGAAAATCAACATGAGACTCTATTAGGATGGATTTATCTCTCAATTCATCCATAATGATTTCACACTCTGTTGACATCTTGTAGCAGTGAAATAAAGAATAATTAAAATCTTTCGCTTGTTTAAATTCAGTAACTTAAATATAATCTATAAATTAGGTTTCTCTTTTTCAAAATTAGACGATTCCTATCTCTTCTTTTGTAAGATAGCAACTTGGATCATCACCCCACAGGTCACCAGCCCTCAAAGCTCTCAGTCTGAAACCTCCACAGATCTCTTTATACCTGCACCTACCACATCTCTCACCCCTTATGTACTTTGTTTTTTCCCTCAATTTTATCAGCAGTTCATCCTTCGGCTTAAGCCACATCTCACTGAATTTCTGCTCCCTGATATTCCCGACAACATAATCCCACCAGAACTGGTTGGGATGGACATTGCCAAACATATCAACATCCGCAATCCTTTTCCCGCTATTATCTCCACCTCTGAACTTCATGAATTCAAAAGCAGTTTCTGCAAGCTTCTCATCATTCTCTTTCAGCTTCAGATAAGCGTAGATACCGTCTGCTGGATTATCAACTGTCAGAATCTCCGTCCTGTACCCCTCATCATGAAGCTGGAGAGCTTTCTGAAAAAGCCAGTCTATGAGTTTACGCCTCTCCTGGACGGAAATATCGTCTTTGAAATCGGCCCTTCCTGAAGGAACGAGATGATATAGGCAGAATCTGGGGATGTCATTTTCGGCAAGAAGGTCAATTACTTCCGGCACATCCTTTAAATTATACTTTGTGACAGTAAATCTGATGCCTGTCAACAGCCCCGCTTCCTTTGCATTTATCAGGCCGTCAAGCGCCCTCTGAAAAGCCCCCTTTAGACCTCTGAATCTGTCGTTGGTTTCGGGCATGCCGTCCAAACTTACCCCAACATAGGAGAATCCTGCTTCTTTCAGCTTTTCCGCAATTTCAGGAGTTATGAGTGTGCCATTTGTTGAAAGGGAGCACCTTATCCCCTTTGAAACCGCAT
The DNA here is from genome assembly GCA_002010215.1 of Archaeoglobus sp. JdFR-37. Classification (GTDB taxonomy): domain Archaea; phylum Halobacteriota; class Archaeoglobi; order Archaeoglobales; family Archaeoglobaceae; genus JdFR-37. The sequence goes on from MTMY01000032.1 coordinate 88,202, forward strand.
ATTCTGCAAGTTCAAAAATATCTTTCCGCATAAGGGGTTCTCCACCACTAAATAGCAGAACAGGAACTTTCATGGAAGCGAGGTCATCAATAAAGGCTTTTGCCTCCTCAGTTGTGAGTTCGCCCTCCTTTTTACCGCCAGCGTCAGCATAGCAATGTATGCATTTAAGATTGCATCTGGATGTGACGTTCCATACAGTTACTGGTATCGCCTTTTTACTTGCCTCCACCAGCGCCTTTGGAATTCTACTTTTATCTCCACTGTAGGTGAGAAATTCAGATACGGTAGCATCTCCTGTAACCATCTTGGTAATTCCAATCATTGCATTAAATTGGAGTGGTGAGTATTTAATTCCTATCCCCTGTTGACGGCTTCGCCATCAACACCTTTTCAATAAGCATTGTCAGATCTAAAACTTCCACCCTTCCCGACTTTTTAAGATTCATGTAGCAAAATGGGCAGGAGGTTACAAGGATGTCTGCTCCACTCTCAACTGCTTCATCTATTCTTTTCTCTCTTACAAGCTGGTAAAGTTCTGGATATGCAGCCCTCACACCTCCTCCACCGCCACAGCACAGGCTCCTCTCGCGATTGCTCTCCATTTCTACCAAGGTTGCCATTTTGCTGAGAACTTTTCTAGGAGCATCATACACACCCATGTGCCTGCCGAGATGGCACGAATCATGATACGTCACTTTAATATCCAGTTTGCTGTTACCAGAAAGCTTCTGATCCAAAAGCTCGACTATATGCACCACTTCAACACCAAGCCCTCCGAAGAGCCTTGCATAATCCTTTTTGATTGTTCTGTAACAGCCAGGGCAGGAGGTGATGATGTATTTTGCACCGGTTCTTTCAACAGCATCCCTCAAACTTTCAAAATTTCGCCTTGCTGCCTCGCCACTTTCACCGGTCCGCAGAAGGGTGCTGCCACAGCAGTAGTTGTATTCGACGGAGTAGTCAATCTCAACATAATCAAGAATATTCAGGACGCTTTCAAAAACCTCCCCTGCTCTATAGATGGTGCTACAACCCGGATAATATAGATACTCGCATTTTTCAGCTTCGAATCTAACAGATTCGCACCCATAAGGGTTACCGGTTTTCAGAACCTTCTGAGTTATATCTATGAGCTTTTCTGGAAGAACCCTTTCTGTCCTAAGCCTCGTTCTCTCCTTCTCAACCTCGTCAACGATTTCAAATCCAGAGGGACAGAAGATTTCACATCTCGCGCAGGTGAGGCATGTGAAGAACACATCTTTCAGATCTTCTCCTTTCAGCAGCAATCTGCCTTTGGGGCTCATATGCTCCCATAGGGTGACTTCATAAATGGGGCAGTCCTGAACGCAAGCTGAGCAGCGAACACACCTCATAAAATCCTCCCCGGATTCATAATATTAAGGGGATCGAAAACACCTTTGATCTTCTCCATCAGACTTCTTCTGTCAGAAAGCAGCTCTTTTCTGATTTCCCCATATCCATGCTCCCCAATATCCCAGCCCCTCCTTTTGACTTCCGAGTAAAGCTCCTTCGAGAACTCTATTCCCTTTCCTTCCTCTCCAATCACGATAGGATGAATGTTGCCGGTATCAAGATGTCCAAAAAAGAAGCATTCAAAACCGTATTTTGTGGCAATGCTTTTCACTAGCTCGATAACTGATGGCAGTTCTGAGATCGGGGCGATTATATCATCGCCAGCATATACTCTCCTTCCTTCACCAAGCTCAGCACCAAGCAGGCTGCGTTTTCTCCAGAACTCTTCCTCTTCCTCCCCTTCCAGAACATGCGTGGCTCCAAATTTTTCCAGAATTTTTGCTGCCTCATCAAAGTCTGAAGGTAAATGCGATGCAAACTCAACTGCCAGCAGATTTGAGTTGAATCCTAGCTGAGAAGCTGAATCGCCGTCCATAAACTCAACTGAATCTGGCATACATCTCAAAACCCTTAGAGTTGCCTTCACGCAATCTTCCAGTTTTTCCACCTCACAGACGAATGTTCGCCTGTAAGTTGGTAGCGGGAGCACCTTCAACCATATACGGGTTATTATTCCAAGAGTTCCCTCCGAACCCACAAAAAGCGAGTGGACCCCATATCCACAGTCCTTAACCTGTTTTGTCCCCACAAAATTTATGCTCCCATCAGGCAGCACCACTTCAATGCCCTGAACGTAGTCCCTGATGGTGCCGTATTTCAATCCCCTCTTACCACTTCCCGCATTGGCAACAAAGCCACCAATTGTGCATATTTCAACGCTACCAGGTTCTGGAGGTAAAAAAAGACCTTTTTGTTCAAGATATTTCTTTATTTGACCCATGATAGCCCCAGGTTCAGCTTCAAGTATGAATTCCGAGTACATGTGGAACTTATTCATCTTTTTCATGTCCACAACTATTCCTCTACCTGCAGAATTTCCGGCAGTTGAAGTTCCTGAACCACGTGGAGTTACGGGAATCCCATATTCTGATGCGAATCTCAGGACATCCGAAACTTCTCGGGAGTTTTCGACCCTAACAACTGCCAGCGGAGAAGTAATGAGGGGAGAAGCATCATATCCATAAACCTTGATAGCGTTACCAGTCAGAACATCATCACCGCCTACTATGGAGGAAAGTTCATTAATAATAATTTCAAATCTTTTTTCAGCTTCCACAATATGCCGTATGGGTGCAAGGTAAAAAAGTTATGGTTACGGGAAACCACGTGCCTCCCACTCCGGTCTTTTCACCTGGATAAGAAAGCCTAAGTAAAGATATCAGGGAAGCTTTTTAACATCAGCTTAAATAATAAACTATCCAAAAGATTTCGAATATATGCGTTTTGATTAGTATCAACGAATATAACATTAAGAAGCAATTTCAGAGGGCAGATTAAAGTCTAGGCTAAAGTCTAATGGATAAATTTCCTAAAAAAAGAATTTATAAAATTATTTCTATACCTAACCTCTCCGCCAGCTCCTTGTAACGGTTCCTGATGGTAACTTCAGTAACGCCAGCAACCTCAGCAACTTCTCTCTGAGTTCTCCTTTCCCCTTCGAGAATGCTGGCTATGTAAATTGCCGCTGCAGCAACACCTGTAGGTCCTCTACCACTGGTCAGTTCTTTCTCCTCAGCTTTTTTGATGATCTCAATGGCCTTCTTCTGGACCTCTCCACTCAGGTTCAGAGCTGCGCAGAAGCGTGGGACGTAGTCGGCAGGGCTCGTAGGCATCAGTTTCAGGCCCAGTTCTCTGGCAATGAAGCGGTACGTCCTTCCAATCTCCTTCCTGTCTACTCTCGAATATGTTGCAATCTCATCGAGGGTTCTAGGAACGCCAGCTTGGCGACATGCCGCATACAAAGCAGCGGCAACAACACCTTCAATACTCCTACCCCTTATCAGGTTTTTGTCAACGGCCTTTCTGTAAACAACTGCAGCTATTTCCCTTACACTCTTGGGTAGGCCTAAAGCAGAAGCCATTCTGTCAAGTTCTGAAAGGGCGAAGGCTAGGTTTCTTTCGGTAGCGTTGCTTATCCTGATTCTCCTCTGCCATTTCCTAAGCCTGAAAAGCTGGGCTCTGTTTCTGATTGAGATTGATTTGCCATAATAGTCCTTGTTGCTCCAGTCAATTATCGTGGAAAGCCCTTTATCGTGAATTGTGTATGTTACGGGAGCGCCTACTCTGCTTCGCTTCTCCTTCTGCTCGCTATCGAAGGCCCTCCATTCTGGGCCAGAATCAATGTAAGTTTCCTCAATTACAAGCCCGCAATCCTGACATATAAACTCCCCACGCCTGTAATCTCTGATAAGTCTTGGACTGCCGCACTCAGGACAGGTTTCAATTACGTCTTCTCTTTCCAGCTCCTTTCTTTCTACCTCTCTCTCTACTTCCTTCCTTTCTATTTCCTTTTCCCTTACTTTTTCCTTCTCCACCATGAGAACTCACCACAAATAACTCATTAATTTCAGCAGACCTATCGTAGGGGCGGATAATGACAAATGGAGACTTTGTTGGCCCAATAATGTCATAAACAAAACCTACTTTCTCATTTTTTCTATTAACTACGTTACTTCCAATCTTTGGTAAATTCTTCGGATCAACTTCCACAACTATGTTGCCAGTCTTTGTGAGATGAAGAATCCTACCTATCTTCCTCAAGCCTTTCATTCCGCCCCTACCAGAATTATAAATTTTTCGAAAGATATTTAAATAACTAATGGAGCGGATATATAAAGTTTTCGGTTGGAGCAGTACTTTGCAAAGTGATCTTGTTAAGTAAGATTAGGTGGCATGGTTATTAAAGTTATCTTGAAAGTGTAGAACTGTCAAATACTGGATTCGTTACCTGATCTGATGTTACCTGAACCTGACAACCTCAATATCAACTTTCTCGAAATGTTCGTCATCCGTAACAACCCTTGCGTTTACTGAATTTGCGGCCGCAGCAATAAGAGCGTCTGCTATTGGAATTGCCTTCACCTTATACTCTCCCGCCATCAATGCAACATCTTCATCTATTGCAATAACCTTTAGATTTGAAGCTCTTATCTACTCCACTCTCTTTCTTGCTTCGGGAGGTTTTCTACTGGTAACAGCTTTACTCGCTTCACTTTTATTGAATGAGAATTACGGAGATCGTAAAACTCCCTATACGGTTTTCTTAAAAGAGGCCTTTTCAAAAGTCTCTGAATCTGATACCTTAAAGTGGTTGGTTGATGGTATTGCGATGTTTAATGTTGCCTACCTCTTCTACATGTTCACCTATCAGCTATTTCTTCTGAATAAGGGTTTGAATATAGTTTTTCTGGGATTTGTGTTCTCTCTTCTGGTGATTGTGAGAGCGCTTTTCAGCTTTTTAAGCAGTTCTCTTGGAAAAAGAGTCTCCTATATAATAGCCCAACTACTGGGCACTGGTGATTCCGGGCATGGGATATACGGTGATGGCAATTGCCCAAAACATAATAACAGCTGTAATTGGCCCGATTTTGATTGAAGTGTGCATAGGCTGTGGTTTCCTACCAGTATGGTGTGGATAAATGAGATTATTTCCTCTTCTCATAGAGCAACGCTACTTTCATTCATGAGCACGCTCTCCTCTCCATATTAATGGGGGTTCTTGTAATTGGGCCAATGATAGACACTTGGATGTTAAGTCGAATATATCTTATTGCCGTAGTATTTCTCTGCTTTCTACTTTGATACTATACAGAGCATCAGTCATGTATAGGAGAGTGAGAGGTATAAGTTTAGAATAGTTATTCAGACCCTATCATCTCCGCAACTTCTTCACCTACGGGAGTTCTCCGATATACTCTCCCCACTTTTTCATCAGGGGTCAGACATTCTATCAGACCCTCTCTTTCCAGCTCTTTAAGGGCTCTGCTGACTTTTGAGAGGTTCAACTTTAATTTTCCCGCGATTTGTGTCGGTGTTTTTGGGTTTGAAAGTGTGAGTAACACAGCTTTTCTATTTTTTCCCCTTATAACAAAACTGTATTTTAACCAATTCATCTATTTCCATCGCTCCAAAAAAGTTATGAATCCTTTATTACCACCCTATTACCAACAACTTACTGAAGTATTATAAAAAAGTGTGTGAGTAGTGAGTAGTGTATGCATAAGGATGAATGGGAGAATTTTAACTTGGATGTAGTATCCAAATTTGAAAACTTGAGAATCAAAATACTCTATGACTCCCCCTATGCCCTAAGAAGTCTACTGTTTTACCATATAATTCCCCAGTTCTCTCCAAAAAACATCTTTATAGCAGTGTATTCAGACACCATGCAGAGGAGACTGGAGAAAACTTACGAGTCCATGGCAAGAATTTCTCCCGAGATAGCCGAAATTCTTGGAAAGGCGAAGATTATAAAAATCGGAAGCAATGATTCTATATCCTTTGGGAAACTGCAGCATTCAATACCTATGGATTCTGAGTGGCTCAAGACATTCATGAAAATTCTAGAAGGGTTGAGTGATAGAGACCTGATGCTTTTCCATGGATTCTCTCTGTTGCCTAGAATATATGGCGAATCATCTCTCAAATACGTGCTCGATTTATTTGAGTCAATACCTGATGGACCTACGATCATAAGCAAGTCTCACAGGAGTATTTACGACGAAAGGACTAACATGTTCATAAATATGCTCTACGACATAATTCTTAGAATAGAGAAGATCGAGGACGTGGGGCTTGAGGAATTTTACAAAATAGGCGTAACTCAGAGCATTGTTATGGACGTGAGGCCAGGATTTTCGAGATTCAAGATAGACAGGAGTGGTAGGCTGGTTGAAGTTTAGCTCTGCCTGTTTCTGCAGACCTCTAAATCCAATTCCCAATTTCAAGAGAGTGTAGTATCTTACACCTTAAGTGACCGGAACGAAGGGCTAGGTGGGAGGGTAAAAAGGAAAAATAGTGCTGGTTAATCAGTGTTAGTTAGAATAATGTCAAACTCTAATCCTGCAGGTAAACTGTGGCTGTCTTAGGACTCTTCCCACCTTTGATGAAATGATAATGCTCGTAGGTCATAACTTCTTTGTCATCAAGCACCTCAGCGTCCACCAATTCTCCAACAAAGAGTGTGTGAGAATTCACATCCATTTCCTTCACCACTTTAGCCTCCACATAAGCAACAGCATTATCCAGAACAATTGGAACTCCTGTTTTACCTATCTTATAGTTTATTTTTTGGAATTTATTGTAGTCCCTTCCACTTCTAAAGCCAAACATACCGATAAACGTCAAAGGTGTGTCTTTAGCTAGAACTGAGGCAGCGAACACACCGCTATCCTTGATGTACTGATGTGTCAGGTTTTCTTTGTTAATGCATGCTGCAACCAGAATGGGGTCGGATGAGACCTGAAAGACTGTGTTTGCAATCATGCCATTGTATTTCCTACCATCCCTACCATTTCCTTCTTTTTTTACAGATGTAACGATGTAGAGACCATAACTGATTCTGTAAAGGGCTTGGAGATTCATAAATAGTGGGTGTTTCGCTCCTTAATATTTCCTTTGGGAAACCCTACTGTTGAACGCTTTTCAAACATCATGCTTATATAATACCGAAGGAAAAAACAGCCATGCGCAGTGAAGAAGTTAAGAAGGGCATCGAGAGGACTGCTCACAGAGCTCTTCTGAAAGCTCTCGGTCTGACGGATGATGATATGGAAAAACCCTTTATCGGGATTGCCAATGCTTACAACACCATCGTTCCTGGCCATATGAGCCTTGACAGAATTACACAAGCTGTTAAAGAAGGAATTATTGCTGCTGGAGGTGTCCCCTTTGAATTTGGGACCATAGGGATTTGCGATGGTATTGCTATGGGGCACGAGGGAATGTGTTACGCACTGCCTTCCAGAGAGCTCATTGCAGACTCAATAGAGGCGATGGTTGAAGCCCATCGCTTCGATGGACTCGTTGTTGTTGGTTCCTGCGATAAGATCGTACCTGGCATGCTCATGGCCATGCTCCGCCTCAACATTCCTGCCATCGCAGTAACAGGGGGCCCAATGCTCCCCGAAAAAATCGGGGAGAGGTACGTTACAATTTCAACGGCTTTCGAGGCAGCAGGAATATACAAGGCGGGAAATCTGGATGATGCCGGTCTGAAGCTATACGAGGACTTCTGTGCAGCCTACTGCGGGAGCTGTCAGGGGCTTTATACAGCCAATACCATGCAGATCATGACCGAAACCCTCGGTTTAAGCTTGCCCTACACCTCTACATCTCCATGTGGCTCCTCAAGAAAGCTCCGTATCGCAAAGGAGGCTGGGAAAAGAGCTGTTGAGCTTGTTAAAGGCGATATCAAGCCTCTGGATTTTGTCAACGAGAGCTCCTTCCGAAATGCAATCACTATGGACATGCTCATAGGCGGCTCAACAAACACAGTCCTTCATCTCCCAGCCATTGCAAGGGAGGCAGGAATAAAGCTGGATGTAGACCTTTTCGACGAAATAGGCAGGAAGACCCCCCACATCGTTGCACTCGATCCGGCAAGCGAGCTAACAATGATGCATCTTGATGAGAGTGGAGGGGTGCCTATGATATTCAGAAAGGCAAAAAAGCTCTTCAGCAACGAGATGACTGTTAGCGGTAAAAGAGTTTACGAGATTGCTGAATCAGCATTTGTGAGGGCCTCAGACATCATTCATAACCTTGACAACCCAATCCACAAAGAAGGGGGAATTGCTATACTAAAGGGGAATCTTGCAAAGGCTGCCGTTGTCAAAGCTGCCGCTGTCCAGGAAAGCATGCTGAGGTTTGAAGGTAATGCAAAGGTTTTCGATTCGGAAAAGGAAGCAATGAAGGCAATCCTTGGCAGCGAGATTGAAGAGGGAGATATTGTCGTCATTCGCTACATGGGGCCAAAAGGTGCTCCTGGTATGCCAGAAATGCTCATGCCCACAGCAGCCATTGCGGGAATGGGGCTTGAGAGAGTGGCTTTAATAACAGATGGACGCTTCAGCGGAGCGACCAGAGGGCCGTGCATAGGGCACGTTTCTCCCGAGGCTATGATAGGCGGTATGATTGCCTTCGTTGAGGATGGAGACGTTATCAGCATCGATATACCCTCTAGAAAGCTTGAGCTAAAGGTCGATGAGGATGAGATTGAATCCAGAAAGGAGAAGTGGAAGCCTCCTGAGAGGAAATTGAGGGGTTATCTCGCCAAATATGCGAAACTTGTAAGTCAGGCAGATGTAGGAGCCGTTCTTGAATAATTTGACTATTTATATTTTATTTAACAAAAAGAATAGTGCTTTATCAACTCGCCGCAAACATTCCCTATGAAAAAACTGAAAGGATTTTTGGGAGGTCTGGCAGCCTTCATATTTCTGGTTCTGATGTTCCAGAATCTCGCCGCAAACGGTGATGCTACTGCCATGGGTAATGGCACCATAGAGGTGGGCGGCTTCGGCAAGGTTTCTGTTGAACCGGATGAAGGGCACGTTATTGTTTCGGTGGAAGTTGAGGCTGCAAAGGCAAGCGATGCGGCCAGCAAAAATGCCGAGATAGTCAACAAAGTTATTGCCAAAATAAAGGCTACTGGAGTGGAAAACATAAAGACGAAGAGCTACAGGGTTGAGCCAATATACCAATGGGTGGAAAAGCCAATAGAGCCGATAGAATCGATACCATACGAATCCAGTAAAGGAGGTGTGGTCAAAAGGAGCGAGATAGTGGGATACAGGGCATACACATCACTGGAAGTAGTAGCTCATCCTGAAATGGTTGGAAAGGTAATAGATGCGGCCATGGAAGGTGGGGCAAACAGAATAGATTCAGTGTTCTTCACCCTATCAGAGGATGCTAGAAAAGATGCATACGAGGTAGCTCTGAGGAAGGCTGTTGGAGACGCCAAGAACAAGGCAGAAGTTGTTGCTGAGGAGCTTGGGATAGAGAATTACAGGATTGCAAAGGTGACAGTTGGATATGGATACATCCCAGCCCCAGTATATGAAGTTAAAGCGGTATCTGCACAAACCACAATAATTCCCTCAGAAGTGGAGGTGAGTGCCACTGTTAACCTGATTTATGAGTTTTCTTAATTTTTTCAATTTTTGAGATTTTTGAGTTGAGTGAATCACCTGCTCCCCGCTGGCAACCCAGTAACCCGAATTCGGGAATTACCGAATGATAACAAGCTTCCAAAATTGAAGCTCCGGGACGGAGGAGGGGTAGGGTGGGCGGGATAAAAACTAAATTGAGGGTGTTAAAAACGAACATGCAGATAAGGACAAAGACAAATCGCTATCTTGTATCGAACTCCTTTCCTTCAGCTGCATCCTTCAGGAAATCAAGGAAGAATTTTTCAGGATAAGACCCGATGAACTGAACAGTGTTTCCCTTCTCTAAATTCTGGATTACAGTGTGAGGGACTCCCATAACACCCCATTTCTCTGCCTTCTGAGGGAACTGCGAGGCTTCAATCATCACACCCTTTATTCTCTCATTAACCATGGCTGCCTGGTGGGCCAGCATTACTGCGCTTGGACAGTAGGGACAGGTTGGGGTAACATAAACCTCAATTTTCAGATTGGCATCTATCTCAGATAGTGCATTTATCGCCTCATTGGTTATCTCCAGATGGTGGGAAGAAATCATCATGATGTCTTTAACCAGCGTGGTGAACTCATAACCCATCGGCGTTCCAAGAAAAACCACTCTGCCGTTAAGCTCTTCTTCCGCATCGGTAAGAATTAATGTGGGAGCTCCCTCCACTTCATAATTTCTGGCTTTTTCATCCTGAACACTATAGGTCTCCAGCTTAATGAGATTCGATAACTCAGCCACTTCCTTCAACAACGCCTCTGTATCATCGCAGTGTTTGCACTCCTCTTCTCTAAAAATCAGGGCTTTTACCTCTTCCTTCAAAATCTTATCAAACCGTTCCGTAAGGAACTTCCTGTCCTCTTCCCTAAGCAACCCCATTTTATTAAGCCCCACTTAAAGCTTTACACAAAATTTATTAATTTTTCACTTAAGCTTTTTAACTTAAGCCTCGCAAACCTCTCCGTGTTCGTGGTCTTCTTCCTCTTCACCCTTCTCCATCTTCTCAAGTTCTTTCTCTAACCCAAGCTGCTTTATCCGGTCAAAGTCACCCTTTTTGCGGAGGTAGTCTACTATCGCCCTCCTCAGCGCATCCGCTGCCAGATTGGAGCAGTGCATTTTAGGTGCTGGTAAACCCCCAAGGGCTTCTGCGACAGTCTGCCGGGTGATTTTCAGGGCCTCCTCCAGCGTCTTCCCCTTTGCAAGCTCTGTAGCCATACTACTTGTTGCAATTGCCGCTCCGCATCCAAACGTCTGGAATTTTATGTCCACGATGCGGTCATCTTCCACCTTTATGTACATTGTCATGAGGTCGCCGCAAACCGGGTTGCCGACTGTGCCAACTCCGTCTGCGTCCTCTATTACACCAACATTCCTTGGATTCCTGAAGTGCTCCATTACTTTCTCACTATACACTCCCATCACCTCCTCCGGTAGAGTGGAGACATCATTCTGAGTCTCTCCACGATGCCCGGAAGTTTTTCAAGAACGTAATCTACATCCTCCTCTTTCGAATACCTTCCCAGAGTGAACAGCACGCTTCCATGAGCCTCTTCATGCTTCAAACCTAAAGCCATAAGCACATGACTGGGCTGGAGGGTTTTTGATGTGCAAGCAGAGCCGGTAGATGCCTGAATATCCTCCATATCCAAGCTGAGAAGAATGGATTCGCCCTCCACGTAATTGAACCTAACTGCAATGTTATTGGGCAGCCTCTTCTCTGGATGTCCGTTGAGGTACGATTCTTCAACTGCCTTCAGAATTCCATCAATCATCTTGTCTCTCATCTTCGCAAGCCTTTCTGCCTCGCTTCTCCACTCTTGCTTTGCAATTTCTGCGGCCTTTCCGAAGCCCACGATTCCTGCCACGTTCTCAGTTCCGCCTCTCAGCCCGAACTCCTGGCCGCCACCCAGCATGATGGGCTGAATTTTCACTCCTTTACGAATATAAAGCCCGCCTACTCCTCTCGGCCCATATATGTCGTTGGAAGAGAGCGTAACTAGGTCAGCATTCATCTTTTCAACATCAACCTCTATCTTCCCAAGGCTTGCTGTTGCATCCACGTGGAAGGCAGCATTTTTGCTCTTCACAACTTCTCCTATCCTCTCTATTTCCTGAATTGTACCGATTTCTGATGAGGCGTGCTGAACTGAAACCAGAATTGTATCGTCTCTTATTGCTTCCTCAATTGAATCTACGCTCACTATGCCGTATCTGTCAACAGGGATATACGTCACCTCAAAGCCATTTTTCTGGAGATATTTGCAAACGTTAATGATGGATATGTGTTCAATTGCCGTCGTTACTATATGCTTGCCCTTAGAAGCATTTCTCATGGCGTAACCTATGATTGCCAGATTGTTGGATTCCGTTGCACCGCTGGTAAAGATTACTTCATCGGCATTTGCGTTTATAAGCTCTGCAACTTTCTGTCTTGCTTCTTCAACAGCATTCCTTGCCTTTAGACCTACAGAATGGACAGAAGATGGGTTGCCTGGCTCTTTGAAGTAAGGTACCATCGCCTCTACTACCCTTTCATCAATGGGACAGCCAGCCGCATAATCCATGTATGGCATTTCCAACACCTCAGCTCCTCAACCCCTCAACTCCAAGACCTCACACAAACATGGATGCATCTGCTTCAAGCAGGAGGTCGTTAAGGGTTGCTGCACCCACGACCTTCACACCTTCAACAATGTTCCCCTTATCAATTCCCAGCAGATCCGCACTTCTGTCGCACACCATCATCTCAACACCGCTTTGCATCGCTTGCTCCATCACTTCCTTCAGCGTCGGAAACTCGCCAATTTTTATTTTCTCAGCCTCACCCTTCTTGACAACCGTAACACCCTTTATAACGAAATATATAACAGCATCCAAATCCATAGCTTTGGCAGTTGTAGCCAGAATGAACGGAGCATAAAGCCTTTCGGGAGTGTCAACCCCGCTCGTAACAACATAAACAATCTTCTTCCGCTCTCCCATTCCAATCACCTACTTGGTTTTTTTAATAAGGAACCTGAATACTCCATTACTTTCTTCAAACTTTACAAGCTCATGTCCTGTCCTTTTGACCCAGCTTTTGATGTCAGATTCAGCAGCAGGATCGTCTGCCAAAATCTCAACCAATTCGCCAACGTTAACCTCCTCAATAGCCTTTCTTGTCATGAAGATGGGAACAGGGCAGTACATGCCAATACAGTCAACCTTCTTTGCTGGTTTTTCCAAGCTATTTTCCATGTAACGATGTTAAGTTGACCAATACTTAAAAGTTTGCTGCCTTATATCTTCGGATGTCAAAGCGGTCAAAGCAGTTAACAACTGGAGGTTCATCAAGGTTCACCGATAAGTTAAAATACCCTTTTAAGGTTGCGGTCTTGCCCGTAGGAGGCGTAGGCCGTTAGGACTACGGGGAGGTGATAAGTTGCTGGTGGCGAAAGAAAAGCTGGAAGAAGCCATAAGTGAGGCTGTAAATGGGGCAAAGCCGAGAAAGTTCCTTGAGACTGTAGAATTAGCCGTTAATCTGAGGAACGTCGATATGAGAAAGCCCGAAAACAGAATTGATGCTATTGTAACACTTCCGCATGGAGTTGGGAAGCCTAGGAAGGTAGGAGTTTTTGCCAGAGGAGACACTGCACTTAAGGCGAAGGATGTTGCTGATGCCGTTTTCTCTCCTGAAGATATTGATGAGTTGGCAAAGAATAAAAGACAGGCAAAGAAGATTGCAAATCAGATTGATTTTTTCATAGCTGAGGCAACCCTCATGCCCGAAATAGGTAAAAAGTTGGGCCCTGTTCTGGGGCCAAGAGGTAAAATCCCCCAGCCCATACCACCTCTTTCTGATCCTACACCAGTTATTGAGAGGTTGAAGAGGTCTGTTAAGATAAGAACCAGAGATAAGCTAACGTTTCATGCCCCTATAGGCACAAAAGACATGGACGTGGAGAAACTTGCCGAAAATGCTCTGGAGATTCTCAAAGTCGTTGAAAATAAATATGAGAATGCGACAAACAGCGTGAAGTCAGTTTATGTGAAAACCACAATGGGTCCTGCTGTGAAGGTGATCTGAAATGGCTGCGGTAAGAGGGAGTCCACCAGTATGGAAAAAGAAGACCATTGAGGAGCTCAGGAATATATTCACGTCTTATCCAGTTGTAGCTCTGGTGGGATTCAGAGGTGTTCCAGCTGGCCAGATGCAAGAAATAAGAAGAAATTTCAAGGAATTCGCCCTCATAAAAGTGACCAAGAACACTCTAATTGAGAAGACCCTCGATGGGCTTGGAGGAGAATTTGCAAAGCTTAAGGACTACATAGAGGATCAGACGGCGATAGTCGCTACAAACATGAATCCCTTTAAGCTATTCAAAAAGCTTGAAGAGACAAAGATTCCAGCTCCACTGAAACCAGGTCAGGTTTCACCTGTTGACGTTGTGGTTGAAAAGGGGCCCACTCCATTCCCGCCTGGCCCCGTTATTGGAGAACTTCAGATAGCTGGCCTTCCTGCAGCCATCGAAAAGGGGAAGGTCGTCATTAAAGAAACTGTTACAGCCGTCAAGGCTGGAGAGGTAGTAAAGCCGGAAGTGGCGAGAGCTCTTGCAATGCTTGGCATAAAGCCCCTGAAACTTGGGCTGGAGCTCAGAGCAGTCCTTGAGGATGGTATAATATTCACACCAGACACGCTGGCAATAGATGAGGCCAAAATAATGGCAGACTTCGAAGAGGCTGCCAGAAAAGCTCTGAACCTCGCCGTAAACGCTGCCTACATGACTGAAGAGACTGCAGAGATTCTCCTGATGAAGGCATTCATGGATGCAAAGAACCTTGCAGTGAATGCTGTGATATTCGAGGAAAATGTGATAGAAGATATAATCGCCAAAGCATACACAGAAATGCTAAGCATTGCATCACTGCTGCCAAATGAAGCCCTTGATGAAGATGTCAAAGAGAGGCTCTCAGGAATTCAGGCTCAGGCTCCTCCTGTAACTGTTGAAGAAGAGGAGGAGAAAGAGGAAGAGAAGGAAGAGGAAGAAGAAGAGGAGAAGCGTGAGGAAGAAGCTATTGAAGGTTTAGGTGCATTATTTGGATGACGTTAAAAGGTAAAAGGAGGTAATAGATATGGAATACGTGTACGCTGCACTGCTCCTGCACTCAGCAGGAAAGGAAATTTCAGAAGAGAATGTTAAAACTGTGCTGGAGGCTGCTGGAGTTGAGGTTAACGAGGCAAGAGTCAAGGCTCTTGTGGCTGCTCTTGAAGGTATTGATATCGAAGAAGCAATAAGCAAGGCTGCATTTGCTCCAGCAGTCGCCGCTGCACCAGCTGCTGCAGCTCCAGCAGCTCCGGCTGAGGCAGAGGCTAAAGAGGAAGAGAAGAAGGAAGAAGAGGAAGAAGAGAAGGCTGAAGAGGAGGCCATCGAAGGGCTTGGTGCCCTCTTCGGCTGATTTTGATTTATTTTTAATTCTTACTTTTTCCTTACCTTCTTTTATGGGGAGATTCGGAATTACTACTACAAAATGAAGGTAGATGACAGAATTTGACTAAAAAAAGAGAGAAACATGAATGATACACATCATCGTGGCGATTGCATTGATCGTACACGGCTTAGTGCACTTGCTGGGTAGAGAGCAGCGTAACCAATAGCGTTAGCATTTGCCACCACGGTTGTAAGGAGAAGATTGCGACTCCTGCAACCACGAAGCCAACGGCGGCAAGAAGCCAGAGCAACCCAACCATTCGAATGCCTGCATCACCCATATCCAAATTTCCAGAGAGCAATGTGGTCTTGTAGGCGAAGCCTTCCACCTCAGCTAATCTCCAAGGCACCACGAACTGGTGATTTGCATCTTGGGTTGGCCTGATTCCCAATTTGGTGTGCTGGTTAACTTAGCTATCCTAGCCTACCTGTTCTTCGGCGAACAGATTGGCTTAATGCCCCAGTTGCATTAAGCTGCTTTAAGTCAAAGAAAGGAGTGGTAAGGCAAAGTAGAAGGCAAATAGCGCTCACCAGCATCATACACAACTGAGAGAAGAAAAACCCACCAAATGTTATAACTAAAAAGAAAATAAACCAACCATGAATACAGGTAAAAAACAGAAAATTGCCATCGTTGCCCCCATTATACTTGTTATTTTCATGTATCCTGTTTTTCAACTGGCCGCAATAACCTTTGGGGAGCAAACAGGCTGGCATCTTGGATTACTGATATACTGGGTGATCTGGGGTATAGCTTTTCCTCTCTGGGTCATTGGATGGAGGAGCATACAAAATCTAATCCGACCTCAAAAGCTAGATAAAAAAGTGCTTTTGCTTGTAATTTTGCCTCTTCTAATAGCTTTAACAGGTAAATCCATACTGGGGGTAGGGTATGAGGGAGCGAGCATCTGGGCGTCGCTTTTATTGCTATCAACAACATTCGGTAATGGCTTTTTCGAAGAAGTTCTGTGGCGAGGTGTGTATCTGAAAATGTTTCCCGATAACGTCTTTTATAGAATGATATGGCCCAGTTTTTTGTTTGCGATTTGGCACTACGCACCAGGATCAGTTTCACCTAATACTAATTTGATAGGTTTGATGGTTGGAGCAGGGCTGTTTGGGTTATACTTGAGCTATTTAACAAAGAAAACAAATACAATATGGTGGTCAATAGTAGCTCATACTTCTGGTGGGATTATTATGATTCTTTAGTCATTAATACGTGATTTTCTTGACTTGTACTCGTTAATCGTCATGCCTCGCTCATCTTCAATTTATGGGTTCTTGTGTGGGTGGAACGTGGGCGGATCGCACAATAGGATTGCACAATATTTTTAGTAAGAGAGGTTCGATATCACTCAGATCACCTCTCGCTGCGTGAAAGTTCCCACACCCGCAGAAAATTATCCTAAATCATTTAAGGAGGGAACAACATGAAAGGCCCAATCATAATCGTAGATTACAATCCTCAATGGCCAATCTTGTATGAAGAAGAGAAGATTATGATTCTCAGCGTAATTGGTGATAAAGTGGTGGCGATCGAGCACATCGGAAGTACAGCCGTCCCCGGTTTGGGAGCGAAGCCAATTATTGATATCATGGTTGCTGTCCGTCATCTTTCCGATGCCGACGAATGTATCGAACCACTCCAAAGCATCGGCTATGAATATGTTCCCGAATACGAAGTTTCAATCCCGGAGAGACGCTTTTTCCGCAAGAATCCTGTAAAAGTACCTCCGAAAGCACACATTCATTTACACATTGTTGAGCGGACGAGTGATTTCTGGGAGCGGCACATTCTGTTTCGGGATTTCTTACGCACCCATCCTGAGATAGCTCAGCAATATTGCCAATTGAAAAAGGAATTAGCCGCCAAGTTTGGTTCGGATCGTGACGCTTACACCGCTGCTAAGACATCGTTTATCGAATCTGTAGTCGAAATGGCCCGTGCCAAGAAAGCAATCCGTCCTTAAAGACCTGCTAACGGCTCTTTTATTCGTGAAACGTTATGTCAATCCGCCCGCTATTACGAAGTAATTATATACTGGATTTGAAGGGTGGACAAAATGGTAAAAATTGTACTGATTATTTTGGGGGTAGTCGTCATTTTAGCAGCACTTTCTATCACCATCGGCAACATCACATTTAACAGAGAGGTAAAAAACGAAGTAGAGGAACTTTTTAAAAAGAGTAAAAAGATTGAAGAGAGCGGAGAAACAGGAGCAGCGCCAGAAGTAATTACTGAAGCAGATATAGGAGGCTTACCAGAACCCGTTCAGAGGTATTTGAAATACACCCAGATCATAGGCAAGGAAAAGATTAAAACTGTCAGGTTAAAACAGGGTGGATATTTTCGGATGAAAGAAGATCAGAAATGGATGCTAATAGAAGCGGAGCAATACTTCAATGTGGATTCTGCTGAGTTCATCTGGGCAGCAAAGGTAAAATTTGCCCCATTTCTGTCAATCTACGCAAAAGACGAATTTATTGACGGGAAAGGGAGTCTAGTAGTAAAACTGCTTGGATTCATCAAAGTTGTTGACGCGAAGGGTTACGAAGTCGATCATGGAGAGATTATGAGGTTTCTGGCTGAGTGCATATGGTTCCCTTCGGCATTTCTAAATGACTACATCAAATGGGAGGCTATTGATGATGAGTCAGCTAAAGCAACCATAAGTTATCAGGGGGTTTCAGCTTCAGCTACCTTCCATTTTAACGAAAAAGGAGAAGTGATGAGCATTACTGCGAAACGATACAGAGAAGTAGATGGCGAGTTCATTCTTGAGGATTGGGAGGGGCAGATTTTAGAGTACAAAATGTTTAATGGCGTTATTGTCCCGAGCAAGGTCAATATTATCTGGAAACTGGATACTGGGGATTTTTGTTATGATAAAATTGAGGTGGTTGATATAGAGTATAATAATCCCTCAGCGTATTAAAATTGAAAAGGCAATCAAGAACATAAGTATAAGAATGTGAAGTGAAAGTTATTGGATTCAAAATTAAATTCAAACAATAATAGAGCCAGGGCCCGGATTTGAACCGGGGTCAGGGGATCTGCAGTCCCCCGCATAGCCCCTCTGCCACCCTGGCAGCAATTACCTCTTCTTAAATTTTGTTATTTAAGGGTTGTGGTATACTAGACTTTTTAAAAGTCTTGATTGAGTGTTCTGGGGGGCGGTAGGGAAGGTGGGTAAATCAAAACATAATCGGAAATAGTAACTTTGTATTAGTATGGTTGGAAAATTTAAAACCCATTGGCCGTACAACAGAAAGCAATATATTTTGATGGGCTATCCCACCTTCAATGATTGCTTATGGAAGGTTCGTGGCAAGAGGTGAAATATACGAGGGCTTTTTTGAGGTTAAAGAAGGGCAAATTCTTATAGATGGCATGACTTTTTCAACTTCCAATGTCAAGTTTCTTCCTCCTGTAGAGCCCACCAAGATCGTATGCGTGGGCCTGAATTACAGAGATCATGCTGAAGAATTTGGAATGGAGCTACCAGATGAGCCTGTCTTATTCCTGAAACCTCCATCCGCTGTTATAGGTGACGGTGAAGCCATAGAGCTGCCGGATTGCGGAAGGGTGGATTATGAAGGTGAGCTTGCCGTTGTAATCGCCAAGAAATGCAGAAGCGTTTCTCGAAGCGAGGCTCTCAGCTACGTTCTGGGCTTCACCTGCTTCAACGATGTGACTGCGAGAGACCTCCAGCGTAAGGATAGGCAGTGGACCAGAAGTAAATCCTTTGACACCTTCGCGCCTATTGGTCCCTATGTTGCATGTATAGATGATGCCTCAAACCTGAAAATTGAAACCAGAGTTAATGGAGCTATAAAGCAATCTTCAAATACATCTAACCTCATATTCGATGTTCCACGCCTCATTGAATTCATATCCGGAATCATGACTCTTAGAGAAGGAGATGTCATAGCAACAGGCACACCTTCAGGCGTCGGCCCCCTCAGCAAAGGAGATGTGGTTGAGGTGGAAATTGAAGGCATTGGTGTTTTGAGAAACAGAGTTGTCTGAACAGAGGTGATGACCATGATCGAAAAGGAATATAGGGCAACAGAAATCGAGGAAAAGTGGGTTGGAAAGTGGAGAGATGAGATGTACTATTTTGACTGGGATTCAAAGAAGCCTCATTTCATAATCGATACTCCTCCTCCCTATCCCACGGGATCATTCCACATCGGCAACACCCTGAACTGGTGCTATATTGATTTCATCGCCAGATACAAGCGAATGAAGGGCTATGAAGTCATGTTCCCCCAGGGTTGGGACTGCCACGGCCTTCCGACGGAAGTGAAGGTTGAGGAGATTCACGGCATAAAGAAGAGCGATGTCAGCAGGGAGGAATTCAGAAAGCTCTGCGTAGCCTTCACTGAAGAGAACATAGAGAAGATGCGTTCCGTCATGAAGAGAATGGCCTTCAGCATAGACTGGAGCAAGGAATACATCACCATGTATCCCGAATACTTCCGCAAAACCCAGATCAGCTTTGTCAGAATGTACAGAAAGGGTTTGATCTACCGTGATTACCACCCTGTCATCCATTGCCCACGCTGTGAAACCACTATAGCTCTGGCCGAGATAGAGTACAAGACCGGAAAAACCAAGCTGAACTATATCGAGTTCGATGAAGGTGTCATAATCGCCACCACTCGCCCTGAGCTGATTCCGGCATGCGTTGCCATCGCCGTACATCCGGAGGACGAGAGGTATAAAGACTCCATCGGCAGGATTGTGAGAGTTCCCGGAACGAATCACGAGGTAAGAATAATTCCTGACGAAGAGGTTGATCCGGAATACGGCACGGGAATGGTGATGATCTGTACCTTTGGCGACAGGCAGGATGTGAAGTGGTGGAAGAAGCACGATCTTGAACTCAGAGATACTCTGACAAGGGACGGCAAATTGAACGAAAGAGCTGGGAAATACGCAGGGCTCACCATCCCAGAAGCCAGAGAGAAGATTCTGGAAGACCTGAAAGCAGAAGGAAAGCTCATCAAGCAGGAAGATGTGCAGCACAATGTTGGCCTTTGCTGGAGATGCAAAACGCCTGTTGAGATCGTTCCAGAAGAGCAGTGGTTCGTGAAAATAGAGAAGGACAGGATAATGGAGGCTGCAAGAAAAATAAAGTGGATTCCAGAGCACATGCTTTCCCGCCTTGAAGGCTGGGTCGAGAGCATGGAATGGGACTGGGTCATAAGCAGGCAGCGCGTTTTCGCAACTCCAATCCCTGTCTGGTACTGTAACGACTGCGGAGAGGTTGTTGTGGCAAAGGAGGAGTGGCTCCCTGTTGATCCCACCAAAGATGAGCCACCAGAACCCTGTCCTAAATGCGGCAGTAGGAACTTCAGGGGAGAGGATGACGTGCTGGACACCTGGATGGACTCCAGCATAACCTCTCTCGCCGTAGTGGGCTGGCCTGACGGGCTAAAGGAGTATCCCACAAATCTCCGCCCCCAGGGCCACGATATCATACGCACATGGGCCTTTTACACCATTCTTAGGAGCATTGCTTTAGTTGACGAGATACCATGGCATGAGATCGTGATAAACGGGATGGTTCTGGGAGAAGATGGCAGAAAGATGAGCAAGAGCCTCGGAAACATAATCTCACCCGACGAGGTTATTGAGAAGTACGGCGCAGATGCTTTGAGGCAGTGGGCAGCTATTGGAGGTGTCGTTGGAAGCGATGTGATGTTCACTTGGAAGGAAATAGTTGCGGCAAGCAGGTTCCAGCAGAAGTTCTGGAGCATTTTAAGGTTCACCATGCCCCATGTTGAGGGATACGAGCCTTCAGATAATGACATTGAGTACCTCAGAGATGTCGACAGATGGATTCTTTCAAAGCTAAACAGGCTGATTAAAGACGTAAACGAATACATGGACGAATATCGATTCAGCGAGGCCCTGAAAGCAATCAGGGGCTTTGCTTGGTACGAGTATGCTGACAACTATCTGGAGATTGTCAAAAACAGGCTTTACTCTGGTGGAGAAGATGAGAAGAGGGGAGCAAAGTACGTCCTCTACAAGACCATGGATGCTCTGATAAAGATGCTGGCACCCTTCACACCTTTCCTAGCTGAAGAGTGCTGGAATATGTTCAGAGGAGAAGGGAGCGTTCACCTGCAGAGCTATCCTGAGGCTGATGAGAGGTTCATAGACGATGAATGGGAGAGGAAAGGTGAACTCATCAAGGAGATAGTTGCTGCAATAAGAAGGCTGAAGCATGATAGAGGACTGGCCTTAAACGCTCCCATGAAGAAAGTAATGGTTTATTCCTCACCCATCGACGTTAGAGATATTGCCGGAGCTGTAAATGCTCCTGTTGAACTACTTGACTCCATGCCAAAGATAGAGACTAGAGTTAAGGCTCTGAAGCCAAAGTTCGGAGTGCTGGGACCGCTATTCAGAGATAAAACAAAGGAGATTGTGAAAATGGCTCAGGAGCTCAGTGATGAGGAGAAGCTCAGGTTAGTGAGTGAGGGCAGCATAACGGTGGATGGCTTCGAGCTAAAAGCAGAATGGTTCGATGTTCAAATGGAAAAGGTTATAGGTGAGAAGGGAGTAGAGATTCTCGAAGTTGGCAATGCAGTTGTCATAGTGGAAATCTGAGGGATCAAAAATGGATGAAGCCCTTAAAGAATTATTTGAGGAAATGGAGCCGACCTTTCAGCACATACTGAAGTGCGTCCTCCGCCTCACCCCATCCGAAATAGAAGTTTACTTAGCCTTGCACATGCACCCCAACATAGGCGTTGACGAGCTGGCAGAGCATATAGGAAAGGATAGAAGCGG
This sequence comes from Archaeoglobus sp. JdFR-37, assembly GCA_002010215.1. Lineage (GTDB taxonomy): Archaea > Halobacteriota > Archaeoglobi > Archaeoglobales > Archaeoglobaceae > JdFR-37. The sequence goes on from MTMY01000032.1 coordinate 110,012, forward strand.
AGTTTACAGGAGTCTCCAGACCCTCATGGAGAAGGGTCTTGTAAAGAGAGAATATCGGATTTTGAAGCACGGCGGCTACAAGTATCTCTACGTTCCGGTACCCTTGGAAGAGCTGAAAGCCAAACTGAAAAAGGAGCTAGAAGAATGGTTTGAGAAGCTCAATGAGGTAGTTGAATCCTTCGAGCTCAAAATAGAAGAGAAGACCTGAAGATCGATTTGCTTTATCACTTTCTGACTAAACCTCAGCATATGTCCTTTTGAGCAGTAATGCATCCTCTTCCAAATTGGGGCTCTCACATATAAGCATTCCTTCCACACCAAACTCTTTTAGAACTTTCAGAAGCTCCACATACTTCAAATCTGATTCTTCCAGATTCAGGTGGTTTTTCTCCCCTTTCAGACCATATTCTATCCCGCTGACGTGAATATGCATATACTTAATAGCTTCTCTGCCAAGCCTCTCCTCAACATGGCTCAAAATCTCCCAGAACTCATCATAGCTGTTGTATCTCCGGTATCTGGCATGGATGTGGCTGAAATCGATGCAAGGCATTACATTTTCAAGCTCTTCTGAAAGCCTCAGCAACTCATCCAGCTCACCGAACTGAGTCGGTTTGCCTGTGGTTTCGGGCCTGAGAATGACGTCAACACCATTCTGGCTTATTTTATTAAGGGCCACCTCCACACCCTTCTTGATATTCTGATACGCCCTCTCCTTTGAGCTTCTCAGATAGTAACCGGGATGGAAAACTATGTTTCTGGCCCCGAATATGCTGCCCACAAGAGCTGAATCAACTAACCTCTTTACGCTCTGCTGAAACTTCTCTTGGTTCTCTGCATTCAGGTTGATATAATAAGGCGCATGGACGCTTAAAGCTACGTTGAACTCCTCCGCAACCTCCCTTACCTCTTCAGCCTTTTTTCTTCCCATCTTGACGCCCCTTACAAACTGAACCTCCATGGCATCTAGGCCGAGTTCTGCAACTGTTTTAACTCCTCCCGCAGTACTGCGATCTTTCGATGCATGGGGAACACCGGCTGGCCCGAATAGAAGCATGATGATTTGTGCTGAGTTATCATTAAAAGCTGTATCGATATTCGGGATGTAACTGCAGGTTGAAGGGATTAACCCAGAATGTTACAGCTGGCACCAAATTTATCTTTGAAAAGATAAACTATCTATTATGAGAGCTACTTGGAAGGGCAGCATTACCTTTGGCCTAGTATCCATACCCATCAAGCTGTACAATGCAAGGATCACAAGGGAGATCAGCTTCCACATGCTTCACGCCTCAGATGGGGGGCGAATAAGGCTGAGGAGAGTATGCGAGAAGTGTGGAAAGGAAGTGGGCAGAGATGAAATTGTGAAGGGTTATGAAATCTCAAAGAATGAGTACGTAATACTTACAGAAGAAGACTTCGAGAAGATTCCTCTGAAAAGCGCCAAGGCCATCGGCATCCACCAGTTTTTCGACCCTTCTGAGCTGAACATAATTTATTACGGGAGTTTCTACTACGTGGCCCCAGACAAGGGCGGAGAAAAGGCCTACTCTTTGCTGACTAAAGCCATGGAAGAGACCAATAGCGTGGGGATGGGAAAGATAGGTATGCGAGGGAAGGAATATCTGGTAGCAATTCGGCCTTTCAACGGTGGCATGGCTCTGGCACAGCTTTACTATGTGGATGAGGTGAGGAGCCCTGCAGAAATTCCGGGGTGGGGTGCAAAAGCAGAATTTACTGAGCAGGAGCTTGAACTGGCAAAGCAACTTGTCCTAGCCATGAAAAGGCCCTTGAGGCTTGAGGATTACAGAGATGAGTACAAAGAGGCACTGATGCAGCTAATCGAAGCTAAACTTGCCGGGAGAGAAGTTAAGGTTGTTGAAGAGGTTGAAGCTGCAAAATCGTTGCTTGATGCACTTAAGGCAAGTCTTGAATCCGTGAAGCAGGAGTGAAAGAGTAGGGAAGAGTAAAGAAGTAAATAGGTAAAAGGAAAGGGGAAAAGTAAAAATGAGCTGGTTTGACAGAGTTATCCAGCCAATGCTGGCCAGACCTTCAAAGCCTTTCAGCTCACCCAACTTCATTTACGAACTTAAATTTGATGGGACAAGATGCATTTCCTTCATTGACGTTGAGAGAAATCAAATAAGGATGCAGAATCGGAGATTAATGGAGATCTCCTACAGATACCCTGAAATAGATTTGCCATCAGCTTTCGGCAAAAGTGTAGTGGTGGATGGGGAGATAGTTGTTCTGAAAGGTGGCAAGCCAGATTTTAGCTTGCTCCAGAAGCGGGAGCATGTGGAGTCAAGAACAAAAATTTCGCTACTTTCGAAACTGTATCCTGCAACTTACATGGTTTTTGATATCCTTTATATTAATGGAGATGGTTGGATTATGGACAGAGCGCTGAAAGAGAGAAAAGAGGCGCTGGAAGAAGTCATCTCCGAAACTCCACACGTTCTGAAAGTTGAATGGATTAAAAGCAAGGGGGGCGAGTTTTATGAGAAGGTTGTCGCCCTCGGAATGGAAGGAATTATGGCAAAAAAGCTTGGCTCAGTGTATCAACCCGGTAGGAGGAGTGAAGATTGGCTTAAGATAAAGAAGAGCGACACTGTCGACTGCGTGATTGCTGGCTACCTCGAAGGTGAAGGGTGGCGGACTGGTTACTTCGGCTCCCTGATTCTGGCACTGTATGATGGCAATACTCTTGTCCACGTGGGTCAGGTGGGCACTGGCTTCGATTCAGAATTTGTAAGACAATTTGGAGAAAAGTTGAAGGAAATCGAAGTTGATCAACCCTACTTCGATACTGAGTTCAAGCGGAAAGTTCACTGGGTCAAACCGGTTTACGTCTGCGAGGTGGAGTATCTGGAGACCACAAAGGATGGGAAGCTCAGGGCACCGGTTTTCAGAAGGTTGAGAAGTGATAAGAGTCCGGAGGAGTGCACAGTTGACCAAATCATTGACAGAATCGACTAACCTAACCCTGACAGGTGATGGAAATGCAACCGCTCTACAGACAGCTTAACCTGACAGCAAGAGAGGCTGCGGAGATAATGGCCACTGTTACAGAGATTTTATCCAGAAAATTAGGAGATGATGAGGTAATAAAGGAGCTCATCAAGCTGTACAAAGGGGAGAAGCTTTGCTTTGCGGTGCTGACTCTTAGCAGGCTTCTCGGAATGGTTCTCGCAGTAAACGAGCCTGAGAGAGCAAAAAGTATAGTTCTGGACTTCACAAGATTCATGAAAATACTGGAGAAGGATGGCAGGGAGAGGCTGGTGAAGGTGATAGAGCAGGAGATTCTGGAGGAGGTGACTTTTGAAGTAGAAAAGCTTAAGGATGCTTTTTGATTTCGGTGGATGGCTTTCTTGGAACGTCTTATAAAAGCCTCCCGTTAGCGAGTGAGAAAGACCCAAAATCAAGGTCTAAACATGCATCCGTGTCCGGGTATTATGTAGTCCGCCAGATTTTTCAGCTTTTCAACGCTTTTCATGGCTTCATCTTCAGAATAGAAATCTGCATTGTACCTCCAAATCTTCCCCGCCAAATAGTAGCTGGGCGAAACCACAGCATCTCCGGCAATTGCGATTTTCATTTCACCAATGCCGATGATTCTTCCGCCAGATCTGTTTGAATTTGAATATCTCAGTCTTTCAGTTTTAACAACCAAGGACATGTGGTCTGCGGTATGTCCCGGAGTAGAAACAGTCCTTACACCATCGGCAATCCTGTCCCCATCCTTAACACCTATAGAATTAAACCCATATTTCTCCACAGCAGCCTTTGCCGTTACAATCTCGCTCTCGCGGAACATTCCCAAGTTTCCGAAATGATCCCTATGCCAGTGGGTTATGAAAACAATGTCAATATCTGATGGCTTAAGCCCCAGAATTGCGAGATTATGAAGCAAATTTTTCGTGTTCCATTCCCTATTCTCGTTGCTCAGGTTGAATTCGAAGTCGAAGCCGGTGTCCACAATTATTCTGGCGTCAGATTCGATGTAGGTGACAGTTGAGCCGCCACCAACACCACATAATTCTTTCAAGGCCACAGCTTTAAAATCAGCTTCCTCAAATGCCTCTAAGGTTAACGTTCCAAATTTAATTATCCTCACAGACCTTGCAGCCATACCTTCTAAATTTAAAAAAGGTGAATTAAAAAGCTTTCAAAAATCCCTGTAGAGAAAATTTACCTTTTAAGAGCCGTTACAACGCCATGACACCTGCATGCTGTCCCTACCACAGCCTCTTGCCTCTCTGAGGCCCATATGAGAAGATTCAGAACATCTTCGCCCTTCAACGCTCCAAGCCCCGGTTCCAGATAGTGACTCTGAATTATGAATCCATCAGGTGCCGCGAAACGGAGTAATTCGTACATCGGGGCTGGCTTTTTCGCTCCTGTGACTGGACAGACGTCAGGAGCCCTACACTTCGGCAAACAATCCCCGTCTCTGTTGTAGCTGACAATTATGCTGCCCCTGGTCACAGAAACAACGATCTTCGCTGGCAATCCCGGCAAAATGCAGTCAACACCTTCATTCCAAGGCTCAAATCCGTATTTTTCAGTTAGTAGTGCAGCAGCGATGTGGATGGGAGCGGTGGGGAAAACGTATTCGGGTTTCAGCTCCTCCACCAGCTTCAGCACCTCTCCAATCCCACCCCTGACAAACAATCTTCCCTTTGCAGGTTTAATACCAGCATCAATAACCCCAAAACCGTACTTCTGCTGAACCATACAATCCTCATCAACATCAACCACAACAAAGTCACGTTGATGCTTCATAAGGTACTCTACAGCTTCCAGGCCGTATTTTCCACCACCGACCACGATATCCATTATTCACCCCTCACCAAGCTTGGGAACTTTTCCGCTTCTTCTCGGCCTGAAATTGTTGAAGATGGCTGGAAAGCCCACAATAGTATAACTTCTATCGAATTCTGCAGTGCCAAAGATTTCTTCATCCACCAAATGCCGGACGTTTTCAAGGCTGCTGACAATTCCGAAGGGGACTTTATCGCCTAAAAGCTTTTCAAGCTCCTTTGCCTCCATCTCCCCAACTTTCTCGGCAATTGCTCTCCTTATCTCCTCCTGTCTCTCCACCCTCTCCTCAAATGTTATGTCTCCATAATCCAGACCAAGGGCTTCACACAGCCTCTTCCAGAAATGGGGCTCGTTAAGGATGCCAAAAGTAATGTAACCATCCTTCGCTCTGTATATCTCATACCCGGGATTCGAAACGAAGTCTTCTGCAATCTCCATTCCGTTCAGCAGTCTGGAGGAGTGGATTGGAATGGCTGCAAGAACCGTGCCAAGCATGCTTATATCAATGTAGCAGCCCTCTCCTGTTTTCAGCTTTCGCACGTAAGCAGACAGGATCGCTATGGTGGCAAATACAGCAGAAGAGAAGTCTGATATCTGGACGTTCGGATCGTACGGCTTACCAAGCTTTGCTCCCGCTATCTCGCAAATCCCTGCCATGCTGATAACGTTGATATCGTGTACTGGAGCGTTTATCCTTGGGTTCTGACCCATACCAGAAATCGAACAATATATGATTGAGGGGTTGACTTCTCTGGCAGCTTCGTAATCCACACCGAGTTTCGCAGCCACACCGGGGCGAAAGCCCTCAACAACAACATCGCTATCAGCCACAAGCTCCAGAAACTTTTTCCTCCCCTTCTCTTCCTTCAAATTCAGAACCAAGCTTCTCTTATTCCTGTTCAGCGCAGCAAATATCTCTCTTCTGTACCTGATGGGGTCACCGGTAGGCGGTTCGATTTTGATTACCTCTGCTCCGAGTTCTGCAAGCATCTGGGTGCAGTAAGGGCCAGGATAGAAGTAAGCCATCTCAATTACCCTCATTCCATCAAGCATAGGGTTTGATTTCCAGCAGTAAATTAAATACCTTCCTTTTTAGAGCACTCTAAAGACTTTTAAGCTGTAAAAATTATAATTATTAATAGGGATTTTTATGAAAAGTTCGAAAGGTATTTATTAATCTCATCAGACTCCCTTGAGGTGTTGCCTTATGGTAAAGACCGTTGTAGTTAGCGGAACTCGCACACCAATCGGAAAATTCGGAGGATCACTCAAAGACCTTTCTCCTGTTGAACTTGGAGCATTGGTGATACGAGAGGCAATTGCGAGAGCGGATATAAAGCCGGAGGATGTGGATGAGGTAATAATGGGACATGTTGTGACGGCTGGATGCGGTCAGAATACTGCGAGGCATGCGGCTTTGAAGGCTGGCCTGCCCAATACCGTCCCGGCCTATCAGATTAACAAGGTCTGCACCTCCGGCCTGAAGGCTGTGGCTCTCGCTCACCTCATGATCCAAATGGGCGAGGCTGAGGTGGTGGTTGCAGGCGGAATGGAGAGTATGAGCAACGCTCCTTATGCTCTGCTTAAAGCAAGATGGGGCTACAGGATGTTCAATGCCGAGCTTGTTGACCTGATGGTTCATGACGGGCTCTGGGACCCGGTTTACAACCAGCACATGGCAGAGAACACCGAGGATGTGGCTGACGAATTTGGAGTCAGCAGAGATGAGATGGATGAGTGGAGCTATCAGAGCCACATGAAGGCAGTAAAGGCAATTGATGAGGGCAAATTTGCTGAAGAAATCCTGCCGGTGGAGATAAAACAGAAGAAGGGGAGCGTAGTTGTGGATACTGACGAATGTCCGAGGCGTGACACAACGCTGGAGAAGATAAAGAGCCTTTCGCCGGTTTTCAGGAAAGATGGGAAGATTACTGCTGCAAACGCTCCAAATACCAGTGATGGGGCTGCGGCGGTTGTCCTTATGAGTGAGGATAAGGCAAAGGAGCTGGGAGTTGAGCCAAAGCTGGAGGTTATCACCCACGGCCAGGCTTCAAGAGATCCGAAGTACATAGCAACTGTACCAGCCTATGCCGCCGAAACTGCCCTGAAGAAAGCTGAACTCAGCAAAGACGAGATTGACGTATGGGAGATAAATGAGGCTTTTGCCGCTGTAACTTTGATAAGCTCAAAACTCCTCGACATAGACCTTGACAGGGTGAATGTGAACGGAGGAGCTGTTGCCCTCGGCCACCCCATAGGCGCAACAGGCGCAAGGCTGGTTGTAACGCTTATGCACGAAATGTTGAGAAGAAAGAGTGAATACGGCGTAACCACCCTCTGCGCAGGTCTCGGGCAGGGAGATGCCGTTGTATTCAGGCTATACTAAATCTATCATCTTATTTTAAGTAAATGAAGTAGATGGAAGGAGATGGAGGAGGTCACTATGGAGTTCAGCCTGGGTGAGGAGCACAGAATGCTCCAAGATGCTGTTAGGGAATTCGCCGAGAAGGAGATAATGCCCTACGGAAAGGAGTACGATGAGAGGAAGGAGTATCCCATGGAGATCTACAAAAAAGCCGCCAAACTCGGTTTCATAGGTGCAAGCATCCCTGAGGAGTACAACGGGGCAGGGATGGACTGTCTTGCAGAGGCAATTATAAGCATGGAGTTTACTAGGGCCGATAGTGCCATTGGCAGCGCTATAGACTTGGCAGTGCTTGGAGTCCCGATGATCCTCCGCTTCGGCAGCGAGGAACTGAAGGAGAAGTATATGGCGAGAGTTCCGAAAGGTGACGGTCCATCGGCTATAGCCATCACTGAACCGGACTGTGGATCAGATGTCGCAGCTATGCGGACGAAAGCCGTGAAAGATGGCGATGAGTGGGTTATAAACGGCACCAAGACCTTCATCACCAACGGCGGTGTGGGAGTATACACTGTTGTACTCGCAAAAACTGCCGATGTTGAGCCGCCCCATAGAGGCATCTCAGCCTTTGTGGTTGAGCAGAATAGAGAAGGTTATGAGGCTAAGCCCATCGAGAAAATGGGGATGCACTGCCACGATACCAGCGAAGTCGTCCTGAAAAACGTGAGAGTGCCGGCGGAGAACCTTATAGGTGAGGAAAATAAAGGTTTCTACCAGCTCATGCAGTTCTTCAACGAGAGTAGGATAAAGATTGGAGCACTCCACCTCGGCATAGCAATTGGAGCATACGAAAGAGCTCTGGAATATGCGAAGCAGCGAAAGGCATTTGGAAAGCCGCTTGCAGAACATCAGGCGATACAGTTCAAGTTGGCGGATAT